>JALYQM010000015.1 GCA_030855825.1 bacterium
ATAATACCCGACCACATGAAGGACTCAAAAACCTGTCACCGAACGAGTATGCTAAAAAATATGGTTGGCCAGCTGTCCCTTATTTAGCTAATTTAACTGTTTAAGAATTTGGGTACTGGACACCGTAGGGCCGATCTTGTACACGTATATTTAAGCTCAAAGCTTAAAATACATCCAAAAGATGTCCGAATTATACCATAAATGTCAATAGTGGAAAACTATAGGCCAAATACGTTTAATAAGGTGGCCTTATGATCTGGTATAGTAATTAGACTATGAAAAAGTTAGCACTAATAGCTGCTCTCATCCTATCTATCTCGGTTTTTACCGTACATGCTTCGGCAGCATCTGACTTCACAGAAAGTGACACGGTAAAGTACACAATAAATGAAGACGGGTCGACGCATGTAACTCAAAACATCAGAATAACGAATCTTACCGCCGAGTATTACACCAATAAATATACGCTTGGAGTGGGATCAGCAAAAATTTCAAATCTTAAAGCTTACGACAAAGCTAAATCAATTAAAGCAGATTTTAAGCAGGAAGCATCAACCTCAGCAATCAATCTTAATTTTGCCGATCAGGTAATCGGTAAAAACACAACTCGAAATTTTACAATCGAATATGACTCAGAATCAATAACTCAAAAACTGGGAACATCTTGGAGTATTTCCATACCAAAAATTTCAAGTAATGGCCTTAAAGAATATATTGTTACTGTATCAGTGCCGGCAAGTTTTGGTGCTGCATCAACCATTTTTCCAAAACCGGCATCCGCTGAAGAAGCTGGAATACACACTAACTACACGTTTTCAACTGAACAAATGATTATGTCGGGGATCACCATGAATTTCGGTGATAAGCAGGTCTATACAATGGGATTAACGTATCACCTGAGCAACTCCCAAAGGAATAGCGTCTATACAGAAATTGCGTTACCGATGAACACTCCGTTTCAAACTGTTGTATATGAGTCAATACTGCCAAAACCTCAATCAGTTATAGCCGATGAAGATGGCAATTATATCGCAAAGTATATATTAAAACCTAAAGAAACGATTCAAGTTCAAGTTATTGCTAAAGCTATCGTCTATTTATCAAGACAAAATAAAGAAGTGCTTTCTGATACACAGAGGAAAGTATTAACACAAAAACAGCCTTATTGGGATGTTGACGATCCTCAAATCGCATCGCTGGCAGCAACACTTAAAACCCCGGAAAACATTTACAGGTACGTTGTCGATACTCTTACCTATAATTCATCCAAAACAAATACCAATATCGATAGAGTTGGCGCGAAAGGGATCCTATCCTCGCCGGAAAATAGCGTATGTATGGAGTTTACGGATCTCTTTATCGCTCTTGCGCGCGCTGCTGGTATCCCTACGCGTGAAATAAATGGCTATGCCTATACAAATGACTCCAAGTTACGGCCAGCATCGCTTTCGCAGGATACGCTTCATGCCTGGCCTGAATATTACGATGAACAGAAAGGGTGGATACCGGTTGACCCAACCTGGGAAAATACAACCAATGGAGTCGATTATTTTAATTCGTTCGACTTAAATCATATTGCTTTTGTAAGAAAAGGTCAGAGCAGTGAGACTCCTTATCCAGCGGGTGCATATAGAGGGGAAGATTTGGATACTCGTGACATTGTAGTCAATTTTATCGGCGATGAGCCTGATCTTAAAAAACAAGTTGATACATCAATAGAGCTCTCAAAGAGTCATCTTGCAGGAACACCACTTTCATGGAAGATTAATCTCATCAACTCAGGTAACACCGGCGTATCTGAACTGATAACCGAGGAAACTAATTATAAAGGGTCACGTACTTCTGAACAGATTTTTGTAATAATCCCGCCTTTTGGTAGCAAAACTATTATCAGAAAAGGAATTAAGACGGCAATTCGTGATGATGCTTCTTTACTTATATCCGTGAACGCACTTAATCATTCCACCACGAAAGATTCTGAGGTTTTGCCTTTCTATAAGCATTCTGTGACATTAATAGGAATACTTTATTTACTCGGTGTTCCTGTCATTTCACTTTTTTCATATAAAATCCTGCATAAGAAAAAATAGTGATTCGGGTATAATAAGCATATGTCACAAGTAAAAGAAAAATTAATAGATGCCATTGCATCACTCCCGGATAAACCGGGCGTCTATTTGTATCATGATAAAGACAACCGGATAATTTATGTCGGAAAAGCGATCAATCTTAAAAATAGAGTACGCTCATATTTTCAGGATCCTCAGAAATTAGGACCTAAAACTGCAGCACTTGTTGAAAACATTGATAAAATCGAACACTGGGAAGTTGATAGTGAAATAGAAGCGCTACTACTCGAAGCAGAACTTATCAAGATACACAAACCCCGATATAACATTATATTAAAAGACGATAAATCCTATCTGTACATAAAAATAACCACAAATGAAGAAGTCCCGCGTGTATCCACGGCCAGACGCGAAAATGTCGAGGGCGCAACCTACTTTGGTCCCTTTCCAAGCGCTCAGACTGCCAAGAACGTCTTGAAAACAATCCGTAGGGTCTTTCCATATCGATCATGTAAAACCTTACCCAAGACACCATGCCTCTTTTATCATATAAAATTATGTCCGGCACCATGTGCAGAATATGTAAACGATGAGCAGTATCTCGATATGATCAAACAAATAACATTATTTTTAAGCGGTAAACGAAAAACACTCGAGAAGCAAATTGAAAAAGAGATGGAGCAGGCATCGACTGAGTTGCTATTTGAAGAAGCAGCTAAATTAAAAAAGAAGTTAGACGATATCAGATATATTACGCAGGCCTTCCGGAGACCGGAAGATTATATTGAAAATCCAAACTTACTTGAAGATCAACGGACAAAAACGCTCGAAGAGTTGCGTACCTATGTTTCTAAGCATTTACCGTTAGTTAATCTCCCGCAGCGAATCGAATGTTACGACATCTCCAATATTCAAGGGAAACAGGCAGTAGGTGCAATGGTAGTATTCTCAAACGCTGAAGCAGATAAGCGCGAATACCGGAAATTTAAAATTCGCATTAAAGATACTCCTGATGATTTTGCAATGTTATCCGAAGTTCTGAGGCGACGTTTTAATAACGATTGGCCGCTTCCCGACTTACTCGTTATAGACGGCGGAAAAGGTCAACTCCAGGCTGCTCTTGATACCCTTAACGAAGCTGGTATCGCCATCCCGACTATTTCGCTTGCAAAACGAATGGAAGAGATATACCTTAAAGTAGGAACAGAGTTCGAAAAAATAGTACTGCCCCGCAATTCAAAACCCTTACAGTTATTGCAACGAATGCGGGATGAAGCACATCGATTTGGTATTACCTTTCATCGATCATTAAGAAGTAAAAAATTGTTGTCAGAAAAATTATAATTATGAAGCATATTATTAGAAATATCCTTATCGCCATCGGTTCCATTTATGTGCTCTCTCTAGCGAATGGGGGATTTACTTATTCAGGCGATTATAAAACATTGCTTCTAGCTGGATTTGTAATGTTTTTCCTTGATACGATAGTTGAGCCTATTCTTAATATCATATTTATTCCAATAAATTTCCTGACAGCAGGCGTTTTCAAATGGATCATAGCGGTAGGCTTATTCTATGCACTGGTGTATTTTGTGCCTGCGGTACATATAAACTCCTGGCCTTTCCCAGGGTATACGCTTCAAATTCCTAATATTTATACAATCAGGCTCCCGGCGTATCACTTCGCCTTTTGGCCTAATCTAGTGCTTTTATCTTTCATGTATAATTTTATTGCAGGAACGTTTAAATGGCTTTGTAGCGACTAAAAGGAATGGTTTGCACGGCGAGCCGGCTTAGTATATAATCCTTAGGTATATGAATCTACTCCAAACCATACAAATAATACAAATTGTCGTTGCAGTACTCTTAATTGCTGTCGTATCTATTCAGGGTAAAGGTGCAGGACTTTCTTCAACATTTGGAGGAGGAGCGCTTTATAGTACACGTCGTGGAGCTGAAAAATTCGTATTCTACGGAACAATTGTACTCGGAGTACTTTTTGCCGGACTCTCTCTCGCAACATTATTTATATAAACAGTTATACTTATCTCTATGAACAAGAAGATCCGGTTCTACTTCTGGATGATTCAAGGTTATATTCGAAAGCATACTCTCAAAACAGCTTTAATTCTTTCCTTCATTATCGCAACATTTTACGGAATTTCCTTGTTGATTCCTATTGTAAACAAGCCTAATGAAGATGTCTTTATCGAGGGAGCGGTCGGCACATTTACCAAAAGACAGGTATTGCCTCAAATATCAGATTATATCAGCTATGGCTTAGTCACTACTGATAACCAGGGTAATCCCATTCCAAAAGCAGCCGAATCGATCGAATCAGATTCGACAGGTAAGAAGTTTACTGTGCGTCTCCGCAAAGATTTGAAATGGCACAATGGTGCACCGGTACTCTCTACGGATCTAGCCTACAATCTTGATGATGTGCAGGTAGATAAACCAGATGAGTACACCCTGGTATTTAATTTAAAGGACTCGTTTGCGCCTTTCCCGACATTGTTAACAAGTCCGTTAATTAAAATAAGTTCAGCAAATGATGAAATTCTGGGAATAGGGGACTATTATCTATCAAGTGAAGAGTATCGTCAGACGCAATACATCACCGCTCTTGAACTGAAATCAACAAAGAAATCGCCTTCAACAGTCAAAATTAAGTTTTACCCGACAGAACAGGATGCAATAACAGCTTTAAAGTTGGGACAAATTCATGGCTTAAGAATTAGTGAAAATGATGAGATAAAAACATGGAATAATGCCGTCATATATAAAAAGGTAATTCCTAAGCGCTTCGTCGGAGTCTTTTTTCAGCTAAAGGACCCTTTGATCGGCGGTAAGGATGCGACACTTCGTCAGGCTCTCGGAATGGCTTTGACCGACATTCCTGGTCAGCTTCCGTTTGCCGGTCCTTTCCCTACTAATTCATGGGCAACAACATCGACCGAAAATAAATATCGCAATGACCCCATTAAAGCGAAACAGATTATAGATCAATATAAAAAGGATAATAAATCGTCTTCACAAGCTCTGGAATTACGGTTATCAACTTTACCAGCCTATAAAGAAACAGCATTATATATAGCTGAATCATGGACAGCCGCGGGGGTTAACACCTCTATTGAAATTGTTGACAAAATACCGGAGCAGTTTCAGGCGCTTGTGGTCGGACAGGAGATTCCAGCTGATCCGGATCAATACAGTTTATGGCATTCTACTCAAAAACAGTCTAACATCACTAATTATGACTTTAATAAACGTGTCGATAAAGATTTGGAGGATGCGCGAAAAACTATAGATCAGACAGTTCGAAAAGAAAAATATGCAGACTTTGAAAAACAGATTTTAGAAGATGTCCCGGTACTATACCTCTATCAGCCTTTTTACGAGTACGTTTTATTGAAGAAATATAATACAGAGAATGTAAAAAAACTTAAGCAGTTTTCTTCGCAATAATTTTATTGCTGTTTTTCCTCTTTTGTTCCTTCAATTTCTGCTTATGCTCAAAACCATGAAGAACATAGTCGATCAGCCCGTATTTAATGGCTTCCTCAGAAGACATCCAATAATCTTTTTTAAGATCGGATTCTATTTTATCGAGCGGTTGGCCGGTTCGTTTACTCATTACTTCATAGAGTATGTTTTGAAGAATTCTTGTCTCCTGTATGCGTATATCCAGATCGGAAACGGTTCCCTTTACAGAGTTAGATACTTCATGAAGTAAAATACGAGTGTGTTCATAACAGTACCGCTTACCGGGTGAGCCGGAAGCTAACAGGACGGCACCAGAGGACGCACAAACTCCTATGCCAATAGTCCATACATCACAGGCTAAATTGTCTATACAATCAATTATAGCAAGCAAATCTATAACACTGCCACCGTAAGAATTTATATAAAGAAAAATATCTTTTTCGGGATTTTCTTCTTCCAGTGCCAACAAGTTCGATATGGCAATCTGAGATGTTTTTGCATCGAACTCTTTGAAGAGGTAGATATTCCGGCTTCGTTGTTCAACATCGCTGTCCATCTTGCCCAGAACATCCCCTGATGGAGACGACTCTGGCTCATCTCCATCAAATGTTGCTGTGTCATTGAATTTTGGGGATTTATGTATCATATTGTATATAATCAACTATATAATAACATTACACGTTAACTATATACATTAGCGAGCGTCTTGTCTAGCTCTGTTCTGCGCATATTTATCGGCGCGGGCGCGTCCACCGCTACGAGCAACTCTTTTTCTAGTTTCATCATCCGCATAATAAAGTCCACGTGGTTTCGACTTCTGACTTCTTGCCATGGTTGCCTCCTAATTTATATCAAACATATAATAATAATATACATTAATAGTATCACATATTTTTGTTAAATACAATCCTAAAAATTATGTTATAATCGAAAAACGAATCGTTTAACTATCCGCCTTCGTAGCTTAATGGATAGAGCAGTTGGCTTCGAACCAACCGGTTGGGGGTTCGAATCCCTCCGAAGGCACAACAGTAAAACTTATTGACACAGTATGAATAAAGCACATACTATAAATACAAAGGTATTTAGTATGGACTTAAATAACAAAGTCGCAATTATATCAGTAGCGATGACTTCTCTGCTGTTAGCTGCTTGCACTACACCTCAAGTACCAGCACCTTCTCCATCGTCCGAGTCACTTCAACCGACAAGCATCTCAATTGATACTCAACCAGATTGGCTGGTATATTCAGATACAGAAAATGGCTACACTTTCCAGTATCCTGAAAAACTGGATTCAGTTTCATATGGTCAACTCAGTAATTATAATGAAGGCGATTATAAGGGAAAGTCGCTGGTTTATTCGAAAAACACGAGCTCCACTTTGAATAATGGACTTAAAGTTACGACCCTTGCCCTAAAAAATACAACTCAAACCGCAAAACAATTCGCGGATATCCAATTTGAAAAGGAACAAGCCGACCCCAACGCTCCTCAAAATAAAGGTGTCACGCAAACAAATGTAAATAATAAGAATGCAGCATATTTTATTGTTGACGGATTTGGCCTGGCAAAAGTTTACTTTATACAGAATGGAGGTATCGTAATCAGAATATCAGGGCTCGCACAAGGCTCAGATGAAGAAAAAAGCGCTTACATGGATTCATTCGATCAAATAGTAAAAACTCTCCAATTTAAATAAAATAGCAAGTCTCAACCATTTCTCAGTTAGCTATTGCACATTGGACTTATTATTTGATAAAATGTGTACACAATACTATAACATTATATAGTAAAACAAATATAAAGAGGAGGTTAGTATGTATCAACTCGATACAACCCAGGCAATACTGAATAACGCATTGCTCCGTTTCACTAATTACATGCCGCAGTTTATAGCAGGGCTATTATTACTCATAATTGGATTCATTGTCGCAGCAATTGCAAGATCTATAGCATATAAAGTGCTCAAAATTTTTAAAGTCGACAAGTGGATTAACAGCGCTGAGGAGATATTTAATAAAGTTGAAGGTACCGATAAAAAAGGTGGACTCTGGCCGGGAATCTTAGCCCAATTAATGTACCTCACTGTATTAGTTTTATTCCTTCTACCCGCCTTTGATGCCTGGGGCTTAAACCGGGTTACTCAGGTACTTAATGAATTAATATTATTCCTGCCTAATATATTCATTGCAGTAATAGTTGGTTTTATCGGTCTTGGGCTAGCGCGCTTTGTTTCGGATATTGTTGAGAGAACGACCAAAGATCTCGGAAGCTCTTCATCTCATATCCTCGCCAACGTAGCGCGTTATTCGCTCGTTTTCTTCACGTCCTTAATCGTATTAAACCAACTGGGAGTAGCAGCAAATCTCGTACAAATCCTATTTACAGGAATAGTCGCAATGCTGGCTCTGGCAGGCGGATTAGCTTTTGGAATTGGAGGCCAGGAAAAAGCAAAGGAATTACTAAACAGTTTAACTCAAAAGGTTCAGGAGACCCGCCAGACTCGCGGACAGAACTAATTGAGGGTTCTATTGCTCTCTTTGCTCTATTTGTAGTAAACTTATATCGCTTTGTACTCTTGATGGGTATGAAGCGATTTTTTAGGGCTGGTAGCTCAGCGGTAGAGCAGTTGACTCTTAATCAATTGGTCGTGGGTTCGAATCCCACTCAGCCCACACATTAATTACGAATGCCGACAAATTTAAATCCCTCGAGTTTCTTGCCCGAAAGTAATACTCCAAATCCTAATGTCATCAGAAGCACACTTACTATCATCACAATATCCCCTTCCGAGGCCCGCGATGTCACTACAATATCGATTGTGCCATGAAATATCGCCACTGTAGCTAAACTTTTTTTTGAACTATTAAAGATCCAAGTTAATAAATATGAACTAAGCATTAAACTCATAAACCAACCTAGGATCGTAGCACTACTCATCGTGTAGAAACCACTAGATGGATACCAGAATAACGGAAGATGCCAAAGTGCCCATAAAATACCTATTACAGTACTCGCATAAACGGCATTGAATCCATTTTTTATAAGCTCTGGTAATACGAACCCTCTCCACCCAACCTGCTCTCCGAATCCGTAACACACAATGCTTAATATCCAATAAACTATTCCAATAGTGGGGTATTCTTGAGATTGAAATAGTAACAGATAATTTACCCAAGTTCCATGAATAAAAAATGAAATAATAGAAGCGATAATAAATAGAATAAAAGGGAACAGAAAGGCAAAAAGTATCCATCGTATCGGAAAACGCATAATTTTATTAACTAATTCTCTTATCCCTGATAGCCCATCAAACAAAATAATCGTTAAAAAAGCACCTATAAAAGGACCAAAAGAGCCAATTTGATGAAAGAATTTTAGTGGGGGTGTATATATAATTAGCGGTAACCAAAGCAACCACGTGATGCCATATGAAATAATAATGAAGATAAGTAGCTTTTTATATCGATTCAATATTTCCATAACTGCAGTATACGCTAATGAGAAATACTGAGTAGAGCTGTAGTTCTCTTAACGGGTGTCTCATCGATATCTATATAATCTGTCCAGCTAAAAGTTCGAAAATCGTTCCACTCAGCCCACAATTTAGAATTCTAATACTGTATAATCTCTCTATGATTAAAGCAATTATATTTGATATGGATGGCTTACTTATTGATAGTGAGCCTTTGTGGGCGGAAGCAGAGCTGAACGCGTTTATTGCAGTTGGTGTTCCTCTTACGTTAGAAATGACAAAGCAAACAATGGGTTTGAGAATAGATGAGGTAGTACAACACTGGTTTGCTCAGTATCCTTGGGATAAACTTTCCAAAAAAGAAGTTGAGTCTATCATCGTTAAAAATGTTATTGAATTGGTCAAAGAAAAAGGAGTATCTCGGGATGGAGTAAATGAGATTATAGAATTGTTTTCAAAAGCAAATCTACCGATGAGCATTGCTTCCTCGTCACAAACAGAAATAATCAATGCGGTAATGGAAAAACTGCAGATTGCAGACAGAATGAAGGTCGTCTATTCTGCTGAACACGAATCTTATGGAAAACCTCATCCCGGCGTTTATATTACCACTGCCGGAAAGCTGGAAATCTTCCCAGAAAACTGTCTTGCATTGGAGGACTCACCGAATGGAGTTCTTGCAGCTAAAGCCGCAAAAATGAAATGTATCGCCGTACCAGATGAAAAAATGAAAGGTGATAAGCGCTTTGCCATTGCTGATACAATGCTTAACTCACTATTGGATTTTAGACTTGAGATGTTAAAACACCTTTAACGCAATCTATTACATCCAAAACTGGTATAATGCCTCCATGAGCTATTTCATCCAAACCTTCGGTTGCCAGGCCAATAAAGCCGATTCAGAGCGCATGGCAGGGGTACTTGAGGCAATGGGCATCGAAGAATCCACAACGATCGTCAACGCTGATATTATCATTCTCAACACCTGTTCAATTCGCCAGTCAGCGGAGAACAGAGTGTATTCCCGCATGGAATCATTACGTGAACTGAAAAAGGTGAAACCTCATCTTAAAGTCGTAGTTGCAGGATGTATGATCGGTCCCCACGGCGACACCCCTCGCGACAGTAAAATCTCTGAACGGCTTGAAGGTGCAGATAAGCTCGTCGGGACACAGGATTATTCCAGACTCTGGGAAATATTTCGCGATCTCAAACCAACCGTTGGCGAGTATTTATCATCTAAAATTCCATATAAAAAAATGGAAAAGACTGAAGGGTATGTCTTAATCTCATCAGGGTGCAATAATTTTTGTACTTTTTGTATCGTACCCTATGCTCGCGGTAAAGAGATATCCCGGCCGTTTGATGAAATTTTAAATGAAGTCAATGAACTCGCATTAAAGGGATATAAACGAATTACTTTGATCGGTCAGAACGTAAATTCATATGGTGCCGATCTCGTTTTAGGAAAACCACTTGGCGGAGATCGTTTGCAAATTAATGAATTGAAACGACGTAAAAAATTAGGTCTACCACTCGTAAAGGAAGCAGAGGATACAGTTGCCGGACCATATGAAGATATGAATGCTATTCAAAATGCTTCAGATAAAGTAGGGGTTATCACGCTCCCAACGGGAAGGGAAGTCAAACCAGTCTACGTAAAACATTTAGGCAAAGCCCGCGTCCCAACACTATTTCCCCACTTACTAGATGCCGTCAGCAACATCCCTGGAATCGAAGAAGTTTCGTTTATGTCTTCCAACCCATGGGACTTCTCCGACGAGTTGATCGAAACAATTGCACGAAATAAAAAAATAGACAGACAAATCCATCTACCGGTTCAATCAGGGGATAATGAAATATTGCAAAGGATGAATCGCTGGTATTCCCGGGAGGATTATATTTCTCTTACGAATAAAATTCGTCAGTTAATTCCGGAAGTTACTTTTACCACTGATATTATTGTCGGTTTCCCGGGAGAAACTGAAGCGCAATTCAACAATACGGTTGATCTGTGTAAGCAGGTTGGTTTCAAAATTGCCTTCATCGCCGAATACTCAATCCGTCCCGGTACTGCAGCTTCAATGATGAAAGACGATATTAAAAACTGGGACAAAAAACGCCGCTTTCAAATTCTTGATGAACTGGTAAACGGCGTCAAACATTCTGAACATGCACCCGTTAAAATCGGGAATGTTGGCAAGCCTTTACTTCCAACTTGGTAACCAATAATAACTCTCCCGCTGAGCTTCTGAAATCAAGGTCCCCGTCACATGCGGATAGAAGTAAACAAACGTTACAAGTATGACCGCCAAATATATGTACACTGCGGTTCTCCCGTTTTTATGCCATTTTGTGTAGACAGTATAAATCGCAAATGCTAGCAAGGGATAAAAGAAAGACATCGGTGGAAAGAAGTGATAAAAGAACATTATTCGCGGTGAACGCGCCCAGGGTAACCAGAATCCAGCAAAAGCAAGAAATATAACAAACAGCGGCATCATCTTTTTAAGCTGAGACTTATTTTCACTGTCTTTTGCAAATAATAAATCTATCAGATGAACGCTCACCAGAAAAACGTACAGCAGCATCCCAAATAACATTATTTGAGGGACGATACCATAAACCACTGCACCTATATTCTCAACTATGCTCTTTACCCCGGTTGGTCTGGTATAGGTCATATTCCATTGAATAAGAACAAGTACAATTGCAGGAATCAGCGCGTAAAACCAGGATCGATACTTAGCAATAAGAAACGCAGACACAAAAGCAAGCGTCGGGAAAATCATCCAGAAGATAGCAGGGTTTCCCATTGTATAAATATCGGCAAAAGTCCGGTCTGTTCCGTTTCGCGCAAAGCTCTCTTTACAACGCAAACTGTTCAAAGCATTACCTTTGGCATCTTCAGGGCTACAATATTGTACATAAAACCACACCGGGCGGAGGTCAAGCGGCCACATCCACCACTGAGATTGGTAGGAGTGTGTCGCTTTAAGATTTGTATGGTACCACCACATCTGTTTTTGAAGCCCCCACCAGATCCAGTACCGATCAGCAAACTGCGGATTTATTTTGTAAAGCGGAGGCCAAAAAGCGAGATCCAGTTCTTTGTCTTTCAAATCCTTTTGCACTTTAGACTTATCACAATAATCAGGAATAGATTCATAGCCCTCACATTTTCTATCAGAAATCAGTTGTACTCGCTCGCGCAAACTCTTTGCATCATTCTCCCATTGCTTAGATCTCATTAATTCGTGGAGCGAATTACCTTTGTAATCATGTATTGGTGTGGTGAAAAGTTGCCAATATGACAAGAGATAAATGATGTATGGAATAAAAATCATTGAGATAACAACGAGGACCGCTTGTTGCCCAAATAGCTTCAGGCCAGTTACGACACCGGGTCTGGTATGGATAAGATAGTAGAACAGCGTAAGTAACTGATACCCTCCCAAAACGCCAATCGCAAATAATCCTGTCCATTTAGACGCGATAGAGCAGCCAAGAAAAAGTGCAGTTAATATCCAGTTCGTAAAACTAAGCCGGTGATTTAATAAATGCGACGGGAGAGATTCAATCGGATCACGCTTGGTAAAAAAGTAAAAGGCAAAAAGTAGAAAGGCAACCGCGAAAATATCGTTCATCGCCGTTCGTGATTGAACAAGCGGTAGCAAGTCGAACGTAAATAGAAAAGCAGCTAGGACGCCAACCCATTTATTCCGAAAAACAGAGGATGACAGCAGAAAAATAGCATAGGTAGCAAGTACACCAAATACTGCTGAGAAAAACCGCCATCCAAAGGCGGAGTTTGCAAGGACTTTTGTTGTTTTTCTTTCTGCATCCTGCTCATCTTTAGTCAGGACTTTGGTAGGATCCGTTATTACTGTGGGAAGATCGCCAGGACCACCAATCATGGTAATTCCCCAGGACATAATAACCTTAGCAAGTGGAGGATGAGTCCATTCATAGGCTACACCATCCGGCGGACTTTCCCACCAAACCCATGCTTCATACCGGTTTAGTGCGTACATTTTTGCAGTAAACGCATGATACACTTCATCAAAGACATATTCAGGTATAGATCCAAGTTGCCAGAATCTGGTTAATGAGCAAAGTAGCAGGACTGTCACCAGCCAAAATTGCCATTTTTCAATATATTTCTTCATAGTCTTCCTGCTTTTTTAAATAGTACGGTAAGCTAATAACAAAAATAACGTAAACGACAAGCTGAATATATGACCATGTATTAATAAATGTCTCAACAAAGTAGTAAAATTTATTCTCTACAGGAACATTTATACGAGGCTCCTGGCTAAAATACTGATAATACACATATACGTAATATAGATTTATAGAATGCAACAGCATGGTAACAAAGAATAGCGTCCATAAAATAATTACGGGATAAGGACTTAGGCGCACCTCGCCCTTTTTTAATAGATACCGGTAAGTATAGATACCTGCAGCCAGTACAAAATAAACGAAGAGAGGGAATAAATATCTCTCATGCATTCGTGTCATGAACATCACTGCCGATAGAATAAAAAAAGTTGCAAGCAACGCCCCATTTTTTTCATCAAACTTCTCTTTTTTATATAAATGTTTAACTCCAAAGAAAAAGCCAAAACAGAGAGTAATTCCCCACGCGATGTATCCGAACTGTCTTGCCGTAGCTCCAAAAAGATACTGAACATCGTCCGGCTTCCAGAAACCCATTGTTCCCCAATAATTAAACGTATTTATTGAAGAATAAGGATATACTTCAACTGATCCTGAAAGCAGCGTCCACATACCGGAGAGGGCAGAAAGGCCGAAGAAAGGAAGAGTAAGTATATAAAATGTAGCAATCGACACGGCAGCCGATTTAACGAAAAGCAATAAGCTTTGTTTTTGAATAAATAAGAGTATATATAATGGAGCTAAAATAACCGATTGTGGCTTAATTACAGCTGCAATAACATATATAACGCAGGCAAGTGGAAGATTAGCCTTAATAATATAGTAAAAAGAGAGAAGCAGAAAAAAGACATAAACCGAGTCAACCTGTCCCCAAACTGAGCTTGTAAAAAATGTAAACGGACTGAATAAGTATATAGCACTAACTATTTCCGGTAAAAAGTAGGTCCTGATAGTCTCCCCGGTGTGATGTCGGCGTGCGATTAAACGCATTGTTTTATAAAGTAGAATTCCGGTCAGAATGTCAAAAATCATTGGCACTGATTTATGTAGAAACTCATAAAGCTCTCGGGAAGCTTCAGGAAAGATAAACTGTTTTATGGCTGCTACGGCCCACATAAAATACATATAGCCTGGCGCATAGTCACTCCAGATACCGCTTGTATAAAACTGGCCGGGGCCTACCGCCAGCATTTGTTCCCCCCATGCTATAAAGGAATCCATATCGGTCTTAAATGGGGGAAAAGATGCTAGAAATAAGCGAATCATAACAGCTGCTCCAACTATTATTGCCAACCACATGTGTCGCCTTAAGGTATTCATTGCTACATTATATCTAAAAAAAGCACATTGTCATGAGGGGGATTTTTCAGTTTGAAATGTGATACCATAACTCAGGGGCAGATGTATGAGAATTCTCATTATAGGCAGTGGGTATGTAGGGACACGTTGTGCTCAAAGCTGGGCAGATGCTGTCGTAGCGGATGGCAGGATTAATTCTGAAAGCGATGCAATAAATATACTGGAAAAGTATCAACCCGATGCTGTTTTAAACGCCGCAGCAATAACGGGAAAACCAAATGTTGATTGGTGCGAAACGCATCAGTTCGAAACTATTCAGGGTAATGTAACGTTGCCTGTAAACATAGCCAAAGCATGTGCGGTAAAAAAAACATATTTGCTACATATCGGAACAGGGTGCATTTTTTACGGCAAGGCTCCTGATGGGATTGGATGGAAAGAGGAAGACTTTGCTAATCCCGAGTCGATGTACTCTAAATCTAAATACGCTGCTGATTTATTGCTATCAACGCTCGAAAATATAGGTATAGCTCGCATCAGACTACCGGCAGATTCAATCCCATCAGAAAAAAATCTTATCAATCGCTTTGCCAAGTACAAGACCATCCTTGATGTAGAAAATAGCATAACGGTTATAGAAGATATGGTAAGAATCTTCAGGCAATTACTTGAGTTAAAAGGTCAGGGCATTTTTCATTGTACCCAAAAAGGCAGTATCTTGTACCGGGATTTTATCGATTTATATAGGAAGTATGTTGACCCAACGGCCGAAAAAGAATTTATTACAGAAGAGGAACTTCTTAAAAGGGGACTCGCGTTAAAAAACCGCGCCACAAACGTTTTACAATCATTTAATCTTGAAAAGTTGGGCTTGGAAATGCGACCCACTAAAGAAATACTTACTGAAACCCTGCAGAAATACGCTGCTGCTTCGGGTCAATATTAGGTCGGTCTTTTTTAAGTGGTTCCCACCACCACTGATTATTTTTATACCAGTTAATGGTCTCAGTGATTCCTTGTTCAAAAGTATAGGATAATTTCCATCCCATTTTCATAAGTTTGGAAGCATCAACCGAGTAACGAAGATCATGTCCCAGGCGGTGCTCAACTGGTTCTATCCACGAATCATCTAGATCAAAATGCTTGAGAATAATTTTAGTTATTTCAAAATTGCTATGCTCCTCATCGCCACCGATGCAATACCGCTCGCCACTTGTTCCATTCTGGATTATAAAATCAATCGCGCTGCAGTGGTCCTGAACATGTAGCCAGTCCCTGATATTTTCACCGCTGCCCATAAGAGGCAATTTCTTACCATCAATGAGATTAGTAATAAATCGGGGAACAAGCTTTTCAGTGTCCTGGTACGGTCCATAATTATTCGAGCAATTTGAAACAGTCACGGGTAGGCCGTAGGCGCTTCCGTAACTAAAGGTCAATAAATCTGAAGCGGCTTTGGATGCTGAATACGGCATTCGAGGCTTTATCATGGAGTGCTCGTTAAATGAAGGTTCATCAAGTGTTAGCTGTCCAAAAACTTCATCAGTCGAAACATGATGATATCGTGAGACTTTATGTCGCCTGGCAGCTTCCAACAGCACGCCCGTTCCAAGGACATTAGTTTTAACAAATTTCATAGGTTCAAGGATAGAACGATCGACATGCGATTCCGCGGCGAAGTGAACGACAAGATCGACATCTTTCATCACCTCATCGACAAGCGGTTCATCAACAATATCGCCCTGCACGAATGAATAATTTGTTTGTGGGGAAATATCTTTCAAACTCTCAATATGTCCCGCATAAGTTAATGCATCGAGGTTTAATACAAAGTCATCTGGATGCTTTTTTAACCAGTATCTAACAAAATTTGACCCTATAAATCCTGCACCACCAGTAATGAGTACTTTCATAGTCCTCCTTAGACGTGAACCTGACATTTCTCACCAATAAATAATTTGATTGTCGATGTTGGGCCTTCGCTGTGTCCAATTTCACTTTCGGCTCCAATAAGGCTTGAGTCAATCGAACTTGGTACATTTAGTATTTTTACATTATTCAAGACAACACTATTTTGAATATCACTTCCTTCAATTACGCAATTATCACTGATAGATGTGAAAGGTCCCACGAAGGCATTATTCAGGGTAACATTATCGCCAATCGTGACAGGGCCGCGAATATGCGTATTAATTATGGAACAATTCTTGCCAATATGAACTCTATTCTCAATCGTCGAAGTATCATCAGGCTCACTTTCCAATAATGGTTCAAGCATCCTGTCCAGAATATATTGATTTGATTCAATCCAGTCGCCGAATTTACCCGGATCCAGCCATTTACCTTTATATTCCAGTACATCAACGCGATAGCCATTATCAATCAGCCATTGATAGGGCGAGCTGATTTCAAGCTCTCCGCGGGCGGAAGGAGCAATCTTATTCTCACCACTGAAGCATTTAAAGACATTTGAATCAAAAAAATATAAACCCGGGATAGCAAAATCATGAGGTGGATTTTCAGGTTTCTCAACATATTTAACCATTTGTCCTTTTTCGTCAAAATAGGGAACCCCAAGTCGTCGATTTTCTTTATGGTGTACCATCGCGACTAGCCCATTAGGCTTTTCTTTTTCGAAATAGTCCACGAAATCCTGTATTCCTTCAGTAAAGATGTTATCGCCAAGATGCATCACAAAGGATTCACCGTTGATATATTCTTCACAAATTTGAAAAATGTTAGGTAACCCGAGCGGTTTCTCCTGAGCTATAAACGTAAAATTAACACCCCAGCGCGAGCCGTCACCAAGCAGGTTTTTAACGCTATCAAAATAAGGCGGATCGTAGGTAATACCAATTTCGGTGATTCCTGCTTTAGCAATTGTTTCGATTGGGTAGTAGATTAGAGGCTTATTCGCTACTGGAATAAAATGTTTATTCGAAGAAAATGTTAGTGGACGCATTCGCGTTCCTCGGCCACCGGTGGGAATGATAGCTTTCATGTAGCACTATCCTATAAGTATTGAAGCGAATTGTCAAATTTTCCTCGCATACACTACCATATTGTCACCGAAGTAAAGGTAAAACCATTTATTATTAAATAGCCGCCTCATAATGCGGGAATTCATAAATATATCGAAGAATGGGAGATTGAAATGTTTCGCGACGCGGGCAATGTAAGGGAATGTTAGCCATTTCCCGACACTCTCAATCTTAATTACTTCAAAACCTGCTTGCTTCAAAAGTTCGGTCATGGTTTTCCTCGAGAAGAAGAAATAATGGTGGGGAGGTGCAAAGAAATGATTGTGGCTCCCCAGCACGTGGGCATAAAATGAACCAACATCGCCAGTACCTACTACCAACAATCCTTTGGATTTGACAGCAGTAGCCAGTTGCGTAAGATCATTTCGTGGATCAGCTAAATGTTCTATCAGGTCAAACATGATTACAATATCAAAGTCACTCGCAGGAAATGTAGCAAGATGAAGTGGAACAGTTTGTATTTTACTTTGTAAGTGCTCCGGTGCCAGTTTAGTAATAAATTCTGAAGTATCAATACCCGTAACATCGTATCCAAGTGAAAGTGCCTCGTCCATAAAAAATCCTGCAGCACAACCGACATCAAGGAGCTTACCTGCTGGCTGCAGTTCTCTAATTTTGTGTAAATAATGGGATGCATTTTTGCGCACCATTGGTTCCTCTGATAGGTAATCTGCATATCCAAACTTTTCATCCTTACCCATGAAATATCCTTCACGGTAGTATTTTTCCAAGAATTCATCATAATCCTGATCCGTTTCCAGGGTGTATAGATTACAGTCGGAGCATTTTAGAATAGTGAAGCCGTTTTTAACAAATGAAGGTTGTGCCAGACCGCCGCAGTGAAGATAACAGGAATCGAATCGTCTCATATCTATTTCTTAATATATTCGTAAACTACGTACGGGCCGAACCTGGCTGACGCTCCTTCAGTCAAAGGACGCTGAGAAGTAGAGTGTAATAAGTAATATTTTCCGCTACTACCCGCAGGCCGTATCACTCTTTTTAACATATATTCCCAATAATATGCACTAGCAGTATGCAGAGCAGGCTCAGTCGGTTTGGTACTATCTGTACTTACGATATACTCTTTATATCCTTTAATATCTGCGTCTGCCTTGATCCAATTCAGCGCATTATCGAGAAATGTATAGGGTATATCAGAAAAATTACTGAGCGGGCCAAGGGGATAATCGTAAGATCCGATAAAAGTAAAATACTTCACGATAAAAATAACCCACCAGGTAGAAAGGGCAATCGGAATAATAAGCGGGATTAAGCTTGCTATTTTCCATTGACGGTTCCTTATAAATCTCATCCAGTCATCAATTGTGATACCTACTAGAAGAGCAAGAGCGGGGAGCAGTAGTATGAAATAACGGGGAAGAAGGTCAGGTACCTGCACAAATGTCATAAACCAAAGCGGGCCGACTGTGCAGATCAACAGAAATAACCGGTACACTTTACGGGTGAGATTTTTCTTAAAAAGAACTATCCCGCTGTAAAGTAAAACAACAACAATAAAAATTCTTATTGTGATTTGAATACTTACGACATAGGGTAGTGAACCCATAAAAATATCATTAGCATACCCAAGCTGCCAGTTAAATCCACCACCCGGAACGATATCAAAGTACGCCTTGATAACTTCGAAAGATCTTTGGTATATGAGCTTCTTTTCACCTTCAAATTTATCCGGAACAGCAGCGAAAGCCTGCAGCATACGCGAGTTACCGCTGTAATAATAAATAGAAGGAATAAAAATAATCCCCATCAGAATTATTCCAAAAGCCGTGTATTTATTAAAAATCCCTTTGCGAAATTGTGACAAAAATACGATGCCGGCAGGAGCAATAATGTAAATACAACTTATATATAACTGAAACAATAATCCCCATAACAACAATATCGCAGATGCTGCATAGCTTTTTGGTTTTTCAAGAAAGAAGAATAGCGCTAGAATCATAAGAGCTACAAAAGTTGGTACTGGGGTTGGTTGATATATCATTCGCGAGAAAATTTCCCACCAGGGGTGGGTAGCCAGAAAAAGTCCTGCAATCAATCCAGCGACAGGCGAAAAATACCTTTTACCAATATATATCGTTATTAATATACTTAAGACGTTAAATATTGCGACCAGTTGAGATATCATTATTGGGTCCGAGCTGATATAGAAAAAGGGGAGATAGAAGTATACAAGTGCGGGTCCCCAAGAATAGTTTCCCCACGGAGATTCTAGTGAATAGGATTGGCTGTTTATATAATTTCCACTCCGCATGAAATCCTGAATCACAAATGCAAGTCGTGGCTGGTCATAACCAAACTCAATTGTTTCATGCCATCCCAGTCTCATTATCAGATAAAGGCCGACAATAAGAATAGTGAATAAGCAGAAATATATACTTTTGAAACGACTCAGCATATAATTAATTTTAAAATACAAGTTAAGAGATCATCCAATGACACCACAAACCAAAAAAAATTATATTACATTTTTTATTATAACGATAATTACATTAGTCGTTTATAGTAAGACCCAGATAAAAGCACCGACGCCTTATGATTATTTTATGCGCTTATCGCAAAGCCTGATACAGGGAAAATTGCATCTCACAGAAAATCCTCCCTGGTTAAACGAGTTGATACCCACTGATGACCCAAAAAAATTCTATGTTGCATATCCGCCAATGCCGGCAATTGTAGCCATTCCATTTGTCGCAACAGGATTGGGGCACAATAGCCAGACACTGGTGTCCATTATCTTTGGAAGTATCAACGCAGGATTATTTTTTCTTGTGATGAGGCGGCTCTATTCATATCGCACCTCGGTTATTTCATCGGTACTCCTGGCATTTGGTACAAATCACTGGTATCTGGCTTCTGAAGGATCTTCTTGGTACATCGCTCATATTATTTCCGTCTTCTTTTTACTAAGTGCCTTTTTAGTATATCTCCGTTCTATTGATGATAATAAAGTACAATTGCCGGAAAAAACCATACAGTGGTTATACACAGGATTGCTTATAGGAGCTGCATACTGGTCACGCCTTCCGGCGATTTTGGCTACGCCGTTCTTTGTGATTCTTCCTTTAGTTCAAGGACAATTCAAAAAATATTTGAAGGCTATTTTCTTCCTCTGTATTGGCGTCGGCGTATTTTTACTTTTGAACTTTTCTTATAATTACACTCGATTTGGCACAATAATGGACCAAAGTTACATACTAATACCCGGCGTCCTGGAAGAGCCCTGGTTTGATAATGGCATTTTTAGCGTGGACTATTTATACAAAAATATTATTTTCTTTTTTACAAAAATGCCCTCACCATACTCTGAATTCCCGTTCTATAAACCTACTATTGAAGGTATGTCTTTTTTCCTGACATCACCCTTTTTCATTTTCCTGCCGTTTATTAAGTGGAAAAAAAAGTATGTCTTAATCTCCTTTTTAGTAGCCGTATTGATGTTATTCCCGGGATTACTGCACGGTACACCAGGATTTGCCCAGTTCGGATACCGATTCGCAATGGAAGCAACACCGTTCTTCCTCATCGCCTTAGGTTCTTTTCTGGAAAGAAAATGGTGGTGGCTAAGCGTGCCTTTTATGTTGGGTGCTATCGCGATCAATTTCTGGGGCATCTACTTCATACGTATCTTAAACATTTATTAACTAAATACGATATAATCCTACTATGATAATCATAGCCGGCCAAACTGGCACAGGAAAGACGACCCTAGCTCTTGATCTTGCCATAAAATATAATGGTGAGCTAATATCCGCCGATTCAAGGCAAATATATACTGGTATGGATATTGGTACAGGAAAAGTCGACTCTGTATGCGACCTTACCTTGCAAGATACGACGTGGATGCTTAAAGGTATTCCAATTCACGGTATAAATCTTATTGCTCCATCTCAAATATTCAGCGCAGGCGATTTTGCTGAATATGGACGGGAAATAATCAGTAATATTGAAAAAAGAGGGAAGACACCAATCCTTGTTGGCGGAACCGGCTTTTACATTAAGTCATTAATTGACCCTGACGATACGGTATTTATCCCCCAAAATAAAACACTGAGAAGTACGCTGGAACAGTTGTCTTCCCAGGAATTACAGGATATTTTAAAGAAAAAGGATAACGAAAAATTGCAGGTAATGAACAATTCAGATAGGAATAACCCACGCAGATTAGTTCGCGCAATTGAAGTTGCAGAATGGAAAACTAATCCGGGCACTGGAACTAAAAATAATAATACCTCTCCAGGAACAATACAGTGGATAGGCCTGTCGGCAAACAAAACGACTCTTGAGTCACGGATCTCCGGCCGTATTAACAAAATGCTTGATACCGGACTTGAAGATGAGGTAAGAATATTGATCGAAAAATACGGATGGGATGTCCCTGGGCTGCAGACAATCGGCTATAAAGAGTGGAAGTCGTTTCTAGCGGGAGAGCAAACGATAGAGGACGTAAAAAAGGCCATAGTACTTTCCCACCTTCAATATTCGCGTAAACAGATGATCTATCTCAAGCGCTTTCCTGATATTAAATGGCAGGAAGTCACACAACCTTGACCGGCGGTTTCAAACGCATTACGCTATACGTATGGATATGCGCACCGCAAATAAAACAGTCAAATGGGATATTTCCTGGTCGGTAATAATTAAGATCCTTGTAACGATTCTCACTTTATTCCTCTTATATTATTTGCAGGATGTGCTCGTGTCGTTGTTTATTGCGATAATTTTAATGTCTGCTATTGCACCCCTGGTTAATATTTTAAAGGATCGGTTTAAAATATCGGCACAAGTTGCAATTACCATCGCTTATGTGTGCACGCTCTCAGTCGTTATTACAATAATATATCTCGTTGTTCCGCCGCTTCTTGGCCAGTTAGGCATTTTCCTTGGTGATTTACCAAAATATACGAGAGCCGTAATCTCATCGGTCGGTTTTTCAAATAATGATACCCAGATTGATGTCGTCAGCGGTAATGTGCTCACGTATTTCAATGAACAAACCGGTCGTTTTGCTGAAGGTGCACTGAATTTTACAATAAACCTTTTTTCGGGGCTACTTAGCGCCGTTAGTATTGCTGTTTTTACATTTTATCTGTTACTCGAGAAGGAATCATTTCACGGCAGCATCCTTCGGTTTATTCCGTGGATTTCCCGAAGTCAAAAAAAAGAATTAACTACATTAAGCAATGAAATACAGGTTCGCCTAGGTCACTGGGCACGAGGCCAAATACTGCTGTGTTTCGCTGTAGGGCTAGTCACCTATATCGGATTAACGTTATTACAAGTCCCGTTTGCGTTACCTCTTGCAGTCATCGCTGGCTTATTCGAAATCGTTCCCATAATAGGACCGATAATCTCTGCTGTCCCTGCAATAATTGTTACACTTGCAGTAGAGCCGGATAAAGCAATTTTTGTCGTTGCCCTATATCTACTCATCCAACAGCTCGAAAATAGCTTTATTGTTCCTCAGGTAATGCGTAAAGCAATCGGGCTTTCCCCGATAGTAACTCTACTTGCACTAATGATCGGCGAAAAACTGATGGGGACAACCGGGGCGCTCCTCGCTCTTCCTACATCGTGCGCGCTATTTGTAATTCTGGAGTACTACAGCAAGAAAAAAGAAAAAATCTCTATTAGATTGGATTAATCATGCAAATATCAGTCATCATTGCTGTTTTAATTGGTGTAGGAGCTTTTATCTTATTTCTCCGATATTTACACTCCAATGTAAACAACAACGAGCACGTGGTTTCCAGAATCTATGTAGATAATCATGTCCTTGAATTTGAAGAAACAGAAATAATAATTGATAGTAAAAAGAACAATAATATCCATATTGGCCATTTGGAAGAGCTTATAGAAGTGTTAAATAGATGTGCATTCTACAAAGAGATTTATAGTAATTATAAAATATATGTCGCAATTAATAACATTCTAAAAACGCCACTACTTACTAAATACATACATAAAGAAACGTTTTCTCAAGTTGAATTAACTAATTTCCGCGAGGAGCTTCAATTTGGAGGCTGTTTCTTTGAAACGTTCGACGATATCGCAATGGTACATGCTATAGGCAGCACATCAGCTATCTTAGACATGTGTTCGGAGCTACACGATAAGGATGAAATTATTCGGGTATCAAACAAATGGGAAAAACAAAATTATCTCGTTACTGCTATTGCAAGCGGCGATGTATATGGTGATAAAAAGAATGTTTTAACTCGTGGTGTAAAAGAAAAAATGACATTTTTAGGACTGCTTGCCATTAAAAATTCATGAAATAACTCTTGATTATCTTCGGGTTTTGATGTATACTTCTATAGGCCTTAGGAAACAGTTTGGTTACTATATACGAAAGTATGTAGAGGAAAGTCCAGACAGCATAGAGCAAGGGTGTCCAGTTTAAATACAGGAACGCGCAAGCGCTAGTTAGAGCATCAGAGACGACTAAATTTTCTACGCAAAGCTATGTAGAAGATGGAAGGTGAAAAGGGCAATCCTCCCCGCTGCAATCCTAGACTGAACCGTTATCAGGTGGCTTGCCGAGGTTCGAATCAGGAGCATTAGATAGATTACCATTAAAACAGAATCTGGCTTACTCGTCTCCTAAGGCCTTTTTAAAACTCTGTCCAACCCCAAATATTTATTGATTATAATTTTTATTAAAAGACATTCGTGTCAGTGGTGTGCTGTCGCGAAAAATATTACCAGACTAGATTAAGCGTAAGGAGATTCGTTTATGGAAGCACAATTAACAACAAACCAACAAAATTTAAAAGATGAAGTACAGTCATTCATACTAGGCGGAGAATTAAGCCGAAAACTCTCATCAACACAAAAAGACCTCTGCATTAAAACATCACTCGCATTCAATTTAAACCCGCTCAAGCGAGAAGTACACTTCGTTCCCTTTAACAACGATATTAAAATTGTTGTCGGCTATGAGGTCTATTTAAAGAGAGCAGAAAAATCCGGAAAGCTAAACGGATGGAGAGTAGACATTGATGGAGCAGGATCGAACATGAAAGCAGTAGTGACAATTAACCGCAAAGATTGGGAAAAACCATTTATACACGAAGTATTCCTGGTTGAAGCACGACAGTCAACACCGCTCTGGTTAAAAATGCCACGGTTCATGTTAAAGAAAGTCGCGATTGCACAAGCATTCCGATTAGCGTTTCCTGAAGAACTTGGTGGACTACCGTACATGCCTGAGGAAGTCGGATTGGAAGGAGCAACAACACCCGATAAAAACAAAAGAATAAATCCGGCAATTGTTACAGCTCCACTCCAGGAAATAAGGCTCGAACAAACCGAGAAAACCGATAGCTTGGAATGTGAAGAATGCGGACGGGACATAACACTGGGAATAAAGTCATACAGCCAACGCAATTACGGACGTGACTTATGTATGACCTGCCAGAAAGCGTCGCATATCCCGCAGGCTTCAGCCTAGTGGGACGCTGCCCGCAGCTATTATGAATATGCTATAGTGATTGTATGTTAACAAAAATTGCTTCGGCGGCCATTGTCGGCCTGGAAGCAAAACTCGTAACAATTGAAGTTGACATACAATCGCAAGGCTTGCCACACTTCATAATCGTCGGACTACCCGATAAATCTGTCGATGAATCAAAAGAGCGTGTTAAAAGCGCTATCAAAAACAGTGGATTCGATTTTCCAAACAAAAAAATTACCGTAAACATGGCTCCTGCCGACATATCAAAAGAAGGAGCAAGATATGATTTACCCATCGCACTGGGTATTCTTGCCGCATCCGGACAAATTCCGGTAACTCTCGAAAACAAAATATTTTATGGCGAACTGTCTCTGGATGGTTCAATTAAACCAACAACCGGTAGTGTCTTAATCTCAATTCTCGGTCGGGAACTTAATTACATAGATATTTATTCCCCGAAAGATAATGCCAAAGAAGCGGCGCTGATCGATGGCTGTACCGTCCGCGCTTGCGAAAAATTATCAGACATCGTCATGCATTTCAGCGAGAATTTTCCGCTAACAATTCAACAGCATTCAATAAACCTAGTAAAAACTGATGTCCAATCTCTTAACGACATGTCCGATGTGCAGGGGCAGCATCAAGTCAAACGCGCACTCGAAATAAGTGCCGCAGGCAGTCACAATATCATTCTCATCGGAAGCCCCGGAGCTGGCAAAACAATGTTAGCCCGTACCTTCCCGACCATTTTACCTGAGATCACGACAGATGAAGCTATTGAGTTAACCAAATTATATAGCATATCCGGAAACCTCAATGATGCATCGCCAATAATATCCTCAAGACCATTCCGTCATCCACATCATACCGGTAGCGTTGCATCCATTATAGGGGGAGGCACAAACCCAAAACCCGGAGAAATTTCTTTATCTCACCGTGGTGTTCTGTTTATGGATGAATTTCTCGAATTTCCAAAAATTGTTCTCGAATCGCTGCGCCAGCCGCTTGAAGACGGAGAGATTACGGTTTCAAGAACCGCTGCGACGGTTACCTTCCCTGCCAAATTTATATTGCTTGCAGCGTGTAATCCCTGTCCCTGCGGGTACGCATATAGCACAGATCGCGGCAAACAATGTACCTGCTCAGCATCATCACTGACACGATATAAAAAGAAACTATCAGGACCAATACTCGATCGTATCGATTTACAGGTCAAGGTTCGTGCCGTTCCGGTCAACGAACTTGCCGGCGATTATCAATCTGAAAATTCATCGAGCATTAAACAGCGAGTCCAAAATGCACGAAATATCCAATACGACCGTTTAAAAAACACTACCATGCGATCTAATGCAGAAATGACCAGCAACGATGTAAAAAAATATTGTATGCTGCAAAACGACGCGCATGAACTATTAAAGCAAGCAGTCCAGCGGATGCATTTATCGGCACGGTCATATAATCGGACGATAAAGGTTGCCCGAACAATTGCCGATCTTTCCAGTGAGGAATATATAACAAAATTACATATCGCAGAATCGCTGCAATACAGATTTAATGATATGATTTAAGTATGAAAATATTTCTTACCGGTGCAACCGGTCTTCTTGGTTCTCGCGTCCTTGAGTTACTACTGAAGAAGAATCATGACATTTGGGTTCTAATTCACGACCAATCCCGACTTGAAGAATTTCAACACAAAGGCGTCCATGCTATGGTCGGGAATGCTGAAGAAAATGGTTCCTGGCTTGGTCAGCTCCCCGAGGAGATAGATATCACTCTTAATTTGATTATCCCTACCATCCCTGCACGGCTTTCATTAAAACAGGTAGAGAATGAAATCGCCCCGTTAGTATTTAACATAGGCAAAAACGTACTTTATGCATCACAGAAAACGAATGCCAAGCGGTTTTACCAAATCGCAGATGTCCATTGTTATCAGAATTCAGGAATCGAGATAACAGAGAAATCTTTGTTGAATAGAGATGCAACAGACTGGGGGAGAATATACATGGATATGTTCCCGTATCTGCAGAATCAGAAAAATATGCCGGTAACATTTCTCATGCATGGATTACTGTATGATTCTGCAGGGAACACTCGTCCTGAGCTGCCCAGAATTGCAGGCAGGTTCCCGATCGTTGGAAACGGAGCCAATGTGTTATCTCTAACTCATATAGAAGATTTAGCAGCTGCGATTAGTTTTGTAATAGATACCAATTTCTCACAACAGTTTTTAAATATAGTAGATGATAAACCTATTCCTCAGAAGGATTTTCTAAAGTTACTTGCATTAAAAAATCAGATTGCAACGGTACCATTACCTACATTTCTTGCGACACCTGCATTAGGAGATATCCTTACAAATACGCTTACTACTTCAATTCATGTTAGTAACCACGAACTAAAATCATTGGGATATTGGCTCAAATTCCCGGACATAAGTTCCGGGTTTGCACCGGGGACTATTTAATTATTTTGAAAAAGTAGAGAGCTAACTCAACAAGAATCACGAAACCTCCAACAAGGAGCGACTTTCGAATATCCTTTGCATATGCCGTAATTTCTTGAGTGTTACGATCTGCTTGTGAATTGGATGACACAGTGTTTTTTGTTGGTAACGAATTAAGCGAAACACCAATTCCGCTCCGCTGTGTAACTTGTTCTTCTTTAACGATCTGTTTCTGTATTGCCATGTCCCAGAGTATATCCTACAAAGTCTGGCTTGACAAGCAAATTGCTCAACCCTATCATTGAGTAGCATAGGTGCGCAATTGTGCGCAGCAATTTGAGCAACAATATTTATGGAACAGAAAAAAATTGTTATTTTGACTTTAGCCGGTGTAGTAGTGCTCTCACTCTCAATTTTTGGAGCCTATACCATTACTAAGTTCGTGAACACCCCAAACGACAATACCAATCAGACAGCCGGAACATCACCAACACCTGCAATAAAAAAAGTAGACGCAGAAAGTTATTGTCCGCTTAACGGTAAAAGGTATACAACCGAAGACCAGCTTCGTTGGGAGCAGAAACACCCGGTAGCGGTAATGATAGAGAATCATCCACAATCGCGTCCTCAGTCAGGTCTCACCAGTGCGGATGTAGTCTATGAAGCAGTCGCTGAAGGCGGCATTACCAGATTTATGGGAGTATTTTTGTGTGATCCAACTCCGCAGGTAACCGGACCGGTTCGAAGTGCACGTACGTACTTTCTCGATTGGCTTTCTGAATACAATGCTTTTTACGCGCATGTTGGCGGTGCAAATTCCAATGGAATGGCAACTGAGAGTAAAGCCGATGCTCTTGCTCAGATAAAGCGATATGGAATTAAAGATTTTGATTATTCACCGGGTTTTTATCGCGATGAGAATCGCAATCCTGATGTCGCGTACGAGCATACCGCCTACCTGGATATGGATAGACTACGGAAATACGCAAAGGATACTTGGAAATGGGGTGCAGAGGTCAATGGAACAAGGTGGGATACAACTTTTGAGAAGTGGAAGTTTATTGATGATAATACCCAAACTACCGCTGAAGCATCAGCTGCTGCAACTATTAGCTATCAGTTTTGGGACACTTCAGCAAGTCTATTTAATGTAACTTGGAATTATGACGCTGCATCCAAGACCTATGCCAGAACAATGGCGGGTAAATCCCATGTCGATAAAAATAATAATGAACAAATAAAGGTCTCAGATATGATAATAATGTTCCAGGAAGAGAGCAAGGCAAACGATGAGTATCAGGGCAATTTACACTTGTTATATAAGACTATCGGGACAGGACAAGCCTATATCTTTATGAACGGGAACATGATAAAAGGAACGTGGAGCAAGTCCGGAAGGACTGCAAAAACGAAGTTCCTCGACTCATTTGGACACGAGATCCCACTGGCAAGAGGAAAAATATGGATTTCAATTGTTCCTACGTTCAGCAAGGCTACAGTTAAGGTCCAATAACGAACAAACTACTCCTGCCCGAAAGGAGAAACTATGCTTAACGATCTGTTTATATCCAAAGTTCGGGTTAAAATGCTAGAGCTATTCATGCTCAATCCCACTCAGATGTTTCATGTTAGAGAGATTGTTCGTCAGGTCGACGAGGAAATTAATGCCGTTCGCCGTGAACTCCAGCGAATGGAAAAAGGTGGAATGGTTCGCTCTGAATGGCGCGCAAACAGACGCTACTACGAATTTAAGAAAGAATACCTTTTCTATCCTGAACTCCTCGCAATGATGAACAAAATAGGGGGCTTAGGCGGGGAAGTTATTCAAAACCGGGCTAAACTCGGTAAAGTGAAGTTTGCCTTTATCTCGGGAGGATTCGCGCGAGGAAAAACTCCTGGCCCTAAGGATGTTGAGTTCTTAATAGTAGGTACAATCGTACTTCCTGAACTTTCTGCTTTGGTAAAGAACGAAGAAGTTAAACGAGCTCGAGAAATAAACTACACGGTAATGGCCGAAGATGAGTACAAATACCGCGTAACACGTCGTGATCCGTTTATTCTCGATGTACTCGAGCGACCTCGAATTATGTTGATCGGTGAAGAAGAGGCACTTCTAGCTGACGTGTAAGATATTTCGAGAAACAAACTATAATTTCGCTTCTTTCCAGAACCGTTGAAACTCAGAAACTTTAATCAGCTGTCCTTTATCGTATACAAAGGGATCAACATCCTGTGCAAGCTCCATAAATCGGAGATCTTTAATCTTCTCCTGGATCCTACTTCGCAATTCATCAGCGCTATTAATATCCAATTTAATTTGCAAGTACTTATAGTCAGGGGAAATATCTCGACCTAAAATAAAAGCTATGTCAAAAAAATCACGACCAAGCATTCGTGGTCTATTAAAAACAGCTAAAATCTTCTGTGCGAATAACAGTGCAAGAGGTGTTGTCTGAAGTAGTAGAGCAGTTCCAAACTTTTCTAAAGAAGAAATATCAGGAATATAGGAATAATTATGTGCGGTACTATCTATTTGAATGAGTACTTTCTCATCCCGTAGCGGCGATAAGTTATTTTCAAAGAGAATTCCAGGAAATCGTACATTACAGCGAAATGCACCTCGATGAATAGTTTGAATTTCGGTAGTGTATCCTTGTTCTTCTAAAAAAGACCGAACATCATCTGCAATTTTTGTAAACTCTTCATCACTCAAACCAAAATTATCAAAGTCCAAATCTTCTGAGAAACGAGGGTTATTATAAATAAGACGCAATGATGTTCCACCAAGAAATGATAATTTTCTCGCAAGTGCTGACTGAGAAATTGCATAGAGTATTTGATACTGCAAATATTCCCGAAATATATTTCGATCCATCACGCGTTCTGCGGGAGAATAATAGGTGGCAATATCCTTAATACTGAGCATAAGTAGGATTCCTCCAGTAATCTAAAAATACTTTAGCGCGCATCGCAAGTGATTTGTTCTCAGTAATCCGAACATACATCCAGTACGCATCTTCATCAAAGTTTTCAAAAAGCTCTGTTTCATTAATTCTGATTTCATGCATATCCCCGGTCGTTTTTAAGTCGTGATGCAAATAGAGGTAGTCAATAATCGCCTTTTCTTTTTTCGCCATCATAAAGCTAAATTCTCCGAACTTAACTTCACTATATCCTATCATCATCGTTGGCTTAATCGACTTATACGAAAACCTGGCAAAAGGAGAGTCAATCTTAGTTGTCTTTCGAACCGTTAGACTAGTAATTGTAAAGACTCCCTCAGGAATAAGATGGTAATACGATAGAGCCGATTCAAGTGAGATATATGAAGGTGCATATATTTTATTTGCAATACTAAAAAGATATAGCTCATTCAGCTGCTTCTTATATGAATCTAAGATATAGAATCCACGGGTAATTTTATGGATTAAGCCCTTTTGCATCCAGTCAGTCAAAGTCTTCGCACGAAAGTCTTGCTCAAAGAGCCGTATATCATGCGGTGTAATAACTAAACGATTCCCTAGCTTTTCTTGAAGTTCACGATATTGCATATGTTTCTCCAATTGGCGAAAAAACGCTAATTCAAGAAATATAGTAAAACGGGGAGAGACAAAAATCAATAGTCAAATAATAGGAGAGGGATATCCTCATAATATCGATAAATGAGGAAGATAGCTCTAATACGGCCTATAGTACTTGACAAAGGGTTATATGTATGTTACTATACACATACCTCGACAGGAGGCCACCTCAATATGAGGTAGTTCTACTAGAGAGGCCGAAGCCCTCAAAAAGCTTCGTCGCACATTCAAATGAGAGGCAGATTACTCCTAATCTAAGGAACGGGTAGTAGTCCAACGAAGTCTCTTGTTGAAAAACATCTAACCTCGCCACTACGTACCGCTTCCTAAACCTAGGAGGAAGGTAATGCCGTCGCGCCACAAGCGCTTCGGATTTTCTTTCATATTTCTCAAAATATTTGTTGATTGTGCTCTTTTTCGTCCCCACACTCCGTGGTGGATTGTAGCCCCGGTTGTTTGACCTTATACCTCACCGTATAGATCATCTTCTGAGTCTACAACCCACCACGGAAAAGATAGTGAACCATAAGGTTCAATTTTCTCCGTGTGCACGGGAATTTGAAAAGGGGTACACCACCATGAATCGGATCATTATGACCATCGTGACCGCGTCGTTCATCCTATCGCTCTTCGGGCAGAATTGCTTTATCACGTACACATTCGTGAGATGCTATTCCGGAATCGGAGGTTGCGCGCTCGCTATCGGATCAAACCAGCCTCGTGGCTACTATTGCAAGTGCTACGGTGGTGGTATTTTTAAAGATACCGCCGGGTACTGGTGGATATGGGAGCCTGGCATATAGCTAGACTTACGGCAGCGCCGATTTACTACACGAAAGTGTTGCTTCAATGCAAAGTAAATCGGCGCACGCCAAAACAATCATTCAACAAAAAAAGGAGAAATCAAAATGAAAGCAAACAAAATAAAAGTAACCAAGAAGAAAAATATCCTTTGTCGATTGAGACAAAACCTTATTTCCTATTCTCAACTACTTATATCTCATCACTACTCCGCCTCTCACTTCATTACGTAATTAGGATCCATGGATCGTAGTTAGATACTGAAGAAAATTAAAAAATATATTATACTGTTTATATAAGGAGATTCATCTTATGGGAGAATCAGAAAATTCATCACCACCTAAATCACTGCGAGAGCGTCTTGGCTTAGATCCAGCTAAAGATACGGGAGAATATACAAGGTTAACCCGTGTTCAAGAACAAGTAGACGCTAATTCCGGAGTTCAAAGTGAGTTACAAGTAAGAGCTAATACCGAGTTTCGTCAAATGATTGCCGAGAGAGCAGCACGAGAAGGTATTACAGTTGAAGCTCTAGAAGAAGAAATAAGAAATAGTAAAAAGTAACATCTAGATTTATCATTAAAAATTTACTAAAATACTATCAAATTACATACGTCTCACTATGTATGTTTTTTGCTTTAATAGAGTTAAAATTACATAAGGAGTATCATATGTCCCCAGAACCAGGAAAACCATTTCTACTTTCGGAACTACCGGACGTAGATGCAAATAATAATAGTGCCTTACGGACTGCTATATATATTCCACCGCGAGCCTCGCTACGATATCTCCGGACGATTTAAAACCTGTCACTGTTGGACCACAGCAACCGGACGAGTCCGCGTAGACACCTTAGAGCGACGCACGCTAAGTCCAGGTGCTATTATTCCCTATAATCCACTCAACGAATAACCTTCCATTGACTCGAGTCCAAATAAAAAATATAATACCGCCATTATGGCACAACACAACAGATACTCGAACAAACCTCAAATTCAAAAGTCCAGACGACCAATCCGCATGTTCATGTTTGTACTTTTGATCACTGCCGCAGCCTTAGCCTACAATCTTCCTGTTATTAAAGTAAATCAGACCATTTTCGGTAAAAAAATAGATACGATTGGTGGGTATAGTTTGTTTGGAAAAAATCTGGAATTAAAAAAGGGTTTAGACCTCCAAGGCGGAGTACAACTCACATTACAAGCTGACATGAAAGGCATCGAAGAAAAAGATAAACAGGCAGCGCTTGATTCGGCACGCAATGTTATTGATCGCCGCGTCAATTTGTACGGAGTTTCCGAACCGGTAGTACAATCCGCAAAGTCAGGTAATGATTACCGCGTCATTGTTGAACTTCCCGGTATTACCGATATGAACCAAGCTTTGGACTTGGTTGGACGTACCGCTAAACTTGAATTCCGCGAACCAGACATGTCCACAGAAAGCGCTGAGAAACAGCAGCGAGAAGCCACCGCCTCCGCAATGTTTGAAGGGCTTGATGCTTCCACCGCAGCTCAGCTTCGAGAATATATTGCATCGCAGACACGATTTAAGCCAACTCAGTTAACCGGTAAAGAATTAAAGCGCGCATCGGTAACGTTTAATCAACAAAACAACGAGCCACAGGTTAATCTTGAATTTAAACCCGAAGGCACTAAGATGTTTGCCGAGCTAACTAAAAAATACGTTGGCCAACAGATTGCAATCTATTTAGACGAAGATCAAGTCAGCGCACCCAATGTTAATGTACCAATCACAGACGGCAACGCCGTAATCTCAGGCGGATTTACCGTACCACAAGCACAGCAACTTGCTACTCAATTGAATGCCGGCGCGCTCCCTATACCAATCCATGTAATTGAGCAACGCACTATCGGAGCGACACTCGGAAATCGGTCAGTTGAGAGAAGTATCATTGCCGGAATAATCGGTGTTAGCCTCGTAGCACTGTTTATGCTACTCCTCTACGGATTTCAAGGATTACTCGCTGATTGCGCACTAATTCTGTATGCGCTGATATCTCTTTTCTTATTTCGATTTATTCCCGTCACACTAACACTTGCTGGCATAGCCGGATTTATCCTTTCTATCGGTATGGCGCTGGATGCTAATATTTTGATCTTTGAGCGAATGCGTGAAGAAATACGATGGGGGAGAAGTAAAAAAGAAGCATTGCGTCTTGGCTTCGACCGTGCTTGGTCATCAATTAGAGATTCCAATCTATCATCCCTTATTACCTGCGTTATTCTCTACAGCTTTGGCACGGGTATGATTCGTGGCTTTGCCTTAACTCTTGCTATCGGTATTTTAGTATCACTTTTTACCGCGATTACCGTGTCACGAACATTGTTACGGATGTTTATCAGGGATTAATATATGAATTTTGTCAAACATAAAAATATTTTCTTTATCATTTCGGGAATACTTATATTGCCTGGGCTAATCTCGCTTTTCACAAAAGGATTAAAGTTGGGCATAGATTTCACCGGTGGAACATTAATGGAAATTAGAAGCGATAAATTTAACGCCTCAAAAAAAGAAGAGATTCAGGAATTAATTAAAAAACAGGATGTTGAAGTCTCATCCGTTCAACTATCAGGCGACAATGCCTACATAATCCGGGCAAAGGAGTTCAATCAATCTAAAAACAATCAGGTAATGGCTGAACTCAATAAAAAATATGAAAAAGTAGAAGAATCACGCTTTGAAACAGTCGGACCAACTATTGGTTCAGAGTTAACTCGAAATGCCATTCTCGCCTTAATCGTCTCATCAACATTTATTGTACTCTTTATTGCATACAGTTTTCGTACCGTTCCGAAGCCTGCTTCAAGTTTTCGCTTTGGTATCACCGCGGTAGCAGCACTGCTTCACGACGCCCTATTTATTCTCGGTGTTTTCTCAATTCTAGGTTGGACTCTTAACGTTGAAGTAGACTCACTATTTGTGACCGCGCTCCTTACGGTAATTGGATTCTCTGTTCACGACACCATTGTTGTTTATGATCGCATTCGTGAAAATCTTATTAAAGTAAAAGCGCCAACGTTTGAAGACACCGTGAACTTGTCAATTTGGGAAACACTGGCCAGATCCATTAACACCTCAACTACCGTTATAATAGTGCTATTAGCGTTATTATTATTCGGTGGCGAATCGATTCGTTGGTTCGTATTCGCACTGCTCATCGGTATTGTATCGGGGACATATTCATCAATCTTTAATGCAGCCCAGCTGCTAGTTGTTTGGCAGGACTACTCAGATAAGAAAAAGTTGTCATAAATCCTGACAATTTTGTCATTCCATTTTCTAAAAAAAGAATTATAGTGTAGAAATGTTAACTCCTGAAGATTTAGATGCTATAAAAAAAATCGTAGAAGGAGTCGTCAAAAAAGAAGTAAAAAAAGAATGTCGAAGACTAGAACAAAAAATGAACAAGAAGTTCGATATGGTCATAGACTATTTTGAAACACGATTAGCTCGTCACCACGAACGCCTTGATCGTATCGAACTCCACATATTTAAAGCTTCATGACTCTCCTCCAACAAAAATAAAAAGTGATATAATTAGTTAATGATCACAAAAGTTATAACACCTGAATCTTCGGTAAATGAAACAATAAATCATTTCCGTGACATACTAAAATCTCACTATATTGAGATTGATCATATCGAATATGATCGTCCTTGGGGTGGTGAGATTTGGGTAAAGAATTCATTTACAAAACAATTTCAAAGTATTTATTTTTCTGATACACAGTTCGTAAGCGATGATTTACAAGGTCCGGCTACTCCAAAGTTGCTAATTGTAAAGCCGGGAGGTCGGTTGTCTTGGCAATATCATAAACGCAGGCAGGAAATTTGGCGAGTAGTTCAAGGTCCAATCGGAACCATAATGAGCGACTCAAATACCATGACCGATCCTTCAATTTTTACATCAGGAAGTATTATTCAAATTGGAATTGAAATGCGACATCGCCTTATTGGATTAGATAATTGGGGAGTTGTAGCTGAAATATGGAAGCACAATGATCCGGCGAATATTTCGAACGAAGATGATATTATTAGATTGCAAGATGATTACGGAAGATAGAAAGGAATTTTTATGCAGGTAGAACCTTCAATTTTTAAGGCCTATGATATTCGCGGGGTCTATGGCCAAACACTTAATGACGAGGTAGCACGCGCTGTTGGAAAGGCATTTTCAAAAGTTGTTCCGTCAACAGAGGTTGTGGTAGGGCGTGATGCACGTGTTTCTAGTCCTGCATTGCATGACGCGCTTCTGGATGGTCTGACAAGCGTAGGAATCTCCGTTGTTGATGTAGGCATGGTCTCAACAGACATGTACTACTATGCCTGCTCTACGCGTAATCTACCTGGTATTATGGTGACTGCTAGTCACAACCCAAAAGAATACAACGGTTTTAAAATGGTTCGCCAAATCCCGTATCTTTTATCAGGCGATGAAGGCATACAGGATATACGAAAATTCATTGAAGCTGATGATTTTCCACCTGAATCTGCAACAAGAGGTATTGTTACTCAGATGAATGTTATGGAAGGCTTTGTCGAAAAGATTTTGGGATTAGTTCAGGTTGCTGAAATCAAACAGTACAAGGTTCTCGCCGATACGGCCAATGGCATGGTTGGCCCTTCACTCACAGAAATATTTAAGAAAATTCCACAGGTAGAACTTATCCCTATGTATTTTGAACCTGACGGTAATTTCCCCAACCACGGTGGTGATCCACTCATGCCTGAAAACCGTAAAGAGTTACAGGAACGCGTAGTGTCTGAAGGTGCAGATTTAGGTTTCGCTTTTGATCCTGACGGAGATCGCTTCTTTTGTATAGATAAGCGCGGTAGATTTATATCAGGCGACTATCTGACAGCAATTCTTTCATACTATTTTCTGAACAAATACCCAAGGTCAACCATTGTTTATGATATTCGTGCTTCAAAAGCCGTTTTCGATACTGTCGAAAAACATGGTGGAAAAGCGTTATACAACCGCGTAGGCCATGCGTATATCAAAAAAAGAATGAACGATGAAAATGCCGTTTTTGGTGGTGAAGTAACTGGCCATTATTACTTCAAAGACTTCTACGGATGCGATTCAGGAGTTGCACCAGTTATGTATTTGTTGGACTTACTTTCTCACTCTGAGCTTACCCTCGATCAGATAGTCGACCAATACGAAGAAAAATATTTTATCTCAGGAGAGATTAACAACAAAGTTCCTGATGTTAAAGCAGTGATCGCAAAGTTAGAAGAAAGCTATGGATCTACAGCCAAGGAAGTCATTAAAGTTGACGGGGTGACCTGTGAATTTGAAGACTGGAGATTCAATGTCCGCGGATCAAACACCGAGCCTCTTATCCGTCTCAATATCGAGGCGACCACTAAAGAAAAAATGGAAGAGAAACGAGATGAGTTATTAAAGGTCATTCGAGGAGAATAATATGAAAATTCTACCTGATATGATCGGCATTGTTGTCGAAGACATGGAGAAGGCGATAGACTTTTATCGTCTTCTCGGTTTTGAAATTCCGGACGAACATAAAATCCAGGATCATGTAGAAGTGATAACTGAGAATGGTTACCGTATTGCCTGGGATAAAGCATCGCTTATGAGTACCATTCTTCCTAACTGGATTAAACCGATCGGGCAGGGACTAACCTTAGCATTTAAAATTGACTCTCCACAAGACGTAGATGTGTTGGTTAATACATTAAGAGCTAATGGATATAAAATTGAAAAAGAACCCTGGGACGCTTTCTGGGGACAGCGATACGCTATAGTAAAAGATCCTGATGGGAATAATGTCGACTTATTTGCGGCATTAAAACAAAATGAATAAACCTCTACCTCCGGATTATCAGTTTTGTCCAATGTGCGGAATTAAACTCGAAATAAAAAAAGAAGAAAACCTTGATCGTAAATTTTGTCCAAACGATAAATGGACCTACTATCCCCGTGTTACTACTTCGGCAGGAGCACTCATTGTTCAAGATGGTAATGTTCTCCTTGTGCAGCGTGCTCGTGAACCGTACAAAGGCACATGGATGATTCCTTCGGGCTTCTGTAATTTCGCCGAACACCCACGCGATGCGGTAATCAGAGAAGTACCAGAAGAAACAGGATATAAAGTACTTTCCGCAGAATTATTTGACTATATGCAGGCGGTAGATGATCCTCGAGAACCGTTCCACAATTTGTTTATCTATACGTGCACCGTCGAAAAAGGAGGGGATATCACCGATGTCGAGGAAAATACTGCAATCGACTGGTTTCCGCTATATAGTTTGCCTGAAATAGGGTGGATAACTAATAAAAAACTATTTGAGAAGCTTATTCGCTAGAATCATCAAGCATCACTTGTTGTTCCTCTGTCGTACTATGTTGCGAAGTATTTGCTGCGGGCGTGGTAGCGTCTTTTTTATACATTTCACCCACAAGCCACAACACTGCTTCCTTTTTATATCGTCTGTCTCCGCGCTGGTTTATACGAATTGCTTGAAGTTTTCCGCGCTTACCCCATCGTTTTAAAGTAATTTTTGAAACGCGTAAAAAATCTGCAACTTCTTGTATCGTCATTAATTCTGGTAAATCATCGCCAATTGATGCCATTGCTTCCTCCTCTATAAATATATCAAATGTAATCAAAAGGTATCAAAAGACAAGGCTCACTGCAAGAGGTAATTGACCCTTTTAAAAAGCCATTAAATGTCGTATAAACAGATTAGGGTTTTGTTCGGATAAAATTATGAGCGGAGCAGAATATAAAAAAGCCATCCAAGCAGCAGAAAAAGTTCTTAAAGAGAATTATGTACTTAGTCCACCCGTTTTGGTTGAGGACTTAGCTCGAAATTTTGGTTTTTCGATCGAAGAAGTTTCATTTCCTAAGAATGAAGATGTTTCCGGCATTATAAAACCTGAACAAAGGCTAATTTATATAAATAAAAATGATCCAAGGACGAGAAAAAATTTCACAATCGCGCACGAGATCGGTCATTGGTTACTGCATCAAGATATTCTTGTTGATGGAAGTGGCAAATACAATGTTTTATTCCGTAGACCCTTAGGACAACTTAATACCGATCCTATTGAAAGTGAAGCCAATTGCTTCGCCGCAAACCTCCTAGTACCCAAAGAATTCTTGAACCAATACAGCTATTTAATTAAAAGGAATCTCGCACCGATTGACGTACTTGCAGATTTATTCGCAGTATCAATTGATGTTATAGGCTATAGGTTAAAATATGAGCAGTCCAAATAAAAAAGAAATTTTTTATACCGAAGAGCTGCCCATAGAAATCGATTTCTCCGATGCGGACATAAAGTCGGCGGAAGAGAAGTTAAATACGCTCCAATTGGATCGGCGGGATGCATTCAAAGAAGATGATTCTGAGGCAACAATTAGATTAGCCGGGCTACAAGCGTATTATTCGATGCGCGAGAGCTGGTCATGGATTCTGGCTGCTTTACTTACTTTATCGATTATTTTTCAATTCGTCATGATAATAATTGTCGGTAAAGAATGGCTGGATTTTAGCCAGAATAAAGATTTTTTATTACTGGTAACTGGAGAAAACTTTGTACAAATCATCGGGCTTTGCCTGATAATTGTTAATTTTCTATTTCCCAAACAACCTAAAATATAAAAAAGAGCCGCATCTTTTGGATACGGCTCTTAAAGAAAGTAATATTAAATTACTTTAACTCAACTGAAGCACCTGCTTCAACGAGCTTCTTCTTTGCTTCTTCAGCTTTTTCTTTATTAACACCTTCAAGAACAGCTTTAGGAGCTGATTCAACAACGCCCTTAGCTTCAGCAAGTCCGAGTGATGGAACGAGTTCACGAACTGCTTTAATTACTTGAATTTTGTTAGCACCTGCTGCTGTCAAAACAACATTGAATTCTGTCTTTTCTTCAGCTGGGGCTGCATCGCCACCTGCTGCTGGTGCACCACCTGCCATCATCATAGGAGCTGATGCTGAAACACCAAACTTCTCTTCGAGTGCATGTACTAAATCAGCGAGTTCAAGAACTGAAAGCTCTTCAACAGCTGTGATTATCTTTTCTACTTTTGCAGATACGTCTGCCATGTGAATTCTCCTTAATGTGATCTAAAATCTTGAATTCATCCCGGGCATGAATTGCCTGGGAAAAACTCCTTAATATAATAATTTTTAAGCATTCGCAGCTTTTTGCTTCTGCACTTCATTAAGCGCATAGACTAAGTTTCGAATGTTACCATTCAAAACAGTTACGAGACCAGTAAGTGGTGCAGCGAGTGTACCAACAACCTGTCCTCGCATCTCCTGTTTGCCGGGAAGTTTACTTAATGCCTTAACTCTATCTCCGGATAAAACAACCATTTCGAGAATTCCGCATTTGATTGCAGGAAGATCTCCGGCTGTGGTTGCGAATTTAGTAAGAACTTTAAGTGGTCCTACTTCATCGTCATATGAGAAGAGAACAGCTGAAGGTCCTTGAAAAGTATCAGGATTGATATCTGCCATCCCTGCTTCATTCAAAGCACGAGCTAAAATAGTGTTTTTGGTAACGCTAAATTCACCAGTCTCACCGAGAATCATACGAAGCTCGGAAAGCTTTGTCATGCTTAAACCACGGTAATCAGTAACAACCATTGACTTAGAACGAGCGATTTTCTCTTTAATTTCAGCCAAAGTTACTTCTTTCTTAGGTCTCTGTGATTTCTTATTAATCACTTTTGCCATAATTTGTATTCACCTTCCTCTCTTTGGGCACATACGTATAAATACTAAAAAACACCTTGCTAAAGGTGTTACGAGGTCAAAATAGGGAAATTGCAAAGGAATCTTTACAATAAAACGGTTTGAGAGCCTCGGTAGTCTGGAATTCTTCGAACTCAGATTAAGCCACAACGGCGACTACTGTCTTTAGCCTTTGGATTATACCTGTAATAAGGGGAAAATGTCAATTATTGCGAAAGCCTGCGGACGAGCAACCATCCGAGGTTTCCGTGGTTAGTTTCGCTTAAGGATTTCTCATAGGACTGACCTGGCCTACCGGCTTGAATGGTAGGCTGAAAATACAAACCACCCAACTCGAAATTATCCCATTGTAGTGGGTTATAAAGTAAGAGCCGGAGATGTGTCCCTAATGGATTGTCTGCTGTTTTTATACCTACCCAGGGTTCTCTTCTAAAGCTTATTTTACTTGATGAGAAATCGATATAACTTCCTAAAAATTGCTGTAACTCATCAACATGAGCTCCTTCATTAGGCATAGTTCGTCTTTTTCTGGGTGAACCCGATTCAAGAGTTCCGTCTCGTAGATCTGCAACACTTTCGGCTGTTATAGAATCCTGCAGCGTATACGTTAATTTACCAGACCTTGGAACATAGACTCTCAGTGCGCCTGGATTATTAACAAATCTATGATCATGAGGGCCTGGATATGCAATAAAACGGAGAAGTGAGTTATTACCAGTTTGATCTGCTTTACTGACCTTATCAATGTCTATCGCCGCACCACCTATAACAGCTCTAAATGCTGCAACTTCATGTGCTTGGTTACCTGGTAAATTTCGTATTGGGTCGTACTTAACAACTTCCATTTGTGAGCCGATTCTATACCCACTGTATAAGTACGTCAATAGGAGTAATTCGGATAATATTCGGGTCTGGTATAATTGAGGTGTAGTCGCTAATATACACTCATGAAACAAATCTTTGTTAAAGATCTAAAACCAGGCGTTCCACTCTCCAATATACCCTTTGTGGTGATCAAACTTGAAAAGAAGATTACTAAAGCGGGTAAGGATTATATGGACATCACTATCGGCGATAAAACCGGTAGCATTATTGGGAAGATCTGGAGCGACAAATACGATGCGTGCTCGGTTGATAAACTAAAAGAGGGCAGTGTCGTATTATTATCCGGATCAGCCGGTGAATTTATGGGAAAAGTACAAATCACCATAACGATGGCAATTATTGCAGATCAGTTTGATGAAGAGGATTTTGTCCCGGTAACCAAAAAGAGTATTGATGAATTGATGAGCTACTTAAATGAACAAATAGACTCGATCAGCGATCGTCATTTACGTAAGCTTATTACTGCAATGCTTTCAGATGAGAAATTTCTGACTGTTTTTAAAAGAACTCCCGCGGCTATGAAACTTCACCATGCATATGTCGGCGGGCTGCTTGAGCATATCTGTGAAATGATGCGCTTTGCTATTCCTATGTGCGAGGTATATCAACCATGTAATTGCGACCTGGTAAAGGCAGGAATAATTCTCCACGACATCGGCAAAACAGAGGAGATTGTCTGGAAAAATATGGCAATAGAATATTCTGACCGGGGAAAATTACTTGGGCATGTCCAGTTGGGTCTCCAGATCATTGATAAATACAAACAATCAGACTTCGATGGCGAATGTCTTGCCTTACTCCAGCATATTATCATCGCCCATCATGGAAAAATTGAATACGGAGCAGTAGTTATTCCAGCAACAATTGAAGCAAAAATCGTATCGCTTGCCGATGATTCCTCGGCCAAACTACGCGGATATATGTCTCTTTACGAGGATGGAGTAGGCAACGGAGCTAGTTTCTCAGAATACAGCCGTACGCTTGAGACGATGGTGTATGTAAAAGAATATCAATCCGCTCTCGAACAATTTATGGAAAAAGCTGAAGAGACGAATAAGAAACTTGAGCAATTGGAGTTGCTTTAATACCCATTTACAATAATTAGCGAATCATTGAAACTAATAACATACATGTCAGAATCTGAAGGTAATCCATCCGCTGTAAAAGACCGCCCGCTCTTTGAAAAAATAGTTGCAGAAGAGATCAAGGAAGAATTAAAAGACAGGTTCAACTTCGATCCGAGAATGGAACGGGACATGATGGAGAGAAATCGTGATATCCCCATAACAGCCCGAGGAATGCTACTGGATACAGTTAGTAAAGAATTCAATGATGAGACACCAGCAAGCTTAGTACGTAATCTTGAACAAATATCTGAATCTGAGCAAGTGCAAGAGCACTTAAAAGCTACTGTCGTTAGAGCTGTTTTTACCAGTTTTCATTTGGGCGAATCCATTATCAAAAGACTCGCAGATTCAAAAGGATTGGACTATAAAAAAATAGTCAATGAAGGATCATGGCAATTAGCGGCACTATTGGTAGTAGCCCGATCGACAGAATGGATGGGTACGCATATTAGCAGTAAACAAAAAGTAGATTCTCCCACAAATTCTTTTCTAAAGACTTTTGAACATCATCTTGTACCATTTGGAAAACGAAAGAAAGTCTCAGGAGGTGATTTACATGCCCCTTGGGGTGTATATTGTGAATTAGGAGACCAGAGTGAACTCCTATACCCGCTCGCTATAGGCAATGCAGAAGACGGCAGTTCAAACTATGTTGAAACAGATGGTCCATCCCCGACATTAGAATCACGCGCTGATGCGTTATCAGACCAGATTCTAGCGGTGTGTAATTCATATGTGGATATGGCGCAGGTGTCAGCTGAGAATGGGCAACCATTTGGTTTCCTGGATTCAGAAAACCGTAGGGTTGTATGGGACAAGCATAAGCATCTCTACATTCCGATCGCGCTATCGCGAAAGATTAATGGAGAAATGAAAGTAAAATTGGTCCAAGTTAATCCTCTTGATACTGCTGAATTAACAAATGACCATAACAAGATTGCACTTGCGGGTGCCTGTCGTGGTGCTTTAAAAGACGATACGGGATGGCAAAACCCTGAAGAAATAACACGAGCATTATTTGCATTCAATATAGATAAAGTTGATAGAGTCATGTCTACTGAAGATGCGGCACCACTTTTCTCTATAGGTTCAGAACTCCGCCCTATGGGTGTCTTCCAGCAATGTGTTGATGACGAAGGTAAAATCCAAACAGAGTACATCGCAAGTCATACTGTCGCCGATGGTATGGCTGCTGATTTATTTATAAATGGGGGAAAAACACAATCAAGAGTTCGGGATGGACGGGGAAGATCTATTTTAGCCGAGAAAGCGTATGCCGGTTTTCGGGGATACTATAACCAAGGAAAAAACGAACGTCAAGCCGTCCATATAAATGATGAGAACCGCTATCAACCAGGTAAAATTACCATCGAAAGATGTGCTGACGATGGGAATAATCCGGATGTAATCATTACAAGAACTACCGTTGAAACAGAACACGGAAGCGATGTAATGCAGTCAGCAGTTATGTTAGCAAACGAGATTTTTATCGATGTAGCTAAGTCTACTAGTGGAGATCCTATCTGGAACGATATCCCCATCGGGGCAAACAATACACATGCGAGTAAAGATAATCCTTTTTTGCGTTTAGTTCCAGCATCCCTATACCGAAAACATGCAGATAAGTTTAACTCATTACCTTCCCACTATGCAAAATACAATGAGGTCTGGTCTCTTCTATCCTCACTTGTTTCGTATAAGGAGAATCGATGGTTGATTGATAACTACAAAACAACTCAAAATGAGAATTCCTGGTCTGACCACAATATGCCAGCATCATTAGAATCCATGACCGGTATTGTTGAATCAACATTACCCAGATTTGTAAAACGAGCTTTATTTAAAATACAAAAAAGTGACCAGCTTAAGCGACTAAGATACGCACTTACATATAACCAGACTGTAGTCAGTGATAAGGCAACAAACGGAGATGAATTTAGTAAAACAGATAATTCATCTCTTCATAAAACCGTCAATAACGACGGAATGCCTGGTGTAGCCATAAGGCAGGAAGAAAACAAACTTGGTATCGTTTTTAGTCAATCTGTAAAAGGTACGTTACTGCCAAGTCAATATCTGGAATCGTACTCATTACTCACGACACGAGTACTTGTAGATATGAGTAAAGTAATGAGTGACATCCAGGAAGAGTTTAGAAGTACTGGAAAAATAAATCTTGAGGCATTCAACACGAACCTTGCAGAGTTGAAGGCAAAGAATAGAGCTTTATTACAGGAAGATTATAATAAGGCGACAAAAGAAACATGAACCAATATTATGGCAATGCCATCTGGACCAATCATGCACTTGATCGACTTGGTCAGCGCGGACTATCGCAACAAATGGCGTGGCAAGCATTTCAATATCCAGATAAACGTCTTGATGGGAAGAACCCTGGTACGATGGAGTATCAGAAGAAATTCGGTATTTCGTTGGTGACGGTAATTGCCAAGCAGAATGAAAAAGGGGAATGGCTGATACTTTCCTGCTGGATTGATCCACCTCTCCCAGGTTCAATAGACATTAAAAAGAACGAGTTTTGGAAGAAATATAAAAAAGCTGGTTTTTGGGGCAGATTTTGGCTAACATTAAAGAAACAAATAGGTCTCTAATATGTCTGAAGAATCTCCAATCACCGTACTTGAGCATGAAGATAATGAACGAAATACCGTTTTAGAAGTTGAATACAAAGGCATGCGAATAGATCGAGTTAGAGACCCTGAAAATCCAGACAAAACTGTTGTACTCCACGAGCATTCTGTAAAATTAGACACGCAAAAATTAACTTTAGAGCAGTTAAAAAAACTCAATAAACAAAGAGGCAAAGAAGTACCCTATGATGAAGATGATGTCCAATTCCTTCGTAAATTTAAACAGGTTTCTTTAACGGTCTGGACACCCGATGGTGAAATAACTGATTGGGAAGAAAAGCTAGGCAAAGAACATAACATAGTTATATTGATAGGCAGTGGATATGATTCTAATACTTCTCAGCTCATTAATCCTGATTGCTCACTTGCACACAATACTATTAACAGACTAAATAATAGGATTGATCACCGGTACCGAGATGATTTTGATAAAACAATAATCGCGATTGATTGTCCGGGATTCGGTGGCACAGAATTACTGAATGAATCTAAAATCACTACTAACGATGTGAGCGCTGAAACGTATGCTCGGCTATGTGCTTTAATGGCAGATATAGCTAATATCTCAACAGATATCGGACTAGGAGTAGGACATTCGGCTGGAGGCGAGGCCATGCTACAGTTAGCTTTTACCAATAAGTATAAGAGAAAACTCCCAGTAGTTGCTCTTAATCCTGCAGTCCAGGTAGATCACGCCGTTCAATTCGATGTAATTAATTCTTTAGATAAAATTAGTAAAGTTGCAAAGCCGTGGATTGATGGGGTAGTCATACCAGTTGAGGAGCTAATTTTGCGTAAGTTTATTGGCGTTGATGTAAACAAAAAACATTCTCAATTAACAAAAGCCGAAGTCGCACAAATTAAATTACATCAAAGCGAAATGCAACGACCGGCTCATCAAGCCAAAGCCAAAGAGTTAGCAAAGCGTGACACAATAGATCCCGATACCTGCGTTATTAATGATATTCCAGCCATCCTGGTTTCCAGAAAAGATGAACTTACATACCAAAAACAGGAATTAAAATACCTTAACGGTCAAACTATACAAAGAGGTATTGAAAGGTATGGAATCACTTTTCCTGAATTAACCGATCCTGCAATGCGTGATCAGATCGCAGAGGATTTAAAGTCGCGAATGATTACCCAGATCGAGGGTGGGCACGACGCGGTTTTTATGTATGCTGATGCACAAGAAGCAGCAATAGATCTCATTGAGGAAAAAATAACCAATTCACTCCAAATAGGCGGATTGATGCGCGAGGTTAGTCAAATTTTAACGTATCTTCACGCTCATGATCATCTAGTTAATATTAAATATGAACCGGGAAGTACCATTGGCCTGACAGATATTCTTACAGCCATGCAAGATCATACCTTAAAACCAGCGGATGCAAGAAAAGCCGTAGAGTATATTTTTAATATGCGAAAAAGTTTGCATGAAGAGCAAACAAACGTTAAGTGGGAAGAAGCAGTTATTCGGATGTCCGCCTGGCAAGATAAGTTTACTGACCAATCTACTGGGAGGTTTGCGGTGCCGTTAGAAGAGCAAGAACAGGTATTAATGGATTTGCTCAATACGAATGAGATTCATAGTAACGCCCCGCGTTATATGTTTGATGACAAAGGCCTTCCAATTTTAAGAGATGAAGCTGGAAAAGTTAATCCAAGTTGGATTAATCAATTAAAATTAACTCTTGACGAGCACGCCTTGAAAAGTGATCCTGGAATATCTGTATTTGAAACTTATGTTTATAACATGGTTGATACATATATTCGACCTTCCCTGGATAGTGAAAGAAATATAGAAGAGCTTGAACAAACAGCGAAAACTCAATGCGACGCTATTAAAGAAATAATGACCACGGCGCCAAAGTTAAAGATAGTCACTGGAAATATTGCACCAAATTTCATATTCAATGCGAAAGACATTCAGGTACTTACTCAGATTGCGGCCTAAATCAATTCCCTCTTGAAACACATACGTATTTGCGCAACACTAGTGTATATGGATAAATTACTTGTCTGGTTTCATGAGGTCGGAAAAAATGATGTTGCACTCGTTGGTGGAAAAGGCGCTAATTTAGGCGAAATGACACAAGCTGGCATTCCTGTTCCCCCGGGATTTATTGTAACAGCTGAAAGCTGGAATCAGTTTATCGATGAAACCGGATTACGAAAAGAGATTAAGACACATTTACATAATCTTGATGTAAACGACTCAAAAAGACTACAAAAAGTCGCTGAGGAAATTAAATGGTTAATCACGTCAACTAAAACGCCAAAATACCTTGAAGATAAAATAAAAGAATATTATCGCGGGCTTGCTAACGGCACTGATTTGCTCGTTGCCGTTCGATCATCCGCTACTGCAGAAGATCTTCCCGATGCTTCTTTTGCCGGACAGCAGGCAACATTTCTTAATGTTCACGGCGAAGATGAAGTGGCTCGCGCTGTAAAAAAATGTTGGGCTTCACTTTTTGAGGCCCGTGCGATTTTTTACCGTGAAGAACAGAAGTTTGATCATTTCAAGGTTGGGATCGCTGTTCCAGTACAGAAGATGGTTCAGTCAGACGTATCCGGTATTATGTTCTCAATCAATCCAATCACCAATGATAAAAATACGATCATAATTGAAGCAATTTACGGATTAGGCGAGTATATTGTTGGGGGGAACGTTAATCCAGATCATTACGAAGTAGACAAGCATTCGCTAGAAATAAAGACTAAAATAATCGTTTCTCAGACTCATAAGTTAGTCAAAATGGGAGACGGTGGCAATGAAGATCAACCTGTTCCTGAAGAATGGCAGGGAGTCCAAAAATTATGGGATGAGTCGATTCCGCCACTCGCTGATCTCTCTCGCAAACTCGAACAACACTATGGTAAGCCTCAGGATAGTGAATGGGCAGTAGAAAAAGGACAAGTATTTATTGTACAAACACGCCCGATCACGACAATAAATATCGTTGATAAAGTTAACGCTAAAGTGCTCAGCTCTGATGATCAGGCAATTCTAAATACCCAGGCATTAGTAACTGGTGCAGCCGCATCACCTGGCGTTGCCGCGGGTCCTGTGGTCGTGATTCATTCCCCAAATGATATCGATCAGATTCATTCGGGCGATGTACTCGTAACCGAGATGACAACTCCGGATTTTGTCCCTGCAATGAAGAGGGCCTCTGCAATTGTAACCGATCTGGGTGGCCGCACCTGTCATGCTGCTATTGTTTCGCGTGAGCTCGGAATCCCGTGCATTGTAGGTACAAATAATGCAACTCAAGTCTTAAAAACCGGACAAACCGTAACTGTAAATGGATCGGGTGGAACTGTCCATGATGGTGGCGTTGCACATATGAGTGACCAGAAAGCGAAATCAGACCTGGAAGATAAAGAAACAGAGAAATTAAATACACATACAAAGGTATATGTAAATTTAGCGGAACCGGAATTAGCAGATGAGATCGCGGCGAAGCATGTCGATGGAGTCGGTTTACTTCGTGCTGAGTTCATGATTGCAGGAATTGGTGTGCACCCTAAAAAACTTATAAAAGAGGGCAGAGGACATGAATTTACTGACACTCTCGCCGAAGGGCTTAAAAAATTCTGTGAGGCTTTTGATCCTCGCCCGATAATCTATCGCGCAACGGATTTCAAGACCAATGAATATCGCTCACTTGAAGGTGGCGCGGAGTTCGAACCCGAAGAACCAAATCCAATGCTTGGCTATCGTGGATGCTTTAGATATATCAACGATCCTGAAGTATTCAGACTTGAAGTAGAGGCAATCAAAAAAGTTAGAAACGAATACGGATTCAAGAATTTACATTTGATGATTCCATTTGTACGCACGGTTGACGAATTAGTTAAAGTTAAACATATCCTCAATGAGTTCGGACTACGACGCTCCGCAACATTCAAGTTATTAATGATGGTTGAGATTCCATCCAATGTACTATTGCTTGACGAATTTCTCGATGTTGGAGTTGACGGAGTTTCTATCGGTTCAAACGATTTAACAATGCTCATACTCGGAACTGACCGAGATAACAATCAGGTTGCAGGTGAATTTGACGAAAGAAACGAAGCGGTAATGCTCGCCCTGGAACATATAGTAAAAACATGTAAAAAACACCATGTCCTCTGTGGTATTTGTGGACAGGCGCCTTCAGTATATCCTGAGATTACTGAGAAGTTGGTAGAATGGGGAATTACATCAGTCTCTGTTTCTCCCGATATGATAGGGCATACAAGAAAAATCATTAGCCAGATAGAAAGACGATAATACTGTGATAGAATAAAGTAATTCGTTAATCATGTTTTTTTCTACTCATAAAGAGAACTACAATACACAAACCAGTCTTTGGGATTGGGGAGTCGTACTACTCTGTACGATTGTTGCATCCGTGTCAACATGGGTTTCCTACACCGGGGAATATATCCTTGCATATAATGATGCGACTGCGCATTTGAATACAGCCCGAAGAATTGTTGACAATCTCACGCCCGGTTTAGTGCAAATAGGAAGCGTCTGGTTACCCTTACTTCATTTACTCGAGATTCCATTTGTTCTTAATGATTTTCTTTGGCAATCAGGACTCGCTGGAGCAATCGTCTCAGGGATATCTTTCATTATCGCCGGAATCTTCATATTTAAATTAACGAAGCAATGCTCACAAAGTAACATCGCAGGTTTATTTGCGGTGCTTGTCTATCTGACTAATGTAAATATGCTGTATCTGCAGTCAACAGCAATGTTTGAGCCTTTGTTAATTGCACTCGCTACCGGCGCTGTTTATTACCTCTACCGGTGGACACAATCGTTCATTATAAAAGAACTGATAATTTCAGCATTTCTTACAATGCTTGCAACACTAACGCGTTATGATGGATGGGCTTTATTTCTTGCCATTTCGGGATATATTCTTGTGTTCAGTATATTTGTATATCGAAAAGCAAAAGAAGGTCCGGTGTTAATCTATATTTTCCTTGCCGGATTCGGTATATTTCTGTGGTTACTATATAACAATATGATTTTTGGTGATCCGTTATATTTCGCCAACTCCGAATACTCTGCTAAGGCGCAACAGGATGTCCTATTTGAAAGAGGCGCCTTACCTACAAAGCATAATCTTCCCCTTTCAATAGTCACTTATTCATACGCAGTGATTGTTAATAATGGCTTTATAATTGTCTCAATTGCACTTATGGGGCTTGTGATTTATTTATATAAGAATGGAAGATCGTTCAGAAATTATTCCCCCTTACTGTTATTAATACCATACTTTTTTAATTGCGTTTCTCTTTACTTCGGGCAATCAGTTATTTGGCTGCCAATGGTACCCCCTTTTTACACAACCTATTTCAACGCCCGGTACGGAATACTTATGTTGCCGGCGCTCGCACTTCTTGTGGGTTACTTTGCATCAAGAAACATATTCACAAAAGGAATAACCGCTCTTGCGCTGGTTACACAATTTATTCTATTTTTTAATCCTACACTCGTTCCAATAGCCGGGCAGGAAGTAGGAATCATAACGTTACAGGATACTGTATCCTCAGTAAACGAGCAGACCCGTAAGGCAAGCAGTTTCTTAAATTCTAATTACAGAGGTGGTCTGATACTTGCAAGTTCTGCAAGTGAAGATGCTTTTATATTTCGAGCGGGCATTCCATTAAAAAACTTTATAACAGAAGGTACTGGTCACTATTGGCGAGAATCGCTCGAACATCCATCACGTTATGCAACATGGATAGTATTTTTTAATGACACCACCGATCGCGTTGGAAAAGTAGTATACTCTTCTCCGGAGTTAACTGAGTATTTTGAAAAGGTGTATCAGGATCAAACCTATCAAATATGGAAAAGAAAATAATCATACCAATTTTTATATTTTGTGTATTGCTTGTAATTGCTGTCTCATTTTATTTTTTGCCTGAGAAAGCTATCTTAACAGATACAGTAACAATTAATCGCGACCAGATAACCGAAACATTGTGGAAATATCAATGTATCGACACAATGAAAACATCACGCGATAAAGCACGCACTTGGGCAAAGAGAAGCGATCTCAAGACGTATATAGATAAAGAGATGCAGGCAATAACAGAAATGGGTGCGAACTGTGTCGCATTGGACACGCCGTACGATCAGGAATTTCTCCCTTATCTAAAAGCCTGGGTAGAGTCAGCTCGATCCCATAAATTGAAGATTTGGTACCGTGGGAATTTCTCCAGTTGGGAGGGCTGGTTTGATTATCCAAAAGGGATGAGTGTCTCACAGCTTTTTGACAAAACCAGGGCCTTTATTTCAGGTAATCCGGATTTGTTTTTGGATGGCGATATATTTACGGCCGCTCCGGAAGGTGAAAATGGTGGCCCGTTTAATCAGGTCGAAATAGATGAGCATCAGGTGTTTAGACAGTTTCTTATTGATGAGCGAAAAATGATGCAGGAGGAGTTTCAAAAAATAAATAAAAAAATAGAAACGCACTGGCTTTCGATGAACGGCGGCCTGGCTCGAAGAATGCTCGATAGTAACACTATAAAAGTAATCGATAACACAGCTACCCTCGATCATTATATCAAAACATCTCCTGAAATGGGCGAGTATATCAATTATTTTAAAAATAAGTTTGGCGCTAGGACGATTATTGGTGAATTCGGTGCACCCATACCGGATATAAACGGTAGTATGACAGAAGACCAACAGGCGGCATTCATTGATGAATTATTTAATCAGTTGTATATACATAGAGAATCAGTTGAAGGGATAAATTATTGGATACTGACCGACGGCTCAACTCAACTATTAAATGTCGACCTTAAGCCAAGAAAGGCTGTTAACGTTGTTAAAAAATATCTGAAACCGAGTGTCATTACAGGGCAAGTGGTTGATACGTTCGGAACACCTTTAAAAGATATTGAAGTAAAAGTTGCAGGTGCTATAAATCCATCCCGTACGGATCAAAAGGGCAATTTTAATTTTATTATTCCTACTAAAGATAGCGAATTATCTATTACAAATGATCTATACACACCTCGAATGTTTCCCTTAACATTAAATGAAGCTCAGAAAATTAGTTACACGATCGTACTTGAACCAAAAAAGAAAGATATCCTATATCTGATTAAAATAAAGTTAAATGCAATTTTAAAGAGGGCAAAAATTCTGTAATCAGGAAGTTGCATATGCGATGAGTATGACCAAACCAGTTATTTCTGCCTAAAGCTATAATAATAATGCTTTACTGATTCTGTAACTATTAAATACGTTGTCAGTACTATCGCTATCAGGGTCAAATGTTCCCAAGTAGGAGGAACGAATTTAAACACTGATTGTCCGAATGGCGTAAATGGCATCAGAACGGTTACAAATGCCGCACAACCGGTCAGAAATAAGACCATTGAGGAAGGACGCTTGGCATGTAAGAAGAATAATTTACTCCTAATCGAAAAAAGGAATAGTAGTTCAGTGAGTACTGACGCAACAAACCAGTTAGTTTGCAGTACCCTCGGCTCATTATGCATGAATAGACCGAATATGATGAAGTCAAAGACCGTGCTGGTAATACCTAATACAGTGGCAAAGAGAGCTATATCCCGCACATCGTAACTTTTAGGTTTGGCAACGTCTTCATCATCTACCGTATCGGTTGCAATTGATATCATCGGAAAATCGGAGAGTAAATTACAAAGCAGTAACTGAATTGAAAGCATCGGAAGATAGTCTATAATTAGTGAGGCGACAGCTACAGCGTAAAAGTTACCAAAGTTAGATGCAAGGGTAGCCTTAACATATTTCAGGGTGTTAGCAAACACAGATCGTCCCTGCTTAATTCCATCTACTATCACGTCGAGGGATTTCTCTAAAAGAACAATGTCCGCTGCTTCACGGGCTACATCAGAAGCTCCTTCAACAACAAGCCCGACATTTGCAATTTTTAGTGCAGGAGCATCATTAATTCCTTCACCCAAAAAGCCAATCTCATATTTTTCCTGTAGTAGTTGGACAATCAGATATTTTTGTTCCGGTGTGATTCGCGCAAATACAGAGTACTCGTCGACTTTTTTCTTCTGATCCTCGTGCGAAAGAGACATCAGCTCTTCCCCGGTGATTACTTCGTGAAATGATGTAGTGAGACCAATTTGATACGCCACCGCACCTGCTACTTCACGACTGTCTCCGGTGATAATTTTCAAGCTCACACCGAGTGCTCTCGCTTTTTTGATAGCATCTATTGTCGAGGGTTTTATAGGGTCGACAAAGGATACCAGGCCTAACAGTTTAAGATCATTCTCCACGGCGAGCAAATCAGTCGCCGCTTCCAGGCCCAACTCTTTATAAGCTACAGCGATAACCCGTTTACCTTGCTGTCCCATCTCGGAAACCCATGATGCAATCTCAGTTGCAGTTTCTACGCTGACATTTGAGCTTTCCTTAACAATATCTTCATAAGCACCGCGTACCACAATACTAAAGTGATTCTCTTTTTTAAGGAGCATCGTATTCCTTCTTCGTTTAGGGTCAAAGGGTATTTCTGATACACGGATATATTCATGCAGAGATTTCTTCTCATCTTCCGAGAGAGCACTATGAATGGCTATATCGAAGGCATTGTTTGGTCGAGCGCTCGTTTCATCTAGAAAGGGAGCTGCAAGGCTAGCGTAGTGGAGAACATTTTCACTCGCGAGAGTTTTTATATCCGAAACGGTAAGCTTATTCTGGGTTAGAGTTCCTGTTTTATCGGTACAAAGAATTTCAATACTGCCCAAATCCTCAATTGCAGATAATCGCTTAACAACAACATGATTTTTAGCCAGCGAAATAGCTCCACGAGCAAGCGAAAAAGTCATAACAACAGGTAGGCCCTCTGGAATTACGCTCACTGCCAGTGCGATCGAGAAAATTATTAGCTCAGTAAGATTAACACTGCTGCCTTTAATAAAGATATTTGCAATAAAAACGAATGCAAGTGTAACAAGGACTAAGTTTAAAATGAATTTGCTTAACTTAGATATACTTTTATCAAATGAGCTCTGATGTTTCGTCTGCGTCGCCAGCTTCGTAATATCACCAAGATTTGTTTCTGTTCCAATAAACAGTACAACAGCCTTCCCTTTACCGCTGACAATTGTCGTACCGGTAAATCCGATATTCAATGCCTTATACACTTGATCAGTGCTTGACCCCAGATCGTTAGAATTTTTTTCAACAGGAACTGACTCTCCGGTAAGAATGGATTCATCTATTGTTAATGAGTTCGATTCTATAACGCGGACGTCTGCCGGAATAATATCGCCTGTTTCAAGAATAATGATGTCCCCTGGGACAATCTCATTACTATTTACAACGGTCTCGACACCATTCCTGATAAGTCGCGCCCGGCGTACCATGAATTTTTTTAACAGCGCGAGCGCATGAGCAGAGTGGTACTCCTGATAGAATCCAAGAGCTGTGTTAATAAAAATAAAAAGGATAATAAGAATTCCATCGGCTGCTTCACCGAGGGCTATTGCCAATACCGCTGCAAAAAAGAGCATGTATATAAAAGGAGAACGAATTTGGCGTAGTAGCAACTCGATGACTGTTGTATCTTTACTTCGTATTTCATTTTTTCCATGTTTGTTCTGAAGGGATGAAACAGCATTATCCGTTAATCCGACCTCAGCAGAGGTACTAAATTCGGACAGGAGCTCCTTGAGAGGTTTAACTGTATATGAAGAGAATGATGCCATACGTTAGATGATACAAGAAAACACCTCTAAAATACAGATCAGCTGGCAGGTGAAGGTGAAGCTGTTGCGCTTGGGCTAGTTGTAGGCGAAGCTGAAGTTGATGGATTTGGGCTTGCGCTTGTTGAAGGTTTAGCTGTGGCGGTAGGCGATGCAGACGGTTTTACCGTTGCCTTTAAAGTAGGTCCAGGCGATTTTGTCGCAGCAACAGTTGGTGATGGACTAGGTGAAACAGTAGGAGAAACAGTTGGTTCTAACGTGGCTGACGGGCTTGGTGTAGGTTCAGGCTGGGAGCTTTTGCCCATATAATAAGATGCAGTAGCGATAAGTAATACAAGAAGTACTATTCCGATAATAGCCAAGGTTTTTTTATTCATGTAGGTAGCTTATGCGCTTTCGAGATTCATGTCAAGCAATGTGGTGCGTTCGTTGGGATTGAATTGGAACACTTTGTTATGTGATCTAACTCGACAATATGAAATAGTAAAATATGCTATAATCTAAATATGGATAACCTTATAAACAAAATCACTCCGATTCTACAGCAAAATAAGGTTAAAAAGGCAGCTATTTTTGGCTCATATGCACGAGGAGATCAAAATGATCAGAGCGATATTGATCTTCTAGTAAAGCTTCCCGACGAGTTGAGTCTACTTGATGTTATAGGAATACAACAAGATATTGAAGATGCTGTGGGAAGGAAAGTAGATTTAGTAGAATATGAAGCCCTTAAACCTGCGATTCGTGAGTCAATTTTATCTCAAGCACAAATAATATTCACACTATGAATGTAAGAGATCCTAAATTATATATAGAAGATATACTTGAATCAATTGAATTGATAGAACAATATTTGTCAGCAATCATTCTCATTGAGTTTATCAACTCAAAACAACTCCAAGACTCCGTTATTAGAAGATTTGAAATTATTGGTGAAGCAGCAAAAAATATCCCTCAAAATATCCGTGATAGATATCCTAACGTACCGTGGCGTAGAATCATTGGTTTTCGTAATTACTTAACTCATGAGTATTTTGGGGTAAGAAGTGAACGTGTTTGGAAAATATTTGAGAAAGATCTAAATGAATTAAAGACAAATATTTTACAGATACGTGAAGATCTAAAAGTAGGGAAATAACTATGATTCTCTACCTAATTAGAGATGGAAAAACTGTAGATCATTACAATCAAATGCGGCAAAGTAATGAATCAATTATTGAAAAAAGAACAGCCAAATTATTGGAGCTTAGAAATTAATATAATCTTGTGATTATAGTAGGCGAATACCCCAAAGATAATAGCATCTCTCTCAACGTGATTGGAACACATCTTGAGCTAAAATAATGAGAAGGTAAAACTATAGGGAAGTAAAACAAGTTCAAATTAGAAAAAGTGCTCCCGTTGTGACTCGAACACAAGACCTACTCCTTAGAAGGGAGTTGCTCTATCCAGCTGAGCTACGGGAGCAGTGGATAATTAAATCACTTGTAATTATACCAATTTTGCTATTATTCTGCTACACTATATATATGACTACCCTTTACAGTTTCTATCTATTCCTCCACCTTATCGGTGCAGCAGTACTCTTTCTAACTATAACCTATTCGCTTTTTACACTCAAATTTCCATCGAAATTGACCTATAAAGCAGAAGCAATTATCATTGCAATTAATGGCTGCTTTCAGTTAATAAGTGGATCTTTGCTGGCTTTAAATAGTCCCGGAACATCAGCTAGCGCATTCTGTGCCAAAATAGGACTCTATCTCTCAGTTATCGCTATTGCAGAGTTTGCTCTATACCTAAAGATTAAAGATAAGCGGATTTTTCCAGGAGTACCAGTATACTCTTCATTGTCGACAGGAATCCTTGTTTCTGTAATAACTTTTCTCACAATTTGATAAGTGAATTCAGTACTTTTCCAAGTTTCTCGTGATCGTGACGAATGGTATCCAGCTTATTCCATATTTCACGCTTATCCTGAGGATTCTCAGCAAAATCTTCATAAATTACTTTACAGGGAAGAGCAAGAAAGTGCGCAACTTCAGTCGCATCTGGTTGTAAAACACGAATGCCATCTGCAGCATATTTTTGGAGAACCTCACGCGAAATAGTTACATTTTTACTTACTAGTGCATAGTCAACAACCCCATCGCCCAGGAATCGGCACATTTTGGTTATATAGTCGGTAGCAGTAAATGAATCGGCCTGCCCCGGCTGAGTTGTTGTATTGCATATATATATGACATTTCCCTTACACTCCTTCAATGCTTCCTTCATTCCTTCAAAAACCAGCGTTGCCACGATACTGGTATAAAAACTTCCAGGGCCAATAACAACCAGATCAGCCTGCTTAATTTTTTCTAAAACTAAATTGAGTGCCGGAGCAGGAGATTTGGATAGGAATAAGCGTTTTATAGGTGATTTATTCGTTCCTCGTGTTTCAAGTTCGTTATGGGTAATAGTTCCGTCTTCAAGCTCTGCGCACAGATCAACATTCATGTCTGAAACAGGAAGTATCTCTGCCATACAACCGACCAAGTGCTGCAGCTCGAGGACTGATTCCGAAAAACTACCTGACATTTGCGACAAAGCTGCGAGAAGTAAATTTCCTACTGCCATCCCCTCCAATTGTGGAATTGCATCACCACCAAAGCGATGTTGAAGTAGTTTAACAATTGGCTCATCTGGATTTAGCGCAAGATTGGCTATCGTATTTCTAATATCCCCAGGTGCAGGAATCTTTCCAATTGCTCTTGCAACACCAGTACTTCTGCCAAAATCAGTTACACCGACCACAGCAGCAAGCTCTTTAAAATACGGACGTGACGAAAGAATGACTTGGGTTGTTCCATTGCCACCGCCAATTGCTACTAACGTTTTATTGTTCATAAATTGTATTATACTAACGTCATGATAAAAGAACCAATAGAAAAAATATATAAAGAGCTGTATCAGCTAGATGAACATCAAATTAAAACGAAGAATTATGCACTTTACTTCGATACTTTAAAAAAAGGATCATTTGACAATAAAAAACCGACCTACTTATTTGATGTCGATCATACTTTATTAAATATAAACGAGTTAAAAGATAGGTTTAATGAAGCCTTTGCAAAATATAACAAAGTTTTTAGCCCAGACGTGTGGCAAGCTACGTACAAAGAGGCTAAAAGTAGGGAAAATTTTTATGACTTTTCACTTCATATTGCAATTTTGTCTAAGAAGATTGACGGTAAGGCTAAGACCAAGAGTGAATTAATAAATCTAATGCAAAAAACCATACTGGAAATCATCCCAGATATTATTCATCCTAATCTATTCTGGCAAATCAATGCTGAGAAAGACCACATAAATTTAGTCCTCGCTACCGCGGGGGATACGACATATCACCGGATGAAAGTTGAGGCATTGATAGCGTACTTACCCGTACTGCCCCAGACAATTATATACATTGAAAAAACTGATAAAGGTGATGTAGTGAACGAATTATATAAACACTTTAGATTGCCAGATGACCACGAAATATATGTATTCGATGATAACCCATCAGAGCTGGAGGATATTCATCAGAAGTGTCCACGTAAAAAAATCCACTTAATTCGAGTCAGGCAACCAAACGGACACTATAATCATAAAATAGCAGCAAACCTTATTCGATCTGAGGAGTGGAATTTCATAAATCAATCATAATTTAATCTAGACAAATGGAAAACCGTGTGTCTATACTAATATAGTGAAACAAATAAAAGCAAAACTATTTCATTCAAAGCACTTTATCGCAATTTCATGCATGGTAGTTCTTCTTCTAGGGCTAGTTAGCTATCAAGGTAGGGAAGTGGGGTATGCTCAAACAGTCACTCCGGCGGGATGTTATACTTATGTAGTTACGGATAGAAGTAATTCAAGTGTTAAATTTTTAGCACTTGATTTACAAAATCAAACAGTCATCTCGCTTCCTGCCACCTATTCAGGAGACACAACTTTTGAATCACTAGCAGTAGACCCAATAACAAAAATACTATATACAGTAGCTGGTCCTGGATATTCCAGTCCAGGAAGGTTATACCGAGTCGACGCAGTTTCCGGAAATTTGACGCTAGTAGGAAATACAACGTATAATAATGTGTCCGCACTTAGTTTTAAGCCGGATGGTAGTTTATGGGGCTGGGATCAAACAAAAGGGTTGATTAGTATTAATAAGAACACCGGAGTGTCTACCCTTTCCTATTCAATAATTAGAAATTTCGGCGGAATGACATGGAATTTAGCGGGAAATCTTTTGTATCTTTCTCTCGAAAATAAGGAATTATGGACATATACTCCGAGCGGAAATGTATTAACCAGACTTTCGACAAACTTGCCGTATGAAGGAGATTCACTCGCTATGAGATCGGACGGAGTATTACTCGGTGGTAATGGTAATGGTGGCACCGGTGCAGTAACAATTTACTCGTACAATACATCTACTAAGACTTCGGCAAACATCATTGGTATGGCAAATGCGTATGATGACGTTGAGGACATTGCCTGGCCACAATGGTGCGGAAACCCTTATAGCCCTGCAACCCCGACACCAACCCCAACACGAACTCCTTCCCCGACTCCGACACGATCACCAAGTCCAACTCCGACTCGATCTCCGTCACCCACACCAACCCGATCTCCGTCTCCAACACCCACTCCAACTCCACCTTTGGTTCCGGCATGCGCACCCAATTGCTCTTTAAAGCAAATTGGAACGATTAACCCTTTATTCAATACCTTTTCTGCGGATGGGGATAACTCAATACAAATGAATGACTCAGAAGTGTGGGTAAGGTTGACAATACAGGGACCAGCACCGCTTGCCTCAAGTAATGTCATAGTCCGTGAGAGAATCGACACAACAAATTTTAGTATCGTAGATCCGGTGTATACTTCAGCGTCAAATTACACTTTCAAAATAACGAAACGGAATGGTGCAGGTGAGACCGATGTCACATGTACTGATGGAGCAGATGGTGGGAATACGCCGGATTGTGTTGTAAAGTTGCCCGCATCAGGTGCCGTTACGTCTCTTGATGTAACTATATCTAATTTCCTTTCAACCGATGTCTACTATATATACTTTAAAGTAACGCCACTCCGTTCACTAAGTGCAGCTCAAGTAGATAGTGCAACAAGTCAGATTGAATATGTCGGGTTTGGCGCTACGAATCCAAATAGATTGGTTGCTTTAGATATGCATCAGGTAAATATTTCAAATGCACCGCCTTTCTTTCAAGTTTCCTATGGAGATGTCTATTCCGGATCGACTGATGTATCCCAATCAGTTGAGTCAGCCTTACCAACGAATGGGTTATTTGACACTGCGAATAATTCTATTGTAACTTCCCGTGGAGGAACTGATTGGGGTAATGGTGATGTGAACACTCACGGTTGGGAAATTCGCGATTACGCTCAGATAGATGACTCAGATTATGATTATAATGTCTATGCTGCTAACTATGCACGAAATATCGTCCCCATTGATCTCACAGCAATGGGCTACACCGCCATTACTCAATCCGGATATTATATTGATAGCGCCGCCGGAGGAGCAGGATATAAGTTGACTATCGACAATACCTGGAACGCCCAGAATATTCAGGGCAGGCAAATAGTGATCTTTGTGCCAGGAGATCTGCAAATAGATAAATCCTTTACTGTCCAGAAAGACGGCCAAAGTTCTATTGTATTTCTAGTGCAAGGAAATATTGGTATTGATCCTGATGTTACACGAGTTGAAGGAGTATACTTGGCAAGAGGCGTAATAGATACTTCATGCAGAGGGTCCTTCAGTCTAGCAGCGTGCCCTCCAACAAGCTCCGATCCACTCTCAATAAGACAGCTGAATCTTGAAGGCGTATTCTTCGCCGATGATGATGGTTTTGTTTTGGACAGAAAACCTGAAACGAACATTGCTGGAGAAATATTCACCTTCAGGGCTGATATGATTCTAAATGCTATGACCTCGATAGGTCAAAAGAAATATACCTGGGCAGAGTATCTCAAATAATTATCTTTATCTGAAGTGTAGTGTCAATTTTGGGAGGATACCGTAATCAAGAGAAAAGTTGCTGACAGCATCACCTACATCCACGAGTGGGCTTATGCACGCCGTGAGGTAACAGACGTAAGAGCAAATCGGATAATGTTACAACTGCTATTGGAGCAATCGAAGAAGGCTTCGCGGTAATGACAGAGAAATCGTACAAATTATAAATTCTAATGTAACCCCTCAGCCTTGAATGCATGATAATCTAGTACTATAATTCTAATAAAAATTTCTATAGTATTAAGAGAGGCTCTTTGGTATCAGGAATTTTTAATTTGAAACATACTCTTTATTGTAATTTAGTCACTTTTGGTTCTTAATAGTATTATTAGCAGTTATGTAACCTTAAAGAAATTACTTATGTCTAATAAAAAATTCTCCCTCGGGGAAATTGCAACTTACCAACCTCTTTTACTTGCAATTGTTGTTACTGCCACACTATTAGGTGGTGTGAAAATAATGCAAAACCAAACTAATCTTTATATACCTGATATGACAGCAGCAAAATCCGTTCAAAATACAGCGAAAAACTCTCCACTATTAAGAGAATATTACAGTGCTGTCGCAGAAACAGACCCCGTGCCGAATAAAGGGGATGCTGCTGATGATATTGCTATCTGGGTTAATCCAACGAATCGCACTTTGTCTACGGTTATTGGTTCAGATAAAGCAGCCAGTGGAGTAGTAGGAGGTTTTGGAGTATATGATTTACAAGGCAAACAAATACAGTATGTTCAAGACGGGAAAATAAATAATGTAGACTTGCGTCAAGACTTTATGCTTGGAGGTAAGCAGGTCGCTTTAGTTGCGGGAGGACGCAGAAACGATAATACTATTGCACTGTATATCGTTAATCCACAGACACGAATGCTTGAAAAAGTAGAGGCTCGAACAATAGCCGTTGGTCTTAAACTATACGGTTCTGCTTTGTATAAAAGTCCTAAATCCGGTAAATTATACTTTTTTGTGAACTCAAAGACAGGTGATGTTCAACAATGGGAATTATTTGGAACTCCGGCAGCTAAGGTTGACGCAAAGCTTGTTCGATCGTTTAAATTGAAATCTAAGGTTGAAGGCATGGTTGCTGACGATGAGCTGGGTAACCTGTATATTTCTGAGGAGACAGTTGGAATCTGGAAATTTGGTGCGGAACCTACAAGTGGTGCAACCGGAATACAAGTTGATACGATAGCTGATGGGAAATTGTTTGCAGATATTGAAGGACTGACCATCGCATACAATAAAAAAGGTAGTGGATTCCTTATAGCATCCAGCCAAGGGGATAATTCATATGTAATGTACCGAAGAGAAGGTAATAATGAATTTGTAAAACGCTTCCAGGTAATTGATGGTAATAATATTGATGGTACATTTGATCCGGACGGAATTGATGTCACAACTGAAAATTTAGGGCATCCTTTTACAGGAGGGTTATTCGTGACTCAAGACGGTGCGAACGATAACGGCAATCAAAACTTTAAATTTGTTCCATGGCACTTGATAGAAAAAGGTATACCTAACAATAATTCCAGTTGGTTTAAAGACGAAGAATAAGATCATTCTATATTATATCGATAAAGCTCCACCTACGTGGAGCTTTTATTATGATATAACCCAATTAAAATTGATCTATCCAGTGTCAAATTCACAGTTGGCTTTTTTGATACTAAGATATCTTCTTCAAAAAATTTTACAGGTAATCCAGGTTTAACAGTTACCTTTACCGAACTTCGTAAACACGCACTGAATTTTCAGCATCATCCACAAATGCAGGGCATCCTCGAGCACTTCTCCATACTATCCGCATTAAAGATAGTGAACCCCTTTGTAGCCCCCGTCAACCACACTGTCTTTAAGGGTATCAAACCTAGCAATAACTAATGGATGCGTATCTGGAAGAAAAATTGTAATATACACAAAAGATGAACGAAATTGTAACGATAATTCCTACACTTAACGAATCGGATAATATTCTTAACGTTATTGGATTACTTAAAAATAACCATCTAAATAACATTATTGTAGGTATCGACGCGAGTACTATCGATGCAACATCCAAAATCTTAGAAAAAGCAGGTATTCCTTATGTCAAATCTGTACATACGGGATATGACCCAACAGTCAAAGCAGCCATTAGTCAGATCAATAAGTACTTCCCTCAAAGTAGATATATTCTGTTTGCTGATGCTGGAGTAAAATATGATTTCACTATAGTCAATACTTTTTTAGTAAAAGTTAACGAAGGCGCAGATTTAGTCTTAGGAAGCAGATTAGGTCAAAGAGAAAACATGTTATGGCATCAAAAACTCGGTACACAAGTAGTGCTTTTCCCAATCAAAATCTTATTTAAACGTAAGATTGAAGATATAAGTCCTTTTAGATTAATTCGTAGAGACAAATATGAGAAATTAAAAATGCGAGGAGCAAAATTTAGTTTTCCGTCAGAGATGCTCATAAAATGCCTCGCTCTAAATTACAAGGTGGTTGAAGTACCAATCGTGTCATTAAGAAGGCAAGGAACTTCTAAAGTTTCCGGGAGTTTTAAGAATAGTATTAGTGCCGGTAAAGATATGTTTACTTCATTACAGTTTGCGTGGTTCAAATAACGATGAAAACTCAGCGGGTACTCCATTCAATTCCACTCAATTATTTATTGTGCATTTTTATTTTAGCTCACATAGCAATATTTTTGTTGAGCGATCTCATAGAGCATGTAATAGTTTACTTAGTACTCAGCATAACAGTGACAGCCCTCTATTTGACCATTGCATACAAAATCATTCATAGTCAGAAAATTACTTTAAAGCCATTTATTATTATTGCAGGGTTTCTTGCATGTCTGTATTTACTTATGAATACAAATCTATCTTCAGATATGTATAGATATATCTGGGACGGCTCTCTTTTAAATAGCCACCTAAATCCATACTACTACCGACCGATCGATCCTTCGATGGCTGACTTTCGTAAAGATATAGATCTATTTTCACGAATGGGGTGGACTAATCAGTACACCGTGTATCCACCTCTTGCACAGATAATCTTCTGGTTGACATACAAAGCATACATTTTCTTCGGGTATATCGGTGCTAAAGTAGTTCTTGCATCTCCTATGATCGCGCTAGGATACTATCTCTACAAAAACTACAATCCAAAAACAGTAGCGCTATACCTTATTAATCCTGTAATATTATTTGAATGCTTTTACGGTGCACATATCGATATCTGGGCAGTATTTTTTACAATACTGACATATCATTATTTTAAATATGGTAAATATAAAACCTCATCGCTTTTTTTAGCATTAGGTGTACTCACAAAGATTTTTCCGATAATTTTTTTACCACTATTTCTAATTGACCTTATCAAGAGAAAGCAATATTCCTACGCGGCACAGTATTTGGTTCTCGTGGGCCTGGTAATTGTTGCTTTTTACATGCCATTTATTCAACAATCTCTATTTCCAATAATCAGATATCAATCATGGGTAGGGGATAATGAATTCAATTCATCAATCTATTATATAGAAAAATTAATAATTGCTGACTATTTTCACCTCTCAATTAGCCTGGTATCAAAAGCAAGTTTGGTATTATTTGGAATCGGGAGTTTAATACTCTGGAGAAAAAAGCTCTCTGTAAATGTCATATTAGTTGGAATGTTACTCTATTTACTGTTCTCTCCAGTAGTTTACCCTTGGTATTCATTATTCTTTATTCCGTTCGCACTTATAGAAGTTCAAAACTCGCAAAAAATTGGAATTTTATTTAAAGCCGGATTCTTACAAGGCCTACTTTCCCTAACATATATTGATCAGCTCTTGGAGGTTACTGAATTAACAAAAAAAACTATGTTACACGAGGTAACGATCGTGCTATATCTCTCTCTTGCTATATTGATTGTGATATTTCCATATTACAAAAAAATCACGAAGCTACCAGATTTTAAGTATATGCCCTACATAAGTTAGAAAGATGTTAAAAAAGAGATAATATGCTACGTACGAAATAATTGCTATTAACAACGATTTATTAATAATTTCGTTTCGGTGTCTTTTTACTTGATCTAAAGTACAGACACCTTTTCGGCGGAAATAATATATCATTGCGATGATTAGAGAAACTAATGCAACCAAGTTAAAAGCCCAACGATATTGTCCATCGAGTACATTAGTTAATGAAGCGCCCGCTGCCACAGTAGTTAGCCCAAGCGCCACCAGTACGACTGGCGCTAGGCAGCATAATGACGCTATGAAAACAGGAATACCGGTTAATGCAAACATCTCTTTTAGTTTCATATGATTAGTATATCAGAAAATAATAATTTTTGATGGATTATAACTTTTCTTATATATAATAAGATAAAAAGGGCTATACTGGTTGAGTACAAATATGATATTTAAACAATAAGATTACCTTGAACACTTTTCATTCAAAGCGGGAGACGCAAATTGTTTCGAACTCCGACTCATAGAGTACCTTTCGCATTTCAATGATTTAATGATCCAGTTTTAATTAACTTCTTTAATTCGTCTGTCAAATTTTTTCCGTAAACAGGATCACCGTCACTATCGCAATAGAGTAAATTAATAGGGCTTGATTTTATTGATTGAATTGATTACACATATATTATAAGGAAACCATAAAATGAACATGTTACCAAATTCTTCACTTCTTAATTTATCAGGGAAAACAGCTATTGTGACAGGAGCCGTGGGAATAGGATACGGAATAGTCAGCAGACTTGCCGAAGCTGGAGCACAAGTAATGGTAGCCAGCAACATAGAAGCTGAAGTCACAGAAACAGTAGATTCACTAAAAGCAAAAGGGTTGTCAGTTGCTGGAATTGTATGTGATGTATCGAATGAAGATCAGGTTAAAGAGCTCGTTGAAAAAACCATTCATGAGTTTGATCACATCGATATTTTAGTTAATAACGCAGGTATTTACCCTTCAATGCCTATCTCTCAAATGCAGGTATCCGACTTTGAAAAAGTAATTAACGTCAACTTAAAAGGTGTCTTTCTCACCACAAAATATGTATCCCATGCAATGATCACCGCAGGGAATGGGGGAAGAATAATAAATATCACTTCAATTGATGCTTTGCACCCATCATCAATTGGACTGGCACATTATGATGCTTCTAAGCATGGAGTATGGGGTTTTACTAAAAATTCTGCCCTCGAACTTGCATTACATAAAATTTGGGTCAATGCAATCGCCCCGGGTGGAGTCCTAACACCGGGCACTCAAAAACTACAAAAAGATATACCAATGCCACAAGGTGTCGATATGAACAAATTAATGGAAGCCTTTATGCAAAAAATACCGATGAAACGTATGGGCGAACCAGATGATATTGGTAAGGTTGCACTATTTCTTGCCTCTGACATGGCTTCATATATTACAGGTACTCAAATAGTGGTTGACGGTGGCGTTTTGCTCTCATAGCCAAACCTGATTAACATTTGAGGTGTTTGAGTTGATTCAATAAGGTCTTGCACCTTCCTACGGAAGTAAGGAACTTCAATCGATGAGGTAATAGGCTGAAAAGATATACCAAGTTCAACAGCTCGTAGACTCATTACTTGAAACGCAATCCCGGTAGATATCCAATCAATGATGCCATCACGCTTTGTTGAAAGTATTCCTATATAATCAGCGCTATCAATTAGTTTTTTGTCGAATACTGCTTTATCCGGACCAAAATTAAAATCTTTATAAATTGAGACCAGCAGTTCTTTGACAGGAGATAAATGCATAGCCGAAATGGGCATCCCTGTAGGCTTTTCATTATTCTTAATCCAGCGTGCTTGTTCTCTACGGAAAGCGATATTCGAAAATTGTTCAAGTTCGGAATCGAGAGTTATATTCGCAAGGTAATCCTTAACATGGAAGTCACTCGTCATAAATAAAGATACTTCTTCAATCCAGTCAATTGATTCTTGCAACCTTTCAATGTCTTTCGCTTCAATTGGTCGATCGACAAATGAACCATGGGCAACATGCCGCTTAAAGATGGTGTGGAATAGGGAACTTGGATACACAGTTTTAGGTAATTCTGTTGGTGGAAAGTTCATAACAAATAAAAGATTATGAGAGGGTTCACCAGTGAGAATACTGGTTGAATATTTCATTCCATAATACTCCGCAGCAATTTCAAGATTCGCGAGTAAACACCCCATACTTATATAGAGCTCACGGCAATAGGGATCAATGAGGTCGAGTCTTTTTGACATATCTGTATATACACAAATCTGCTCATTGTAGACTTTAAAGTTCCACGGACGTGTATTAAATCTCGAAGGTGCTTTTTCAGCAATTTTAGTAAGAAACAATAATTTCTCTTGCATGGTATGGTAAGAAAAAAAATCTTTATAATCCAGATCATTTTGATGCAAATTACTTGTCATATCCTCGCTCCTTCCAGGCTGGTATAATTAAAGCAATAATAGCGGTTATTCGTAAGGAAAGCAGTGATAAGGCTCACATAACGATATGGAAACTAAGTCGCTGACTTCAATATTGGACACATTTTTTGATCGCCATAAGCTTGTTCGATTCAAGCGTGGACAAGTACTCATTCGCCCAAGTGATGAGTTAAAATCCATACTCTATCTGAAAACCGGCCTAGTCAAAATGTATGCCCTTTCCGAAGACGGAGATGAAATAACGCTGCATCTTTTTATGCCGCCTTCGTTCTTCCCAATAATGATGGCCTTACTCGGTAAAAATGATAATGCGTACTATTACGAAGCAATCGAAGATAGTGAAGGTAGACTTGCGCCAAAAGAAGAAGTTTTGCAATGGCTGAAAACCCAACCGGATGTTGTTCTTGATCTCAGTGTTAAATTTTCAGCCGCGATAATGGGATTACTCACTCGAATTGAAGGGATGGCGTTTCAGGGAGCATATCCAAAGATGATTTCTCTTCTTCTATACATGGCAGAAAAATTTGGTAAAAATCAGGAGTCAGGAGTTATTATTAAGCTCCAGATAAATCATCAGGAAATTGCTTCATGGCTGGGCATTCGTCGTGAAACTGCAAGTAGACAGTTAGAAAGGCTTCAAAAAGAAGAGTTGTTGATAATAAAGGATCAGCATTTTTTTATTCCGAGTATCCAGAAACTAAAGGATGTGATTAATATCACGGCCGAGTAAATTCCCCAAGACTACAATACCCTCATGCCTTTAATGACCGCGCTAGTAAAAAAAACACCCTCTCGAGGGATTAATATTGAACAAATTACTATACCTGATCCGGGAAAAGAAGAGCTCCTAGTCGAAATTATCTGTGCTTCAATCTGTGGAACAGATGTGGGAATTTATAACTGGATTCCTTGGGCGCAATCTCATGTGAGGCCACCGCTGGTAATTGGGCATGAAATAGTCGGCAGGGTCATTGCTATAAATTCTCACACGTCAAGTTCAATCAAGGAAGGAGACTATATCTCTTCTGAAACCCATATTTATTGTGGAAATTGTAAACAATGTAATTTAGGGAATAAACATATTTGCGAAAATCTCGAGTTATTTGGAATTACTCGAAATGGAGGTTTTGCAGATTTTGCGACAGTCCCGATCCGTACTTCATGGAAAAATGATGCATCATTAACTCAGGAAATGATGTCAATTCAGGAGCCACTCGGCAATGCTGTTCATGCACTTTCCAAAGTAGATATTTACGGTAAACGAGTACTGATCTTAGGATTAGGTCCAGTTGGTCTCTGCCTCAGCGTGATAGCCAAACACTATGGAGCAGCAGAAATAGTCGCAGTTGAAAAATCAGAATACCGAAGAGAGCTGGCTCATAAGCTCGGGGTCAATTACGTGTATGAAACAACTCCGCCCTCATCACAACATTCATTTGATGTCATATTTGAAATGAGCGGAAATCCTGATTTGATTCAGCTTGCATTCAAATGCATTACAGCTGGAGGAACGCTCGTGGCGTTTGGAATTCCTGGCGATTTAATTCAAATTAATTGGGGTGAGGCGATCATCAATAACGAAATTACTATAAAATCAGCCTTTGGCCGCCAAATCTGGAGCACTTGGAGCGAAGTACAAAAGATTATGTTGAATCCAAAAATAGATTTAAAACCACTAATTACTCATCGATATAGTTTAAAAGAAATCGAAGAAGCAATTGCGCTAATGAAAAGCGGAAAATGTGGAAAAGTAATTATATCTCCGGAGGGAGTGTAAATGAATATATCATTATTAAGAGTACTTCAGTCAGCTCAAGGGCCTTCGGTAATAATTCAGGGAAAAAAGTATTTGAATATGTGTTCAAATAATTATCTTGGACTCGCAAATGATCCTAGAGTAAAAAATGCAGCAATAAAAGCAATTGAAAAATATGGTGTCGGCACCGCATCGGTACGCTCTTTAGTAGGGACTAATGATTTACATGTCCAGCTGGAATCAAAACTGGCACGATTCAAAAATGTTGAAGAAACGCTTGTGTTAACAGGAGGATATGTAACAAATCTGGCCGTTGTTCAAACACTTCTCGGCAAAGAAGACATTGTCGTCTCTGATGAATATAATCATGCTTCCATTATCGATGCAATTCGACTTTCTCAAGTAGAAAATAAGTTTGTATTTAAACATAATAACCACGAAAGCCTTCGCTCCTTTTTTCCTGCAATAAAAGAACTAACAGGAACAAACCGAGCTGACGGAGAAAAACGACGAATAATGATTATTACCGATGGGGTTTTCTCAATGGATGGCGATATTGCTGATCTTCCAGGTCTAGTAACGATAGCACATGAGATAGATGCCATTCTCGTTGTCGATGATGCGCATGGAGAGGGAGTTCTGGGTAGTCACGGCAGAGGTATTGTCGATCATTTCGGAATGAATGGTCAGGTGGACATTGAAGTGGGGACACTTTCTAAAGCATTTGGTGTAATGGGCGGATTTATTGCCGGAGATAAGAAATTAATTTCGAAGTTCCGTACAAGTGCTCGGCAATTCATGTTCACGAATGCGCTATCCATCCCCGACACTGCCGCATTGATTGAAGCAGTAGATATTTTAGAAGAATCAGATGAACGGGTAAAAAAGTTATGGGACAATACACATCTATTAAAGAAAGGATTAATCCGAGCGGGATTTAACATTGGTCAGTCCAAGACGCCTATTACTCCAGTCATGATTTGGGACGAAGAAAAAACACGATTATTCGCCAGTGAATTGTTCGAAGCCGGAGTTCTCGTTGCACCGATAACTTTTCCAATGGTCGAGAAATTTAAAGCACGACTGCGCCTCATTCCGTCATCTGAGCATTCAATCGAAGATATTAATTCTGCAGTAACAATTATTAATGCGATAGGTAAAAAGTATGTCTAATAAACTAGCAATAACCATAGCATCTAAAGGCTACAAAAATATTTTGAAACCACTCTTATTTAAAATAAATCCTGAGATTGTACACGAAAGAATGACCGGCTTTGGCGAATTTCTTGGACGATCAGCAATCATGAAGATGTTATGTGATAGTCTGCTGACCGAAAAATATCCAATTCTGCAACAAAATATCGACGGTATCGACTTTAAAACTCCAGTCGGTCTCTCAGCAGGATTTGATTACGATGCCAGGTTAACACAGATTCTTCCCCACATTGGATTTGGCTTTCAATCAGTGGGAACGATTTCCAGAAGTCCATATTCGGGAAATCCCGGTCATATACTCGGCAGATTGCCTAAATCAAGATCCCTCATGGTAAACAAGGGATTTAAAAATAAAGGTGTCCAGAAGATTAGTGAATCTTTGACCGGAAAGCATTTTGACATACCTGTCGGAATAAGTATCGGTAGAACAAATTCCACGCAATTGAAAACTCATGATGAATGTATAGCAGATATCCTCGGATCATTCATAATTTGCGAAAATTCTCAGGTGAATCATTCCTATTATGAATTAAATATCAGTTGCCCAAATTTATTGACTCCGGTTTCATTTTATGACCCTACTGCTTTGAATAAATTATTGCGCCAACTCGAAATCCTATCTATCCAAAAGTCGCTATTTATTAAGATGCCTATAGAATGTGATGATCGTACAATTATCAGCTTATTAAGTGTAATAAGTGATCACAAAGTTAAGGGAGTCATTTTTGGAAACCTCCAGAAGGATCGCCGAGATCCATCGCTCGTACCATCAGAAGTAAGTAAATTTAAATCGGGAAATTTCAGCGGAAAGCCAACGGAACAACGGTCAAATGAGCTTATTCAGCTTGCGCATAAGTCATTTGGAAACAGGTTCACGATAATCGGCGTAGGCGGAATTTTCTCAGCTGAAGATGCATACAAAAAAATAAAGTTAGGCGCAAATCTTGTGCAACTCATAACAGGAATGATCTTTGAAGGTCCACAGCTAATTGCAGAAATTAATGAAGGAATTAATAAGTTATTAATAGCAGATGGGTACACACATATCTCGCAAGCGGTGGGTACAGAAAGCAGGTAATATGAGTCAATCATTGAAATATAAGTTACTACTATTCTTCTCGGTTGTTGGATTAGGCATATCATCCTATCTTGCCTATATTTATATTTTTAGTCTTCCTTTACCTTGTAGTAACAGTGGGTGTGAGATAGTCAGGTACAGCAAGTATTCTCGTATCTTCTCAGTCCCAGTACCAGTTTATGGTATGCTCTATTATCTTTCGGTTCTGAGCCTAGTAATAATCAGTATTGTTTACAAATTGAAATACAGCTGCTTGTTTGTTCGATTCCTTACTTTCACCGGCTTTGCTTTCTCGCTCTATTTTACTTTTCTTGAGTTATTCGTGATAAAAGCAATTTGTAACTGGTGTGTAGCCTCGGCTATCGTATCCACCTTATTATTTGTAATCGCTATATACAGAGTCCGCCAGGATTGAGTATCCTAATTCTACCTATGAAAGAATCATTAATTCCTGTTCTTACGTTTCTTAAAAAATCACGACTACTATCATTTGCCACGATATCCGGCAATGGGTTTCCCCAAATTTCCTACCTTTATTATATATACAATGAAGGAAATATTTTCATTGCAACGACAGAAGATAGCCGCAAAGTAAAGAATATTAAAAAAATTAACAAAGTCGGGATGATGATAGGGACTGAAGTAGAGCCTCAAATCCTCCAATTAGAAGGACAAGCTCATCTGGTTACTGAAACGGAAGAAAGATTAGATACTCTCTTACGTATCGCAACTGTTGCTAACCAAAATCCCAATTCCCTTAACATGCCCCCGCTCGTTTCGTTATTGAAGCGTAGTGACCTAGGGATAATTAAAGTCACAATTGACACTTTTAAGTTTTCTGATTTCAGTTTAACTAATGCAATAGTGATCGAAGGGACTGGTAGGGATTTAGCATAGCTTTCAAAATAACTAATCAAAATTCGCCTACAAAAGTACAAAATACAATACGTTTGAACGCTACAAGATAGACTCTGTGACCACTATGACGACCAACACTTTTCATTCAGAGCGGAGGAAGAGATTCGAACTCTCGACGTTCACCTTGGAAGGGTGACATTCTACCACTGAATTACCTCCGCGAACTTATCTAAGGCATTGTATCAAATACCAGGTAAGCTTTCAATAAAGGATCATTTTAAAGTAATATCCTGAGAACTTAGCTTATCTTGTTTTACCACTTCACCTGGAGAGGTATACGAATGGTAGGCTAACTTACGACCCGGGTAAATACTGGTATGAATTCCTGTACGAACTTGATCACCTATTATTGCTCCCAAATGATACAGTCCGGTGTCGACAAGGTTTTCCTTTACATTCACTTTAATAGAGCCACGATCGTGTCTGCGGTCCGCGGTAACAGTACCACCTCCAAGAATAATATTATTACCAAGCACACTAAAGCCAATGAAAGACAAGTGCTCAATATTTACCTTATTTCCAATCGATGTATGTTCAATCTCGACCGAGCTTCCAATCTTACAATAATTACCGATATCGACATTGCCTCGAATATAACAATGAGGTCCAATAATACAGTTTTCTCCGATAATAATATTTCCATCGAGATACGTTCCGGATTTTACGACAGTCCCTTTTCCGATTGAAACATTGCCCTTGATTACTACATTCGGTTCAATCTCTCCAAGTATTTCGCCTTTAAAATCAGGCATCAACCGTTCATTAGCCGTTAATATATGCCATGGGTATCCAATAGTCAGCCAATATCCATTAACGGTAACCAATTCCATTGCATAATCTTTGCAATACGCAGTTAAAGGGTCAGTCAGTTCATACTCACCACGCTTCGAGAGAGGCATATTCTTTGTATATTTAAATATATTTTTATCTAAGTAATATAGACCTATATTGGCAACATCACCTATAAATTCTGAAGGTTTTTCAACCACATCATCTAATGTCCCATCCGCTTTGGTGCGTAAAATTCCAAAAATAGGCCAATTCTCAACTGACTTTCCAGCAATACTACGATCATATTTAACGGACTCTTCATAGAAGATCTGATCATATATGTCATCTCCGTTTATTACAAAGAAATTCTCATTATGAATACTGTCTTCAGCAATCTTAAGTGCATGACCAGTGCCGAGTGGCTCATGTTGACGAACATAATAAACAGGTTTTCCTTCAAATGTACCTCCGACCGCTGACTCTATCAGTTCGTGCATATATTCAACAATTAGAATATATTCGTTTACCAAATGAGACATTGCATGCATGTTGTGATATAAAATAGTCTTACCCGCAACTTTAAGTAAAGGTTTAGGTACAGTTTTGCTCAATGGTTCAAGTCGGGTCCCTTTTCCGGCAGCCATTATTACAGCAGATCGATCAGACATAAGCACTCCTTTTCCTTTATGTCATGATACAACAAAAAAAAGCGTCCATCTATAACAGATGAACGCTTTATACTCCCAGGTATGGCCAGGGAATTACTTTACGTAGAAACCAATTTTATCTACATTTACTTCAAACGTTGAACCTGCAGTTTTATAATACTGTATGCCTGCATATTTCACTGCGCTTGATGACGGTGTATATACAAACCAGTCTGTCCGGGTACCGGGAGCAGCCATGCCCATCCATTTACCGGAGATCCAAATATTGTTAGCATCGTATTCATCGATATAATATCCAAACTCGCCGCTACCGGTTCCTACCTTAACGCAAGTCAGCCAGTCATAGCTTTTTGCGCTATCAACTGCAATGTACTTTGTGTTAATTAAGACTGCATTAACTGTATTATTAGCTTTCATAATAATACTTTCAGCACCTGAACATCCTTTAGATGTAGTGTCATACACTATTGAAGAATCATTACCTTTCCAATAGAGTGCGAAGCCACTTTCTGCTGCTCCCATATTAGAATTGCGTACGAGGTTTGTACCGCTTGGAGTAGCACTTGGCTGAACAGAAGGTTGAGCGGTTGGTTGCATTGATGGTGTAGGGGTAACCGATGCTACCGGCGTAGCCGATGCTGTTGCGGTTGGCGTAATTGATGGTTGAGCAGTAGGGGTAGCACTGGCACTAGCAGTTGGAATTGCACTTGGTTGAACTGTAGGTGTTACAACAGGAGTGACAGTTGGTATTGCAGAAGGCACCGGAGTAGATGATGTGTCAGTATAAACTTTATACAACTCTATATTATCAATATATACTTTACCAGCTGAACCTGCAGTCATATACACTTCAAGCATAGCTGAAGCTACCAGGTCTGAAGTAGGTTGGTATTTGAAAGATACCTGGAACACGTCATTGCTGTTATTGGTATCGTTATCAAAATTTCCAAATATCCATCGACCTGAGATCCAGTTTCCAGCACTATCGTACTCGTTAAGGTAATATCCATATTCACCATTTGTAAAGCTGCTCTGGTTAGTAAACGCTTTAACGACATACGTTTCATTAGGTTTAACGGCCAAGGTTGGAGCAAATAGATGGGAAACACTAGCTGAACCCGACATTACAACTGAGTTCTTTGGAGCCGGCATCGAGCCATTAGTGTTAGTATCAATTTTTACACTAGTAGCGTTGTCTGTTGTCCATCCGATATTCATACCTTGCTCGAAAGATGAATTCTGAAACAAGTTAGGTGTATTCATCTGAGCAAGATCCTTAACCTGATTCACTTTAATGCCGCTGGATTTAATATAGTCGGCAACCTGTTTAAGCATAGATTCACTAACATCATATTGATCGCTGGGTCTAGTTACTATTGTATGAAACACAAGCACAAGCGCGGTATTAGTTGCCTTTGCGTTATCAATCCATCCTTTTACTTGCGCGAAGGTGGTAACTTTTTCAACAGACTGAACTTGTATTAAATAACTATTATAAGGATACACATTGTTCTGTTCACGATCGTGAAACGGACGGTGTATATAGTATTGCTTCGCAATAGCGGCAATTACTTTATTATCATAGTCACCATAAGGTGTAGCAAACGAAACAGGATTGATACCGTGGTCTACGAGATCCTTTTTCGACTGTTCCACTTCAGTTTTTAACTGAGATGCGCTTAATGTTGTCATCAAAGGGTGAGTAACGGAATGGCCACCAATTTCCCAACCGTACTTATTTTGAAGTTCCTGAACCTGAGCCCATGTGAGATAGCCAGATTTGCCGTTGTATCCGGTATTGTCGTATAAAACACCTTTAATGCCTCGTGAAGAGAGAATTGGTACCGCTTTTGTATAGGTATCGACTGTTGCATCGTCGAATGTCAACGCAACCGTCCCTTGAGGTGTATAGATTTGTGCAGCGTAAGCAGGGTTAATCATGACTGATGCAAATTGAGCTACAGCAAGTGATATACCTACTGCACCTGCGGTAATTCTTTTAACAAATTGGTTTGAAATATTCATAGAATTTTTCATAATTTTTATATACGCTTATTAGTTAAGCTGCGTAATCTCCTTTAACTCAGCTTTTATAATTAAGCGCTTCTCATCAAAGAAACCGTTACAGGTAATAAGTGTGAGTTCATACTTGTCACCTGGCTTCATTACATCAATATTCTTAGGATTAGTAGTGCTTATATCTTTAACTTCATAGCTAAATTGATACTGTGAAGTCTGAACATAGACACTTTCTCCAACCTTGAGTTTATTAAGCGGCCTAAATGCATCAGGCTTATTATGCCCGAACAAGACACTATTCCCGGTATCCCCGTTAAAAGCGGAGGATTCTTCGGCGAAGTTAGCAACGCCTTCTTCAACCGGCCAAGTATCATTCTTAAGAGGAACAGATACTATTGGTAATCCCATTGAAAGTGAAGGAACTATAAAACGCTTCGGCTTGCCCGGCTCATTAATCTTTTGAAACGGTACTGAACGAATTGCTTCGTCTTTTCCTGTAGTAACCACCGGTGTTACCTCGGGTATAACTTGTTTAGGTTTAGCCTGAGAAAATAACGGTGCTACAAATGATTGAACCTGAAACAGGACAACCACTGTCGCGACTACGGTTATAATAAACGTACTCTTTGACATTTTCATAAAAGATAATGAGCGGGCAATTGAGTTCTTCATACGATTTTTCCTTAATGTAAACTTATGATCTAAAATCGCCCCGAGCATGAATTGCTTGGGGGAAGTTAACCTTTCATAAACATTAGTTATTAACCTTTGAATTCTTGTAATACCGAACGATCACACTACCTGAATACATAAGACTCAACACTGATACTACAGCGAAAGCTATAGCAAGGTTGTAGTTTACGTTACGTGACCAAAGGTACATAGCACCTGAAGTCATTGGCAACGCTGTTGCTGCAGCAAGTGAAACACCACCTGTGTATGACATATAAAACTCCTTTATCTAGTTCCCCATCCCATGGAGTAACCAGCCTTTAAAAATAATAAACTTATTTGCTTATCGATATATTCAGCATGGCGCGTCAGCTTGAGAAGCTTTCGTACCAATTTGGTATAAACAATAAACAAATACGAACCCAAGAGACCAACAGTTAAAATGTTGGCATAGATAAATTCAGGTATAATAGTTATTCTCAAAATCCAATCCCAAATATCCGCATCCTCATAACTCTTAAGAGTTAACAAATTAAACGTAAAGCCAATTACGAATTGTGTGATTGCCACCATCGCTATTACCCATGTAACAACAGGGTAGTTATTTTCGGCAGGAATACTAAACGCAAGAATAACGCTGACGAATGTTGCAATGAACATAAAATGTCCAATAACATCCTGGAAAATAGCAGGCAGGTATCTTTCCTTAGCTAATATTTCTAGACCACCCACTGACCATCGAATGCGTTGCTTCCAGAGAGCATTAAAGTTCTCGGGAACATCAGTCCATGCTGCTGCATGAGTAGCGAACTTAACATCGTATCCTGCCTTTTTAATTCGGGCAGTCATATCGTAGTCTTCAATTAAATGACCGGTAGCAAATTCTCCCACTTTCATAATAGCTTCAAAACGAAATCCTGAAAGCATCCCATGCATTACTAGAGGACCATTAACAAATCCTGACTCAGCCTTACGGATGACGTTGTATCCGTGATACTCAAGACCTTGAAGTCTGGTTAATAAATTTTTATTTTTGTTCCAGGCTCGAGCTTGTGAACATACCGCTCCAAGACGCTCGTCGCGCATAATTTCAGAAGCCATATGACCAATAGTGTAGTCATTTATTTGCACATCATCGTCGAGGGTAAAGATTACATCGGCTTTAATATTGTTCTCTTTGATATGAGTTAATGCTAAGTTAATCGCACCTGCTTTTAAGAAGTTAGTTGGTGTTTTTAAAACAGTAACTCGGTCAGATAAAGCATCAATGTCAACAAAGACTGAGTCATACTCAGCGGGAGATGAATCATTAACTACAATTACTGAAGCTAAGTGGTTAAATGTAATAATGTCAGAAACCAATTTAATTAATGCAGGTCCACCCTTATATGAAGGGATGATTGCAAGAGGAATCACATTAGGTACAATATAGAATTCACTATAAGTCTTAGGATTAACGAAATTGTTCAGCCCACTAGCAAATCCTAAACTTGAACTCAGAAGCTTGCTACGCTCAGGCATAGCATTATACGCTTCGAACTGAACCTTAACTGCATTTGATGGTTTATGATAAAAGTTTTTCATAATCTGACCTCAAGTGATTAATATTGAGCTATAGATAGCTATACTCAGATACACTCAATTAGGGTGGATTATAGCACAAGGTTACCCATTTGTCAAATACTATAGGCCGAAAGAAACGAAGTGAGTGAAGGCTTCTAGTAAAGACATTCTCGTTTTACGTTCAATAAAGTGATAAACTAATCTTAATGTTAAAGAGTGTTATTATATTGCTTTCCCTTGTATTATTAGCTTCAGGTTGTACCAGAGCCACTACTGAATCTACCCCTGCTCCGGTTCAATCTGCAGTTCCTGCAGCTAGTGAACCAACACCTGAAACTGTAGTTGATACAACGGAAACCTTTCAGGGTATAAATTCAACTGGTCTCGCAATAAAAGTTCCGACTGGCTTTACGTTGAATACGTTTGCTAAAGACTTGGGAAATCCGAGGGTAATCGTATTTGATTCTAATAATACGGCACTGGTAAGTATTCCCGCTCAGAATAAAATTGTAGCGATTAAAGCTGATGGGTCACAGAAAACTCTTATAGATAAGCTCAATGCACCTCATGGGCTCGCGATCCTTTGTGAGACACTTTGTCAATTATATGTAGCTGAGACTAATGGCGTGACTCAATTTCAATATAACCCTGAGAATGTAACTCTACCGATAAAATCCCGGATACTAGAGCTCCCTACAGGAGGGCGCCACACTACCCGTAGTCTAGTGATCAAAAAAACTGAATTAGGAAACAAGCTCCTCATTTCAATTGGGTCGGCCTGCGACGTCTGTATCGAGAAAGATAAAAACAGGGGAACAATCATGGTTGCGGACTTGGATGGCAGAAATGCCCGCACTTTTGCCTCAGGGCTGCGGAATTCAGTTTTTATGACAGAACAGCCAGGAACAAATAAAATATGGGCTACTGAAATGGGCAGAGATTTCTTGGGCGATGAGCTTCCTCCTGATGAGATCAATATTGTAGAGGACGGCAAGAACTATGGTTGGCCAACCTGCTATGGTAAAAATGTACACGACGAAAACTTTGATAAAAAAATAGATATTAATAACCCCTGCAAAGAACCTACATACACACCTTCACATATCGATCTGCCAGCTCATTCTGCTCCACTCGGATTAGCATTTACGCCTGTCAGCTGGCCTCAGCAACACCAAAATAGCCTACTCGTGGCTTTCCATGGATCATGGAATAGAACCCAGCCTACGGGATACAAAATAATGAAGATAGCACTCGATGAATCGGGAAACTTTAAGTCTCGCGAGGATTTCCTGACTGGCTGGCTCGGCTCAGACGGTAAAGCCATCGGAAGGCCTGCAGGAATTCAGTTTGATTCAAAAAGCAATCTGTATATCACCGATGATAAGCTTGGAACTATTTATAAGTTATCTCAGAATAATTGATATGGATAAACCTTTTAGTGAACGCGTTAAGGACATTGTACGGAATATTCCCAAAGGATATGTCATGACCTACAAAGAGGTCGCAGCAGCAGCGGGGAACCCGAAAGGAGCGCGCGCAGTCGGAACGCTTATGCGCAAGAATTATGCAGCGGACATTCCCTGTCACCGTGTAATTAGATCAGATCGAAAAATAGGAAACTATAACCGCGGCGGAAGAGACAGAAAAATGGAACTTTTGCTTGCAGAGGGAGTAACGAGTACATTAATTTAATTCTTTTTAGCATTCTCGAAAATTCGGAAATAAGTGCCGTCGCTTTGAACAAGTCCGTCTTTAGTCATTCCTTTAAGTATCTTTCCCAAACGGGCATAATCTGTACCGGTCGATGCATATAAATCATCAACAGTCCAGCTTGGCTTATCAAGTAATAATCTCACTATCTCTCCCCGTATTTTTCTGTCTGAACCTAAGAAAGATGACTGTTTTACGTAATGTGCGCTTTTGCGATTAGGATTAGGCACGTTTTTCTTTAGCATTACACCATAGTCCGTAAGTGCGTAATACCATTCTCTCGGATTTTCGTTATCGACAGCTGCGGCCACTAGTGGCTCAATGTCTGCATCTTTTACCTCAGTTTGGTCAGGGTAAAATGAGTGAATAAACACCGTTCTTACATTCGTTTCAATAAAAACAGTAGGAATATTTCGAGAATAAGTAAGAATAGCGCATGCAGTGGCATACCCTATGCCCGGTAGTGCATCAAGCTTCGCTACAGTTTCCGGCACAACTCCCGAATGATAACCCACAACTTCTTCTGAAAGTCGTTTGAGGAATAGAGCTCGCCGGTTATATCCAAGACCTTGCCACATTCCAAGAACCTCAGTAAGTGAAGCCGAGGCCAATGAAGCAACGGTTGGGAATATCTGCATAAATGCAGTATATTTAGGAACTACCCGATCAGTTTGAGTCTGTTGAAGCATCAGTTCAGATACTAGAATGAAGTAAATGTCTGTCGTTTCCCGCCAAGGGAAAGAACGTTTATTTGCATGGTAATAATCCCATACTCGTTGTTTAAAGGTTGTTAACTCGCGGTAATCAATCATGGTCTTTCTTTTTAAGTTCTTCCAATTCCTGCATCACGAGATGAAGTTGCTTTTCAATGCTCTCGAGGGCATTATTAGTCGATGCGGCATGATAGGTATTCGGTTCGGGCGCTTCCTCCTGAATCTCTTCCACGTCTTCCTGGATCTCATCGACATCTTTAGAAATCTCTTCGACATCGTCTCCGATTTCAGTGACGTCTTCCTGAATATCCTCCACATCCTCCTGGATCTCATCAATGTCCTTTTCAACGTCTTCCAGGCTTTGTGTGTTGCGGTTAACAGTCATTTGAATAAGCAAAGATAGATAAATCGCCTCGAGTGAAACGACTGTTGTCAAAATGAGCATGATTTGATCAATGCCAAATCCGAAGAAATAGAGGATAAATATTCCCACGAAAAATATAGTGTGCACGATAAGGGAAACAGGGCTACCCATCCAATCTGTTATATTAATGGAGATTTTCTCCAATTGTGTCTGTTCTCTAGGTGTTTGTGTCATAACTGTTCTCCACGTCGATTAATCTCTTCTTAGTAAGAAAAGAAAAGTCAAAACTATAAGTAAAGTAAAACACTATCCGAGGCTATGAATTAAGATTGAAGCTTGAATTAACACGATTATAGCAGAAATAAGTCCTATAGTAAAGATTGAGATTACAAATTACCTGCTGGTCACACTATTTTGAACTCTGGCTCATGTTTTGTCTAGGATGAAAATCGAGGTATAATAACTTATGGCAATACGAACGGATCCGACTCAAATCGCTGATAAGCATGAGATCTTAGAGATGTTAACAAAAGAAGGTGTTAGAACGGCGCGGCGGAACGAACACTTTCCCACGTTCGATTCAGTAAAAATATGGCTTAAGGAGATTTCAGTCACGACGGACTTTTTTGATTCCGAATTTCTCTCTATTCAATACTATTCAAAGGAAGAGGCAGATGATTTGAAGCGAGAAGTCATTGAAAAAACCCTCGCTATTGGGGAGCACCAGTTCTTAATTGACCAGGTAAACGCATATTTGGGAGAGCAAGACTCTGTACAAAAAAGTGATCTACTATTTGTATTTGGTGGACAAAGCCAACGAAGAATCGAAAAAGCGGTCAAGCTGTTTCATGAAGGTTGGGCTCCACTCATTTTGATTGCAGGTAAGAGTCCTCATTATTTGAATGACAAAGAAACCGAGGCTTCCCGGTTTGCTAGGAGAGCCCAAGAATTGGGGATTCCATCGGAGGCTATAATATTAGAAGAAGAATCGATTAATATAGTCGATAATATTAAACGCGGTTTCAACTTGTTGGAAGAAAAACGGATTAAACATGACACCATTACTGGAATTATCCCATGGTTCGCCCAACGCAGAGCATGGTCTTCTTTGATGAAGTATTCAGCTTACGAAACTAAGATTATTCGTGTTAATTCAGAAACTACAAAAACTATCGAACACGCAATGGAAGACCGTTGGTTCAGATTTCCTAACGGAATTGAACTTATTTTTAACGAATATATAAAGATGAAATTACAGGTATGTTTAAACAGCTCTTAATTCTGGAAAAGTGTCGGGGCGACATGATTCGAACATGCGACCTCATGGTCCCAAACCACGCGCTCTACCAACTGAGCTACGCCCCGATAACGGCAAGTATACTAGAAAAGCATACTAATTAAAAGAAGGGTATCTTGGTGCCGGGGGAGGGAGTCGAACCCTCACACCCTTGCGGATAAAAGATTTTAAGTCTGTCGCGTCTGCCATTCCGCCACCCCGGCTTTTTAACTCAGACTATTTTATCAGTTTAAGGCAAAAGGTAAAAGAGTGACAATATTACACATTCCATGTAGATACAACTTCAACTTCAGTACCTGGGTTAGTGCCCGTTGGTCTAAAGATTTTTACCCCATTAGGCATCTCGGGGTTAGCCCAGTAATAGAGAGTTTCTGCATCCGTTAAGGTCATATTTACACATCCGTGCGACATAGGAGTACCGTAGTTGTTATGCCAATATGTGCTATGGAACCCGATTCCCTGATTAAAATATTGGATAAACTGAACATTAGGCAAATAATAATATGTTCCCAGAGCTCGATTTCCACCCTTCATTGTCTGCGACCGCACCTTGTACCAGATTTTATACTTTCCTACCGGAGTTGCTCCATATTTGCCGGTGGAAACAAGAAAGTTAAGCGCTACGCGGGATCCTTCATAGGCGTAGACGCGCTGATGCTCTAAGTCTATAACTATCTTTCTTGGCTCAGTTGAGGCTCCAAGAACCGCAAGATTAGAAGGTGCTTTATACGCAATAGTGCGTAGGGTATCAACCGGAGCCGCTTTTGTCACATTATTAAAAGTATAGCTAGTCTCACCCTCTTTAAACAAACCATCCTGTGGAAGAATATTTTGTTCTACATACGCCTCAGAAAGTAGCTCATTAGTGCTAGAAATTTCTGCACTGGCAAGAGTGATTTGCTGATGTAACTGAAGAGCTTTAGCACCACCAACAAGGATGCCAATAGCGAGAAGAAAAAAAGAAATCACAATAAAGTGAGATTTCATATTATTTTTTTAATGTTACACCGGTTTTTGGGTTTTTGCGGAGGAGAAATACACCTCCAACCGCAATACCAAGTATTACCAAAAACAAAAATATACTCAACAATATATTTGGACCACCACCGGGTTTTGATATTGCTGCCTTAACTACAGCTGTAGCCGAAGGTTGAGATGTTGGCATCAGGCTTGGGGAAGGTGTCATCGCGGGAGTAGGGGATGTACTCGTTGTTTTCACAATCGGTTTAACTGTTGCCTTAATGGCAGGACTCGGTGTTGAGGTAGGCTTTGCAGTAGCTGAAGGTGAAACTGTTGGCGAAGGAGAGGGTGATGCAGTCGAGCTTGGTGTTGCTGTCGCGGTTGGGATAGGTTCATCGGTCCCGAGACCTAACTCGGAATATGCAGGTACCGGTGCAATGAGCAGCAAAAATAACGCACATAAAGAAAGGACAGCTCTTTTAACCATGCATTTATAGTAAAGATTTACTTCAGCCCTGTCAATTATTTTTGACGGCGTGTCCACCAAAGCGATTTCTCAAAACTGCAACAACTTTTGCTGCAAAAGAATCGTCCTGACGCGATCGATACCGTACAAACAAAGCATGAGCTAAAGTGGTAAGCGGCACTTTATATTGCAGCGCAGTCTCAACAGACCACTGGGCTTCTCCATTATCTTCAATATATCCCCTAACGCTGGATAGATCGTTATCTTCTTTAAAAGCATCTTCTGCAAGCATCATCAGTTTAGATTGAATTATACTGCCACTATTCCAGATATCTGCAATTTCGCCAAGATTAAGATCTTTATATGGGCCAAGTTTTATTAGTTCGAAACCTTCTCCCATCGCTTGCAAAAATCCGTATTCAACAGCGTTATGTACCATTTTAACAAAATGACCGCTTCCAGAAGGGCCAACATATTTATACCCATTCACAACCGATAATGATTCAAATAAAGGACGCAAATCCTCGAAAACATCTTTATCTCCACCGATCATTAAACAGGCGCCATTCCGTGCTCCACCTGGGCCACCACTGGTGCCACTATCAAGAAAATGAATCCCGAGTTCTGCACATTTTTCTGCGCGGCGCTTTGTATCGTTGAAATTTGAATTGCCGCCATCAATTATGACATCTCCCTTTTGCAAATAGGTGACAAGCGCCTGAGATCCAAATAACATATCTTCAGTGACATCACCTGCGGTAAGCATTAGCCAGATAACTTTTCGTTCATTTAATTTCTCAATTACATTTTTAGGTGTAGAGGCTCTTTCAGCTCCAGCCGCGACTACTTCATCCAAAGGTGCAGGCGAGCGATTCCAAGCCACAACTTTATGCCCATGATCAAGCATATTAAATACCATATTTTTACCCATTTTACCTAAACCAATATAGCCGATTTGCATAAAACCTCCTAGTTATCTATGTATCTTTATACAATAAATAGTATACTTTTAGTATATGACAATAGGACTAATTTTAGGATCAGGAGTCTACACGGATGGTAATAAACAATACAGCGACTATTTAGATGAATCCCTCAAAACAGTGTTATCAAAAAAAGTAGACTATATTATTCCCTGTGGGGGAATTACAAATCCAAACCTGCTCACTCTTTCAGAATCCAAATCAATAAAGCAATATTTACTGAAAATAAATCCTGAACTTGCTGCGAATTTTATTATTGAAGATAAATCATTGACATCATTGCAAAATCTTCAATTTGCACGCGATATTCTGATAAAAAGAAATATCACTCCTGACGACCTATATATTTGTTGCGACAGCATCCGTGCTCCAAAAAATTTCTACTGTGCTGCAACGCTATTCAACTCTTATCTGAAACTGAACGTAAATGAAGAGGAAATCTATACAGTGCTAGCCACAGAATTAATTTCACAAAAATTTAAACTGCGGGAGAGAGTTACTTTATCGTTGAAGAATATTCATATCGAAGGCATACCGCTAGATAGAGAAATTGACGAAATTGCAGAACAGATAGCATCGAGCTTACTGGAAGTAGGCTTTTCTAAATATCCTGCTCTGCACGAAAAAGGAATCCAATATCGAAAGAAAATTTGGGGGATGGAATAATATGAATTATTATTTGGGTGTCGATGCCGGCGGCACAAAAACACATACCCTTATTGTAGATGAAAACGATCAAATTGTAGGCGAATACACTTCAGGACCAGGTAATCCTACCTCAATTGGTATTGAAGAAGCGATCGATAATATATTTGAAAGTATTATAGCTGCCAAATTAAAAGCCGAACAGGGCACTGGGCGGAAGCAGCTGCCAATCATATCATCGTGCATTGGTTTGGCTGGATTGGACACAGATAAAGATAAAGTTATATTAACAAGCGTCCTCGAGAAATTATTTTATAAGCTTAAACTTAAAACTCCTATTATCGTCAACGACGTCCAGATAGGCTTAAAAAGTGCGACCGATAATAAGAATGCAATGGCGATTATTTGTGGTACCGGTTCAAATCTTTTTGGTCAAAATGACCAAGGAAAAGAAGTCAAAGTTGGCGGGCTTGAGTATCTTCTGAGCGACGAAGCCAGTGGCTATTACATAGGCTATAAGGCGTTGCGGTTGGCGGCTAAAAGTTATGATGGTCGCGTAAAAAAGTCAGTTCTCGAAGATTTAATCGTCTCTGAACTCCAAGTTGAAAATATGCGCGACGCCAAAAATATCGTTCAAAACTACAAGAAAAAGGACTTCGCCCATCTTGTATATATTGTTTTTGAAGCATTTCGCCAGGGTGATTGGGGAGCAATTCAGATTGTTAACGAAACTGTAGAAGAAGGCTTTCTGATGATAAAAACAGCTGTCGATAAACTTAAATATACAAAGTCGTTTGACATAGTGTATATTGGCGGCCTTTTTGAAAACACTAATTTCGCAACTAAAATGTCTGAAAAAATTCACAGTGAATTCCCGCTCGCCAACATCATCTTTCACAAAAAAGCTCCCGCGTGGGGAGCTATTCAGATGGCTAAAGAAGTGCCTGCTTCATAGATATGTAACGGCACTTCGGTTTCTGACCATAATTTTAAAATATTTGTTACGAATCTCCAACTGGATTCAATTTCATCCGTGCGCGTGAACAATGATTGATCTCCCAGGAGCGAATCCATAAGCAAGCGCTCGTACGCATCAGGCAGGTTTTGATACGTTTCGGTGTATTCGTAGTTAAGGAAAACATCCTGAAGCTTCATTCCGAACCCGGGTTCTTTAATGAGCATCTTTAAATTAATCCCTTCATTGGGTTGGACGCGGATTACTAATACATTTGAACGCAACTCACAAAACAAATTTGAAAATACTTTAGCCTCGGCATGCTTAAATTTAATTCTAATTTCGGAGTAACGTCCGTTAAGTTTTTTACCAGTACGGATGATCATCGGTACATCTTGCCATTGTGGCAAATCGATAAACGTTTTTAATTGAACAAACGTTTCAGTCTTAGAATCGGACCTGACTTTCTCTTCCTGAGTATAGCCAGCGTATTGTCCTCGACTTGTATTTGACACTACTGTTTCCTTGGTAATTGGTCTGAGTGCTTCCAGAATTTCATTCTTCTTATCACGTATTGCGTTCGCATCGTACTGCTCCGGTTCATCCATCGTCGTAAGTGCCAGGAGTTGTAACAAATGGCTTTGTACCATATCTCGGAGCGCTCCAGCAGTATCATAATATCCTCCTCGTCCTTCAACACCCAACTCCTCACTCGCAATTACTTCTATCGATTGAATATACTCTTTATTCCATACCGGTCCGAGCATAATATTGGTAAAGCGCGTCGCAAGAATATTTTGAACAGTTTCCTTACCAAGGTAATGGTCAATTCTGTAAATTTGTTCTTCAATAAAGAATTTCTTTAAATGCGTATTAAGCGCTATCGCTGAATCCAGATCCTGTCCAAAAGGTTTCTCAATGATAATCCGGGTCCATTTCCCTTCCTCTCCACAACCAATGTGAAGTCCCACTTCCCCGATATGGTCGATAATCTCAGGTAGAACATCGGGCGAAGTCGCCATGTAGTAAAGTTTAGAGAGACATTCTCCCATTTCTGATTCGTATTGACGGATAGCTTCCTTCAAATGTTTAAACGACTCAACTGAATCAAAATTACCACGAACATATTTAATATGAGAACTAAATGCATCCCACTCCTTACTTTCATTTGCGATGAATTCTTTAAGTGTTTGTGCAAAGGATAAGGAGTCATACTCGCGCCTCGCAAAAGCAAGAATGGTAAATTCACGGGGAAGCAAGTGCATTTTATAAAGCGCAAATAAGGCGGGGATTAATTTACGTTTTGTAAGGTCGCCTGTAGCACCATATATAACCATTATGAAAGATGGAATCGTTTCTTGTATCATAAGTTAGTGTTGTTTAGTCAGAGCTGTTGTATATAGTTTTTCGAAATATTCTTTAAGTGTTCTCTTTGTGCTGAACTCCGGACAGATGGTAGCAATAGTTCTTTTCATATATCCTAACCATTTTTCTGGAAGATGCTGTTCATTTCTATCGTAATAAAGGGGCACAATCTGCTGCTCGAGTAAATCATATAGCTTCGAGCCTTCGTTATCACCCTCAATCATAAACCCTTTTTCTTTCCAGTCAACCTCGAGTACCCAACCACTATGGGTTGAGCACTGAAGGACACCATTCGCAGCCGATTTCATTCCGCTTGTACCGCTTGCTTCTGTCATTACATAGGGGGTGTTTAACCACACATCTGAACCGGCAACAAGATGCCTCGCCACGCTTATCTGGTAATTGGGCACGAACACCAGACGATGCTTGAACCGTTCGTCTTTCATTAACATATAGATTCTACTCATCATATTTTTGCCGTCTGAATCTTTCGGGTGGGCTTTACCGGACACAATTATTTGTACAGGACGGGAGTCATTGGACACCAATGCGAGCAGTCGTTCAATATTTTCTAGAACCATATCCGGTCTCTTGTACGTTGCAAATCGACGTGCCCATGTAATCGTTAAATAGTCCGGTGAAAGTGAGTATCCGTAGTCTTCATTGAGTTTTGAAATCATCTCGTGTTTTAAGTACGAGTGCGCATCCCATAGTTCGGAATCCGGAATATGTAAGGCATTTTGCCATAGAAGATCATCTTCAATACTGTATTGCCAGTCGGGGCTTATTTGTTGCTCATATACCTTTTGCATGCGCGGAGCAACCCAGGTAGGAAGATGCACACCGTTTGTTATTGGTGTAATATCCCGGGTTGGCCACATCTTTTTTGCAGCATCGCCATGTTCACGACTTACCGCATTAGCTCGCACAGACATTTCAAATGCCAAATCTGCCATTGAAAAGGCATCGGTGATCCTATTTCCGTCAGGACCACTTCCGTTCCCGAGCTTATAAAGCTCTTGAAAATCGATACCCATTCCGATTAGGTGCGGGCTCAAATACTTATTTACCAGATCGTAATCAAACACATCATTACCTGCAGGGACAATTGTATGGTTCGTATAAATAATTTTAGTTTTTGTCTCCTCGCGAGCTCGAGTAAATGACAGTCCGCGCTCATACATAAAATGCTTCGTGATTTCAAGCGCTGCGAAAGCGGAATGCCCTTCATTCATACTGAAAATAGTAGGGTGATATCCTAGTGCAGATAACGCCCGTTCTCCACCAATGCCAAGAATAAGCTCTTGACGGATTCGTGTATCCTGATCCCCACCGTATAAATGACCGGTAATCAATTTATCTTCCATTCTGACATTTTCCGGAATATTAGTATCAAGCAAAAACAAGGGAACTCTACCAATTTGAGCCGTCCAGATGCGGCAGTATACCGGGTGGTCAACTACTGTAATTTCAATTAGCAGTGGCGCCCCCGTAGAGATCCGGATTAGTTCCAATGGCAGCTTACTTGGGTCCATCGCTATGTATTCTTCTGTCTGATACCCGCTATCACCTATAATCTGCTTGAAAAAACCATATTGATAGAATAAACCTACTGCGACCATAGGCAGTCCAATATCACTTGCTTCCTTGAGCATATCTGCCGCAAGTATGCCCAGACCACCGGAGTAGATCCGCAACCAATCAGTGAAGCCATACTCGGCACAGAAATACGCGATCGGATTTTTTGCTAATATTTCATATTCTGGATACTTCTGTAATAAGGAATCAAACCATGTCGTATTTGAAAGATAATCCTCCATTTTCCGATAGACATGATCTACACTCGCCCGCAGGTGATTGTTTGCAAACAATTCTTGCTTGTTATCTTCATTCAGGTCCTGAAAACGTTGATATGAACTTAATTCGTGGTTGGTTTTATTTAAGAGTACATCCACTAGTCTCTGTGCTTCAGGGTCCCATGTATACCAGAGGTTACTGGTAATGCTCTTAAATTGTTGAACAAAACGCTCATATTCGTGAAATTGCTCATGATTCATATACTCTATAATACGGGGATAAAAGTTTCAGGTAAAGGGTCAGCCTTCCTGAACTTTGGGAAGTTCAACATAAAAAGTGCTGCCATGTCCGGGTACTGATTCAAAATAAATTTTGCCGCGATGCAAATCAACAATTTGTTTACTTAGGTATAACCCCAATCCGAGACCGCTATATTTTTTTCTATCGATCTCTTTGCCACGGTAATAGAGATCAAATACATGTTGCTGGTCGTCCAGGGGGATCCCTACGCCTTCATCTTTTACTGAAACTAGATAAAAATCCGCTTCTTCAATAAGGTTTACCGTTATAGTAGAGCCTTGTGGCGAATACTTTATCGCATTAACCAGTAAGTTAGAAAACAATTTTTCAAGACGGCTCTCATCAGCAATCACCTGATATGCTCCTGTTTCATTTGGTTGTATTTGAATTGTGTGGTCTGCACTAAATAATTGCATGCGTACGCTTAGATCGCTCAGTAGGGAAGCAAGATCAATAGTTGTCCAGTCGAAACCAAGTCGGCCACTTTCGATTACAGATACATCTAAAAGATCATCTATTAATCGTGTCAGCCTTTTGATTTGACGCATTACCATTTCCAGATGCTCCTGATGCTTACGCAGTTCTGCCTCGGTAAAAAGAGGGTTCGGTTCGTATATGGCAATTTTTTGATCTATCTTTCTCTGCATAGCCTGGGTAAAGCCCTGAATCGAAGTGATGGGCGTTTTTAACTCGTGCGAGACAATAGAAAGAAAAACATGTTGAGTCGATTCCTGAGAAGTTTGAGAAGCCATAGTTATACTAATACAATAATATATGGGGCATGAATCATTATAAAGTAAATTGAGTTAACAGTAAATAGTTCTTAATTGTAATGGTATACTGGTGGTATGAAAAAATTCCTGCTATTAACCACCTCAATAATAGTACTTTGTATGGGATATATTGTCTATCGTACTTTTAAGGTTTCAGAGATCCCAGTTCATTATCACGCTAATTTCGCAGTGTTTATTAATAATAGGCAAGTTAATTTTAGTGATCCTTCATATATGCATTTGGCACCATGCCTAGCCGATTCGACAGAAGTTTTATTAAACAGACTCGACAATGTGCATTTACACGATCTAGTGGGTAACGTGGTCCATGCTCACCAGGAAGGTATTGTCTGGAATGATTTATTCAAAAGTGTAAAGTATGATTTGTTTAAGGATGCCGATGGCAATGGTCAATTACCTATTAATTATTACCTGGATGGTACAAAGGTTGATAAATCAATATTAAGTATGCCAATACGGAAAGGATCAAGATTCCTCATTACTGCAGATGCACAGCCTGCCCCGGAAAAAGTAAGTGAGAGTGAATATTATAATAGGCAGCACCAGTCGATAGGATCATCAGCTATTGATTATGATAACGGAACAAAAGGAGCAGAAAAGTGTGGTGCGACAGGAAAACGAAGTTTTCTGACCCGCTTGAAGATAGCGTTAAAAACGCTTAATTCCGATATACGGATTTAAACACAGATATAACTATATTTGACAGTAATGATATAAAATATTACAATGATTTCATGGCTCGAATAACCAAACCCCAGATTAGAAAGATAAAGTCTTTAAAGAAAACAGAAGCTCTACCGGACAGCGAAGAAGTAGCAACTTCTACCAAAAATGAAGGCAAAAGTGAGATCCATGTCACCAGACCAGAAACCACTTTTAAGGTGACCAATCCTGATAAAATCGATAAGAAGACTGAGAATGCACTGCATACTGAAGAGGCAGTTCTCTTTCAGACAAAATCTATTTTTCCGCTCGATATGATTCCTAACGAACTCATCATAAAAGAAAAATCAGTTTCCATAAAATGGAATTTCATATTAAATTCAAATACACAAACAATGCTCATTAAGGATATCGGGTACGTAACAATAAGCGACAACCGGATTTTGGCGGCGCTCGTAATTTCATATAAATCACCACTCGAAAACATTGAAATTAGGAACCTCCATCTTCAATCAGCGTACGAAGCAAAATCAATAATTGAGAAATTAATGATTCAAATCAATGAAGGTGGATTGGACAAGAAGCCTGAAGATGACAGTATGACTCTCTAGCTGTACAATCAATACGTATGTCAATCTTTCAAGCACTCCTGCTTTCAGTTATAGAAGGAATAACAGAATTTTTACCGATTTCCTCAACAGGACATTTAATATTAACAGCGAAAGTACTGGGTCTCGCAGACACAGAATTTCAAAAGAGTTTCGATATATTCATTCAGCTCGGGGCCATAGTTGCAGTTGTGGTCGTATATTTTAAGAAATATATAAGAGATTTTGATTCATGGAAAAAGATAATTGCAGCCTTTATCCCGAGTGCAGTAATTTCATTCTTTCTATATAAATGGATTAAACAATACCTGCTTGGAAATTCCCAGGTAGTGTTATGGTCCTTATTAATTGGGGGAATAATAATCATTCTCTTTGATCTTTATCATAAAGAAGATTCTTCAGAGGAAGTCGAAACTATTGGGAGCGTTTCATATAAGCACGCAGTTATAATTGGTTTATGTCAAACTATGGCCGTAATTCCAGGTGTTTCACGATCTGCTGCGACGATAGTTGGCGCACTGGCGCTAGGAAAAAAAAGAAAAACTGCAGTTGAGTTCTCGTTTTTGTTAGCAATTCCCACAATGTTAGCTGCAGCAGGATATGACTTTTTACAGGCGGGGAGTAGTTTTTCTTCACAGCAATACTTGTTACTCAGTATAGGATTTGTAGGTGCTTTTATTACCGCACTAGTCGCGATCAAGTTTTTTTTAGGCTATGTGCAGAGACACAACTTCACTGTTTTTGGCATCTATAGAATAATCCTGGCAGTAGTATACTTTCTAGTTTTAGGATAATTCCTAGACTATTTTCCCGTCAATGATTCCCTCAGGAGCAATTTCTCTAAGTATTTGCATATTCTTTATATTTGCTTTAAAGGCAAAGTCAGCTATATCACCAATTACGGGAAAAAGACCAAGTGCAAAGTCAAATACAACATTGGTTATCATTCTTTGAATTTTTTCAGCTGGTAATTTCATCTGGATTCCAATCCATACCATATATAACGAAAATATAAGGCCAACAATGTCTCCCAGGCCGGGGATAATACCAAGCAATGGTTCAATTCCAAATCTAAAACCTGCGACCTTAAATTTATTATCAAGCAAATCGCTCACAAGATATGCAAATCGAAGATGTTTATTCATACATCAATGATATCATATTTGAATATTTGAATGAATACCGTATACTAATTTTATGAGATGGGAATTACTATATAGAATCTTATATGAATATCGGAAGGTAGTCTTCTATATCTTCTTAGCTATTTTCGCATACTTCTTACTTCTGTTTGTTAAGGGATTGTAGATTTAGTTTCAATCCTTTATATACAAAGTATGAGCGAATTTAATACTCCAATGATGAAACAGTATGAGGAGATAAAGAAGCAGTATCCTGACTGTTTGCTCTTGTATCGACTCGGTGATTTCTACGAATTATTTATGGAAGACGCACATATTGGTGCCAAAGTACTGGATCTAACACTCACAGGTAGGCCACGCGGTAAGGACGGAAGAATTCCAATGGCAGGGGTTCCATTTCACGCTGTTGATTCGTATTTGGCAAAGCTAGTAAAAGCCGGATATAAAGTTGCTATTTGTGAACAAGTCAGCGAACCTGATACGCATGGGATAGTCGAACGGGAAGTGGTTAGAATCGTGACTCCAGGTACAGTCCTTGATGAGAAGACGCTCAATCGAAAAGAGAATAACTATATAGTTAGTATTGCTATGGACGCTCACACACTTGGGATTGCCTGCGCTGATATATCAACAGGTCAATTCATGACATCCGAATTTCCAATCGCAAATTATGAACATACAATAGTAAACGAACTATCCCGAATTAATCCAGTTGAATGCATTCTAACCAAAAAGTTATATGACAACCCTGCGCTGCTTAAACTATTAAAACTTAATCAGGATATTAACATCTTTTGTTTTCAGAATTGGGATACGTATGCGGCAAACCCAATATCATTCCTTACGAAACATTTCAAAATTAAATCCCTGATGTCATACGATATCTCGCACAAGCAGCAAGCACAATTAGTTTCCGCAGCTTTGCTCGGGTACTTAAAAGAGACACAGAGAGATAAAGTTGATCACTTCAAGACAATTTCAAGTTTAGTGTCGGATGAACACATGCTTCTTGATCGTTCAACTATCACTAACCTTGAACTATTTACCACATTGCGCAACGGTGATAAGCGCGGATCGCTCATGGAAGTAATCGATCATACAGTTACCGCGATGGGAGCACGCATGATCCGACAGTGGGCAAGGAAGCCACTAAATGACAGGAATAAAATAACGGAGCGGCTGGACGCGGTAGAAAATATATTTACCAATAATTCAGTTCATGTACAGCTTAAGAAAATAATGGAAGAAGTAACAGATATTGAACGGACGATTTCACGACTGTCGGTAGGGATTGGAAACGCGCGGGATATGGTGAGTTTGAAAAATTCGCTAAATCATATTTTTAAAGTAAAATTGATACTGGAAAATATATCAGGAAGCTTGCCTTTACAAACAATAGCCTCAAATATTGCATCAGAGATTCTTGAAATCGCATCACTTATTGATAAATTCATTCTTGATGATCCTCGCTTTGATCCTAAGGAGGGAAGAATCATCAAAGATGGTATCGATGATTCTTTAGATCAATTACGTAAAATAGTAAATCATGGTAACGAATGGGTGCTGGAACTTGAAAGTAAAGAGAGGGAGAGGACAGGAATTTCTTCATTAAAAGTACGGTTTAATAAAGTATTCGGGTTCTACATCGAGGTTAGTAACTCCAATCTTAATTCAGTACCGGATAATTACACCAGGAAGCAGACGCTGGTAAATGGAGAACGCTTCATCACCCCTGAATTAAAAAAACAGGAGGAGATAATACTTACTGCTGAGGAAAAACTTAATAAATTGGAATATTCAATTTATTTAAATGTTCTGACACAGGTTATAAATTCAATTACCCCCTTACAACAGGCTGCCGCTTCTATAGCAGAGCTTGATTGCATTCTCTCTTTTGCAACACTTGCCCATGCCGGACATTATAGCGAGAGCTACGTTGAATGAGTCCGGGTTCATTCAAGTAAAAAACGGTAGGCACCCGGTAGTGGAAAAGTTTCTCACTGAACGCCAATTCGTTCCTAATGACGTAACGTTAAATCAGACCACAGATCAGCTGTGGGTCATTACCGGTCCTAATATGGCAGGTAAATCGGTATACCTGCGCCAGGTTGCATTAATAATACTGCTTAATCAAATGGGATCATTCGTTCCTGCGGATCAGGCCGAATTACCCATCGTAGATAAAATATTCGTGCGTAGCGGTGCGTCTGACGTAATCTCAGAAGGACTCTCAACTTTTATGGTCGAGATGGTGGAAACTGCACAGATATTAAATCAAACGACGGTTAACAGCTTAATTATAATGGATGAAATCGGACGGGGAACTAGCACCTATGATGGAATAAGTATCGCATGGGCAGTAGCCGAGTATCTGGTCACTTCTAAAAAATGCTCAGCAAAAACCTTGTTTGCTACGCATTATCATGAACTACAAGAACTTCAAACTAAATATCCCGATCGGATTAAAAACTACCATATGTCCGTTCGCGAGCAGGACGGAGAATTAAACTTTTTACACACTATAGCAGAGGGCGGCGCATCACATAGCTTCGGGGTAGCTGTTGCAAAACTTGCTGGGATTCCCGAGGAAGTAATTCAGCGTGCGTATGAAATGTTGCACGAATTAGAAAACCTACATGGGCCCATTAAGAATAACAAACTTGAGGTAAAGCAACTTCCATTAACCTTCGACGAAACAGAAAAAATTATAACCAAAGAATTAAATGAATTAGATATCCATCAGATGACTCCACTACAAGCATTAAATAAAATTGCGGAACTAAAAAACAAAATTAAACTTATCCAGGTTAAAAGCGGAAATTTTATGAAAGCCGACTGATATGGCTAAAATTCATCAACTATCTCCAGAACTAATAGCAAAAATAGCCGCCGGCGAAGTAATAGAAAGGCCTGCTTATGCCATTAAAGAATTAATTGAAAATGCAGTCGATGCACAGGCTTCCACCATTAAGATTGAGCTGCTGCGTGCCGGCTTGGATAAAATTATAATAACTGATAATGGAATTGGCATGGACAAAGAAGATATACGGGAGTGTTTTAAACCGCACACAACGAGCAAAATCAGCAATGAAAATGATCTTTTTACGGTAAATTCGATGGGTTTTCGAGGCGAAGCGCTAGCAAGCATTGCCACAATAAGTGATATGACGATTAGAAGTCGTTACATCGACGATACCCTTGGGACTGAGATTGATCTAAAAATCGGAAACATAGAGAAAATGGGCCCTTTTGGCATGCCGATTGGTACGGAAATTATAATTAGAAACATTTTCAATAATGTCCCTGCCAGGAAAAAGTTTATAAATAGCCCAAGCGTGGAATTCAGATTGATTCTGGAAATGATAACGGCACTTTCCCTGGCACTTCCGGGGGTAGGGTTTTCGCTTTATCACAACAAAAGGCAGGTACTAGATTTACCCTCAGAACAATCATTGCTAGATCGTGCAAGCTTATTATTCGGTACTGAATTTAAAGCGAATCTACTCCCGGTTTTAATTGAGGATAGTTATCTAAAAATATCCGGATATATTGCCAAGCCGCAGTTATCTACGAGGAGCGGTAGCAAACAGTATCTATTTATAAATAAGCGAAAAATTATCGACAAACAATTAATTGCTACTATAAAGGATACTTATGGAACGCTCCTGGAACCAAGAGTTCATCCCATTTTTATATTATTCTTTGATATGCCTTACGAACGGGTGGATGTGAATATTCATCCGCGTAAGGAGCAAGTAGCCTTTACCGATCCGCAATTTCTAGTATTAACACTTAGGCAGGCTGTTATAAGCAGGTTGTCTACAGAAAATCTCATTTACAATGACCGCCGTTGGCAAAGTGGCGAATATAGTCCTGCCAATTATCAACCATGGTCGTTACGTGACGGAGGGATGAATTCATTTGCGTCTAAGTTATTAAAAGAAACTACCCCGTGGACCGTTGAAAAAGAAATACTTAAATCAAGTGATATCCTTCAAATGCATAATCTCTATTTAATAGCTCAAACAAAAAACGGAATTATCCTTATCGTCCAGCATGCTGCGCACGAACGTATCCTGTATGAACAGTTTTTACTAGAGTTTCGAAAAGTTAGAAATGAAAAAGTAATTTACATTTTTGAATCGCCGGTAAACATTGAGCTCTCAATCCATGAGACTCAAGCCTTACGAGATAATGTAAGTGAGATTGCGGAATTGGGTTTCGATATTGATGCAGATTCATTAACAATAAAATCTCTACCTGAGATATTTAAAGATCGTAACCCTACAAGTTTATTGAGGGAGTTGCTGGAAGATTTGATTGAGAATAGGGCACTCAAAGATATCGATAGTAAGTCCAACAAAATGATTGCCTACTTAGCCTGCAGGACTGCAATTAAAGCGGGTGACAAACTTTCAAAAGAGCAGGCGCATAATTTAATCGAAAAATTAAACCAGTGTAAAACAAAATTTACCTGTCCACACGGACGACCGGTACAGATTGAAATATCGCTGAACGAACTTCATCACAAATTTCATCGTCGTTAGTTAGAAGAGTTCAGTTTATCGGACAGTCTCGTTTGCTCCTCTCCGTACGCGATATCTTTTTTAGCAAATTCCTGCTGTCCTTCCGTCAACCATTGATTGGACTCCATTTGTTTAACAATTGCTTCCATGTTTTTTATTCGAAGATCCATTAGATAAATCACGCGATCTATATCTGTTTTATACTTTACATAAAAACCACCACTCGAAAGCAAACTCTGCCATCCGGGATAGACTTCTCGGAGGGAAGCGAGTCCTTTTTTCCATGAAGAAATCTGGTCAGGGGTATAATTAGGAGGGACATATCCGCCAAATTGAGTCACAATAACATGTTGCGGGCAGCCGTTTATTACGTTTGTAACCTCGGCGATACCAATATCTTCAAATTCATGATCAATAAAAATTTGCTTTAGTTTAGGGTATTCAGCTACTGCTTCAAGATACTCATCATTTTCATAGTATCCAAGTAAGGGGAATTCACTCCAGGTAATATTTGAATAACCCGCTTCTCTCATCGACTTTTCCATCGTATATCCACTTTTCGTAGCCTCGGGTGACAGGTCATCATACTTTAAAATTGTCTCACCACGCCTTGTTGCAGACTTTTCAAGCTTAGTATTAAATGCAAGCGGCTTAAACGAGTTCTCTGCTCTAATCTGATTAATTTCTTTCAGTAGGGCTTGCTTATCTAATTTAATTCGGGCGTTTTCATCAAGATCCAGCGCAGTGTCTCTCCAGTTCTTATCATATTTACCTATTTGCTTGGAATAGGGGATAACCGCATCAACATCGGCAATAGAGACAAGCCCAAGATCTGACCGCGAATCAGCACTAATTTTTCGATTATCACCCATGACAAATATCTTACCATCCGGAATAGTTACTATTTTGCAGTCATTAAGAAACACACCACCAAAGGTTGATCTCGGTCGGGCAATATACTGCTCTTTTTGTGGTACTGCATTCAAATATGCAATTCCATCGCGAAATTCAATGCTATCACCCGGCAAAGCATATACTCTTTTTAAAAATTCACGCTCTTCACCCGATTGAGCTATAGTGATCTCTTTAGTTCTATCGTTCTCAAATGAAACTATATCTCCGCGGCCGAGTGAATATTGAAAATATCGCTTATTATACGCAAATATACCGGTTGGGTACGTATACATTTCTACATGTGCGACAGTTTCAAACGAGAGTTCTTTAGTCGTTTTTCCGTGACCTTTTGGAAAGGTGGGATACATTGATCCGGTACCGCTGAGCGGAACAATAAATGGCTTTCCCAGGCCCGCAGATACCGCATATGTGGTAAATTCGCTCGAAGAAAAGTACCGATAAAAATAGATACCACCAATAAGCCCCAGGAATATAAATAAGCAAATAGCAGTAAGTATAATCTTACGAAATGGCATATATAATTAAGTATGCACCAATGAGGCCAGTTTGTAATCTACTGTGAATTAATGAGAGATTCAAATTCGTGATTGAGGTCTGGTATTTTCATTAGATCAAGCACCGTTCCAGCGATCATACTTAGACCATTAGCCTCTGTTTGATCCAGTTTCAAATTTGATAGTACCTGTGAATCTCTACTATATACAATAAATGGAACCGGATTTAAAGTATGTGCTGTATGTGGTTCACCAGTCGTTAGATCATACATAATATCTGCGTTTCCATGATCAGCCGTAATACAACAGATATAGTCTTCCGATAATAAATATTCTGTAAGGTTTTTTAATTGAGCATCAACCGTCTCTACTCCTTCAACTACGGCAGCAAAATTGCCAGTATGTCCAACCATATCCGGATTTGCAAAATTTACCAGTATGAAGTCGGGGTGCTTTTCGGATATAGCATCCTGCACTTGCTCACGAATTTCGCGTGCTTTCATCTGAGGCATTTCATCGTGCTTTACTTTATTACTCTCGGCTAGGCTTCGTACTTCACCGTCAAAAACAACTTCGACGCCGCCGTTAAAAAAGTATGTAACATGAGCATATTTTTCAGTCTCGGCTGCGCGTAACTGAGTAAGTCCTTTTTTACTGAGCAATTCTCCAAGAGTATCCGCCACACGCTGTTTTTCAAATAGAACTGGAAAAGTATAACTTTTATCATACTGCGTCATCGTGAGAATAGGGGAAAGAAGAGTTCTTGGCTGAATAGCTGTTATAAGTTGTTTCATCCGATCACTTCTGAAGTTCCAGAAAAAGATAGGTTCACCCTGTTGAACACCGGAATAACTCTTATCTAATATCACCGGCTCAATAAATTCATCGGTAACGTCATTTCTATAGCTTTCGTGAAATGCTGCTTCCAGCGGATTTTCCGAGGGCTCAATCGAGTTTTCATCACTCTTTGTACCGTCGACAATCAGCCGGACAGCACGCTCGGTTCGATTAAGATTATTATCACGATCCATTGCATAAAATCTTCCGGATAAAGTAACTATTTTACCGAATTGCAATTCTTCCAATGATTCCTGTAGCCTACGTGCCGATTCAATACCCGAGTTCGGACCAGTATCTCGGCCATCGCTTATAAAATGAATGTAAGGGTTTAGAGCTCCTTCTTCCTTAAGTATCCTCAGGAGAAGCAAAAGATGTTCTTCATGGCTATGAACTCCACCGGTCGAGATCAATCCTATAAGATGGAGCGCATTATGCTTCGCCTGATCCAGCATAGTCAGAAAATTAGCATTAAACATGATCCCTTCCTGGGAGTCCTTGAAACGCAAACTACGGTTAATTCTAGGAAGCTCCTGGTAGAGGACTCGACCGGCTCCAATTGTAATGTGACCAACTTCACTCCCACCTATCTGGCCTTCAGGCAACCCGACATACTCGCCGCTTGCTTGTAAAATAGTGTGGGGATACTTCCCCCATATAGAATCAAAGAAGGGAGTATTTGCTTTAAATATAGCATTATTATCAGTATTTTCTCCAATGCCCCACCCATCGAGAATAATCAGTGCAAGTTTATTCATATAATTATAGCCCTGCCTCAATTTCAAGAAGTCGGTTATACTTTGACAAACGATCTGAGCGCGACATCGAACCAGTTTTGATTAAATCAGAACCACACGCATAAGCAAGATCAGCAATAAATGAATCTTCAGTCTCACCAGATCGGTGTGATATTACAATCTTAAACCCCGCCTCGCGCGCCATTATTATAGCTTCAACTGTTTCGAGTAACGTGCCAATTTGATTAACTTTTACGAGAATTGCATTTGCAGCATGTTGTTCGATCCCTTGTGTAAGTCGTTTAGGATTGGTTACGAAGAGATCATCACCAACTACTAGATATTCGCCATTGCTGTGAGCCGTAAGTTGTGCGAAATGTTTCCAGTCATCTTCTGAAAATGGATCTTCAAAGGAGTAAACGCCATATTTTTTTTGCATCTCTAAATAGTAGGCTACCAGTTCTTCAGGTGAGAGGGTGCGATTCTCTTTCTTAAAGATATATCCATCGTTTTCAAAGAATTCAGATGCAGCAGCATCGAGTGCAAATTCATATTCTTTACCGTTTGAATAACCAAGCTCTTGTGCTGCTGTAATGATAGTATCAAGTACTTCATTATTTGATGCCAGGGAAGGCGAGTATCCACCTTCATCTCCAACAAGTATAGATAAACTACGCTTCTTAAGAATTTTTCCAAGCTGTGCAAATACCTCAGCTGCAATTCGAGTAGACTCTGATGGTATATTTGATTTAGGCACAATCATAAATTCCTGAATATCAAAATTCCATTGTGCATGCTTTCCGCCGTTCACTACGTTTACCATGAGGCGCGGGAAGCCAACCTCGTATTTAGAAAAATAATAATCATGGAGAAATTGCCAAAGAGGCTTTTTATCGGCACATGCGGCCGCGCGAGCAACCGCAAGGGAAACAGCTAATATAGCATTAGCGCCCATTTTTGATTTATTCTCAGTGCCATCGGCATCTAACATTATCTGATCGATTTGGCGCAGTTCACCAACTTCTTTACCAATAAGAAGCTTACTTAAATCATTATTTATGTGGGTAACTGCGCTTTGAACTCCCTGTCCCTGAAACCGCTTTTCATCGCCATCCCTTAATTCAAGCGCTTCATATTTGCCCGTCGAGGCGCCGGATGGGACCGAAGCATTATGAACAGAACCGTCTTCCAACGTAATAAATGCCCTAACCGTAGGCTTACCACGAGAATCAAGAATTTCAATAGCGCGAACTTGAGAGATTTTCATGTTTAACTCCTTATGTAGATAAAATGATCAGACAATGTGTAACTATAGCGCAAAAAGACTAACTTGTAAATGAGCTTGCGCTATCAGTCCTGCCTGTTTACTATAGTACTAATTATATATAGAATTGCATATTTATGTCACTCAGGCAAAAATCGTTAATCTTTATTCTATCCTTGTTTGCTGTCTTGATTGGTGCAGTGTATTTTATATCAAGAAGCATTATCCTCACCAATTTTCAATCTTTAGAGCTGCAAAACACCTATCAGAATTTAGATAGAGCACAAAATGCTCTCGATGCTAAAATTAGTGCCTTAGATACATTTACACAGGACTATGCAGGGTGGGATGACACATACAGCTTTATCTCCGATGAAAATGAAGACTATATTGAATCAAATTTAGTCGATGAGACATTCAGCAGCACAAAAATAAATATGATGATATTTGTGAATACTGCAAATAAAATAATCTTCAGTAAAATGTTCGATTTAAGTTTAAACCAGGCTATGCCTCTAACTAATGATTTTAAACCTTTCGTTGCAGAAACTTCAGACCTGCTTTCACATCCCGACATTGAAGTCGGAAAAACAGGAATACTACTTCTTGAAAAAGATCCAATGATTGTAGTATCTCGACCAATTCTTTCCAGTGAAAAAAAGGGCCCTTACAAGGGCTCTCTGATAATGGGCAAATACATTAACAAGGTCGAAATTGCCGATCTGCGCAAGACAACCGGGCTTGACTTATCAGTTATCAGAGCAGATTCTTTGTCACTGCCTACCCCTCAGCAGGATCAAATATTAAAAAAAACCGGACAACTCATCTCTCCAAATGATAACGATACGATCTCAGGATATAAAAATGTAAACGACATCAATGGCAATCCTGCTATAACGATTAAAGTAGTTCTTCCACGATCAATTTATCTTCAGGGAAGAGATGCAATGTACTATCTCGTAGGGTCTCTTATTTTAATAAGCGTAGCGGCTGTCATCGTGGCGGTACTCTATTTAGACAGAGTGCTATTAATTCCATTAAAGACATTAGTAGTGGATGTAAATACAATACGTTCTACCGCTGATTTTTCCACACACGTTCATGAAATAGGTAAAGGCGAAATTGGAGAATTATCCCGTGATATAAACAGAATGGTAAGCTCACTTGCCAGTGGAGAAAAAGCCCTGAGGGTGGTCAATAAAGAAATCGAATTTGAAAAAGCAAACGTTCAAAAGATCGTTGAAGAACGAACCCAGGAGTTACAAGCTGAACAATCGCGATTTATAGCTTCCATCAATTCTGTTTTCGAAGGATTCATTCTTCTTGACACGCAGAATAACGTGGTTATCTCTAACCATGTCATCTCTCATCTTTTCAATGTCGAGCATCAGTCCTGGACTTTCGAAAAAATTAAACTAGCTTTTAAGGACTTTTTTAATTTTGAGCATGCTTATAAGCAATGCCTACAAAAGCAGGAATCGATAACTTATAACGAAGTTAATTATAAGGACAAAGTATTAAAAATATTTTTCGCTCCCGTCTTTCTTGCCCCAAAGACCGGAAACCTTACAGGTACTGTCGTGACAATTGAAGATATTACAGAGGCTATCAAGCTGGAACGATCAAAGGATGAGTTCTTTTCAATTGCCTCTCACGAATTGAGAACACCACTTACTGCTATCAAAGGCAATACTCAGATGATGCAAAAATATTTTGCCAATAAAATAGATGATAAGAATTTTACGGGGATGCTAAATGATCTGTATTTATCAAGCCTTCGTCTGATTGAAATTGTTAACGTTTTCCTTACAACGTCAAGGCTCGAGCAGGGGAAAATTGAATTCGAAATTAAGACTTTTGACATAAGTGGATTAATGGATTTAATTGTTAAAAGAATGCAAACGACCGCTCAATCAAAATCGTTAGTTCTGGAATACCATTTACCAAAGGCCCCAATCGTTGTAGTTGCAGATAAAAACCGCACTGAAGAAGTAATACTTAATTTGTTGAGTAACGCAATAAATTACACTGATAAAGGTGCCGTGACCGTCAGAATTAAGGAAGAGGAAGATGAAGCTCATATTTCAGTCGAGGATACAGGAAAGGGGATATCGGCAAAAGATCAGCCATTACTATTTAGGAAGTTTCAACAATTAAACGACACCTTGTATACACGCGACGTTTCGCGAGGAACCGGTCTTGGATTATATATCTCCCGATTGATGATTGAAGCGATGAAAGGTAAAATTTATATTGAAAGGTCAGAAGTATATAAGGGATCAGTTTTTACATTTACTCTTCCTTTAGATAATTCTAATAAAAAACAAATTATATGAAAAAAATAATTCTTATTATCGAGGATGAAGAGCTAATGGTTCGGATGTATTCCAAGCTATTTAGCTTTGAAGGCTATGCTGTTGCAAGTTCCACTGACGGAGAGCATGGTCTCAAAAAAGCAAAAGAGGAAAATCCTGATCTTATTATTCTTGATATTATGATGCCTAAGATGAACGGACTGGAAGTTTTAGAGGCACTAAAAAGTAACCCATCAACTAAGGATATTCCAGTCGTGATTCTAACTAATTTAGGAAATGACGAAACTTTGAAACAATCATTACAATTAGGTGCAGTAGGATATTTAGTAAAATCTCAAGTTACAAACGAAACGCTAGTCGATGAAATCAAGCAGTATATCCGTTCAAATTAAATAACATCACTCATCATTCGTGTAGTATTCTCAAGAACTTTTGTTAAAAATGGTCTCTTCACCCATGTCAGTAAATCCAGCTCCTTAGATCGTAGAAAATAACTTTCTTCTATACTTCTTAATCGAGATACTACTCCTGCGTCATAGAACAACATAGAAACTTCCAAATCAAGATAAAATGATCTCATATCCATATTACTTGAACCAATTACCGCTATCTCAGAATCAATACTTACTGTTTTAGCATGTAGCAATACAGGTGGGTTAAATAGATGGATATGCACACCTGCTTCGAGTAATTCACCATAGTACGATCGTTGGGCATGCTCTACAATAAATTGATCACCAATTCCTGATACTATCAGTCTCACATCTATTCCCCGCCTGGATGCAATACTCAACGAATCCAGAAGCGATTGATCTGGAACGAAGTAGGGAGTAACGATAACAATCTTCTCACGCGCTTGATGCATAAGTGAAATAAAGAGCAGCTTATTATTTTCTGTATCCTGCCCCGGGCCACTCGGTAAAACTTGTGCAACTACACCACCTTCTATATACGGCACAAGATTAATCTCAGGATAATTTTCGGGTGTAAAAAGTACAGATGTTTCCGAGTACCAGTCAGCCATAAAAATAGAAAGTAACTCGAGAACAACAGGACCACACACACGCACAACAAGCTCTTCATATCTCAGATGCACTGCGTCATTTTTATTGTCTGTATAGGTGCTATTAATTATATTTTGGGAACCTGTGTACCCGACTTTACCATCAATAACAACAATTTTTCTATGATTTCGTAAATCGAGACGGGACCATTCATTATCCATAATATCAACCGGAAGCATCCGATGAACTTCTACGCCATGGGCACGTAATCTTATAAGCAATCTGTTCATTTGAAAAAGTGACCCGATGTGATCTACCAGTACGCGACATTTCACTCCTCTGCCAGCTGCTCTTCCTAACGCATCGATCATCTTACTTCCTGTAACATCCGTCGAAAAAATATAATATTCAAGATGCACATATATTGCAGCTTTATCTATATCTTCAATAATACGGTCGATTGAGCCATAATAGTCGGGAAGTAATTCACAACTATTCCCTCCACACACCGGCAGTCCACCTAAATGCTCATTTAGTGTTGCAATAGATTGATATCGCTCCCTAACGGCTGGCAGCAATATGTCTGAGAACCGTGATTGCGAATGAGTTTGTTTAATATTTTCTCCCATTGACTGATCTATTATTTTTTGCTGTTGTCTCCTCCGGTTCGATAGCTTAGGCGATCCAATTAATATATATAATATAAGCCCACCAATAGGAAAAACTAATATAAGCAGAAGCCAGGCGTAAGCAGCCGATGCACTTCGGCGATAAGGCACTACAACAAACATCACAATCCGGATTATCCAGTTGATAAGAAAATAGAGAAAGCTAAAGTTAAAAAGTGTAGTTAATGTCATAGAGAGAACTTTTCTGAGTGAATCAGGTTGTCATTCACTCCTGCTTCCCGTAATGCGGCAATAACGAGTTTCATCATCACCGGTGGACCACACATAAAAATATCACGCTCTTTAAAGTCCGGTACTGTCTGCTCAAGCAGTGGAATTGTAACATATCCCTTTAATCCGGGATAATTTGGATCTCCACTCATAACGTGATGAATAGGGACGCTATTCTCGACAGATAATTTTTCCAATTCGGAGCGCAAAATAATATCAGCGTCAGTTTTATTCGCAAAGATCAGTACCGAATCGAAATCCTTACCGGCAGACTCGAGCATTGCTCGAAGGGGTGTTAATCCGACGCCTCCAGCAATAAAGAGCAGTTTTCTTGTAACAGCTTGTGATAAAGTAAACTCACCGTGAGGCATATCCAGAATCACCGGAGTATTAACTACAACATCAGGAATTTTTCGCGTATAATCGCCGGAAGATTTAATCGTAAATCTAATATACTCTCCATTTGGAGCGCATGAAATCGAAAAGGGATGTACATCCCACCACAAGTCTTTATTAAGAATATGTATAAATGCAAATTGTCCAGCCTGGTACTGTATTGAATCCACATGTCGTCCTTTTATGTAAAGAGAAGTTGTATCGTATGTTTCTTTAACAACCTCTGCTATATAAAACCTGTTCTTAACATACATCATGCCGACTCGAATAATTTTCCAATACAACGTCGCACCGAAAACTAAAGCGTATAGAAAATACCAGAAATAAGCGAAAGCCGGATTAGCAATAAAATCTTCGCCATTAGTTAATTGATGACCAAAGGCAAGGAAAATCGCAAGGTAGGTAAGCAAGTGAACAAAATACCACCAATGGTAGGGCATCTTACGACGCACGATATACACTGAGGTACAAATAACAACTATAAAAAGTACAAGTCCAATAAAAGCATTCAGAACACCGTCGAAACGTGATATAAATATAAGAAATTGATCAATGATTGAGATTCGAGAGTTCAGTGAGTATCCAATTAATAGGAAGATAGGATGAAGCAAGAGTAAAGTTATAGCAATGTATCCATTTTTTTTATGAATTCTATCAATCTGCATAAAACCGATAATCTTTTCAAATGGCTGGATACGGGCACGGAGAAGGAATTGAATTAATATAAAATAAGTTCCCAGTAAACCATAAACACGACCTAGTGAAATAAACACTGAGCTTGCTGATTGCCAGGACGAGTTAGACCACCAGGAGATTAAGATTACAAAAATTGGAGACAAACAAAGAGTGTAAACTATCAGTTTCAACTTATTCATGTGTGGCAATTATAGCATAAAAGAGTTACTTTCTATGGTATACTTGAGTTAAGGAGAACAAAACATGTACACAGCACTTCAACTTATTAAAGATCAATTAAAAAGTTCAATTGATTTATTCGAGAACACAGCGGCGGATATATTGATAGAGCATATTCACAAGGATCCCGGTGGAAAAGCATTCCCAATAGGTGCATCCTACGCACATTTAGTCTTCTCTGAAGATATGATAGTACAAGGTATGCTGCAGGGTAAGGCTCCATTATCCCAGACATCTTTTAAAGACAAAACTGGGGCAGATAGCGCTATGCCAGCCATGGATGAGAGCTGGGACTCAGCCAATCAAAATTGGTCAAAGTCAGTAAAAATCGATTTACCTCAGATGCGGGAATATGCAAAAGCAGTCCACGTTGCAACAACAGAATATGTCAACTCATTAAAGGACGAGGATTTGGAAAAAGAAATTGATCTAGGCAATTGGGGAAAACAAAAGCTATCCCAAATATTAACAGGCTTTATTATCGGGCACACTTACAGTCTTGCCGGAGAATTGTCGGCACTTAAAGGAATCCAGGGCGCAAAAGGCTATCCATTTTAAACTGCACTTATAGGTTGTTATAAATGTTCGAAGCTGCATCCCACATAAAAGTCGCAGATCCTGGAAAATCGGCGCGAGCGTGATCGGTATTACCAAAGGAATGTATCGTTTGTGCACTAGCATCGCTCAATACGCCTGTCCCTGCTGCAACCCACATGTAGTCTGAATTAGGTTGACGCACAGCGCCTTGTGTTGTCGATGAACCAATATGAAATGCTGCTTGCGCCGGGATACTTGAACTATTCGCAGCAGTGAACGGACCGCCATCGATGCTCAACTTTAATTGGGTTGCACTCCAAGCTGCAATAACTGTTTTAAATGCACCAATTGCAAATGTTTGTTTAGTTGACGCCATTGTAGTTCCGCCTGCATGAACGTTTCTTTCAAAATGGAAAGAATCTGAGTCAACATCATAGTAAACAAAGTGGCTTCTAGCGTCAGATTCACTCATATCAAATATATTCGGGTCAGGGGCCAGGGTAGCTGTCGAAGCAATTCCCATTCTCATGCGAAGGGCAACCCACCCCTGTGTCGGATTTATCAGGTTCTGAGGAACTCGAATCGCAGTAGTACGGGAACGTGAACTGTTGGCGCTCGAATCAGCATTATAAATGACTCCAGAAGTTACAAGTGAACCTGCACCAGGAACAGGTGTACCGGGAGCCGGGGTCGTTGGTGCAGGTGAGTGACTCGATGAAGATTGAGGTCTGATACCAACAAGATACATAGAGTATGCCGGTGCAGTTTGCACATTGTTAGTAGCCGGCCCGAAAGCGACGTTACCATTAATAGCGGTCGAATTTGATCTCCAAATATCGTATAACCCGATTAAACCATTTTCAGCATTTTTTCTTAAAAGAAACTGAGTTAAATCAGAATATCCATCGGCTGTGATTCTTGTATATCCATTAACCCAGGAAGGAACAGTAGGTGTAATCCCAGGAATCCGGCGAAAAAAAAGATATAATTGAGAAGGCCTGCTCAGATTGATGCTCCATGACAAAGTTTGGGTGTCTTTTACTTCGCTATTATGAGATTTAACATAAGGCATTGACTGCAGAGATGAGTTTAGTTGGAAGAAGCTAAAGCGCAGGTCACCAGTATATTGCGAAGCATTATTTGCAGTACAACTTAAGTTGAAAGTATAACCCGTAGGACTATTTACAGTAGCAAGATTAGCAAGTCCACAGGTATCGCTTTGTGCTGAGCTCTGATCAATCTGGGAAATGTTACTGTTCTGGCGGGTTCCACTCAATAGCGAGAAGTACGAAATTGTGACGATTATGAATACAAGTGCAATAATTTTAAAATGTGGAGCACCATTTCGAGCATTCATAACCCAACGATAATGCAAAAAGCATAAAATTGTCAAATCATATATAATCGCAATAATGAATAAAATAGAAATTGAACAGGAATTCGACCGACAAATACAGACACTTCTTAATAAAGGCTATCCGGATGCAGCAAATATATCACTTGCGGAATTTAATGTGCATATCGGACCGTTGAAGGAAAAAGTTCTTAGCCTTGAACTTCAGGAAATAGATATCGAACAAGGAAAGTTGCCGTTCGTGCTTGTTGTAAAGAGTGAGCTACTACCTGCAGAAAAAGCAATGCGGCTGGTTACGAGAGATACTAAAGAAGGTATAACTAAATTAGATCCTCACCATGCGCAAGACTTTGAAGTAATCGAATCTGTGCAAATTCCAAGCCAGAATATCTATCTGCTAGTAGACATAGATCGCGGTAAACATACACTGAATGTCCGACCGGAGGATGCGTTAAAAATAATTGTTTCGCTCAACCGTTCGCCGTTAACGATAGATGAAGGTATTGCAATAATCACGCACTTTCCAGAATTTCTTATAAAAAATAATTGTTTTTCATTGCTCGCCTCACGTCATTCGGGGAATCAATGCGTACCGGCAATTTGGATTAATGCAAATAAAAATCCAAATTTGGGTTGGTGCTGGGATAGAAATCCGCACACCTGGTTAGGTTCTGCTTCTTGCCATAGTAGAGTTATCTAATGAATTCAAAAATTATGAATAGCGCGTATATACTAAGAAGCACAAAGCCATTCTTACGAGAAATAAAGTTTTTTGATCTAAAAAAGAAATAAAACATGCCAAGTGCAATAACCATAAATATAAAGGTTGTTGCAAAATTACTTATTGTAATCACTTCTCCGTTATGCATGAGTGTGAAGAGTCCAAACATAAACGTACTTACAGCAGCAGCACCAATATAATCACCCATCGCAATTTCATTCCTCCCGGTTGCGACCGACCGAATTGCAAGAGTTATTTCAGGTAAATCAGTTCCCAGAGCAACAACAATTAGGCTTATATAAAAGGCCGAAATATGAAATAAGTCAGCAAAGAAAATAGTCTGATCAACAATCAGTTTACTGGCAACAAAAACTATTGCAATTCCAATAAGTATTTTCAGGATGTCAAAGAATGAATAAGTCCTGTAGTTTAATAACCGTTTATTCTTTTTATCAAAAATGCCATGCTTTCGTTCAATGATATACAGAAGTACGAGATATAAAATTATAAGTATCGCACCTTCTCCATTAGTTACCCGTTTATCGAGTACAAAGAACGCAGGGGCAAGAATTACAAGTAAAGTTGCAACCAACGTTTTTCTATCAAGCTCATGCTTCAAACTGATTCCATTCCCGAAAACGGCAAGTAAGGGTATTACCACGAGGAATAGCACTATAATTCCACCTATAAGATTACCTACAAAAATCTCAGGATCATGGTCTGCAATCGCTTGCAAACCAACCGAAAATTCCGGGGTTGACGTAAGTAGTCCAAGGAATACAAACGAAAAAGCAAATGGGGAGAGCCGTAATTTATTTGAAAGCTTACTTGCCGAGGAAATCAGCAAACCTGAACCAAACCAGATCAAAACAAATCCGGCAATGTAAAGAGAAAGATTAAAAAGTATCAAGTTAAAATTATTTTACTAAAATCAGGAGAAGCCTGCAATTAATTCTTTCTCAGTTTTTTTCGGATTAGACGTATATACAAATATTTGTTGTTTTGAACTCGTGCCCCGGATTTCAACTCGTAAACCACCTGTAATAGGAATGCATTTCAACCGGTGAATTCCTGTAGGCAATCCAGCGGTAATTTTTCCAAGCGAGATTTTCGATACTTCAGGCAGTTTATCTGTCAGTACAAGTACTTTTTGCACAGCATCTATTATGGTAGTGTGCGAATGATTAATTTTACCACCAACGGCATGTTTAGGCATAGAATATTCTAATACTACAATAATGGAGAGTTTTCATCTAGTAATTCTTTGTATTAATTGAAGAGGAAAACTCTTCAAGTGCTTCTTTACTCACATCAATTTTCCAATTAACATTTTCCTGCTTACTGCGATCTTCATTAAACAGTATTACAGCCTGCACTTTTGGGAAATTATGAGGAATTTGATTGACAAACATGTCCTTATACCAGGAAGCTTTATTGCCGCCTCGATCCGTAGTATTAACCTCGGCGATCATCAGTGGTTTGGACGGGGCAATACTAGTAATTTTATTATATGGTGCGGTAAAAACTCCGGCAAAACTGTTCCACTGGCTCCACGATTGCGTAGTTCCCCAGTTATATCCATCCAGAGCAATCCAATCCACATAAGCATCACCCGGATAAATGTCATTATAAGGAAACTCCTCAACATCGGGAATATTAGGACAAAATACCCAACGAACGCCAGTAGCATTTTCTTCTTTGAAGATAGTATGCACATGTCTCCAGGCGGCAACGAAGTCACTTGCAGTACTGCCGGTATGAGAAATACTCCACTCGTTTGGATAGTTATTCATTTCCCAGGCAAACAATAAATAGAATGGTTCTTTAGCGGAACTTAAATTCTTCCCTGCTTTATGAAGAAATTCATCACACTGACCGTCAGCTATTGCCCTATAGAGAGGAACTTGTGAAGCCGGACATTCGGAAAAATAATACGGGTTAACATTGAGCATCGGTTCCCATTTATTCGCGCGAAGGATATCCAATTCCACCATAAGATTAGGATCGATGAGAGCTTCCCATCCCCGATAAAAATGAGCAATAGAAACTTTTTTATCAATCATTTGCTCGAAGTCCAGTAATTTATCAGGGTGAAGAGTTTGTGTATGAGCATCGAACAACCCTTCAGTCCATGCGCCAAGGGCGATCTTTCTCGCAGGTACAATCACTTCTGTTGAATTTTTATTGAGTAAAACAACCGCCAGACCACCAGCAATCAAGAACAACACAATACTGATAAAAATACTTTTATTATTCAAAAATGTTCGCACCCTTTCCTTCAGAACCTGCAGGACAACTATATCTGGTGTCCGAGTAGATAGTATGAAAGTATTGATCAGCGTCAACAGAGTCGGCAATTGGAATTATCTCTTTTGTTTTAAAATTATAGATATAAATTTGATCCTTTAAATAATTGTACTGCTCAGAGATTGAATAGGTAGTCGTCTTAAATCCTTCGTCGGTAACTTCGAATCGAGTGGTAACAATATCGGCTCGCAAGGTTGCATCGTTATACATAATTTGTAAAGCTCCCTTGAGATCCCAGTGTGCTTCAAACACACTTGCAGGTCCGACATACGGACAGACGCCATCAAGGATAAGCGTAGTTCCTGAAGGCATTACCGGAATAGTTTTTTGAATATCAGATAGTATAACCTGTTGCTGTTCATACGCTACAATCCAGAAAGTCGCAAGTGAGTTAATAATAATAAAACCGGCTGTACACGTTACAGCAATTACAAAACTAAAGAATACTTTAGCAGTTCTGAGAGTAAAGAAACTGCGAGTAACCCATCCATTAGCACCCACTATAGAGAGGGCAATCCCCAAAGATGCCGCAAATGCGACCCGGTTAGCAGACCCAACCGAAGAAGAAGTAATATTTTCATTAATAAAGAAGATTGAGTACCCGAGAGCAAAGACAAGCAAGCTCGCTAATGTTAGGGTACCCATCCATTTTACACCAGGGAGATCAGTCTTGCGCGATGAACTAATAAACAGCAGATACAGGAAAATAGTTATACCCACAACAACTCCGTAAATCACAATGAATATATTCGTATAGTGAGATAACATGAACACGAGCACATACGGAGCTTTTATACCGAAATCTATATAGTTTAATTGAAATGCTGAAGTAAGCACGGTAAGTATATTCGTTGGATAATACAGGATGTCATGTCCGGCAACACTACCTAAACGAGTAGTCGTAAGGGCTTTAAAGGCAAAGACATACAGAAGAGATATAAAAGTGACAACAATAAATACTAAATTTCGTTTCTTTGGCCTGTTAGATTCGCTACTAGTTTGACAAAACAACTCAAATGGATTGAGAAATAATACAATATTCAGTAAGTAGAGTGGCAGAATTACTTCATAACTGAGTGCACTCAATATTAAACTTAAAATACTAGCTATTTTCCATCGCAACGCCGGTCTATTTTTTATTCCGACAGCAATTAGTCCGGTGAACAGACTTACTAAGTACAACAGCATACTTAAGTTAGCCTGAAAAGATGCATACCAGAAACGGTTGGTCGAATAGTTTGGAATGAGTATATAAACGAGGGCGAGTGAGATCGCTACAATTCGTGGAAATTGTAACTGTCGCAGTACATAATAAATAAATAGGGCAATTCCAACTAATACGACTCCATTAACTACATGATATCCAAAAGGTTGTAAGCCAAAGAACCAGTACAATAATGTATCATAAGCATTTTGAACCGGTCGCATAAATGTATTTGGTGTAGTGGCAATTCGAAAAAGCCCGAGTAGGGATTGATCTGCAGATAATCGGAAGTTACCCAGAAATGACCAGTCATCACTATAAAAACCGAGTTTGCGAACATAAAGGATAAAGGAGGTTGTAACAACGAACGCAAGAAATATACTGTCATTAACTATTTCTAACGAAGTATGACCTAGAAAGTTCTTTTCGGACTTAGCAGCATCTCTGTCGCGATTATAAACTTTATTAATAAGTTGTTTTGTTTTTGCCCTGATTCTGGCAAATACGTTTACAATATTTTCCGAAAATGGTACGCACAACATCAAAAATGCTGAACATAATCCCCAAAAAACCATGGCAATATTCTGATGATGCGTGATAAGAGAAGAAACAAGCCCCACGATTGATACTGCGCCAAGGACAAGGTGCGGAATAAAAACAGCGGGAAGCTTCGACCCTTGCTTATCATTAACACCCTTGGGCGTAACAATGTAGGTTAAACGCTTTCCCAGCATGACACTGATAAAAGCGAGAAACCAGATTGGCCACGCGGCTACATTAATGATTTTACCGGCAAGTTGTAATTCACTTTCATCCTCCTGATGAACCTGATAATGCTGTAGCCAAACAGACATCAGCCAGCAGATTAAGAGAATTCCTGAGTAGAACAGAAAAAACTTAATGATATCGATATCCGCCGCTCTTAATCCAAATGCAAAATATACAGTGAGTAAAACAACGCTCAAAGCCATCGCTATTCCTGAGAAATAATGCTGCTGCAGGAAAAAATAGTAGATTGTCCGTCGCAATTTCATTTTCCTGAACAGATTCGGACTGTGGTTGAAGAGAATATCGATACATCCGTATGCCCATCGCATCTGTTGGTTAAGATACGCTTCCCAGGTAAGAGGCCCTTCACCGACTGCTAACATATCCGGCACGTAAATACTTTTCCACCCCTGATTATGCAACTTCATTCCAGTAAGCAGATCTTCAGTAATGTGAGCGCTATAATGATCCACACTTCTGAGTGCTGCAACCCGTATCACATGGTTGGCCCCAATCAATAGAGTTGAACCCATGCCACTTAAACCACGGAGTACTGAACCATAAAAACTGTATTGCTGTTCAGCAGCCCCACGGGCTATTAAGGAGTTACTAATATTTCCATATATCTGAGGAGTACCAACGAAGGCAATTTTCGGATCGCGGAAGTAGCCGAGTGTTTTTGTAAGAAAAGTAGACTTTGGAACAAAGTCAGTGTCAATTTGGGCAACGATATCATAATTATCTCCATATGCGTCATACCATGAATTATGATTTCCACCTTTTGTTTTTTTAGCAAATTTACCATAAAGGGTGTTATACTCATCATTTCCAAAACGGCTGAAGTGATTTACACCATACTGCCCGCAGATCTCTTTAACTTCATCGCTATCACTTTCATCTAAAATCCAAGTGTCATGGGGATAGTCTGCCTTGACCATTGCCGGCAAACATCGATGGAGAAGAGATAACGGCTCGCTTTTAGGAACAATCGTAGTAATAAAGGCGATTTTCATACCAACCAGTGGTTCTTGAGGAGGAATTTCCTTAATATGAGACGAGATGAGCCAGGTTAGGACCTCCATTATAATAGCGTGCCAAATTACGTAGCTAACAAGGAGATATAGAATAATATCTAATATTTGCGCATTTCCGCTGAAATTATGTGGAATATGCACTGGATTAAACCACCATACAGCAAATAGCAGCACAAAAATGTATGCTATCGCAGAAAAAACCAATTGCTTGATTTTGACAGGGTCGAGACCACTTATTTTTTGAAACATAATGATTATTTGAATAACAAGGGATTATAGCACATTTATGCATTAGCAGCAATACTATAGGATATTTAATATATGGTAGCATAATTTCATGACTAAACAGGAAAAAATATTAAGAATCTTAGAACGCCTCAAGCCTGTATATCGTGACGCTAAAATCGCCTTGGATTTTGAAAATCCTTTTGAATTGCTCATCGCCACTATTCTCGCAGCACAATCAACTGATGTGGGTGTTAACTTAGCCACTCCAGCGTCATTTAAGGAATACTCCAATCCTGAGAAAATGGCTAAACCACTTCAAAAGACCCTGTTGAGATTGAACAGGACTTGATGGAAATAGTACCTAAAGAACACTGGGTGGATTTTCCACTGATGCTTATTTTGCACGGTCGGCATTTTTGCACTGCCCGTCCACATACCTGCAAAAATTGCCCCCTTGGCGACTTGTGCCCTGATATGCAAAAATAACACCATGCACTCTATTTGGACAGGATCTCTCAGCTTCGGACTTATTAACATCCCCATAAAAATATACAGCGGCACCGCCGGCACTACAGTAGAATTCAACATGCTTCATAAAACAGATAATTCTCCTATCCGTTACGCCAAGGTTTGTCGGAGAGATGGTAAGGAACTGACTCAGGACGATATTGTAAAAGGCTATGAGCATAAAGACGGTGACTATGTCGTACTCACCAATGAAGATCTTAAAAAGCTAAATGCCGAGCGGTCCCAGGTGATTGACGTCGTTGGATTTGTAAAAGAAAGCGAAATCGATACCATTTATTTTGAAAAGCCATATTACCTTGAGCCAGGCAAAGGCGCAGATAAAGCGTATTTTGTTCTCAGAGAATCACTGAAGAAATCTAAAAAAGTTGGCGTTGCCAAGTTCGTGATTCATAGCCGCGAGCATCTCGGCATTATCAAACCGCATGAAGAGATTCTTGTGTTGGAACAAATTCGTTATGAAGATCAGATCGCAACCTGGGATAAACTGGAGATTCCAAAGCATCCAAATTTAAGAACCAAGGAACTCGCCATTGCTTCATCTTTTATAGATCACCTGACCGAACATTTTGATCCTTCTGACTATAAAGATACCTTTCACATCAAACTAAGGGCTTTAATTAAGCTAAAACTGAAAGGTCACGTACCTAAGCCTGTCAAAGAAAAAGTCATTTCGCCGACAAAAAGTGGTGATTTAATGCTTATGCTGCAAGAAAGTTTAGAAAAGGCTAAGAAGAATCCTCGAGCTTTTCAATAATAAAATGAGCCTCAGTGATTATCAAAAAAAACGCAAGTTTAATAAAACGCCAGAGCCTGAAGGATCTAAAAGAGAACCGTCAGGTCCATTATCTTTTGTTATCCAAAAACACGAGGCCACCCGCCTGCATTATGATTTTCGCTTAGAGCTCAGCGGTATTTTAAAAAGCTGGGCAGTACCTAAAGGACCTTCACTTAATCCGCATGACCGACGTCTTGCAATAATGGTCGAGGATCACCCAATTGATTACGCAAACTTTGAAGGAATAATTCCGAAAGGGAACTACGGAGCAGGAACGGTAATGGTCTGGGATAAAGGAATATATACACCGTATGAAATGGGCGAACGCGAACAGACTGAAAGCATCATCACCGAGCAGCTCAAAAAAGGGCATTTGACATTCTTACTACTTGGCGAAAAACTCAAAGGAGAATTCGCTTTAATAAAAACTCATAATGCGGAGGAGAACGCGTGGATACTAATTAAAAAAGGTGATGATTACGCGTCGACAACCAAAGATATTTTGAAAGAAGATAAATCAGCATTATCAGGACGAACCATGAAAGAAATCGCAAGCCAAGCCGCAAAGAAGGACGAAGTGTGGTTTAGTAAACCAAAAGCACTTAATTTGGATGATCTCCCAAAGGGTAAAATGCCGCATGATATTAAACCGATGCTTGCAGCAAGCAGTGATGAACCTTTTAATAAAGAAGAGTGGTTGTTTGAAATTAAATACGATGGGTATCGTGCTATTGCTGAAATCGAAGACAGAAAAATTACACTCTATTCGAGAAATAAATTTTCCTATAATCAAAAATTTTCTCCAATTATCGAATCGCTAAAAAGATTTCCCGGGAATGCTGTACTGGACGGTGAAATTGTTGTCGTCGATGAAATTGGCCATCCACACTTTCAGTGGTTGCAGGATTACCCTAATGATAAGGGGGAATTGATTTATTATGTTTTTGATTTGCTCTATTATCATGGTCATAATCTCACTTCGTTACCTTTACATCGCCGCAAAGAATTGCTCCAGGGGCTGCTGCCTCCACTACCACATATTAAATATAGCGGTCATATTGTGCGAGCAGGAGTTGCAATGTTTCAACAGGTAGAGCATCTCGGGATTGAGGGCATTATCGCGAAAAACGGCAACAGCACCTATAAACAAGGTAAACGAACAGAAGACTGGTTAAAAATAAAAGCTCAAAACCGTCAGGAAGTTGTCATTGCGGGGTTTACCGAACCAAAGGGAAGTAGAAATCATTTCGGCTCACTCATAGCAGGACTGTATAAAAAGGGGAAATTAACTTACGTCGGTCATATCGGTAGTGGATTCGATGACAAGCTACTCGAAAGTCTGTATGAGAGATTAAAATCAATTGAGCAGAAAGATTGCCCTTTCGCAAAGAAACCAATAACCAATGCACCGCCAACATGGGTAAAACCAATATTCTTGGCTGAAGTAGCTTTTTCCAATTGGACACACGACGATCAGATGCGACATCCGGTTTTTCTAGGACTCCGTGAGGATAAGGTTACCAATGAAGTAAGGAAAGAAGTATCAGCGTCAAAATATGAAGTACCTCTGACAAACCTTACCAAGGTGTTCTTCCCAAAGGAGAAATATACCAAAGGAGATCTGATCGGATATTATAAAGAGATAGCACCGGTAATCTTGCCTTATCTTTTTGATCGTCCAGAATCTCTACTCAGATATCCCAACGGCATCGAAGGCAAAAGTTTTTACCAAAAAGACTCCTCGAATATAAACGCGGAGTGGATCGAGAAGACAACAATCCGTTCGGAATCGGGAGATAAAAATATAGAATATCTATTATGTCAAAATAAAGAAACTCTTTTTTATTTAATAAATCTTGGTTGCATTGACCTCAACCCGTGGAGTTCGCGGGTGGGGCATTTAGAATATCCTGATTTCTTAATTATTGATCTTGATCCGGAAAAGACTGAGTTCTCTAAAGTTATCAAAACAGCATACGCTGCAAGAAAAGTTCTAGAAAAGTTTGAAATACCGAGTTTCTGCAAAACATCAGGTGCCACAGGTATACATATTTATATCCCGTTAGGTGCAAAATATACCTATGAGCAATCACGACAATTAGCGGAATTGCTCTGTATTCATATTCATAGTGAAGTTCCGAATATTACCAGTATGAAAAGAAGCCCTAAGGAGCGACAAGGGTTAGTATATCTGGATTATCTGCAAAATAGAGAAGGTCAGACACTTGCAAGCGCATATAGTGTCAGGGCAAAACCTGGAGCTACTGTCTCTACTCCAATTCTGTGGTCGGAAGTAACTAGCAAGCTACATCCGTCACAATTTACAATTAAAAATGTACCGGGTAGAATACAGAAACACGGTGATCTTTTTAAAGAAGTGTTGGAGAATGGAATTGATATTAATAAATTATTAAAAAGAATGAGCAAATAGTGTAATTGCAACCTTCTTTTAAAGCATCAAAATATATTCTTTCGAACTCTACTGATGGCGATACTAATTTCATCTCAGAAAGATCCCGTTTTAACTTCTCCTGCCCGCTTGAATGACGCAACTAGTACTCCGCTTGGTGAAGTCTTGGACTCAATCAGCGTATAGGAACCAGGTATGACCCCTGTATCAAACAAACGTTTTCCATTACCCAAAGTTACGGGGAATATTTTAAGCCAAAATTCATCGACAAGATCATGCTTCAGTAGTGTTTGTATAAGATTACTACTTCCATGAACCTGTAATTCCGGACCATCCAGTTCTTTAATTTTTTTAATATTGTCAACGGATTTTAGAAATACGGATTTATCCCAAGAATGAGAATCGATAGTATTTGATACAACATATTTAGTAGCAGCATTAATCCCTGCCACTTCTTCAGGATGATCCGGCCAATATGAAGCAAATATTTCAAACGTTTTTCTACCAAGTAACAAATCGAAAGGTTTACCCATTTGCTCCGTCATTACACTACCGAGAAATTCGTCAAAGAAAGGGACTGTCCACCCGCCATAAGCAAAGTCGCGGCTTGTGTCCTCAGCCGGGCCACCCGGTGCTTGCATAACACCATCAAGACTAATAAAGGATAGAACAACTATTTTTCTCATATATACTCATCCTTTCATTATTTTATATTTAATTGTCTTTAGTCAAATATATTTGCTAATTTTTTCTAAAAGAGTATTCATATCATATGGTTTTGCAATAAAATCATCTGCACCTGATTCTTTTGTTGATTTTGAAATCTCTCTACTTGCTGAAATCATAATGATTGGAATGCTTTTCGTAGACTTTTTCTTTTTTAAAAATTTACAGATTTCTCTTCCATCTTGACCTGACATCCAGATATCTAGGAGAAATAAGTCCGGATAATCCTTCTCCATTCTATATAGCGACTCACCATCACTTGTAGACTCAACTTCGTATCCAAACTCTTCCAATAAGAGGATAATTGATTCTATGATTGCTGGATCGTCGTCTGCAACGAAAATCTTTTTTGGCTTATTTAATGATTTGTTACTGTTTAACATAGACCACAACCTTTACTTAGAATGTTCTGAACCTGTTTTTATAGGTAGTATGAAAGAAAATATTGAGCCTTTTCCTGTTTGACTTTCAACCCAAATCCTACCACCTTGTCTTTTAATAATTTCGCTCGAGATATATAGACCTAATCCTAAACCAGGGTATGTATCTTTTCCAGGGCCACTTATGCGGAAAAATCTTTCAAAGACTTTTTCAAATTTTTCATTCGGAATACCAACCCCAAAATCTTGAACAGATACCTTTATTTGCCCATTTTCAATTGATGAACGTACAATAATCTTATCATTAAGGGGTGAATATTTTATTGCATTTGATATTAAATTCGTAAGTACTTGCCCGATTCGGTCTCTATCAGCGTAAATCTTTTTCATTGTTTTACCCACCTGAATTAATGTATGCTTTTCAGTTGTTCTTTGCATTTCTTCAACTAACTCAGTTATTAGATCATCAAAAGGAAAATAGGAGTTATTATACTCAACTCGACCAGTTTCTATTTTTGTGACATCGAGAAGATCTCCAATAAGATTAGTAAGTTTGTCTATCTGAGCATTCATTTTTCCTAAAAGTTCTACTGCTTTTTCATTTCCTTCTTTTTGGAAGCGTATCTGCAACACTTGGCCGAAAGACTTTATACTTGTAACCGGAGTTTTTAACTCGTGCGAGGCAATACTAATAAATTCATCTTTTTGTCTCTCAAGCCTCTTCCTTTCTGTGACATCTTGAAAAAACCAAACATAGCCATAATCCGTTCCATCTTCCCCTATAATAGGTGAGCCATATCTGTCAAAAATTCGTCCGTCTTTAAAACGAAGTTCAGTGAAGTCTATTTGATGATTTTTATAAATCTGATGTACTAGTTGTATAAATGCTTCCGGATCTACAAGTTGTTGAGTAGCTGCTTTAAGAGCAAGCTCATCTTCACCTTTGAACATTAACTCTTCTGAAAATTGCCACATCTGAACGAACCTACTATTGTAAGAGAGCATTTTGCCATCTGGAGAAACGATAAGTACTCCCTCAGGAGAAACTTCCCTTTGTGCCTCTAAAAGTGTTTTCTGGTATCGTAACTCTCCCTCGTATTTTTTACGTTCTGTTATATTGCGGAAAGTACCGACTAAGGCGTTAATATTCGGAGTTTTCAGATGATTTACGCCGGTCGTTTCAATCCAAGCCCATGAACCATCCTTATGCTTAACTCGGTACTGGAGGGTAATTTCCCCTCCTGGTTGTTTAAGCAACTCCTCAACCTTTTTAGAAAAATAGTGAAGATCATCAGGATGCATAAATGGCGACACACCAAGTCCCAACAATTCTTTAGGAGAATATCCTAAAACATTTTTAATCGAATCGCTGGTATATAAAATTTCTCCTTCAGGACTTATCAATTGAATGGCATCGGTACTTTGCTCGATCAATGTACGAAAACGCTCTTCGCTCTGTTTTAACTTTTCCTCGTTTTGTTTTTGTTGTGTAATGTCTTCATGGATTAAAACGATTTCTTGAATTTTCCCTTTTCCATCCTTCACTGGATATATGAAAGCCCGTACCCATCGCGCAGACACGCCAGTAATATCTTTAATTGTCTTATTAGGTTCATACTTTACTGCTGGGATAATAGTTGACTCACCGTTAAATCCTTTTTTTATGTAAGGCATAATCCCCAGATCTATTAGTTGCTTATCCTTTAGGGTGTTATATCCCTCTATTTGCTCTAATGTAACACCCCAGAGCGCTTCCCATGCTTTGTTGACTTGTAAAGTCAACCCTTTTGGAGAAAGTATTTGAATACTTAAAGGAGATTGCTCAATCATGGTTCGATGACGAATTTCAGAGAGTTGGATTTGTTGTCGTGCAACCTCTGCTTCTGCTCGTGCAGTTTGCTCACGAGTGAGCTTTAAACGCCCCTCTTCGCTCCGACTTCTTTCTATTACTCTTCCCAATTGCGCGCCAATATTAGACATTACATGCAGAAGCGACTCACTGGGTTCGATTGAATCAATCGAAAAAAATTCGAGTATCGCAACTACCTCTTTTTTTATTAAAACAGGAAATGCTATCCCGGCTTTTATTCCTGATTCCTGTGCCAGCTTGGATCTTGGGAAATTAATGTCGTTAGTTATGTTGCTGATCCACGCAGGTTTTCTACTAGCTAACACCCTTCCAGGTAAACCTTCTCCACGTTTAAATTTTCTCGACTCTGTACCTTTTCGAAACACTGTAAATTTTCGGGGGTTTTTCATATGCCAAATATTCGTAGGTATAAGTTCATCAACTTCGTTGACATAATATACATGACCAATTGGCCAGTTAGTCGATGTACAAATTAATTTCAAACTAGTGCTCATAGCTTCTTCAAATGTATTAGATTCGTTCGCAGCAGTAGCTATTTCTTGATGTAATCTAACAAATCTTGTTTCTTGCTGTAATTTTGTAACATCACGCACTACAATAACTATTTGTTTTATCTTGGGGATGTAACAAAATGCAACATCAACGACCATTGCTCTATTTATTTGTGAGAGGGTATATATGCCACTCAGTGATTGGATATTATTCTTTGTTAAAGCATGGGTATAATCGGTCTTTTTCAGTAACTTCCCATTTTGTGATAACGGTAAAGCTTCCCAAAGTGGTAACCCGAGCAAGATTACTTTATTTTTACCTAACATCCCGGAAATTGCATCATTTGCAAAGTGAATGCTCCAATCTTTTTCAACTGTTAACACCCCCTCTTTAAGAGTAGCGAGTACCAGATCAAGCCAGGCAAGTGACTTCCGTAAGTCGACGATAACTTCTTCAAGATTTACTTTTTTCATAGGGCATACTTGATTTATTAGGAGAGATCGTAGCAGCAAAACGCCACTTTCCATTCTTTTTTTCTCCAATAATAAAGTGCTCTGCTTGTTTTATTGTTCCATCCCTGCACTGAACCGGAAGAGGAAGTGGTTTACCTTGTATTTTTGATTTCTCTGTAGTCAAAAAGCGTGAAAATCCGAGATTATGAGCATCTCGCATATGGGGAGGCATAATGATTGTTATAAGTTTTCCCAGGAGTTCATCACTTTTCCATCCGTAAGAGTCTTCAAATGCCTGGTTTACATAAAGAAATAATCCGTGCTCGTCTATCGCTACTGCCGGAAGTTTTTTTTCGTGCAATATGTCATCTACTGTTTTTTCATAGATCATAAATGAAATAGTGTCACTGTGACCATAAAATGATTATATCTTACTATACCAAAGGAGTAGTTTTAAGACAATGAGAGTATCACTAAAGTATATAAGAAAATAACAATAATTATATATTGACAAACAATAAATAGTATGCTATTATCCACTTATCATGATTTAAGTGAGGTGCAGTTTATGGAACAAAGTTCAACAGTATTCTTAAAACTTGTGGTTTCACTTATCGGGATCGCCGTGCTAGCAGTGTGCATTTTTGTATTGCCGTATGGAATAAATACCGATCGCACAGGCATGTATGCACCTATTCTCATAGGTCTATATGGCCCGGCGATACCTTTTTTCGTAGCAATATATCAGGCACTATTGTTACTAGGCTATATTGAGAAGAACAATGTCTTCTCGCAAATTTCAGTTAAAGCGATAAAGAATATTAAATACTGCGCATTGGTCATCTGTGCTTTGTTTATAGGCGGAATGCCATATATATTTTACGCAGCGGATAAAGACGATGCACCTGGTGTCGTAGCAATCGGATTTGTTATTATCGGTGCTTCATTTATAATCGCTACCGCGGCAGCTGTTCTACAAAAGCTATTACAAAATGTAGTAGATATGAAAGCAGAAAACGACTTAACTGTCTAAGGGGAGTGATATGGCAATAATAATAAACATTGATGTAATGCTCGCGAAAAGAAAAATGAGTGTTACCGAACTTACAGAGAAGGTCGGAATCACTATGGCTAATTTGTCGATATTAAAAAATGGGAAAGCCAAAGCGATAAGATTTTCAACATTAGAAGCTATCTGCAAAGCTTTAAAGTGTCAACCTGGAGATATATTAGAGTTTAAAAGTGACGAGGAACAATAATATGAAAAACAGAGACATCAAAGGCGTTTTTGTGGTGACAACAGCCGTCTTAATGATTCCTTTGTTAGCTATGCAGTTTACCGATGAAGTGGATTGGAATTTATTTGATTTTTTCATCATTGGTACTCTGCTAATTGGCACAGGACTCTTAATTGTGTTTGCTAATAGAACAATAAAAAATACCAACTATCGAGTTGCAGTCGTGTTTACACTTGTAATAGCTTTAATACTTACATGGATGGAACTCTCTGTAGGCATCTTTGGCTCGCCATTCGCAGGGAGTTAGTATTAAAAGGAAATGGTATAATTATTAGCGAGGAGACGAGGCCATAGGGCAGGATTTATGATAAAACACCGAATATATACAACAAGTTTCGCAAGTGTCTATCCACTTTATATCACTAAAGCTGAGAAAAAAGGCCGCACGAAAACGGAAGTCAATGAAATTATTTGTTGGTTAACAGGCTACAGTCAGAAAGAGCTATCAGCACAATTGAAAAAACAGACAGATTTTGAAACCTTTTTTAATGAAGCTCCTCAATTGAATCAATCTCGGGCTCTAATTAAGGGCGTGATTTGTGGCGTCCGGATAGAAGAAATTGAAGAACCCACCATGAAAGAAATCCGATACTTGGATAAATTAGTCGATGAGCTTTCACAAGGGAAAGTAATGGAGAAGATCCTACGGAAGTAGTGTAAGACTAATCAAATCTTGTTCAGTTGCAACAAATGAATAAACTTTCATTCCTAAAAATTCTTCCTTATTATTTTCTCCGTTTAGTACTACACAACATGACATATTTGCATAATAACATTAAAACAAAGTAGCAAAATATCAATTATTAATAGGTAGTGAGAAATAGAATGTTGAACCTTTTCCATCCTTACTATCTACCCACATTTTACCGTTATGCTCTTTTATAATTTCATATGCGATATATAACCCGAGGCCTAACCCATGAATACCTTTCTCTTCCTTACCTTTCGCTCTAAAAAATCGTTCGAATACCTTTGCCTGTTGCTCCTTCGGTATACCTATTCCAAAGTCCTGAACACTAATGATTATTTTCTTACCAACTTTTTTAACATCCACAATCACTTTATCCGCTTTAGGTGAATACTTAATAGAATTTGTTAACAAGTTAGTGAGCACTTGACCGATTTTTTCTCTATCCGTATATATATCCGTTACAATCTTCCCGACATACTCGATAGTATGCGTTTCGGTCGTGTAACCAAAAGTCTCCACAATTTCTTTTATCAAAGCATCTAAAGAGAAATGTTGCTTCTGCAGATTTAGACTACCTGTTTGCACCTTATAGACGTTAATAAACGAAGCCATCAGGTGTTCCATTCGTTCTACTTGTGAAGCAACCTTATCTAAGAGAAATGCGTTTTTTTTATCAACTGTATTCTTATTATTCTTTTGTAATATCTGTATATAGGATTTTATACTTGTCATTGGGGTTTTTAGCTCATGAGTAGCAATACCAATAAAATCATCTTTCTGTTTATCTATGAGTTTTCGATCTGTTATATCTTCTATTGCAAGAAGAATTAGTTCTGTTTTATGACCTTCAAGAACGATTCTCCTCGCGTTGAGAATCATAGTACGCTCTCCAATATCTTCAAATTTATGAGACACTTCATAATCTTTAAAGTGGGCGCTTTTAGGAAGAAGTTGTGTTAGTAGTTTTTTTAGAGAAGGAATATTCCACTGTTCATTACCTAACTCAAAAATAAGCTTATTATACGTATCTTTCTTATTGACCTTAAAAGTATCAAAAAACGACTTATTTGCCGTTTTAATGCGTAACTGTTCATCGAGAATTACGAGTGGCTCGCGAACTGTCTCAACTATCGCTTCGGCATAAGCATAGATAACAACAACATCTTCAACTGTTAGATTTTTAATATCTTTAAGTAGCTCTAATGCATCCGGTTTGTCTTCTAAAATTGATATTGGTAGTATTTGACCGTCTTTATTTTTCATTATTGTTATTTTTATTCATACATGCCCATTATACTACTATATTATGTAGAAAGTATAACTTATCCAATTTGGAGCTGCACAAATAGAGAGAGCGTAGCTTTAACGATGGAGTGTCCATCCATAAATCACGATATCTTCATTGATCTTCTCATCAATAAATTTGTCGTCATCTCTTTTGCAATTAAAGAAGGGAATTATTTTCTTTTGCTCGATATCCCACATACAGTATCTTCCACTGTAAAAAGATAAGTCGTTATCAAAATCCAATCGGTCATAATCTTTTATGGTTTGCTTCCTTGTTACAAGCAAGACATATTTATTATCAGGCGAGAGGTATTGGGGATAAAATTCCTTATAAATAGGATCAGATAAAGATGCATCAATTTCATTAGTTCGTGTATCAAGAATATACTTATATACTTGTGATTGATCAACGGCATTAATAAGTAATAAATAATGATCTGGAGAAAACGTAAAAGAGGCTGTCTGTGAGGTAGGCTCTCCGACAGCCTGCTCAATTGAGAAGTAAGGAGTTGTTTTACCTGTACTCAAATCCATAGTTAAAAGGCTTTTATTATCAAGAGAATAGTACATTGCGGTGTAATCAGGTGAAAATTGGGGCCATATATCATTTGATACGGTAATAAGTTCTTTTTGTACATTGGTTCTAGGGTTAAAAGCAATTATAGTTTTATTTTTTATTTTATCGAAGTTACTGCGACTAAGATAAACAAGACTATTTGTAAAATCGTACCCCAACATAAATCCACCTGGAAAATTAGAAATCTTTCCCATAAGCTTATTATTCGAACCATCTATATTAACTGTGTCTGGTACCTGATATCTTGAACAATACAATAAGGTATATTACAAGATAATCAGGAGGAATAGAAAATGGATGATGTAGGGAAACGAAGACAATTCTCCCCGAAGGAGAAATTACAAGTAGTTTT
>JALYQM010000019.1 GCA_030855825.1 bacterium
TAAAACTACTTGTAATTTCTCCTTCGGGGAGAATTGTCTTCGTTTCCCTACATCATCCATTTTCTATTCCTCCTGATTATCTTGTAATATACCTTATTGTATTGTTCAAGATATCAGGTACCAGACAAACTACCAACCGGCATTGTTTCGGATATGGTCGGTCGAAAGAAAACAATTATTTTTGGTGCCTTAATGTCTGTTTTTTCGTTAATTTTTTATGCTATTGGAGGTAGTTTTATCTTACTCGCGGCAGGAAGTGTTTTTGCCGGACTGGCCCGTTCGTTTTATAGCGGGAATAATCAGGCGCTTCTTCATGATTCTCTGAAAGCGAGTAACCAGGAAGAAGAATATGCTCAATATGCCGGTACGACCAGTTCGATGTTTCAATTTGCTTTAGCAGCATCGGCCTTGATCGGTGGTTTTCTTGCATATTTCTCTTTACCACTGGTGATGTGGATATCTGTTATTCCACAAATTATTTGTTTAATAATTAGTTTCCAGGTGCAGGAACCGAAGGTTAAAGATAGTAGTGATGAAACTAATATTTATGCCCACCTGCGGGAAGCAATTATTAAGTTTAAAGAAAACTCTAAATTACGAACGCTTAGTTTAGCAGCCATACTTGATTATGGAATTGGTGAAACAATGTACCAGTTTAGTTCGGCATTTGTTGCTTTATTATGGCCTGTGTGGGCCGTAGGTGTTGCACGAATGTTCTCCAACCTTGGCGCGGCGATTGGAATGCGTATGAGCGGAGGTATTACACAAAAGCTAGGGTTCTTTAAATCACTTATTGTGGCGACGGCATGTAGCCGGATTGCAGGTCTTGTTGCGGTGCTTTTTCCTTCGGTGTTGTCTCCGCTTCTTATTTCCAGTACTTCGTTCGCCTACGGAATTAATTCCATCGCAAAAGAGACATTATTTCAGAAGGAATTCACTGACAAACAGCGTGCGACAATGGGAAGTTTAAATAGCCTGGGAGGAAGCCTCTTCTTTGCTGTTTTTGCCTTTCTATTTGGAGTAATTGCTGATTCACTTGTGGCTAATCAGGCTCTAATTATTGGTGAATTAATGCTGATCTGCGTATTGTATTTGTATTGGAGATTATTTAAGAAATACGCTTAAAGTGCTTTTTTAAATTTGTATATTGTTGCTTTTTTTCCCGATACTAAAATATTGTACTGAATCTCGAGTAGTAATTCTTTACTAAATGAAGTCAGCATTTTATCCATTAGCTCTTTTTGAGCTAGAATGATGATTATTCCACCTGGCTTTAAGATACGATTAAATTCGTTAAACGCTTTCTGGTACATTTTTGGGATATCTATGTCTTTATCATAAAGACCCCATGGTGGATCGGTAACGATTTTATCTATAGTATGATCTTCGATATTTTTTAGATTGGTTGCATCACCACGCTGTACTATCATTTTTTTGTTCAGGAGCTTTACTTTTTCGGCTAAAACCTCGATAAGGGCCGGATCATTGTCGATGGCCTTAATTTCTTTGGCCTTACTATTTGTTCTTTCGATTGGGATAGCACCATATCCAGCAAATGGATCCAGAACAATGTCTTCTTTTGCCGGTTCTGATAAAAAGCAGAGCAGGTGAGCAAGCTCGGGAGGAAGTTCGCCCTTTTGCAGCGATTTCTCAGTGTGCGAACTTTTTGTTAATCTGACGGCCACAAAACTATACCCTTCACTTCGAGTCATAAACCAAATTTCGTTTTGAGGATTACGTCTGTTTGGCTTCAAATGACTCCTGTGTCCAATTCGACCTTCAAGCTGGGTGATCAAAGCATCGTTGATGGATACCATGTGGTTTTCCTCAGAAGTTACGACTCGAAAGGTAAACTGCCTGGGGGAAATGTTATGTGTTATTGCCTGCAGGATCTTAGGTTCACCTAAGACCTGCTTAATTAGCTTTTCGACCGTTGTTGGCTGATTGTTTTTAACCATCTTGATGACGATAAAGCTGTTGTTGATTCCTCGCAGCTGTTTTACCTCCCCAGGCTCGGATTCGGTAGTATATACGAGCAATCCATCCAAAGAGGCAAGAATATTTACGGCTTTTAGGTTACGCTTTAAGAGTTCCTCAACAATGGGATTAGTGCCACTTATGGATGTGGAGAAATAGGTTGTCATAATGGCATTATACCAGAGAATAGGTTATTTATCGTAGTCAATTATTCTGATCGGCTTGTCAAATTGTGTTTGGGGTATTATTGAGGCTTTGCCATAGATATCGGCTCGCAATACTCCGGTAGGGACTCCATTTTTGAGTAATCTGTTCAATTGCTTTATAATCTTCTCTTTCAACCCTATACCATTTGCTTACTGCTGACCTTAATCCTAGGTCACCGAGTGAAAAAATATCCTCGCGCTGAAAGGAAAAGATTAAAATCATTTCAGCAGTCCAACGCCCAATACCATTCACTTTGGTTAACTCTGATATTATTTCTTCATCGGAGAAAGACCCAAGTGTCGATAGATTTAGTGAGTTGTCGACTATTGCCTGTGAGAGTGCTTTAACATAGCGAACTTTAGCATTTGATAATCCCGCGCCGCGCAATTCCAGATCAGGCTTACTTAAAATTTCCTCAGGAGATGGGCATGGTTTTGTGTTAAATAGATTCTGAAATCTTATTAGTATTGTTGCGGCGGCTTTGACAGACAACTGTTGAGAGATGATCGCATCGAGCAGATCAAACAAAAGATTATTATCTGTTGTCCAAATTGGTGTGTCAGTTGTTTCGATTACTTTTTTTAGTATCGGGTCATTGGAAAGCTGTAGTTTTGCGCACTGAATTGTTTTATGATCCATAATTCCATGTATTATACCCCATTTTAGTGTTAAACTAAGCTATGGATAAAATGCACTTTTCCACCATCTCAAAAGAGTTGCGGGAGTTTCTTGTATCGCCGGAAGAACGGCACTTACGCTTAGTCGCTTTTCATTGGTATATCTTTATTGCAATTGTATTATTTTTAAGTCTTGCGGTATTAGCACGATTTATACCTTACTTTTCATTTGATCTGTATATTACAAAGGAATTCCAGGAACAAAACTCCGCTTTTCTTTTTCCACTTTTTTTCCTGGTTAGCTGGATTGGCTATCTTCCTCAATTTCCCGTTATTATTTTATTCTGCAGTCTATTTATTTTTTTATTGGGGTTGCGTTGGGAAGGGTTGGTAACATGTATAGCAGGATTTGGCTCGGCGCTTGTTGCAGTATTGACTAAAGAGGTTATTAACCGTCCACGGCCTACTGTTGACCTTGTTACTGTTTTACAGAACTTAAGTGATACGAGCTTCCCGAGCGGGCATGTGCTTACTTATACCGCATTTTTCGGTTTCATGTGGGTACTCTCATATATATTAATTAAGAACTCTTTACTTCGAAAAATTTTACTTATTATATTCAGTCTAATTGTTATCCTAATTGGTCCATCGCGCATTTTTCTTGGAGCACATTGGGCGAGTGACGTATTTGGTGGATATCTTCTGGGAAGTATCTACCTGCTACTCGTTGTTTATTTTTACCGGTGGGGTAAATCCCGTTTCTTTACGCAGCAGCCGATTGCACGGAAGGCACGGTAATTGTTATACTACTAGTATAACTTATGCATAGAATTTATTTGCTTTTCGCTATTGTTTTTCTTTTGGTTATTGGCATGATTGGCTATTTTTCACTGCGTAGCCCTTATTCGTTTAACCGCGACCATACAGCTGTAGTGAAAGAGATACGTGAGTTAAATCGTCTTGAGAGTGCAACGTTTACGATAGAAAAGATTATTGAAGGGGGTAAGGATGGTAATGTCCTGCAGGACCTTCTGTATGGTGATCGAATTCTGTTTATTGCGCATGGTGAAGTTATTGCAGGAGTAGATTTGTCGAGTATTGCAGATGATGCAATAAAAATTGAAGGTAAAAAATTAACCGTTCAACTGCCTAAACCAGAGATATTTTTTGTTGCGCTTAATAATGAGAAAAGTAGAGTATATGATCGTCAACAGGGTATTCTCAACCGAGGGGATAAAGATCTTGAGGGCGAAACACGGAAAGTAGCTGAGGAATCAATTCGAAAGGCTGCGTGTGAGGCGAATATCTTAAATATTTCAGGTGAGAATGCTAAAAAACAGCTGACTAAGTTATTTACTGCCCTTGCTTTTGAAGACGTTACGGTTCAAGTCCCTCAAGGCTCCTGTTAAAATGCTACTTTAAAATAAATGTGGCTAAGACCTGACTGGCTATTGCTGAACTGGTAGCACTCTTGGCAGAGGTATGGATGTAAAATATTTTCTTTCCAGTTGATAGGTAGATTGCGTTCCCCTGGCCTTCTGTCATTGGATCAATTGACGCTCTTTCGATAATCATTTCAGCAGGTCTACCGGAGATTGTAATGCTTTTTCGACCTAATTTGTCTTTAGGAACGACGCTATATACTGAATTGTTTTTTAGTAAATCGTCGACATATTGTGTAGCGGTCTGGCTTGAAGGTATGGTTAAAATTCCTACGAATTGTGTTGATTCCTGTAACATTGTTGCCGGATTGTAAAGCGACACATACGCAGAATCTGTCGCTACCCGCCACTGCCTTGGATATTGAATACTAAAATCTGGACTCGTATATGTTTTCCACACAGGGGTTGGGCTTGGCTGTACAGTTGGTGAGAGAGTTGGCCGCGGGGTAAGGGTTGGTTGTTCTTTTTTCGAGGTACAAGCGGTTAAAAATAATACTAGAGAGAAAACTATCAGATACTTTTTATTCATAACCCATACAGTTTACCAAATTCTGGTAATATACTGTAGATGATTAAGTGGTGGTTTGCGCATATTTTAGGACAATAAATTGTATATCATGGTGTATAATGCGCGTATGAAAAGTACTACAAGCCAGAAGGAGATGCGGCACAAACCAATTCAGGCGCGTAGCGCGAAACGTGTGGACCTTATTCTCGATGCCGCTTCATTTGTTATCTCGGAATCCGGCTATGATAATGCAACTACAAATGAGATTGCTAAACGGGCGGGAATCCCGATCGGTTCTTTGTACCAATATTTTCCTAATAAAGATGCCCTGCTCCATGCTTTGACAAAACGATATCTATCCCAAATTCGAGAGTTTTTTAAAGAACGCTCATTAACGATTGCGGATGAGATGACGCTTAAGGTGTACCTGGCGTCAGTTATTGATACATTATTAGAATTCAGAACGACGCATAAGAGTTTCAAACAGATGTTTATCAGTGTTCATATGAATAATGAACTGTCTGTTGCATCTAAGGAACTCAATGATGAGTTTATAGTATTAGTAAAAGAACGCATGTCCAAAGAGTACAATCATGTAACTGAAGACAGAAAAGTGCTTGCCTGTTATATGTTATTAGGAATGATTCGCTCACTATTCATGTGTATGTCACTGATGGACAGTGTATTGTGGAAGAACCTCGTTACTGAGACGAAGAGGACGATGGCAGTGTATCTGGATAATTTAAGTTAATTAATCAGTCTTCTATGGATTTGTACCGAATAATCCTGCGATTTGATAGGCTATGAGTGCTGCCCCGATCCCGATTACAACCATTTGGATTCCCAGTCTTCGCCAGTCACCGATAAATATTTTTGCTTGATAGGCTCCTACACTAAATAATGCGATCGCACTGACAATAAGAGAAGCATAGAAGGCAGGACTTCCGTCCAGGAAGAAATACGGAAAAAGTGGAATGATTGAACCAATGATTGCGGCGATACCCACGATAACTGAGGTTTTAAGAACGTCTTTAGTTTCGACGGGCTCAAGATGTAGTTCTTCCTGCATCATGGTATCGACCCAGATTCTGTCATTTGAGGTGATTTTTTCGACTATTTTCTCAAGTAATTCCCCTTCGAAGCCTTTTGTGGCGTAGATATATCTAATTTCCTGTTTCTCGACATCCGGAACTGTTTTGATCTCTTCTTCTTCGCGCTGGCGCTCCTTGAGGTAATGATCGCGTTCAGAGATAAATGAGGTATATGCCACCGCGGCCATGGAGATTGATTCGGCAAATGCGGCAGCTAGTCCGGCTGCGATCAGAATACGCTTATCGCTTGTTGCTGCTGAAACTCCAAGTACCACACCGAGAACATTAACCAGACCGTCCTGTCCTCCCAGAATAACATCGCGAAGGGCTGTTGAAGATTTGTGTGTTTCCGGATGAGATAGCGTGTTTTTGGTTGCCATGCGAGGATTATAGCAGAATTGATATACTTAGCGTATGAAAAATACGCTAGCAATTATTGTGTTGTTTTCGAACATTATTTTGTTTCTATTTCCTGCCACTTCGTATGCGAAAAGTTATTACTTTCCAACCGTGTCAATTGAAGCACAAATTAATAATGACAGATCGATGGATATTGAAGAAACTCGTACCGGTAACTTTGATGGTACATTTAGCAACATATACTGGGATATTCCACTAACTAGTTCTCAATCACTTGAGAATATTTCTTTAAACGGCGATGCACAAACATTTTCTGTATCTAAAAATGAGAATGCTACTCATATTGCGGGGAAGTACGATGCAACTGATGAGAATAAGACATTCCTGCTTAAATACCGAGTAAACGGAGCTGTTAAGAAATATTCTGATGTTGGTGAATTATACTGGAAAATGATTGGCGATGGCTGGGTGGTAAAAACTGAGAATGTTTCGATACGAGTGATCCTGCCTGAAGTGGTGGGTCGAGATCAGATTTTTGTGTGGGGACATGGACCTTTGAGTGGTCAGGCACAGATTGTTGATGAGAGGACAACACTTTTTAGTGCTTCCGCGGTACCCGCAAATACATTTGTCGAGATACGGCAACTTTTTCCTGCTTCATTACTAAGCGGTATGGCGATCAACAAAAATATGCTTTCGGTTGTCCAGGAAGAAGAAAAACGATTTCAAAATGCAACAGTATTTAAATCCAGATTTCTGGCATTAAGTACTATTGCTGGGATCCTATTGTTTATTGGTTGGGGAATATGGTGGTACAAGATTTGGCTTAAGCGCGGTAAAGAGTATGATACCGTTGGTGTTCCTGAATATACTAAATTTCCTCCAGATCAACTTTCTCCTGCTTTAGTGCACCAATTGATACATCAGGGCAGTGATGTAGATACGAATGTTTTTTCGGCAACTATTCTGGATCTTGCACGACGCGGGTATATTAAAATACAAGAAACTCCTTACACAAAAGAATCTTTTCTTCATTTAAATGATAAAACTGCTTTCAGATATACGCTTCATCGTGTTGGGAACTATAATGAGGAGGGCGGGCGAACACTGTACGACTTTGAACAATCGGTTCTGGATTTTGTCTTTAGTGGTGCCCTGGCGTTAGAAATGGATGCGCTCACAGAAAGAATGAAAAAAGATCCGCAAGGTACAAAGCTCTTCTTTGACGGATGGAAAAAATCTGTACAGAAAAGCGCAGATATAAAATCTTTTATAGAGCCAGAGAGCAAGAAAATGGGGTATAAATTTACCATAAATACGACAATTATGGTCATGATTGTGTTGACGGTTTTATTTTGGAAATATAGTTACGCGTCAGGAGCACTGTTTCATTTTATCGTTTTTGGCGCAGTACTTTTCGCGATTCTTTTTGCTGTGATAGGTCGGGTATTTCTACGTTGGAATCCAGAAGCTCGGCACGATGCTGCTGAGTGGCTTGGATTTAAAAATTATCTTAATGACTTTTCGCATTTTAAAGAAACTGCCCCGCAGGCGGTTATTATTTGGGAAGATTTCTTAATATATGGCACTGCGTTTGGCTTGGCCAAGAAGGTGTCTGAATATCTGCCAATGATTCTTGCTGCTAACCCGCAAGCAGTCCACCCTGTATGGTTCTACACGAGCAGTGGAAGTGGTTCCCCATCAGGATTATCCGGTGATTTTAATGCCAATTTTGCTAGCAGTATTTCTAACAGTTTCAGTTCGCTGGGGACATCAATGAATTCTTCCTTTAGTTCCGGTTCCGGTGGTGGATTTTCAGGTGGTGGAGGTGGCGGGGGTGGGGGTGGCGGGGGTGGGGGTGGCTAACGCTTGTCCAGTACCCAAATTCTTAAACAGTTAAATTA
>JALYQM010000021.1 GCA_030855825.1 bacterium
TTACAATAATACCCGACCACATGAAGGACTCAAAAACCTGTCACCGAACGAGTATGCTAAAAAATATGGTTGGCCAGCTGTCCCTTATTTAGCTAATTTAACTGTTTAAGAATTTGGGTACTGGACAAGCTATCGGAATAAATTCTCAATTTCTCTTGTTAAAACTTAATGAAAGTCTTGAATTTAAACGCTTTGCTACAAAGCAAAAAAAAGGAGGAACTAGAACTCGGTTATATTTGAAGAGCTTGTCGAGTTGGAAAACTCTATTCCCTTCTATTGCTGAGCAAAAAGAAATTGCATCATTTATAACTTCAATTGATGAATGGATAGAAAATATTAAAAATCAAAAGCAATCTTTGGAGATTTACAAAAAGGGAATGATGCAAAAGATATTTTCCAGAAAAATTCATTTTAAAGATGATAGCGGTCAAAAATACCCTGAATGGGAAATTATTCCATTAGGATCAGTGTTTACTGAAAGAATGGAAAAGAAGGTCGGGGAGAATTTGGAACTACTTTCCATAAATCAATCAAACGGTATAACTAAGCAAAAAAACTCGATTAAAAGAGATAATTCTAGTTTGGATAAGAGTAATTATAAAGTTGTTCGCGAATATGATATCGCGTATAATACTATGAGAATGTGGCAGGGCGCTTCTGGAGTATCTAAATATACAGGAATTGTTAGTCCTGCTTATACAGTCGTAACTCTTATGAGAGGCAATGTCGAATTTTATGGATTCTTATTTAAATATCCACGCACGGTATTTAACTTTTATAGATATTCACAAGGCCTGACATCAGATACTTGGAATTTGAAGTTCCAACATTTTTCAGAAATATTAGTTACTGTACCTACTTCTATTGAAGAGCAAAAAAAAATTGCATTATTTTTATCCTCACTAGATGAATTGATTGATTTGAAGCAAAAAAAAATTAAATTGGCTGAACAGTGGAAGAAAGGTCTAATGCAACAGATGTTTGTATAAAAAAAATGTCACAGTCTGAACTTCAGCTAGAAAATGAATTAATAGAACAGTTAACTACCCTTGGTTTTGAGAAGGTGAACATCTCGCATGTTGATGATTTGTACGAAAATCTGCAAAATCAGCTTGAAAAATTTAATCAAACTGAATTCTCTGATGACGAATTCGCTAAGATTTCGAATCATCTCTCTAAAGGTGATCGTTTTGAGAAGGCTAAAATTCTTCGAGATAGATTTGCGCTCATTCGCGATGATGAAAGTACTTTTTTTGTAAGATTTTTTAACACTGATAATTGGTGTAAAAATGAGTATCAGGTTTCCCATCAAATTAGCCAGGAAGGAAAATATAAAAATCGTTATGATGTAACGATACTTATCAATGGATTACCTCTTGTCCAAATTGAGCTTAAACGTCGTGGGATTGAGATGAAAGAAGCGTTTAATCAAATACAACGCTATCATAGACAGACTTATACAAATACGCTTTTTGCTTATATCCAGATATTTGTTATTTCTAATGGCGTAAATACGAAATATTTTTCCAATAATCCTAAACAGTCTTTTGAGCAAACATTCTTTTGGACTGATGAGTCAAATCGAAAAATTACTCAACTAAGTGAATTTGCTGATGTGTTTTTGGAAAAGTGTAAGGTGTCAGCAATGATTGCTGAATATATCGTGTTAGCTGAATCGCTTGGGGTTCCGATGATTCTTAGACCGTATCAATATTATGCGGTAAAAGCTATTGAAAAGCGAGTAATTGAATCAAATAAGAATGGGTATATTTGGCATACAACTGGTTCTGGTAAGACTCTAACTTCATACAAAGCTAGTCAGGTACTATCTCGAATGCCTGAGATTAAAAAAGTACTATTCGTAGTAGATCGAAAAGATTTAGATATTCAGACGACAAAGGAATTCAATTCATTCTCTGATGGTTCTGTTGATGGCACAAATAATACACGCAATTTGGTTTCACAACTAAAAGATCCTAATAGAAAGCTAATAGTAACTACTATCCAGAAATTAGATAGCGCTATTTCAAATGATTTTTATTTAAAACAATTTGAATATCTAAGGGATGAAAAGATGGTAATTATATTTGATGAATGCCATCGTAGTCAATTTGGTAAAACGCATTCTCGAATAAAAGGGTTTTTTAATAAAGCTCAATTATTTGGGTTCACCGGGACACCAATATTTGCAGAAAATAATGTAGGCGGGTCAACAACAGTTGATGCTTTTGAAGAATGTCTACATAAATATATTATAACTCATGCAATTGATGATAATAATGTGTTAGGTTTTGCAGTAGAGTATGTAGGGAGATATAAGCAAAAAGATTCGGATACATTGGATGCAGATATATTTGCAGATGCTCTTATTGAGGGGATTAATACTAAAGAGGTTCTTGAAAGTGATGATCGGTTAAAAAAGATTACTGACTATGTGTTGGCAGATTGGAGGCGAAAAACAAAAAATGGCAAATACAATGCTTTTTTTGCAACTCCGAGTGTTGAAGTATTAAAGAAATACTATCAATTATTTAAATCTCGCAAACCAGAAGATTTTAGGATTGCAACAATATTTACTTATCAGGCAAATGAGGATGAGAGCTCCGATATGCTAGATGTTGATGTCTTTGCTGGTGAAGGTACTCAGGGTAATCTGCAATCTCGTGAGTTCCTTGAGAACTGTATAAAAGATTATAATCAGTTATATAACACAAACTATTCTACAGATAGGTTTTACGACTATTATAAAAATCTACAAGAAAGGATAAAAAATAAAGAGGTTGACCTAGTCCTGGTAGTTAATATGTATCTTACTGGATTTGATAGCTCACGTCTCAATACATTGTATGTAGATAAAAACTTAAAATACCATGGTCTAATTCAAGCATACTCTCGTACTAACAGACTATTAAATTCAGATAAACCTCATGGAAATATTGTTTCATTTCGTAATTTGAAAGAAGCTACTGATAAGGCTTTGGCTTTATTTGGAGATGAAAATGCTAAGGAAATTGTATTTAAGAAACCATATGAAGAACAGAAAATAGATTTTAAGAATAAGCTAACCATGCTGCGAGAGAAGACTCCCACTGTTGGTTCTGTTGATGAATTGAAGGGAGAAGAGGAAAAAGCAGTTTTTGTTAAAACGTTCCGTGACTTACTTCGAATTAAGTCCTCACTCGAAACTTTTGCCGACTTTTCATTTGATGAACTTGGTATTTCAGAGCAAGAATTTTATGATTATCAAAGCAAATATTTAGACATTCATGATGAACGAAAAAATCATGACAATGAGTCTGAATCAATTCTTGACCAAATTGACTTTGAGCTAGAATTAACTATTCGAGATATCATAGATTTTGATTATATACTTCAACTTATTGCTGGCTTGAAAAATATTAGCTCTCAGTCAGCTCGCGAAAAGAAAATAGAAGAAATATTAAAACTCTTTGATCGTGATGTTCAACTAAGAAAGAAAAAAGAATTAATAAAGAAATTTATTGAAGAAAATTTGCCTAAGCTTAAAAACGCTGAGGATGTCGAGAGTGCCTTTAGCGCGTTTTGGTTAAGCGAACGCTCAAAGACATTGAGAAAATTATCCGAAGAAGAGAACATACCTTCTGAAAAGATAGAAAAACTAATTAGTGAATATTTATATACTCAAAAATTACCACGCGAGCAGGAAATTGCTGATATGCTTCCTGAGCAACCAAAGATTCTTGAAAGACGAGGCATAATTGGTAGGATTAGTCAAGCAATCGAAGATATCGTTTCAATGTTTAATTGGTGACGAGAATCCGTTAACAATTTCCGTTTAAGTGCTATAATAGCTTTACTTATGCCAAATGAAAAACTGTACCGCTCCACTACCAATCGTGTCATCGCCGGGGTTTGCGCCGGCTTGGCTGACTATTTTGATATCGATCCAATGGTGGTGCGGGCTTTGTTTGTCCTGGCCTTTTTTATGAGCGGGGCGGGGATTGTGCTGTATATCGTGCTTTGGCTGATTATTCCTGAGCATCCGGTGGTTGATACTTTTTCCCGGGAGAATTTGCGTAATACGGTGAGTGAAATGAAAGCTAAGGCTATTGATGTGGTGGATGAGTTTCGGGGAACAAAGAATGATCGGATGGAGACGCGTCAGTCGTGGTTGGCTATTCTGGCTATCGCGATCGGCATAATGCTTCTGCTGCGCAATTTTGATTTACTTTCCATCTTTAATTTTGATCGTTTGTGGCCGTTGATTTTGATTGTGATCGGTTTTGCAATTATGTTTAAAAAGCGTTAAGCTTTATATATGGCAACTCTACCTAACTCGAGCCATGGATTTACTATCCACGACATGCCGCATGCTGAACGCCCACGCGAACGGATGGTATCGTACGGAGCTGAAGTTCTTTCTGCTACCGAACTGCTTGCTTTGGTACTTGGCTCCGGTTTGCGTGGTGAATCGGTGTTTATTACTTCCCAAAAATTATTATCCCAATTTGGTTCGCTGACTGGTGTTTTAAATGCCTCGTTGGCCGACTTAATGGCGATGCGCGGGTTGGGACCCGCTAAGGCGACACAGCTTAAAGCCTGTATGGAGATTGCACGGCGGGTTCGAAATGGTGATGCGGTTGCCAATGCAATGGTGGTGATGCGCCCCCTGGATGTATACAAGATTGTCAGGGCGACTATTGCCCAGGAAGCAAAAGAACATTTTGTTGTTTTATCTTTTGATATCCGCAACCGGTATCTTGGTTCGGATACGATAGGCGTGGGGATTTTGAATGCTAATTTAATTCATCCGCGCGAAACATTCGAAGCAGCGATACGGCGACATGCAGCACAGGTGATACTTTCACACAATCATCCGTCGGGCGACTGCACGCCTTCTGATGAGGATATAGATATTACCAAGCGATTAATGGACGCCGGGAAGATATTGGGGATTGAAGTGGTTGACCATGTTATTGTGTCGCGGCATGAGTATTTTAGTTTCAAAGACCGGGGTGTGATTTAATATTTTTCGACGGTATACTTCGTTTCATTAAAGATGATAGTTTCGCTGTTGAGAAATTCAAATAACATAGAAAGATCCGGGAATTGATCAGGCAAATTATCTACCTGTTCACGGCTCAACCACATATTCTGACCACCTTCAAATGTTTCCTTGAGCGTACCGGTGCAATTTTCCCCAATGCAGACCATAAAAAATTTATCTTCGAGAATTCCTTCGGTTGGACTATAGTCCATTTTATGTTTGATCCCTTTTAGCGTAAATTCTGCCTGTAGCCCGGCTTCTTCATCAAGTTCTCTGGCTGCTGTTTCAAATAATGTATCTCCCCAGCGAATTTTGCCGGTAACCACACCGTGGAAGCCATAATATGGTTGCTTGAGGCGTTTCTGAATTAAATATTGTTTTTCGCCGTTGTGTACTCGAACGCCGATTATGGCTACTGCTATTTTTGGTTGGCGCTCAATTTTAGCGATATCTGTATCCAGTCTATTGGCAAATTCTTTACCGATTGTTGAAAGCGTGTATTTGCCATCGTCAGTTTTTTTTACAAGGCCGGCTTCAACGAGTTTAGTGATATGAAAGGTAAAATGATCACTCGTGAGCTCTTTAATATTTAAATCGGTAAAGCGTGCGGTTGGTTTGAAGAGTAATTCGCGAAGAATTGTCGCCTGGACCTGATGCAGTTCGATTTGTGTATTCATGTACTTATTTTACTTTTTCCAATGGTATAATCAAGTGAAGAGGACTTCACCATAATGACTATCTCAGATCTGTATACTGAATACCGAATTTTGCCCAATTTACAGACGCATATGTACCGCGTAGCGGCAGTAGGGGAATTGATTTGTCGTAATATGCGAATTGCGGTCGATCAGGATTCGGTTGTTACAGCGTGTTTATTGCACGATATGGGAAATATTATTAAGTTTAATATGTCATATCGTCCGGAGGATTTTCAGCCTGAGGGAGTTGAGTACTGGCAAAAGGTTAAAGATGAGTTTGTACAAAAATATGGTAGTGATGAATCGAAAGCTACGATTTTAATTGCGGGGGAGATTGGTGTGCGTGAGCCGGCACGTACCTTTATCCGTGAGTTTGGTTTTGCTTATGCTGAGAAAATTTTGAAGAGTGATGTTTGGGAACATAAAATTGCTGAATATAGTGATGAGCGGGTGACACCGACAGGAATAGCTCCGATGAAGGAACGGCTCGAGGAAGGCAGAAAAAGATATTTAGCAAATAAGAACAATTCTGGTGGGGAAGCGTTGTTTACTCGGGGAATGCAGTGTTTAGAGCAAATAGAAAGCCAGATTTTTGAACAATGCGATATAACTCCTGATGCCATAACAGATGAATCGATTGCTTCGATAATGGAATCTCTGCCCCATCGCGTATACTATTAGTATGATCCGCTCGCTTATTCATACACTATTTATTTTGCTGCTTTTTGGACTTCAGTTTGTTGTCTACCGGTTTGGTGTTTCGATGTATGAGACTCCAAAACTAGTCGCTGCGCAGCTGATGTTTCTTGGTTTGTTTATCCTTGCTGCTATTTATATTTTTAAGTACAGGCCTACCTTTCCGGGGCGAATGTATTTTATTTTTACGGGAATATTGATTTTCCTTTTATGTCTTCATCTACTTCTCTTTAATTCTCCTGCGATATTGTGGGGCAATATTTTTAGATTTCAGGGAACGTTTTTACTAATATTGTTACTCTGTTTTTCTTTTATTGCCTCCTTTTTCAAGCCGACCAGGGTTTATTATTTTGCTGGGTTGGCGACGCTTGTAGCCACAACCGTACTGACGTTGCTTTTGGATGCGAATATTTCAGGCCGTGCGATTGCATTACTGGGTGAACCTAATATGCTCGCTGAGGCGATTATCTTTATATGGCCCTGGGCTTTTTTAATTCCAATTTCACACCCTTACCGTAAAGTGGCGCTGCGCGTTGGTGTAGTTATTATGGCTTTACTATTGCTGTGGCTTTCCGGATCACGTTCGGGAATGCTTGGTTTTGGTGTACAGTCTATTTTATTGTTTGCCTATTTTTGCGTGCCTAAAAAGTTTGCACTGAGTGTTCCTGCTGTGTTTGGAATTATTTTAGCGTGTAGTGTCGTACCGTTACTGGAGCGGGATCGGACTTGGGAAAACAGGGGAGAGATTTGGCTAACGGCAGCGGTTGCAGGGAGTGCCAGCCCAATAATTGGCAACGGTTTCGGATCGGTCGAAACTTCGTTGTATCGTGCTGCTGTTAAGGTCGAAAATACTTTGCGCTACGAGTATGTGGATAGTTCGCATAATATTTTGCTTGACTGGTGGGTTCAGGGAGGATTGATTGGTTTAGGGGTATTCCTAGTGCTTATCTGTTATTCGTTTTACCGGTTTATTCAAGTAAAAGACGTGCTGATGGTAGTGCTTCTGGCGGGGGTGCTTTGTACGCTATTTTTTAATCCTGCTTCAATTGTTGCGCTTGTACACTTATGGTGGCTTATTGGCCGGGGATTTGACAGGAATATGGACAGTATCGACAGAAATGGGGTGAATGGGATATAATCGGATGCAGTGTTCCGAACCTGGTGGTTTTGCCCTGAGCAATGTATGCTCAGGACGATTTTGGACTGATATGGTCACATTAAGGTAAAATCGGGCGATTAGCTCAGGTGGTTAGAGCGCGGTCCTGATAAGACCGAGGTCTTTAGTACGAGTCGCTCGTTTGAAGACATTAACAATAGTGATAGTCCCTTAAATGGGCGTTTAGCTCAGGTGGTTAGAGCGCGGTCCTGATAAGACCGAGGTCTGAGGTTCGAGTCCTCAAATGCCCACATTTTAAATTAAAAACCTATCCTTTAGGTAAGATTCTTGTTCATTCCCTATTTGCATTGCGCAAATGGGGATTTTTTGTATGGACAAGAATAATCAGCGAATCATATCGCATGACGCTCAAAAAAGTAAACACTTGAGCGAAGTTTTAAAACCTCTCATCAATTATTACCAAACGGATTTACGAAAGATTGTGCAGCTTTGCTATAAGCGCGGTATTACTCAGCAAGATATTGCTAACTGTTTGGGCGTTACTAAGCAGGCTGTTTGTACACGCTTTCCAAAGAAAAAATTACAGCCTCGGACTTACTACGCTAGTAGTGGCGCCGAGGTTTTTTCTGTGAAGGGAGGTGATCTTGCGCATGGATGATGTAGTGGTTATTAGCGAATATTCGTTGAAACAAGCTATTGCTGATGGAGTATTGGCCAAAGTATTCGAAAGCCGATGGCCCGAACTTTCAGGTAATAAGCCGATTGTCGCAACTGCTCACGTTATGGAAGGTATTTCTTTGGCTGGCATTATGGAGATTTGGAATGAGTATGTGACTGCTCGAAACCAAGGAAAAATTTCTGATGACATATTTGTCACAAAGATGAATGGCGATGATGTATGGGTGATCGAGGATGGTGATGCTTTCACGATTTTGTACCCAGAAGATTATTAGTTTTTTTAAAAGAAAGGAGGTTTTTATGAAATACAAATATTTTACTGATCCAGGGCATGGATGGCTTAAAGTTTCGATTGAGGAGCTGAAGTCTCTAGGGATTGCAGACAAGGTCAGTTCGTTCAGTTATGTAAAGGGAGAGTTTGCGTATCTTGAAGAAGATTGTGATCTGCCACTCTTTTTAACGGCGAAGTTTGGTAAGGATGTGCTGTATGAGGATTATAAGGATCAACTGATTAGTGTTCGTTCCAATAAAACAAGTCGAATTCGCAGATATGAGGCATATAACGGTGAGCTGTTTAAGTCATTAAAGATAACTGATGACTTTACTAAATATTTTCAGTTGGAAATAGATTATCTCAGATCAAACTTACACAGTGATATTTCCCGAATTGAAAATAGAATCTTCGGCATGAAACATCAATTGTCTTCAGATAATCCGTTATTTAACCCCTTGGGTGAATTACAAACGCTGGGTACGGATATTGATGTTTCCATCGCTAAACTCGCTCAAATTATTAAGTTTAAGCAGAGATATGTTGAATGGCAAAAATTTATTAGCGAGAAAGAGGATACAAAAAAGGCCTTAGCGAAAAACTAAGACCGTTATTTGATTGCACAAATACTGTATCAAATTTAATTAATTTATACAACAGGAGTTTATATGACACAAACAGATAAAACATCTAAAAAAGAACAAACACAGGCTTTAACGTTTGCGAACTTTTCCTACCTGGGACAAATTCAGCAGGCGTTATCTAAAGAGCAATTACAGTTTATTCGGGAAACAATAGCACCAAGTTTATCAGACAAACAATTGCTTTTGTTTATGTACAAAGCGCATCGTCTTGGGCTTGATCCTTTGAATAACGAGATTTTTGCCTATCAGAATAAAGACGGTCAGATGGTGACGATTATTGCGAAAGACGGAAAATTGCGTTTGGCAAAAGAGACCGGCAATCTTTCATATTACAAATCCGAACCAATCTATCGCATTAAAACTGAAAATGGTTCATATCGTCTCGCTCAACCTTGGGAGGGCGGTGAACTTTGGGGTGCTACAGCTACTGTTCGACGCACTGATGTTGAGCAGGAATTTGTTGTTACTGTCGCTTTAAGTGAGTACAGACAGAACAATGCTATTTGGAGCACAAAACCTGAAACGATGATTAAGAAAGTCCCACTTAGTCAGGTTCTCACAATGGCCTTTCCTGAACTATTTTCCGGTGTGTATGAAGATGCAGAAATTGAAGTCTTGAATGGTGCTAATTCTGCACCTGAAACTTTGTCCGTCACGCTTCCTGAAAGCCCTACTGATAATGACCCGGCAACTGATGCTCAAAAGAAAAGTGTTAGCACTTTAGCGCAAAAAGCAGGTATTGAGATTGATAGTGAATCAATGACTCAGCGACAAGCCCGTGAATTTTTAGCACAACAAGCAGCGCAGTCTGCAAAGAAAGGAAATAAATAATGGAACACATTCAAGTAACTACCGTACCAGTTAGAAAGTCTAAATCAATTAAAGCTCAGCTTACTACGTCTGTACCAAATCTTATAGAGATGTCGATGGAAGAGTTGGTTGAATATTATGTCCGATTCCAACACATGAAGGATGATGTTGAATCAGCGATGACTATTGCTAAAGAGGAATTACTTTCCCGATTGGATGACGAAAATATTAGAGGCAAGGTTGTGAACGGATACGGAGTGACGAAAGCCACTCGTGTCAGTTTCAAAACTTCGTTGAAGCAGGCATTGGAATTAGGTGCGGTGAAGCAAGCGGTTGATACTGATGTACTGAAACGTTTGCATGAAGCCGGTGCTGAAGTGCCTGGCTTAAGTATTACTCATTACGTGTTAGTAAAAGCGCTGTCCAAAGGAGAGGCGGTATGATTTTGCTCTCCTATTCCACTCTCAATGCCTTAATTAATGAACCGCATACCTGGATGTGTAAGCAGATGGGGCTTGAAACATTCAGTACGTTTCAAATGGAGGAAGGGCGGGATGCGCATCGGATTATTCAGCAGCATGTATCGGGCAAAAAATATGATGAGCGGTTACAGGGCTTAACAGTGACCTTTCCGCAGGTAGAAGAAGTTGACCGCGATAAGCAAATGGAGTTTTTCTATCAGATTAATGGGGAGTACAACTTGCACGGATTTTTTGATGGGAAAGATCCGAAGAACAATCGGTTTTTAGAGATAAAGACCAGCTCCACGCCCTGGAACTTGAAGCGGTTTAACGATCTGATGCAGTGGAAAGTGTATGCACTGGCTAATCCTCAATTTGAGGAAGTTTGGATGATTACCTGTACGCGTGATTTGAGGAATATTAAGGCCTTCAATATGAATATCACGCAAGATCATCGTGATGAGGCTTTGAGATGGATATTACGAGGTTTAGAAGTTTTGGAGGAAGGAGACTTTGACTATAGAGGCAGTGGTCCTTCGCGCTACTGCTTTTATATGAATTGTCCCTACTGCCGTTATGACGATTATTTATGTGCAAAGCGATCATGATCCGAGAAAGAAGTATGGTGTACGGCTCACACCACAGGGATTTCGTTGTAGTTGTCCGCATTTTCTCTTTCATGAGCATCAGATTAGTGAGTGTAAGCATATACGAAAAATTAAAACGCTTCCTAGGGCGAGCGCACAGTTTGTTGGGCACTAAGTGTCCGGCATGTACCTAACGCCGCTTTGGGAAGTTTTACGAAAGGATTTTATGCAAGAACAATCGTTTATCACGTTACGAAAAACTGAATTGATTACTGAAATTTATACCAAGCAAATATTGATGCGACACATTGATGCGACACATTGATGGTGAACCTATCTATTTATATATCTTAGTCGGTGTTGAGAGGCGACCTCAGCACTAGTTGGAGAATATATGTTTCTATCTGCCCAAAAGAAAAAAAGTAACGATTATAAAAGCAAAGTAGTATTTTACCGGACTATGTTCGTGACGTTTTCGCTCACCTACATAGTCTTTTTTTTACTTTTCTACTTTTACCGATGGGGGTGCTATCGATGAAAGGTCGAATGGTCTCTCCTGATTTTTGGATGCATGAAGGATTTGCTGAATGCAATCCTATGACTAAATTGTTGTTTTCATATTTGATCAATAATCAGCATATCAAGCTTACCCAGTATGTGTATTTGCCGGAGCGGCAAGTACGCTTTGATACAGGTTTAGATGTGAAGCATCTGGAGACCGGTAAACATGAATTAGAGCAACTGCGATGGGTCTTCTTTTATAACAGTTGGATTTACCACAATCATACGTATGCATATTTGGACTATAAAGGTAATGAGAAGATCAATGCTGCAAAACAGCAAGAAATTGCAGCTATTCCCCAAGAAATTAAAGACCATTTTGAGAGGTTGTTAAGAGGTTCCGAAGAGGTTGCTAACCTCTCGGAATCCTCTCCTATACCCATACCAGAAAAAATAACTGAAGAGGATAAAGGGGTGTTGGGGGAAAAGGAGAAGGACGAATCCTCAACTAAAACTATTGCCTATCTTACCAATTTGCCGCGCGAGGACCTTGACGAGTTTGTGCGTATTTACGCTGCAAGCGATGACCAGGTAGCCGGAGTTGCCGAAAAGATAGTTTTTTACTGTCAGTCTAAAGGCAAACGGTATCACAACTACAAGGCTACTTTGCATCAGTGGCTCAACAAGGATTTTGGTAAACGTAAAACACCTGCTGAGCCTATTACTGATATGGAAGCCTTAGAACGTGAACATCAACATTACATCGAGGAGACCGCAAAATTTTATGCATAAGTTGTATCAGGATTTTAAAATTGTTTTTCAAAAATGGTGGTGGTCATGGTGCGGTCGTTGTGACGAGTGTGGCGGAGAAATCGAAGAATACTCCTGGAAGATTGCCTATTGCTCTGACTGCGGTAAAGCGTATTAGCAGTTATGGGGAAATGTATAAGTTTTATGAAAAGACCATACATAATGCAGAAGGTATATATTAGCGAAGTTTCAATTTCAAAACTTGAAGAAGTAGGACTTGATCCTAATGATAATGGTTTTGAATCAGAAACAAATTATTCTTTGGGAGTTGATGGCTATTTGCTGAATTGTTTAACCCGACGACAGCAAACAGTCGCGCAGTTATTAGCAGAAGGTTTTACACGAAAGGAAGTGGCTCGCACGCTGCAAGTGAGCTTGATGGCTATTCATCGAATAGTGCCTCGAATGAGAATTCGATTGAAAAAGAAAGCGTATGAGTTTGCAAAAAGATATGAGCGAAAAAGATAAGTTAGGTGTGTCCGGTCAATCAGCCTATTGGAATATTTCACAGCTTCATGAGTGGGATCAAAATCCACGCGATATTACTGAGTCAGGGGCTGCTCGCCTGGATAAGCAGCTTATTAAGCTTGGACAGTATAAACCATTCATTGTTATGGAAAATGGAACAGTGCTTGGTGGTAATATGCGGTTTCGCCGGATTCAGGTTTTGTCAAAATTTACTACTGCTCAGATGCTTGAATATTTACAGAAAAGTTATAGACCTCGTGATCTGGAGTTTATTTATTCCCGTTTTTATCCTGATTCAGTTTTTGATGGTACTCCAACTGAGGAACTGTCTCAAAAAATTGTTGATGGATTTAAATATGTGTGGGTGTCGGTTGTTCATCCGAAAGATGAAGATGAGATGCTGGAATTTGCGCTTTCGGACAATGATCGAGCAGGCTTTTACCTTGAAGACGAGCTAACTGACATGATGAGTGACTATGATATTGATTGGAATGATTATGCACTTGATGTCAAAGAACCATTACAAGCAGGTATCTTACTTACGAGATCACAAAAAGCAGATGAAAAGGAGTATGACGAGACGCTTGAAACAACGAACAAGTGTCCGAAATGTGGTTATGAGTGGTAACAAGTATACAGTTGTTTCGACATTTGCTGGTTGTGGGGGCAGTTCTTTGGGATATAAACTAGCGGAATTTCATGAACTTTTAGCAATAGATTTTGATGAAAATGCAGTCGAGACCTTTCGTCTCAATTTTCCTGAAGTGCCAGTGTGGTTGCGTGATATTACGACTGTATCGGCGCAAGAGATTTTGGAGTTTACGGGACTCAAAGTGGGTGAACTTGATGTGTTTGATGGTTCGCCTCCTTGTCAGGGATTTTCTACTGCTGGGAGGAGGAAAATAAATGATCCCAGAAATAGACTCTTTGAAGCATATGTTGATTTGATCAAAGGATTACAGCCGAAAGTGTTTGTGATGGAGAATGTGTCGGGAATGGTGAAAGGAAAGATGCGTGGTACTTTTAAGGAGATTTTACGAACTCTGAAAAGCTGCGGATATATCGTGAAAGTAAAACTATTGAATGCGAAATATTATCAGGTGCCACAATCCCGACAGCGGTTGTTTTTTATTGGTGTTCGTGAAGATATTGGAATTGAGCCAACTTTTCCACTACCAAATCTTAAGGTTATTCCAGTGAAAGATGTGATTGCAGAGTTTATTGATGTGCCGTATCCAGAGCTTGCGCCTCGTGGAATGAATGACACATTGTGGGATTTACTGCGACCAGGCGAGCAAGGGAGTGCTGTTTACCCAAATAAATATTTTAATCATGTCAAAATTTCCTGGCACAAGCCGTGCCCGACAATCACGAAAAGTGTTGGGTTGAGTTATACGTGTTTGATGCATCCCTATCGCAAACGATTATTGAGTATTGATGAGATTAAGCGTCTAGCAAGTTTTCCGGATGACTTTCAATTTGTCGGGAAGTTTGAGGATCAATGGGCTCGGATTGGTAATGCAGTGATGCCAAAGATGATGGAGGCGGTTGCTAGAAGTATTAAGAAAAATGTTTTGGATGTGTATTACGGGAGAGCGTAATTTTTATGGAAAATAACCAACAACTGCCAACAATTCCCAACCAAAATCCGTATGACCAACTCGAGTTGATTTATCGCAAGGCGGTGGATATGAAACTTGAGCGATTGAAGTATCGTGTGATCGCACGCCAGTTGAATGTTAAAGAATCAACGGTGAAGGATTGGTTTCATAAAAAAGGTATTTGCTACAGTGCGTATCGGTGGAAAGAAAAACAGAAGATTAAAGAGTCTGATGAATTATTTAAGACGATTGAGAAAGAAATTAAGGATTGTGCGATTGAAGCATTTGTTACGGTGCGTGGTGCAATGAGAAAAGGTAGTGTTGCTGCTGCGTTTCGTATTTTAGATATGGCCGGATTTGAACCGGTGCACCGCTTTAAAGATGAAACTGAACGATCTCGAGAGTTGGAATTGTTAGAGAGGATTATTGACGACAATGAAAGAACTCGCAAGTCTCTTCAAGGTGAACAGCAAACCGGTTGAGTTTTCACTTGGTCAGCAGCAGATATTTGAATCGATTATCTACTTACTTCATAAACGTATTCAGGTTATTGCTCCTACTCAATACGGAAAATCTTTGACTGTTGGTTTGGCGGTCTTACTTCGTGCGATTGTAAAGCGTGAACGTTTCTCGATTCTGGCTCCCTCGCAGAAAAAAGCCAATATTATCATGGGGTATTGTATTGAGCATTGTTTTGATGCTGCACTGTTTACAGAGGCGTTGGAGCTTGATAAAAATGAGTCTTTGGACAGGTTGCGACGTGAACGGTCTAAAAATGAGTTAACGTTTAAAGGTGGTGGTGGAATTAAAACACTGACGCTTGATGCAAAGAATGGTAAGCGATCAATTGAAGCCGCGATGGGATTTGGTGGTAAGCGTTTGATATTGGATGAATCGTCGCTGATTGATGATCCTTTGTATGCGACTGTTAAACGAATGCTTGGTGGGCATGATTATGCAGATACATTTCTTTTTGAGATTGGGAATCCGTTTTATAGGAATCATTTTCACCGTACTTGGAGTGGTGATCGGTATTTCAAATTATTTATTGATTATCACCAAGCACTTAGTGAAGGGCGGTATAGTCCTGAGTTTATTGAGGAAATGCGTGAGGAAGCATTTTTTGATATTTTCTATGAGTGTTTGTTTCCTGATGAGGATGAGGTTGATGGGAAAGGGTATCGGGTATTATTGCGGGAGAATGATTTAATTCGTGCTGAGATGTTGGATATTGATACAGGCGAGGATGATTGGTTAAGGCTTGGAGTAGATATTGGTGGCGGTGGAGATTATAACGTGTATGTTCTGCGCAATGAGCGCTGTGCATGGATTGCTCATAAAAATCAATCAACTGATACGATGTCAAATGTGGATATTATTGAATCGTTGATGAAAGATAATCAGATTGAGGCGCAAAATGTGTTTATTGATGATATTGGGATTGGGCGAGGTGTGACTGATCGGTTAAAGGAAAAAGGATTGCCTGTGAATGGTATTTCTGTTGGAGGTAAATCTACAGAGCCTGAGAAGTATGCCAATATTAAAGCTGAGGCGTATTGGAAAACGAGAGTGTGGCTGATGAATGGAGGAAAGCTCATGAAGTCTGAGAAATGGAGACAGTTGAATTGGATTAAGTATAAAGTGTCGAGTGATAAGCAGCTGCAGATTCAGCCAAAAGAGGAGTTGAAAAAAGAACGCGGGCGATCTCCAGATTTTGCTGAGGCTTTGATGTTGACGTTTGCACCACAGCAGTCGTTTGTGGATATTAAGTTGTTATAGGGACGTTTTTATTGATTGTTTACATGATTTGAATTGATTCTATATAATACATGTATATGCAGAATGTTAAACAAGTCATTATGCCTATTCTGAAGAAATATGGTTTTACGAAAGCCGCTTTGGTGGGGTCGTATTCCCGTGGTGATTTTTCTGATTCGAGCGATATTGATTTAGTAGTGGAGCCGCCTAAAAAGATGAGTTTGTTGGGTTTGGTGAGGGTACAGAGAGAACTAGAGGAGCTATTAGGGAAAGATGTGGACTTGCTTACGTATAATGGACTTCATCCGTATGTTCGTCACTACATTTTGAGCAATGAGCAGGTTTTGTATGGCTAAAGACAATTATGTGTTTGTGCATCACATGCTTGATTGTATTCGTAAAATTGAAACTCATGCAGGTTCAATGACATATGAAGAGTTTTTGCAATCTGAATGGGATCAAGATGGTGTTTTTCGTAATTTGGAAATAATCGGTGAAGCTGCTAATAAAATTGACGCTCGTTTTCTCTCTGAAAATCCTGAAGTTCCTTGGAAAGATATTATCGGGATGCGTAACAAATTAGTGCATGATTATTTTGGGTTGGAATTAGAGAAAGTGTGGAATACTGTCCAGGATGACTTACCAGTTCTTAAAGTGCAGCTTGAGAAGTTGTTATAAACTTCAAAATTCCCGATGTATGTTATTGTCAACTGGAAAATAATTAGTACAAGGATTGGAAAATAATATTGTGCACTAAACTCTTCATATATCTTTCAATATACCGTAATTAGTTACGGAGTATTAGAAGAGCTATGAAGACAGGAGTACTAAGTGGTGTGTGGTTGGAGAATTGTAGTGAGGTAGGGTTTGTGTATATGAATGCTATGTGCTCTCTTGAGTTTGTTGTGTGTTGCGTGCTTTAAAACGATAACTGTCTCCTTTAATGGTAAAGGTATGGCAGTGATGAATAATTCTGTCGATGATTGCGCCAGTTAAAGTTTTATCTAAAAATATCTTGTCCCACTGTGCAAATTCTCTGTTTGAAGTGATGATCATCGCTTTCTTTTCGTATCTACGTGAGACAATTTCAAAGAAGTCTTCAACCGTTGTTTCACCCATACTTTTGTAGCCGAGTTCATCAAGGATGAGCAGGTCGGGTTTGGTGTAGAGCTCGAGTTTTTTCTGGTACGTGAGGTCAGCTTTGGATTGCTGTAAGGTGGTGATCATGTCGTGCACACTGGTAAAGAGGACGGTGTAGCCGAAGGTTAAGGCCTTAATGCCTAGAGCGATGGAGAGATGGGTTTTACCGGTACCTGGTTGACCGATAAAGATGACGTTGTCACCTTTACTGAGGAATCTGCATGATGCTAACTCAAGTATTTCTCCTTTCTTTAACTCAGGTTGGAAACTAAACTCAAAGTCTT
>JALYQM010000023.1 GCA_030855825.1 bacterium
ATAATACCCGACCACATGAAGGACTCAAAAACCTGTCACCGAACGAGTATGCTAAAAAATATGGTTGGCCAGCTGTCCCTTATTTAGCTAATTTAACTGTTTAAGAATTTGGGTACTGGACACCGTATAATATTGCGCCTCTGCTTTTCCTATAAGAGTTCCTTCGCTTGCACTTCCAGTGGACTGGTTTAATCGTATCTCGTATGCAATCATTTTCTCATCTTGAGACCAAAAGATAGTATCGAGAGAAGAGGCATTTTTTGTTTGAGAAAAATCAATAATTGGTTTAAATACAGGAGCATCTTTCGATGCAATAGAAAGTGTTTTCGCATCTAATTTACCAGTATAGGCATATGAGGGAGAATGCACACTTGGCGCCAAACTAATATCAAACGTGGTTCTTTGAATATTTGATATATCAGAAATAAATCCCTGCGGTTTACTGGGGCTGTGCGTTTTAGTTGAGTAGGTAGAATAACTATAGATTACCCCAAGATCACTATGCGGTATGTTTCCAGCAGTCGAACTAGTTTTTGATTGTGGAAAGTAAATATAAAATGAGAAACCAAGCACAAGGATAGAAATAATCAAGAAGAGTAAAATTCGTTTATTCATAGGTTAAGTATTTCACTTAGTTATTCTTCAATACAAGAGACAGTGCTACAATATTGGAATGTCAGGGTACACGATTGTTGCAATAGTGTGCATATAACATTAAGTAAAGTAAATATAAGCCAAAGCGAAGAAGAAATACTTAAAAATGACATAGATAACCTCATGCAAGGAACAAAACAATTTCAAGTAAAATATCAGGATATAGTAAGTGTATTAAGACTTCCATCAACTAAATACCCTGATGGGCATGCTTGGGTTTCAATGACCTTTCAAGATAATAATTTATTTAAACTTTTTCAAGATACAAACAATTATCTGACATCAAAAGGCTGGAACGGAAATGAAGAATATATTAATAATATTAAAGAATTAGAGCAGAACCACAGTCTTAAATTAACAGACTGTATTGCGAATCACCTTAATTTATGTAATTACGCCAAGCCTGACATGGCAGAAGAAGCTAAAGATATAATTATCCGTAAAGCTCCGAGAACTTTCATCATTGATTCTATAGCGTTAAGAAAAGACTCTTCACATGCATGGGAAATATCTTTAAATTAGTAAATACTTCATTGGACTTTCCTGACATTGCATTCTAATCTCTATAACTCTTTAATCATATCAATGTCTCTATCTTGAAAACCTAAATTGTTATACAAACTGTGAGCTACCACGTTAGGAACAAACACTTCAACCAATACATAGTTACAGCCATTTTCTTTAAAATATGCCTCAATCTTTAGCATAAGTTTCTTGCCTAACCCTTGACCACGGTATCTCTCATCAAGATACAGTTGAGTGACTCTTCCCTTCAGAGCCTTAGTCGCACCAAGCAGATCATCATCAGTCTGTTCCTTAATTAATCCAGCGACTAAACCAATAGCGGCTTCATTCTCTACTAATAAATAGAATTTCCCTTTATGTTTGTTTGCATCAGTCAAGGTTTCAGAAAGAATATGTTCTCCGTATTCTGGCATGCGACGTAGTCTTTTTAATGGATCAATAGAAATTAGGTAATCTTGAAAGTCTTCAAAAAGCTTTATAACTTGTTTTTTATATTTATCTGTATATTCAATTAATTGGATATCCATAGTGAAAATATTATAACAGCTATGATAAAATCATAGTATGAAAAAGCAAACAACTGGTGTCTATTTAATTCGTGATAATAAGGTCCTTTTCCTTGTAAGAGAGAAAAAACACGATACACGTCATATACAAGGAATCTATTTGCCAATTGGTGGCCATGTTGAGTTAGGAGAAGAAATTGAAGAGTGTGCTAAGAGAGAAGTCTTTGAAGAATCTGGGGTAAATGTAAAATCAGTTGAGTTAAAAGGGATTCTGTTCATTAGAGGGCAGGCGTCAGGGGAAACGGATATTATTGTAACAGTATTTACTTCAACTGATTTTGAAGGGGAGCCTGTTTCAGGAAATGAAGGACATTTTGAATGGGTAGATCGTGAAGAATTTGATAAAATAAATCTTTATGAAGGGGATAAAGTTTTCCTAAAGTATATGTTTAGTTCTCAATTCTTCGTATTGGATTTTCAATACAAAGGTTTTGAATTCATAAACTATAAAATACTCAAATTAATTAACCAAGCAAAAAACAAATAGTATGGCTGACAAAGTATATGCAGTTGGAACAATCATCGAGAACGAAAAAGGTGAAACATGGGGATTAGTTGGTGGAAAGATTGATGCAGGAGGGGATGCCATTACAGCAGCAGTCAGGGGCAGCAGTTGACTATGAGGGAACTTTTTAATTTGAAAACGCTTTCAAAATTGCCTCCTTGTAAAACTCCGGCATTTTTAGTTTAGAAACTTCTTCAATTGAGAACTTACTAAACTTAGATTCGCCAGCTTCACCAACTAACTCAAAATCACCAGTTTTGTTAATTATCTTACACAAATAAGAAACAACTAATACACCTTTTGATTCATCAATGGATTTCTGAATTATATACATATGAGCTTGAATAATATCTTGCACCTCAACTTCAATTCCAAGCTCTTCACTCATTTCTCTTATAACTGTTTGCTCTGGCTGTTCACCTTCATCCATTTTACCTCCAGGCAGTTCCCATTCATTGCGTTCATTATGTCGTAACCAAACACAATCGTCTTCAAAAACAATACCTTTTATGGAAATAGGAACAGAATAAGTAATATACATAAAAGAATTATACTAAATAGTTCGAATCTTAACAGGGTAAAGGCAATTCCGAAGTTAATACAAGATCCTAATAGTCATTAGCTGTTAGCGAACAACACAGTGGATCGGTTGTTCTTTCTATATCTTCTTATTTGTAGATTGAATACCTTTAATTAGGGGGTATCCTAAAACCACCGCTAATAATACATCTACACCTACATTAAAATAAACGGAGTAATATACCGAAAAAGCAGCTTCAACTATAAGCCATGCATATATCCCGTATAGCAGCGCTTTCATTAATTCCGTATCATTCTTCTTAAAGGCAATTCTTCCAACAAATAAAAGTAGGACACTAAATCCAATAAAAGTTGAACCATATAAACCATTACTCCAAGGGAGAATGACATCCTTTGATATTAGAGCTTTGTATGCAGGAAAACCCGACAATCCGAAAAAAGCATAAAAAATTCCAAATAGAATACCTATTATCCCCACTATACTTATCCATGTTATATAAGTCTTATTATTCATAAAGATATATTAACAAATTCTAGTTTAGCAATTATCTGTACTTTCTCTGTTACCTTATAAATTTGTCCTAATGTATAATGATTATATGGTTAAAATAACTGTCGAAACTGATTGCGGCAACGCACCCAAGAAAGAGTTCATTAGAGACTTTATAGTAGCATTTGCCAACAAAAATTCTTAGGCTATATTGAGCAGTTTTGATGATGATATTTACTGGGAAGTTATTGGTGGAGAAGTTATGAAAGGTGTAGAAAAGATAAAAAGTGAGTTACCAACTATGCTAAAAGATACCATGAAGGAATTGGTTATTGAAAATATCATAACACATGGCGACGCAGGTGCAGCAAATGGAACTATAGAATTTTTAAATGGTGCTAAAGGCGCTTTCTCGGATATATTCAAGTTTTCCAGTCATGGAAAAAGTGCAAAAATAAAAAAGATCACTATTTTTATAATAGAAATCCAGAGATAGTTCGAATCCAAATCTTAAGTAGTAATGTTTACCGTAGGATTTGAGGCTAATTTTATATTGTTGGGGATCGTGGGCGAAGTTAGAACCAATTAAGGAGTTTATGTAAATGTGATCTAAGGGAATTATAATATCTTACCAAATGTATTTGAGTTGAGATATCTGGCTGTATTGATTCAATATCATATACTGACACTTTTTTATCTATCTGACCAAAAATCTTTATATTTTCTATTTGAATAAATGAATCCGACTTAGTAAGTAGTATTTCAAAGAAGTACTAAGAATCTCGGTTCTGATCCAGGGTGGTTGGGGATCGTGGACCGCAGTTATCTGAACGAAGCGAAAGGCATGGCGTTAGAGCCGCTTGTGCTCAGATTAATAATAATAATTTGTATGGCCAGTTTCTAAATTAGCCAATGATATAATAGAATAATGACTTACGAGGCACTTCTATTAGATGTTGATAAAACACTTATTGCAAAACCAGATGCCCTTCCGAGTAAAAAGGTTAAAGACGCAATAACTCAAGCAAAAGACAAAGTAAAAGTATGCCTTGCTACAGGTAGGCCTCATAGGTCAATCGAACACATAATTGAATATCTCCAACTAACTAATCCTTGTATTGTAAGTGGAGGAGCACAAATCGTTGATGCAAATAATAAAAAAATGCTCGCTGAATATTCGATGAGCACTCAAAGTCTTTATACAATTGCTAACTATTTAGAAAAATTTTCCATAAGATACTGGATACAAGACAACGGTACAGATTATGATATTAATGAGGCATACAAACCTCATAAACCATTTGTACTTGTGGTATATCAAGCTGAAATTGCAACCATAAATAGTATTTTAGAAACACTACCAAATTTACATGATATTGCGACTTATCGAGTATCACTCTATGACCCCACTAAACAAGATATAAACTTCACAGATATTCGAGCAACTAAGCAGCATGCCGTTCTGACTTTATCACAGATTATTAATGTTAATCCAAGTAGAATCATTGGTGTAGGCGATAGTCATAACGATTTACCTTTACTCTCTGCCTGTGGGTTAAAAGTAGCTATGGGCAATGCTGTAGAAGATTTGAAGCAAATAGCAGACTATGTATGTCCTGATATAGATCACGATGGGGTAGCTGACGTAATAAACAAATATATTCTTGTTTAGAAGACAACTTCTACAATTAGGTACACAGTTTTAAGCTCAAATTTTAAGTGTTGGGGATCGTGGATCGAAGATGCCAGAGCGTAGCGAATGGTACGACAGTGGAACCATTTGTACTCAGCAATCTATAGTACCACATATTCCGACTATGATATACTAAATCTATATGCAGCAAGCAGTTTTTGAAGACCTTAAATCAAATATAGTACCTATCCTTAAAATGGCAAATATTAAAAAAGCAGCACTATTCGGTTCGTATGTGAGAGGGGAAAATACAAAAAATAGCGATGTAGATATTCTTATAGAGTACCCTCCTAATACGTCTCTATTTGATGTCGCTGAGCTTAAATATCTTTTAGAAGAAAAACTTAAAAAGCCTATTGATCTTGTAAATTACACCTCAATTAAACCTCAGTTAAAAGACTTCATCTTAACTGAACAAGTACCAATTCTATGAAGAAAGATTTTTCCATTTACTTACAAGATATCATAAAAAGTAGTGCATCAGTTGCAAAATATATTAAGAATAAAAATAGGTCAGATTTTGACGAAGATGAACAGCTACAGGATGCTGTTATACGAAGATTGGAAATAATTGGTGAAGCAATAAAACGGCTCCCTCAAGAATTTAGAGATCAGCATTTAGAAATAGAGTGGAAAAAAGCTGCTGGAATGAGGGATATACTAATACATATGTATGATGAAGTAGCAACTGAACAAGTCTGGTTGACAGTTACAAATGATATACCTTTTTTAAGGAGTCAGCTAGAAATCTTACTTAATAAATCAAAAAATAATAAATAATTAGCCTGCGTAGGTCGAAGATATCGCAGATCCTTTATGACCTGAACGAAGTGAAAGGCGTGACGTTAGAACCATTTGTACCCAAATCAACCAAGGCATTTATACTATATTGTAATATGCTTAGCTCCAAATGATCGAAGGAAAGGATGTTTTAAGATAGTTAACTGTCTCTTGAATATTAGAGTTACTCCATAAACTAAGATCCAAAGTTTGTTGTTTTTCTATATAAAGTGTAGGCTCATCTCTATTAACCGCTATATTAAAAACAAGACTATGTCTTTCCGTCAAATCATATTTTCCTTGGCGAACAAACAGTTTAATAGAAGAAACTTCATCTAAGTTTATTTCACGAGAAGAATCTCTAAAAATACTTTTCTTGATGTACACTAGATTTGAATTATTTATACTAATTTTTTGATGTATTAGGAGATAAAGATCGGCAACTAGCGCGAAAATTGCTATTCCCAGAATAACAATGACGAATAGATTAAAACTAACTACTGCACCAAAGAACAATGCAGTGAGACCAAAAGTTAGCATTAAATGATACACATACTTAATAATAGAAAACCCAGGAATAAATTCTTTCATGTTATTTAACTCAATATTATACAGTTAACTTTATCAGATCAATAGGTATGTCTGCCCTAATATCAACAATTAGTGTAGGAGGGTTCAAGCTCAAAATATCAGTGTTGGCCACCGTGGACGACGTTAGAACCGCTTTAGTTCAATTAAATAAAAATATCTCAATACCGAATCTAATCACTTTGACGACTATCTAAACATTCAAGAATTAAACCATCAATTTTTATTTTCATTTCAATTAGTCGGTTTTGTTGTTCTTTAGGATATTCCTCTCTAATTTGTTCTCGAATAACAGAAGGAAGCCCATAAAGCACTTCCATAAGTTGCTTATCAATTAATTTTTCTGATTTCCATAATAGCGAAAGCTCAGACAAAGATCTTATTAATTGAGAATACTCAATTTCATCAATCTTAAATTCGAGACGTAACTTATAAATAAATTGATTAGCTAAAATTTCTGATTTTAATACGTCAAATGATTTCATAATATGAGTATACATCATCGGTTCTGATCCAGGGTGTTGGCCACCGTGGACGACGTTAGAACCGCTTGTGCTCGAATAAGTGAAAAAGTTCATCTGCCTATTTTCTTTTAACTACTTCGAGGCATCCAAGATTCTTTAAGATTTAAGGATTTAATATAGTTATATAACTTATCTGTAAGAAATATTACGCTACCGTCATTTACGAAGTGACTTTGTGCAAATAAACGCTCCTCAGAAGTTGTTTTATCAAGTAAGCTATTAACTACTTGTACTAATGAATCATAGGCATTATCCCAAGTGTCGGTATTTATTTCACTTCTAATCTCTGCAACAGATACTCCTTCATGAGACAATAAACCAGCCATTTGAGCTAAGACACTTTCAATATCTCCTTCGGCGAGGTTTTCAGGGGTCAACTAAACATTCACGAGGGTTAAAGGCAACTAAATCATCATCAAAACCACAAGATAAGGTGCGCTCTACGATGAAATTATCAATTAAATTTCCTTTAGCTCTTTCAAGATTTTCCGCTGAAATAAATAGAAAGTAACCTAACTCATCCAAAGATTGCAAAATATCATTAGTATCGCTTATTTCTTTTTTTAAAATATTAGATTGAGTAATACTATCTGATAATAATTCTCGGACTTTAACAGTGGAAGCCAGATCTAAAGGCGTACGACCGGAATTATTTTTTATACCTTTATCCGCACCATTTTCAAGTAGTACCTTAACAACACGTGCGCTTCCATTGCCTGCCGCAATATGTAAAGGAGTATTAGAATGAAAGAAGTCTTTTTGATTAATATCGATACCATTTTCTATAAGAATCTTCGCTATTTCTGCTTCATCAAATTCGGCCGCAGTATGAAGATATTTCCCTCCATACTTATCATTAAAGTTAATATCTGCACCTTCACCTATAAACCTCTTAACTTCGTCAATACTTCCAACAGCTACAAAGGTACTTAAATTTTCGTTTAATTCATCAATGTTCATATTAAAAGTATATCAAACTAATTTCGAAGGAAACAATGCGATCTAGTTCTAACATCCAGAGTGGGTAGAGGAAATTAAGCTCAAAATATCGGTGTTGAGCGGTCCGGTCTAGAACCTTCTTATCCTTATAACGATTGTCTCACATCAAGGCTAAACGAGACAAATGAGACAGTATAAAAAAGGCATTTTCGTAATCATGATGTAGTTTGATATATAAGTCCGGCTAAACGTTTTTTAGCAATTTTGATAGAATAAGAATATGACTAAGAAATTATGGTATATCCAGCAGCTTGATTTATTTAAAGGGTTAGCAAAAGAAAAATTACAAAATATTGAAGCTCTTTTTGCAATGAAGCAGTATGGCAAAAGAGAGGTTATCTTTGAGCCCGGCGATCGGGATAAGGTATTTCTTGTAAAAACAGGACAAGTAGAATTGTATCAACTTACTCCATCCGGTAAAAAAACTATAATAGAAAGGCTTCTTCCGGGGAGTTTGTTCGGAGATTTAGGCTCAGAAGATTCAACAGAAATATTTGTTGAGGCAACAGTTGATTCTTATGTCTGCTCACTTGGAAAAAATAATTTTTTTACAATGATCAGTCAGTACCCGGATTTATCTGAAAAATTAATGAAACAGCTTTTTAATCGTTTGCTTTCAGTTGAGAAGCGTATGTCTTCAGTTGCAGCGGATAACGCTTTTCAGCGGTTAATTAAACTCTTCCTAACTCTTGGTAAACCTAGAACTCAAGATATTCTTGAGATTTCAGAAAAATTTACCCACGAAGAGCTTTCTCAAATGCTTGGAATCAGTCGCCAGACTGTAACAACACTCATCAACCAACTTGAAAAAAAGGGCTTAATCAAACGCACTGGAAAATCTATCCAGTTTGACCCCAATAAGCTCATTCAATTTGCCTCTTAAAATAATTTTGTCTCTCACGCGACAGATTTTTCATATAACATTGCGTATTCTATGGTAATGAAAGGCATTAACGTCTGTTGCGATGGAGAGAAAACCTTGGAGAAAGACTTAGCTAAACTATCTTTTGAAAACAAGAAAAAATCGAAAAAACGGAAACATAATCTGTTATCTATTTTAATGTTTTTTTCGAGTGTTTCTGAAAGCAAATTAGATTTACAAAGGAGGTGAATTTATGAAATCAACATATATAGTACTCGCGATTGTTTTAGTTGCTGTCGTTGCGGGAGGATTTTTCCTGTTAAACGGCAAACAAGCGCCTAAAGAAGCTCCCCAAACTGCTGTAGTTAGTAATGAGGAATCCATGGAGGATAAGAATACTGATGAAACCATGATGGGACTAGGTTACATTATGAAAAGCGGGAAAATGATGGTTGAAGAAGGTCATAGTTTAAAACCTATGACTGAAAACGTCACCCTAAAAGATGGAACAATTGTTTCTATCTTAGGCGAAGTTACCAAAAAGGACGGGACTAAATTTTCACTAACCGAGGGACAGTCAATGTGGACTGATGGCTCATTTGAAAAAGAAGAAGCCATGATGAAAGACGATAGCGCATCTGGCGCTTCTTCTCTATCAACTCGGTATATTGATTATTCATCGGAGGCCTTAGCTAAGGCGACAGAGAATAATGGCAAAGCTGTTATTTGGTTTGCTGCTTTAAAATGGTGTCCGTCATGCCAAGCTGCTGATCGGGACTTCAGAGCAAATTTTGATAAGGTTCCAAAAGATGTATCTATCATGAAAATCGATTACGATACAGCAACAGATCTCAAGAAAAAGTATGCAATTGTCATGCAGGATACTTTCATTTACGTAGATAGTAAGGGAGAGGAAATAACCAGATGGAATAGCGGTGGACAAGGAGTAGCATCAATTCTTGCAAACGTAAAATAAGACAAATTTATCATTTTTTACGAAATGACTTTTTTGTTCTGGCATTAGGAGTAAAGTTTTATTCAAAAATTACTCCTAATCCTAGGATAATAAATACGGTAGATACAGAAATTAATATATGAAACCATTTAATGGCATTGCATTATACATAGTAGCTGTAGTTATAATAGGACTAATCTTTTTTAAAGATGGATTCAATAGATTAGAAACAAAAACAAATGCTTTGGAGAAAGCTCCCCAAGTATTATATGATCGGGTTAATTATCTAGACTACTCAGCTCAAAATTTTACTTCTTCTCAAAAATATGGAAAAACCCTTTTGTTTTTCGCAGCGACAACATGGTGTTCAAATTGCGCAGAGTTAGATGCTGAAATTAAAAAGAAAGCGACAGAGTTACCTTCAGATATCACAATTTTAAAAGTTGACTATGATAGAGATAAAGAAATGAAAGCAAAATATGGCGTTACTATGCAGACCACATTAGTATTACTTGATAAGAACGGAACTGAAGAAAAACGTTGGATAGGAACTGGTAGTTTTGGCGATTTGCTAGAAAATATTAACTAATATATTTTTACTTATACCCATTGCATTCATTTCAGGAGTCTTAACAGTCTTTTCGCCTTGTGTTCTGCCGATTTTACCGATTATTCTTGCAAGTGGGATTGATGGGAGAATATGGAGAATAAGAGGAATGATAGTAGGGCTGATAGTTAGCTTTACAATCGCGGCTTTACTTCTTGCAACAATTGTTAAAGTGTTTGGAATTCCAGCAGACACAATTAGAAATTTCGCTGTAATATTGCTTGTAATTTTTGGTTTGAGTATGGTATTTCCTGTAATTTCTGAAAAGGTTCAGTTTTTTATTGAGAAATACTGGAAAGTAAAACCAAAACAAAATCAGAGTAACGGATTTGGTGGAGGTTTTCTTACAGGCATTAGTCTTGGGGTAGTATGGACTCCTTGCATAGGGCCCGTACTTGCCACCGTCGCAACACTTGCTGCTGTAAATCAATTTTCAGTTTGGACTATTGTTATAGCCTTTGCTTATGCTTTAGGAACTGGAATTCCTTTATATTTCATTGCAAAAGGCGGTCAAAAATTTACTTCGAAATTAACAATATTCAAAACAAATAATGAAAGAATTCGTCAGATATTTGGCGTAATTATATTAGTAACTGCAATGTTTATATATTTAGGACTTGATAGGTCTTTACAAGCGTGGACACTGCAGCATCTTCCATCATCATGGACACAGCTTGCTTCAAACTTTGAAAGTAAATTAAAAGTTGATGATTCATTACAAGGACTTAAGAATACTGGTTCCCAACAAAAAGCAAAATCCGGTTCAACTGTAATAAGGAAGGTATCTTTACAAAATGATTACACTAGAGCAAAAATAAAATTGGAAGATCTGATCCAGGGGTGTGCCGGTCAAGACTGTATTCCTTCAATTAATACTCCTACATTTGAGACTGTAAGCGATTCTTCATGGTTATCTGAGACAGACATTGTTTTTACTATTTCGTATAAAGGTATAGATCGTGCCTATCCTCAGAAAATCATGAATTGGCATGAGATCGTGAATGACTCGATAGCAGGTGATCCAATTGCTATTACCTTTTGTCCCCTTTGTGGTTCAGCGGTGGCATTTGAAAGAAAAGTAGACGGTGTGATAACAGAACTTGGCGTATCAGGGAAACTTCATGATAGTGATCTTGTCATGTATGACCGATATGAAGGCAATCTCTGGCAACAAATTACAGGTGAGGGAATTGTTGGACCAGCTGCTCGCAGAAATGAAAAACTGAAACCAATACTGCTTGGAACAACTACCTGGGGAGAATGGAAAAAAGAACATCCCAATACTCAGGTGCTTTCAAGAAATACAGGATACACCAGAAATTACGATCAGTATCCTTATGGTACTTATGAGCAGGACGATCAATTACTGTTTGGGGTAAAGGGATTAAACAAAAGCCTTCAGATAAAAACAGTAGTCTATGGAATAGAGATGAATGGGTCATCAAAAGCTTATCCTGAAAGCATTTTTGATAAAAGACAAGTAATTGAAGATACAGTTGGAGATACAACAATAAGATTGCAAAAACTCGAATCAGGACAGATTAAAGTTATTAATTTGCAAAATGGGGAAGAGATTATTCCCATTAGGCTATTCTGGTTTGCCTGGGCAGCATTTCATCCTGATACAGAACTTTATGAAAATAAATAATATAAAAAAAGTTAAAATACAGACTAATTTAACCTGTCCATATTGCAAAAAAGAACAGGCAGCCACCATGCCAACCAATGCATGTCAGTATTTTTACAAATGTGTACATTGCGGCAAAATAATTAAAGCCGCAAAGGGAGACTGTTGTGTCTTTTGTTCATATGCTGATACAAAATGTCCATCAAAACAAATAGAAGGAGGTGTATAGACATGTCAAATATTATTTTAACGGATAGTAATTTTAACGAAGAAGTAGAAAAAGCATCGCTTCCGGTGCTTGTCGATTTTTGGGCAACATGGTGTGCTCCTTGCAAGATGCAGGGCCCTATCGTTGAAGAAATTGCTGAAGAATTTAATGGAAAAGCGAAAGTTGGGAAACTTGACGTAGATCAAAATCAACAGGCAGCAGGAAAGTTTGGAATTATGAGTATACCAACTCTAGCTATTTTTAAGAATGGCAAAGTGGTCAAAACCATGATTGGGGTACAAAGTAAAAATACGCTTAGTGAAGAATTAAATAAAGTAATCTAGTTTACGCAAACCCTGTTTTTTATAAATTCCAAAGAAGTGTCATCTTTGCGACAGAATAAAAGTAATGAATGTAGTTAAATATAGTCATGAAGAAACTAATTGAACTATGGAAGGCAAACTGCGAGCACTGCGAAGCGGTCAAACATACTGTAGAAGTACTAATAAAAGATGGTTATGAAATTAAAAAACACAACATTGAAGAACAGGATTGATTTATTCTGATGAATGAATATATGAAAGAAATTGACCAGAATAACGAAAGGTTAGGCTACGACACAGGGTTTATATATACTCCAACATTTATTAACCCACAAGCCCGAAGCATACTCTCATTCAATGATCGAGAACCGACAAGAGAAGAACTTGTTAAACTAGCGGAAGGAGGCGAATCAAAATGATGGGACATGGAAAACACGATAATTGCATGATGTGCAAAATGGGAAAAGCGATTGGAATGATCGAAAAATGTACTGATAAAAATTGTTCAAATCCAATCCATAAAAAGGAAAAGGAGGAAGAACAGAAAAAAGGTCAGTAGTGAACTTATTTTTGATTATTGTTAAAAAGTTATGAAGATAAAATTTTACGGAGCAACATGGTGTCCGGATTGTCGCAGATCAAAACAATTTCTAGATGATAATAATGCAGATTACGAATACATCAATCTGGATGAAAACCCGGATGCAGCTGATGAAGTTGTTAGGATTAATAACGGATATCAGTCAATACCGACAATAGTATTTCCTGATGGAAAAGTTCTTGTCGAGCCGTCAAATGAAGAACTTAAACAAGCCATGTCAGATATGGAAGATTGCATAATCTGTCACAAAACAGATAAAAAAAGTTCATAATGAAAAAGGAGGTGAATAAAAATGGATAATCAAACAAATACATGTTCTATGTGTGGAACGCCATTCAACTCTCAGGATGAGGTTATGAGTCATGCTCAAACAGCTCACCCTATGCCAAAAGATGTAACTGCTGAACAAAAGCCTACTGCTACCCAAGAGACATTTAAATGCAATATGTGTAGAGCGAGTTTTTCAACAAAAGCTGAGCTAGAGAACCACGCAAAGGAGCACCGGACAGCTTAAACGATATGATTAAATTTGATGTAATTGTCATTGGAAGTGGCGCTGGACTTGAGGTGGCTTCCTGGGCTGCTGGAAGAGGATTGTCAGTCGCGATAGTGGAAGAGGGACCATTAGGTGGGACTTGTCTCAATCGTGGCTGTATCCCCTCTAAAATGCTTATTCACTCAGCTGATGTTGCTGAAACAATTCGGAATAGTGCAAAATTTGGCATTAACAGCAGTATTGAGAGCATTGATTTTTCTTCAATTATTAAAAGGGTTTCAGAAATTGTTGATGCAAATGCGAATGGAATTGAGCAATCAATCAAAAGTAGCGATAATCCGAAACTCTATAAAACTCGGGGTAAATTCATTGGACCAAAAAAACTTCAGGTTGGAGATGAACAAATAGAGGGAGAAAAGATTTTTATCGTTGCAGGAACAAGACCTACTACCCCACCTATTCCAGGATTAAAAGACACCCCATTTTTAGATAGCACGAGCGCCTTGCGCCTTGAAACGCAACCAAAACACCTGGTAGTTATTGGTGGCGGATATATTGCTGCGGAACTTGCTCACTTTTATGGTTCACTCGGCACCAAAGTTACTATTTTAGTGCGTGGCAAGCTTATGTTAAGCAATGAAGATGAAGATATAGCCAAATGGTTTACAGATGAATTTGCCAAAAAACATGAAATTCTTTTTGATACAGAAGCAGAAGCAGTTTCTTATCAGGACAACAAGTATTCAATAAAACTTAAAGATAAGAACAACTCTCTGGAAGCAGATCAATTACTCGTAGTTACTGGAAGAGAACCAAATAGCGATGTATTAGATGTAAAATCAACAGGAATAGAAACCGATGATCATGGGTATATAAAAGTTAATGAATATCTTGAGACAAATATTTCGGATATCTATTCATTTGGTGATATTGTAGGCATCCTTCCCTTTAGACATACAGCAAATGAGCAAGTTTCTTATGCTATAAGAAATGCATTTACTGATCACAAAACTCCCGTTGATTACTTTGCAATTGGACACGCTGTCTTCTCGTCCCCTCAAATCGGCGGAGTTGGTAAAACTGAGCAAGAGCTAATAAAAGAAGGTATCTCCTATAAAGTTGGCAGAGCAGAACTAAAAGATACTGGTATGGGAGGAGCATTACAAGCAAACGGCCTTGCCAAGGTGTTAGTTGATGAAAAAGGAGAGAAGATTCTTGGAGTCCATATTGTAGGCCCTGATGCATCCACTCTAATCCACGAAGCGATTGTGGCAATGAAAGCAAATGGTTATGTTAAGGCAATTACTGATACTGTCTATATTCATCCAGCATTACCAGAATGGCTACAAAGAGCATTCTTTGCTATTGAATAGATTAGTCTTTTGATATTTTTGTCTCGACCAATTTCTTAAGATCTTCTAGAGTATTTTGCTTATTTATCTCTTCAGCGGAAAGGTACTCGTCCAAAATTGCTCCATCTTTTTTAAACGCAGCAGGAAATTGAGCTAGAGCATATTTCGGATACTGTTTTGCAAATTCGTCTTTATGGAGAAATGTCACTTTTACAGGCAGGCTTTCAATAAACTGCTTCCAATCCTGTTTCATTGATACACCGCCATATGTTAGTCCACACAAGTTACAGCCATAAGTTTTTGGAGACACAGATTTGTGAACCAAATCCTTAATCCCGGCAAATACTCCAGAATCAGCATTGTAGACAAAAATTAACTCGCTTTTATCATTCATAAAACAATTGTAGATTATTGACTAATAAATATCTGTCTCTAAGCTGACAGTTATTGCACTCTGATTTCAAGTAGTAAAGAGATTTTAACATCGGCAACAATACTCTCTTTCTTTCGAACATCGGCCTTTAAGGGGAGAAGATATCCACCCGTTTCTTTTTCGGGGAATATTGAAGTCATCCAGCTCGTTTTGCCAACAGTTACATTCACAGGCAATGATCCCCACCCTCGCTTCATATCTCCGAATTGTTTTTTAATGTCCGCTGATATGTCTTTAGGAACCGTCGCAAAGTACCAGCCAGCCATTCCCGGGTAAAGCCAAACATTTGATTTAAATTTGTATTGGTTATATTTCATATAATATTGGCTATTTATACCAAAGTAACGTACCTATTGCCTCTAATAACAAATAAAACACTGTTAAGTATTAGATTTAGATTTCTTAATTTTTCCTCTTCGGGTAAGATCTTTTAGTTCGTCACTTATTAAACTTTTTCGATAAACCTCTCGGAACATTTTTACCGTATCCAAACGCTCCCCAATTGTGTGGAGATCGTAGCGATCTATGTAGGATTGTTCGTTCTGAAGATACTGCACATCTATTTATAATAGGCGTCAAGATCTATTCCTGGTGCGTTTCCTAATAATTGCAGCTGCTTTGTAAGATTGATGAAAAAACTAATAAGGGATACTTCAGATTTACTTGTTTTAAATATTAACTCTCCATTTTCTTTGTATGAACAGTCGAACGAACCGTGTTTTAGGGCAATTCCAAAGTCAAGCTTTGAAATTTCATCTAGAATGGTAAGAGTATCTGTAAATGCGTCACCAAAAGGTGGATTCCACTCAGACTCTACTGTTAAAATTCCTCCGAGTATAGGTGGTAATTGTTCTCTACGCCTGAGCGAGCCATCTATTTGTCTTACAGGTGCACTTGTACGCTTCAATTCTCTAACAGATTTAATTTTGCCCCCAGCGTACTCAATATTATTCTTAGATAAAGATTGCTTTACTTCTAAAACTGCATAGACACTTTCCGAAGGCACGTATAAGATGGAGTCCTTACGTAGCAAAAGCGGGGAGTAATAACGATCGTACACGATTGCATCAATTTGCTCACTCAGATTTCCCTCAGCATCAATAACAAACCCTTTATTTACTTGATAACGCGAAGGAAGACTTTTTAATACTTCAATCCAGTTAAGTTCTGTATCATCACCTTTAGCAGTAGGGTGAGAAATTGATTTTCCTACATTTAGCTTCGCAAGGAGCTCATTTTGTAAATTGCTAAATAGCTCTTGTAAATTTATTTTGCTCATTTTATTTACCTTTATATTCGCTGAATGGTGTTGTTGCTGGTGTATCTTTAATAACTTTAACAATAGTTTCAAAATTTATTGGCTTATCAGGATAGGAGGTTAAGAGTATTGATGGAATGATTTTTTGGGTAATGTCAGAATAAGTATATCCATAATCTCTCTCGTTGTTTTTCCCGCTTAATTCAAGTAACATTTCAAACTCTTCTCTTTTTATTTCGACCCCACTAAAAAGGTTTTGAAAAAGAATAAGGAGTTGCTCTTTTGTAGGTCTATCAAATTCAAAAATCGCTGCCGCACGCCTTCTAACGGCAGGGTCTATAGCGCTTAATCGATTTGTACACATAACAGTAATAACTGGAAGGTGCGCTTTTGTTATAGAATCAATACCACGAATTAATGCATTTACGCCAGCACGATCCTCATGATGCATTTGTTGCAATTCACGTGATTGAGCAAGAGCATCAGCCTCATCTATTAACATTATACAGGCGGACGAGTATTTACCGTTGTTTTGTTTTAGTTTTTTGGCATAAGATTTCACTTCTTCAAAAGCAGAAGAAATAAGTGTTGTCATTTCTCCAACAGTACCAGATCCGCGAGTGTTGAGGCTCAATTTATAAAAAGTGATAGTCATTTTATATTGCCTTGCTAGGTTATCCCCAAAGTTTTCCGCAAGAGTTGTTTTTCCAGTTCCCACATCTCCTGCAAAAATAAAAAGTGATGGTCTATTTTCGAAAGTTTTTACCAAAGGTATGACGGACCCATGTTGTCTTTTGCTCCATTCAGAAAGCGCTCCGGGATTTAACAAAATGGCTGACTCCTTTATGAGTCGGTTTTTAATTTCATCTAAACCAACCAATTGATCATATTCCCCATTAGATTCTGAGTCTGGGAATTCTACTATAGTTTCAAAAAGATTTTGCTCGTTCATAATTAAGATGGTCTATACATTTTTCTTAAAAGACCTGTACCGCCGCTAAAATAATCTTTGCCGCAATCCCAGGTTCCACCATAAAAGCCTGGCTCTGCCTGACCGTTTCTTTTTATTGGAAGATCTTGTTCTATTTTATCTTTTTCTTCCTGTGAAAGAGTGTGGAATTTTGAGTTTGTACGTAAATAAGAACCCCAAGTGGAACTCGAGATATTTGCTCCTGGATATACTCCCCCTGACCTATCATCCGTTGAGCTTGTACTTCCAAAGTGTGCCGAATAACTGGCAACAATTACCCATTTATTGTCTCTCCTAAAACCGTAGTCTACAGAATCAAGATAACCTCCTAATAATAAGATAATAAGCTCCCCCAGATAATCGTTAATTTCTTGATCAGTTGGTCTTCCATAAAATAACTGCATTTGGAACAAGTCCGATGCAACTTTTGATGCAAGATATTTTGCATTAGTTAAAGTAAACGTTTCAGAAAATGTATGTGTTCCTGTCATAGTCATAAAGCAAACGAAGGCCCAAAGATAACCTTCCACATATCCAGGGCTCTTTGCTTTGTTGTGGCAAATTGTGCTTCTGTAAGTGCGTCTAATGCGTCAGTTGCCGCCGCAACAATTTTTAACCTGTCTGCTTCCTCATATTTTAAAGCCACATTATTTGTAGGATTTACAGGATCGATTATTTGGATAACGCCAGGGGTGTCATCAAAAAGGCTATCGTCATCATAATAATCTGTAAAAGAAATCCGTTCTTTTAGCCCAGTCCGTACGATATATGTAAAAAACCTTTGAAGCGCGGAAGGATAGTCAGACATATCAAGTCCGTTGTCGGCTAAGTGAGCACAGATTAATTCAACCATAAGGGATTTAAATCCAAAAGAATCATCATTAATTTTTTGTTGACGAACCCACCATTTGATCAAACGTACAACCTGCCTGAAGTGGTGAGGCTGAGCATTTTTCCTTCTTTGAATAAAATCCAAATGAAGAGTTATATTAGTTAAAACCCTGTCGCCTGTATCCTTCGTAGCTAAATATCCATAGTCATCAGGGTTATCGTCCATAATTACAGGTACAACATCGACATCCAGGCCAGTTCCCCCAGTACTTCTAAAAGAAACTGTTACGCAATGAGAACCGGAAGGGCATGAAAATTGCTCAGGTTTTAAGTTAGAGTATGCTTCTCTTAATCTCTCCATCAGCCAGTTAAGAAGCTGGTCCTCGCTTTCTTCAAGTGGTTGCTTTACATAAACAGCAACATCCATGTCGTGTATTACTTTAAGGGCGGTGCCTTTTGCTACGCTACCAGAATGCAGCATTTTTACTAATCCAAAACCCGGATCTTCTTGAATATGTCGTTCTAGCTTTTCCCTCAGGTTACTAGCTTGATTTCGGTACTCCTTTGCCTTATCAGAAGACAGATTTATGTTTGAATCAGCGTAAGACGCAATATCGCTATGGGTTATTTGGGAATCAAGCATTTCGAGCTCCTTTTATGACTTGTATCACTTTACCGTTAACCATGAAGCGATCATCCTCGCTAATATATATTGGAGCAAATTTTTCTGTTGACTCAGAAACTAATGCTATATTCCCGTCTTCGGTGCGGGTGTACTTTTTGATATTGGCTGCATCATCAATAATTGAGAGCACATAATCACCTGAGCTTGGAGTCCTTTGATCACCGTCAATAAGAACATAATCTTTGTCTTCAATGGGAGCATTGCCGTTGACACGGGCGTTATTCATTGAATTACCCTTTGCAACAAGTGCAAAAATGTTGCCTCTTTTTTTAAGCAGTGAGTGAGAGATCGTAAGATATTTTTCTATGTGCTCATCTGCAAAGAACGTAGCAGGACCGCAATTTGCGGCTCCCACAACTGGTATTTGGACAAATGAAGGCTGTAAAGTTGAGCTGTGTTGCAAGAACTGCTGTATGTCTTCACGTGATTTTGGCTTTAATAATCCCAACTTCTGAAGCTGGATAAGGTGATGCTTTACGATTTGTGGTCTGTCAACTCCTATTAATCTCCCTAGGGGACGAATACCTAGTGATAAGACATCCTGTGTTTCTGCCAGCTCAAGGATTTTTTCTTGTATTTGATGCATTTCTAAACTATACAATACCAGGGCTTGCCCTGTCAACTATATTTCTTGACACTCATCAACCCTGCTTAAAATAAACTTGACGTATCCAATAAGGTATCCCTCCGGATTTATACGGTTTTCTTAGGATTTCTTTTGATTTAGCCTGTTATATCAATCTAAACTCTTGACAAGGCTTTTAAAAAGTACTATTGTATATATACATTTAAAACCCACCCCAATGCAATGGAGGTGGCGAGAAGGCGAATCTTAGAAAATTTCAATGCAATGAAATCTTCTGCGGTTCGCCTTTTTTGTTAAAAAATTATGAATAACTTAAATTGGCACACAGAAAAAAGAAAAGTAAAAGATTTAATTCCCTATGAATTAAATCCCAGAAAGCTTTCCGAAGAACAGGCGGAAAAACTAAAAGAAAGCTTAAGTAAATTTAACCTTGTAGAAATACCAGCTATAGATACACATAATAAGATCCTTGCGGGTCACCAAAGGATGAAAATAATGCTTCTTTTAGGTAGGGGTGACGAGGAGGTTGACGTTCGTGTCCCAAATAGAGAACTGACAAAGGAAGAATTCAAAGAGTATAACCTAAGAAGCAATATCGAGGCCGGTGAATGGAACATAGAGCTGCTAAGTGATTTAGACGAATCGTTACTTTCAGAAGTTGGCTTCACAAGTGAAGAACTTGATGACATATTCAATGTAGAGGATGTTCCGGAGGAGTTCAATCTTCAAAAAGAACTTGAGAAATTAGATATAACCCAAATTGAAATCGAAAAAGAAGATGTTTGGCAACTAGGCGACAACAAACTAATGTGCGGAGACTCAACAGTCGAGAAAGATATCTTGAAATTAATGGGAAACGAGAAGGCTGATATGTGCTTTACCGATCCACCATATATCCTTGACTATCTGCACGGAAAGAAGAAGCATGGCAAGGCAGTTGAGGGGTTTGGTGCAAAACGTGATCGACGATACCTCGAAACAGATACGCTTCCCCCGAATTTTACAGAGGAATGGATGGGAAACATATCAAAGATTCAGAAAGAGCACTTCAGCATTATTGTCTATGAGAACTGGAAAAACTTAAGAACTATCTGGGGAGAGATGGAGAAGTATTGGAAAATCAAAAATATGATAGTTTGGCACCTTCCCAATAGGCATCAAGGATTCTCGGCAAAATATAAGTTTTTCTCAAAGCATGACATAGCCATGGTTGGAGCATCGCCTGATAAAGACATCCCATTCAATTTAGCGGAAGAGGTTGATGGTTTGCAGGAAGAATATGAAACGGCTTTATACGCAATTGCTGGCAAGCCACATTGGGAAGGATATCGAAAAGGAAAGAAAAACCAAGCAACTGATTTCATTGAATATGTTGCTTCAGATGAAAAGCATTCAGGACAAGGAGTGGTCTTTGGTACTAAGCCAGTTGAGATTCTCATTCCGTATATAAAGATGCTCACAAAGCGTGGGGATCTCATTATTGAACCCTTCGGAGGAAGTGGGAGTACACTGATCGCTTCGACCAAGATGAGGCGTAGATGTTACATCATGGAGAAGTCTCCAGTGTATGCCGAAGTAATCAAAAAACGTTGGGAAAAACTAACTGGGCTAAAAGGAGTCAAGATATGAAGACAGACAAAAATAAAGAGCAACTTCTTGAACGATTAAAAAAGACTCCAATCATTCAGGTTGCTTGCGAAAAAACAGGGATAAGTCGCGCAACATTCTACCGCTGGAAGCAAGAAGACCATGACTTTACTACAAAAGCGGATAGCGCGCTTGCCGAAGGATCTGCTCTTGTAAATGACATAGCCGAATCACAGCTCATGAGTGCGATTAAAGATAAGAATATGACCGCTATTATTTTTTGGCTAAAACACCACCACCCATTATATGCAACTAGAGTTGAGCTAACTGGGCAACTGAAGCATGAATACAAGCTTAGCCAAGAGGAAGAAAATCTTATCGCTAAAGCGTTGAGCATGGTAACAAAAAATAAAGATGGAAAATGACAATATCTTTAATCTAAACGAACAAAAAACAGCCAGAATTATTCGTAATTCTGCAATGCGAAGGGATCTGGCGAATAAAAGCTTTCGACACTTTATTGCTATTTATTTTTTTCGGTACCTTAGTTATTCCATCGCTCCCTTTCACGAAGATTTCTTTACAATTGCTGAAGATGAGAAGATTATGCTGGCAATAATTCTTGCATTTAGAGGATCTGCTAAATCAACAATTTTTAGTTCGTTTTATCCTATTTGGGCTGTAACAGGTCATCAGCAAAAAAAGTTTGTTCTCATAATTACCCAAACACAACATCAAGCAAGAAAAATAATGAACAACATAAAAAGTCAGTTTGAAGATAATGATCTACTTAAAGCTGACAGCGGTCCATTTGAAGAAAGTGAAGAATGGTCATCTACATCTATTGTCTTAAAAGACTATGGTGCACGTATTATGGTTGCTTCTGCTGAACAAAGCGTTCGTGGTTTATTAAACAAACAACACAGACCAGACGTTATTATTCTCGACGACGTAGAAGACCTTGCAAGCGTAAAAAAACAGGAGGGGCGAGAGAAGCTTTTTGACTGGTATACAGGAGATATTGTTGCATTAGGAGATCGTTATACACGATTCCTATTTCTTGGAACTAGATTACATAATGACGATTTACCTAGTCGCCTAATAAATGAGATTAAGGCAAATCAAAGAGATGGGGTATACATGGAAATACCGATTGTTCAAAACGGTAAGATTACATGGCTTGGCAAGTATCCCGATATGGATGCTGTCGAAAGTGAAAAAAGGAAGGTTGGAAATAGAATCGCATGGGAGCGGGAATTTATGCTCAATCTTATTTCCCCGGAGGAGCAGTTAATAAAACCGGAGTGGATTATGCACTACGACATGCTACCGTCATTTGATAATCTTTCATACGTCATAGTGGGAGTTGATCTCGCCATTAAGCAGACAGAAACCTCAGATTTTACGTCTATGGTCTCTATTTATGTTTATGGGGAAGGGCGAGAGGCACAATTTTATGTTGGCACACCATTTATTAACAGGCGTCTCACTTTACATGCAACGTCAACCACGGCTCTACAGCTTTACATGGGATTTCCAAAAGGATATCCGGTAACTTTCGTTGTCGAAGATGTAGGATATCAACTTGCAGCGATTCAAGATATGCAAGAGAATGGTATTCCTGTTGAGGGAACAAAAGTCCATGGACAAGATAAATATACTAGGGCATCTATTATATCGCCTCTTTTTGAGCAAAAACGAGTACACTTTCCCACTTCTGGAACACAAGAATTAATAGGCCAGATTGTTGGTTTTCCAAACGAGACACACGATGATATGTTGGATGCGCTTGTCTATGCACTTTTAAAAATCCAAGAAGAAGAATTTATATCCGAACCACAGTTAATAATTGCTGAAACGTATCCAAATGGTAATTATAGATTTTTTAATGAATAATGGATTGGGGATGTTAAAAGAGATCGGGCATCCTAATTTTTAGGACTCTTGCGATTTTTTCAAGCAACTCAAGTGATGGAGAATATTTACCCTGCTCATGTTTTTGTGGCTAAAATATAGCATTTTGAGCCTGGACTTCCTCGAGACACAGCGGTACCTTGACCACTGAAATGGCAAAGATACCCGCCCCAGCTAATCAAATAATACCTCCAATAATAAATGTCGATTATTGCTTATACGCCAGAAAATCTAGTGAGGATGATGAACGGCAAGCAATGTCTATTGATTCCCAGATTAAGGAAATGACTGACCTTGCAACCAGAGAAGGTTTCATACTTAAGGAAGTCCGTAGAGAGAGCCACTCAGCAAAAGAATCAGGACAACGACCAGTCTTTAAGAAGCTCCTAGAAGACATTAGAAATGGAATGTTTACTGGCATACTTTCATGGGCACCTGATCGATTGAGTCGAAATGCTGGCGATCTTGGCATGATAGTCGACCTGATGGATCAAGGGAAATTACAACAAATAAAGACTTTCTCGCAAAGCTTCTCAAACAATCCTAATGAAAAGTTTTTATTGATGATCCTCTGCTCTCAGGCCAAGCTTGAGAATGACCAAAAAGGAATTAATGTAAAAAGAGGTATCCGAGCCAAGTGTGAGATGGGCTGGCGACCAGGGATGCCTCCCATAGGGTATTACAATAGAGCTTTTGCAGGTGTTAAAGATATTGTGATAGATCCAGACAGGGGGCATATTGTTGCCGAAATGTTTGAACGAGTAGCAAGAGATGGAGATAGTGGAAGAACACTCAAGAAATGGCTCGATACTTGTCTCACAACAAGAACTGGCAAAAAAGTGACATTAAGCCAAATTTATTTGATGTTAAAAAATTCATTCTATTATGGAGAATTCGAATACCCAATTGGCGGGGGTAATTGGTACAAAGGTGCATATAAACCTTTAATTACTCGAGATATATTCGATCAAGTACAAAAACAACTAATTGTTCCCAATAAATCAAAATGGGGAGGAAAAACATTTACTTTCAAAGAATTATTTAAATGTGCAAGCTGTAGGTCACTAGTTATTGGTGAAGATAGATACAGAAAACGAAAATATACTGAACCCAGATACCATATTTATTATCACTGCACGAGACAAAAGAAGTACGGTTGTCCAGAGCCATATATCACCGAAGAAAAACTAATAAAACAAATTCTTCGTTACATTAACTTTATGTATATGGCACATCCACAGCTTTTTGAGCTAAATAACTTTTTGAAATATAGTATGGGCGAATATAAGAAGATGAGAGGTGAAATTCTGTGGGCGCAAGATATTAATCCAGATAACAAACCAATCAATCTTATGGATTATGCCAACTACGCTTTTCGCAACGGGACAATGCAGGAAAAGAGAGAAATAACCAATATTTTAAATCGACAACTCTATATCCACAACGAAACGGTAACCTCATTACCGCTTATCTAATCGAGGGTGAGTTTTCCGTTCAAATCCGATTCCTCTGGTTACCTCGGACATCATCGAACCGTAGCTATAATATCCATGGTTTCAGAGTGTTTTTGCGGTACGAATGTTTTGAAGAAAAATGAGGCGTTTAGCAAGCCAGTTCGGGCTATTTAGAGAGTACGGTCACTCTCACTTATTATATTGGCTGGAAATAACGGTCTAGAACCTTCTTATCCTTATAACGATTGTCTCACATCCAGGCTAAAAGAGACAAATGAGGCAGTATAAAAAGGGTGTTTCAGTAAAAGGTTTTTTAGAATCCATAAGATTATTATACTAAAAATAGGATTTATGCTTTTTTACACACTGGAATTGTTTGAAAACTGAAAAATCCGAATAAAACCATTGAAAACCGTAAAAAAAGCTCCTCGAGTTTTGGGCTAGTATAACCCTGGACTTTGAGCCTATTATTCGAGCTTTTCAGGACGTACGCTATATCGGAGAACTGCGACAAAGGTGGATTGAGATTAAAAAGCTACAAAGACCCACTCACAGTATAGCTAGGTAACATACTTCTCCACCATTGCCAAGAACTCTTTCATCTCAAATGGTTTTGCAAGGAAATCATCAGCTCCTGCTTCTTTGGCTATTCCCCCAGTATCTTTATTTGCCGAAATCATGATAATTGGGATATGCTTTGTTAGCTTCTGACTTTTCAAATACTTGCAAATATCCCGCCCGTCAAAACCAGCCATCCAAATATCAAGTAAGATAAGGTCTGGTAAGTGTTCTTTTATATCTTTAACAGTTTGTCCATCATCTGTAGTCTCAACCTCATACCCTGTATCTTCTAGCATCAACGTAAGCACATCGACAATCCCTGGGTCATTATCAGCAATCATAATTGTCTTTTTACTCATGTTTTATTTCCTCCTCAACAAGTGTGTTAGTCTGATTTCTCCTTCTACCCTTTTTGATGGGCAAGCTGAAACAGGAGGTTGTGCCTTTTTTTCCGTCACTTTCAACCCAAATACGACCAGAGTGACGTTTGACTATTTCTCCTGCAATATACAACCCAAGTCCTAAACCTGCAAAGGTATCTTCCCTCAAGCCACTGACACGAAAGAAGCGGTCAAAGACCATAGCTTGTTTTTCTTTGGGTATTCCAACACCAAAATCTTGTACAGAGAGCGTAATACTGTCTTTGTCTCCTAAGGCTGTAATCACAATCTTTTTTGTATGAGGAGAATACTTTATCGCATTGGAAATAAGATTGGTAATAACTTGTCCAATTCTGTCGCGATCTCCATAGACTGTTTTTGCTGTTGCAAGTTTTTTAATAAGTGTATGCTTTGTGGTTGTCTGTTGCATCTCACCGATAATGTTTGTCACAAGTTCATTAAAGTCAAAAAGCCCTTCATGGAATTGGAGCTTACCGCCTTCTATCTTGGTCGCATCAAGTAAATCAGCAATAAGGCTCGTTAGTTTATTGATTTGTCCATCCATTCGCGCAAGGAGTTCTACTGCTTTTGTATTTCCTTCTTTTTGAAATCTACTTTGTAATACCTGAGTGTATCCTTTAATGCTAGTTACTGGTGTTTTGAGTTCGTGGCTGGCAATAGCGATAAACTCATCCTTTTGCTGTTCAAATTGTTTTCGTTCGGTAATATCTCGTGCTGCAGCAAATATACCAAGAACATTATCCTTGTCATCTTTATAGACGGATGCGTTATACAAGACATCGGTCAACCTTTTACCGTCGGCGTGACGTATAGTGAGTGGATAGTCAGTTACAAAACCTTTCTTGAACACTTGCTGATAACCCTCACTAGCCTTTTCTGGTTCAGTGAAGTAATTGGAAAAGTCAGTGTCAATCAGATTTTCCTTGGGAATGCCTGTAACTTTTATGGTAGCATCATTAACGTCCGTTATCTTTCCATCGGGACTAATAGTAACTAATGGGTCGAGTGATGCTTCAATGAGACTGCGAGTATACATTAAGGATCGTTTCTTTTCGGTAATATCTTCGATGGCAAGCAGAATAAGCGACGTTTTATCTGGTCCTTGTCGTAGGGTTCGCGCATTCAAAAGCATGGTTTTTTGGCCAATGTCCTTAAAGTCATGCTCCACTACAAAGTCCTCAATTGTGTTCTTCTCAGGAAGAATTTCCTCAAGGAGTATGCGAAGCTTTGGAATGTTCCATTGCCTATTCCCCAGGTCATAAAGCAATCTGTTTTCTGTATCATTTGGCGCTACTTTGAAGGCGTTATAGAATGCCTCGTTGGCTGATATGATTCTGAGGTCCTTATTCAAAACTAACAGTGGTCCACGCACTGTCCGAATAATCGCATCCGCATAATCACGGGTAATTGTTACCTCCTCGTTGATAGCATTCAACTCGCTGATAATTTCATTGGTATATTCCTGCGTCAGTGTTACCGCTTGTTTTAGTTTGATTACCTTTTCTCGTCGAGAAATGTGACTGAACTCATCTGACTGAGTAATGATTGTTTTTTGAGAAACTAAAGACGTGCTACCCATATCAGCTTGGGTGCTGATAGATTTTCGTAAATTACCAGTCGCAGAAGTAATCGCTTTTTTAGAATGTTGGC
>JALYQM010000006.1 GCA_030855825.1 bacterium
TCCGAGAAAATGTTTAGGTTACTTGACACCGTATGAGAAAATATTCTCAAAGAAGGTAGCTTCGCTACCTCTACCAGATTAATTTCTTTTTTCATAAAGTGGTGCATTTCCGCTTTGAATTCACCGAGCTCTATTATAATACCACAAAAGTACTAAAAAGTAAATACTATAGGCTATATAAAAGCTAGGATTGGGGAGTAGTTGAGCCCAACGGTACTCCAGTACCAGGAGATCCTGCCGCGGCTGGTGAGCTGGAAGGCTCAACTCTAAGCGTTGCAGGGTCCTTATTAAGATCATCAATTACATACGAACCAAGGAGGGTAATAACATCTGAGCCATCTTTAGCAACATAATAATAGTCGCCATCGATTGTCTTTGAACCAACCTTATAAACATCAGTTGAATTGTCCTTTTTCTTGATGCTAATCGTCAAAAGAGGGGCGCTAAGTCCAGCATCGTTCAATGATATATCCTTGGTGCTCAATTTCCGGTTACCAGTCAAGGAGAGCAGACTGTCTGCATATGCTTTAATCTTTTTTTCATCAGCAGGCAGCGCCGGAGTAACTAATTTCCATTTTTGTTCTCCGGGATTTTGTATTGTTGCAGAATACGAAGCAGATTTCCATGAGATCTCGGTAAGGTCATCAGCAGAGTAATTAGCAAGCTGATACGTTTCAGGCGCAGGGATATCGGAAACTGGCTCAGGAGGTACTTTATCTTTCTGATAGATCCAGAAGTAGCTGAATAAAGCGACAAATACAACTACAATCAAAAACGTAGAACGAAACCGGGACATACTCACTCCTTAAATCACACTTATTTCTTTAATCTATTTTGACGTCGCATTCTCCACACAACAAATCCAATAAGTAGAGAGAGCAAAGGAATCCCAACCAGTACTAAATACATAACCTGGCTTTGCTGTGCATCGCTGAGAGTTATCGATGGAGGAGTTCTGTCTTTAGGAACAATGTTATACAAGCCTTCTTGCGAAGTTAACCAGTTAATTGAATTAACAACCAGGTCAAGGTTAGCGGGGTTAACAAGCTCCTTGTTAGGATCATACGCAACGATTACATTGCTGGCCAAATCAGAATCACCAAGAACGACTAAACGTGTTTTGTATTTATTATCCTTATTATCTTTAGGTGCAGTAAAGTTCATTGCAACACCCATACTAATCGGTCCATTAACATCTCCATTTGAGGTATTCTTCTGTGGTTCTTGATCGAGCTGGAGAGGTGACACTTCAAACCATGAGTCAGATGAACTCTTCATTAACGATTGGACAGTGGCATTATCCGGAAGTTTGCCAGCAGCCTTAACTTCTTCAGCACCAGCGAAAATAGCAGGGGACAACCCCTCAGTAATTTGATGTGGTTCAAAAGTTTTTACTCCCGGATTAAGAGGGCTGCGGTAAAAAAGCTCGGGATTCTGCTCGATCACAATACCTGGCTTCACATCTATACCATACGAGACGAGAATATCTTCCAGACCGGTTTTAATATTACCGCGAGTTGCATCAAGCATAACCAAAGCTTTTCCGCCACTGCTTAGATAGGATTTAATCATATCAAGCTGTTTATTGACGTAGGGAGTTTGCGGACCTGCAATGATAAGCGCTCCTGCATCTGAAGCAATCTGGGAATCCTTTAGAGAGTCCTGCTTTACCACTTCATAATTAAGCTTCTCAAGCGTTTCTTTGAGAGTGCTATACCCTGCGTCGCTTGGATCGTCTGTGTTCTTTTCGCCGTTAGCAGACCAGAAAGCAACTTTAACTTTTTTAGGATTCTGCAATTTAAGCAATGCAGTAGTGTAATCTGATTCAGTAGTATTAGTAGTCTGCTCAGATCGATTATCGATTGTGAAGAGGGTTGTCCCTACACGAGTTATTTTATACTGCTCAGCTAAGGAACGATTAGAATAAGGATCAACATATTCCACTTTTATATTTGAATTCTTTGAACTATAAAGCTTAAGAAGATCTTTTGCTTCCTGTTGAGCATTAGCCTGATTAAAAACATACACCTTAACCGGTTTTTTTATACTCTCTAATACTTTCACTGATTCAGGAGAGAGTGAATTTAATTTGTTCTTTGTCGTATCCAGACGCCAACCAGCGTTGCGGACAATCAGGTTTGCAATAATGAGAATACCCGCAAAAGCGAGAATGGACACTAACGAATTAGTTCCAAAACGAGCCTGACGTGAAGTAGCAGCACGGTATGCGCCAGCACCACCTTTCCTACCTAACCCTGCAATGTTTCCCCAAATTTTTTTGTAATCCATATAAACACCTTATTCTCAAAATAACACTAAGCCCATCGCTTAGAATCAATAATTTTTGCTGTAACAAATAGCCAGAAAAAGATAAAAGTAATATAGAAAACAACGTCACGCGCGTCTATAACACCAGTAATTAAATCGTTGAAATGGCTGGAAATTGCAAAATAGCTGATGATATTATCTTCACCGAGGCTACTAGTGAGCCAACTTAGAAGCCACAAGATCAGAATTATAGTAAAGGCAATTACCGCAGAAACAATTTGGTTCTCGGAAAGAGCAGATGCAAATAACCCTACTGCAAGGAAAGCCAATCCAACGAGGAAAACAGCAGCATATTGTGTGAGCATAGGGTATAAATCAGGCTTAGCAATTTGATTTAGGATGAGTCCATATGTTGCTGTAGGCAAAAGCATAATAAAAAAAACAGTAGCAGCAGCGAAATATTTACCCAGCACAATCTCCATCTCACGAATCGGTCGTGTCAGCAATAATTCCAGAGTGCCGGATTTTTTCTCTTCAGAAATAAGACGCATACTTAAAAGAGGCATCAAAAAAATAAGTATGATTACTAAATTAGAGAATGGAGCATCAAGTGTTGCCATTCGAAACTGTACAACAGCCGAATAGAAAAAGAACCCTGCTAAGAACAAGAACATTGCAATGACAATATACGCCACGGGAGAGCTAAAGTATGATCGAAGTTCTTTACGATATATTGCGGTAATATTACTAAACATACTTATTTTGCACCTTTCTCTTCTGTAACAAGTTTGAGAAATACACTTTCCAGATCAACTTTTTCGCCGGTAAATTCAAGAACATCAACACCCTGCGCAATTAAATCTTTAAGCAAAGGCTGACGAATATCCCTTACCGATTCAACCGTGAGGATACTTTCACCATCAGCAGTTTTCAGATCTGAGGAGCTTACTCCCTGAAAATTCTGTATAAGTGAAAGCGCCTTCTGACCATTTCCGCCAACTACAAATTTAACAACATTCCGCGTTTTATCAGTAGCGGTAAGATCCCGCACATTACTGTCGGCAACAATACTGCCTTTATTAATAATGAGCACACGATCACAAATTTGGCTGACCTCAGGCAAAATATGCGTACTTAGGATAACAGTCTGGTTTTTAGCCAGCGTTTTTATTAGCTCACGAATTTCTATAATTTGCACCGGATCGAGTCCAACAGTTGGTTCATCAAGAATAAGCACTTCAGGTTTGCCGATTAAGGCCTGAGCTAAACCAACACGCTGACGATAACCACGGGAAAGGGATCCAATCAATTTGCGCGAGACCCCAGTAAGTCCTGTTTTATCCATAACTTCCTGAACTTCACGTTTAAGAGAAACTTTAGGTATCTTCATTATCCGGGCAAAAAAGGTAATATACTCGGTAACGGTCAAATCAGTATAGAGAGGTACGAGTTCAGGCAAATAACCGATATGCCGCCGAGCATGGATTGAATCTTCAACTATATCGTATCCAGCTATTTTAACTTTTCCTGCAGTAGGAGGGAGATATCCGGTAAGGATTCTCATAGTTGTTGTCTTACCAGCTCCGTTTGGACCAAGGAAACCGACGATTTCACCTTTGTTTATAGTAAAAGAGATACCGTGAAGCGTTTCTGTTCCGGCATAGGATTTGTATAACTGATCAACTTGTATCATATTCTATTTAAAGTAGACTTCAATTGCAAAAAATTTGTGTAACGCAATAGTATAGCAAAGATATCGTACGGTCAAGTCCTGAGAGCTTGCTTAAAATGTGACGGAAAGTTCTCTATATGCAATAAATCAAAATCAATAGCGGTTTCAACTGTATAAGAAGCATTAAATACGATAGGGGAGAGACGGTTAGGAGAAAAATCTGCAACAATTCGTACTACACCTAAAGATCTATCCAGGAAATACAATTTGATTGGATTTTTCAAGAAAAAACTGTGAACCCAATTACAGTGAGTAAATAGCATACACCCATTATTCAGCAGATCTTCCTGAAATAAAATTCCTCGTGTCTTCTCTATGATAGTAATCGGGACATACACAGTAACATCGGAGGAGCTGTACCGCTTCATACTTTAGCGCCTTACCCGAACATTGTCAGTATTGTAAAGCTGATGTCGAATACGGATCTCAAGCTCTGACAAATCAAACGGTTTTGATATAAAATCATCAAAACTTAAGTCAATGCTTTCCCATAAGTTATTTTTCGTGTCCTGGGCCGTAAACATAATATACCGGGTGTGGTTCAGTTCAGGCATCTGTTTGAGAATGGTAAAGAATTCAAATCCGTCATATTCAGGCATCATTAAATCAAGAAGAATAACTGCCGGTTTATGTTTTTTCGCCAGCTTTAGTGCTGTTTTAGCGTTTGAAGCGGTCAAAACACTCGTGTCTTCAATCTCGAGCACATTTGATAAAAGATCGAGAATTGCGTCATCATCGTCAATAGCGAGTACGGTTTTCATATTTTAAAAAGAGAGAATTACAAAGTAAGTATACCATATCAATGGTTACAATGGAAAAGTAATGATTTAGCCAAATATTTTCCGGATATCATTAAGCTCCTCAATCATTTTATCAACTTTTTCAACTACGGCAGTATTATTGGTATCTTCATTAAAAAAGAAAGCGATAGGTTTATTGGTAACTGCGCTTATCTTTTTTAAGATATCCAGAGGGGGGACTGCCCGTCCGACTTCATATGAGCTTATCGCTTTATCAGACACTCCTACAAGATTGGCTAAATCTATCTGGGAAAGATTGGAAAGTTTACGCGCGTTACGAATTTTCTCAGAGAGCAAATTAACATCGAGTAAATCAGGTAACGTAGACATGTATATATATTAGTAGACCAGATCATAATTTGTCTAATAATATTGTAGGCGAAAAATAGCGATTTTTTACTATTAATACGGGATAATTATACCACTCTTTTATTATACTTGAGCATCAGATTGTCCAGTTCAGTTTCTCTCCTTTCAAACCCTTTTCTATGCAATAATGCGTATACATTGTGTTTGCCCAATTCTACTGCAGGCTGGTCATATGCATTGATAGAAAGCAGTTCACCCATATAGGCGGTAGCAATTTCAAAGAACTGAAATAGCTGTCCTAGATAATATGGTGAGAGCTCAGGAATGATTAGCCGGCCATTTGGCCGACCTCTTTCGGAGAGGGCGAGAGCTGAGCCTTTCAGCTCGGTGTTAATAACATCGTTAAAAGAAATGCCGGACATGTAAGAGATACCCTCGATATCTGAGAATGCTTCAGGCACGGTAATCTCCGTGCTAAATTTCTCTACTTGTATGAAAGTAAAAATTTTATCAAAAGGTCCATGATAGTAGAGTTGAAATTGTGAATGCTGATCAGTTGCGCCAAGCGCTGCAACAGGAGTCGGACCTACATACACTTCTTCTCCTGCCAGATTTTCGCGTTTCCCTAAACTCTCTGCCCAAAGCTGCCTGAACCAGAATCCAGTTTCTTTAAGCTGCGCGGCGTAGGGAACAAGTACATGCACATTCTGTTTCTTTTCGGTAAGTCCTATGTAGTGAAATGCTGCAAACAGCTCTGCAGCTTTCAGTTGATCAGAGTCTGATCTATAAACTTCAGCCAGCTCCGCAGCTCCTTTTAATAGCGCATCGATATCAAGTCCGGCACAAGCAATGGGGAACAGTCCAACTGCTGAAAGAACAGAGAAACGCCCACCCACAGAATCAGGAACAATAAGACTATCATATCCTTCGCGATTAACGATTGTACGTAAGGTGCCTTTAGTTAAATCGGTCGTAGCCACGATATGACGGGAATGCGCCTCACGTCCAACAGCGTTAATTAATACTTCTCTCAAATAGATAAAGGTCGACATCGTTTCGACCGTATCGCCGGACTTTGAGATAACATTAATCACTGTCTTAGTCCAATCAATGAGACCTAATACATTTTCTATTTCATCTGGATCTGTATTCCCCCCGAGGAAAAATACCCGCATTCCTTGATCTGACTTAGTGAAATTTGCAAATGGACTACGCAAAGCCGAGATAGCAGCTCGCGCTCCTAAATCTGAACCTCCAATTCCGAGAACTATAAGCGTGTCGAAATGCTCACGATAAAATTGTGCTTTCTCTTTAACAATGTCCGCGGTTGCCGCATCTTTTGGTAACTCCATAAACCCTAGAGGAAGTTGCGGGTTAACAAAAGCGGATCGACGAAAGGAAAGAAGTTTATTCTGTATATGCGAGAGTGCCACTTCAGAGGTACCTGTTTCTCCAACTGCATCTGTCATCATAAAGCTGTAGTCATATTGCAATAATTTCATACGCCCCCCTTAAAACACTATTCTTTTAGTATACTACATTAGTATAACCCAAAGATTATACGAAATAATTTGACAGACGCAATCATCTTTATCTATCGTAGAGTATACAAATACTACTCATCCCAAAAGATTATGATAAAGAAAAGAAAAAGCATCAAAAAAAAGAAGAGCCTCAAGCACGTCAAGAAGCGTATCACAACATTTCTTGTAACGGTTGGAATAATTTCTACCGCTAGTATCCTGGTATATGGTGTATGGGCGATGCGTGATATTTATAAACCGATTGCCACATTTGCGGCTGAAGAGCAAACAGAAGTCTACATAGAAGATACTCAGTTCGCCTTTTTTACCACTAATGTCGACAGCAATAATTTTATTGGCGATGCACGTTTGATCGCAGTAGATAAAGACGATAATACGGTCAAAGAATTGGTTCTTCCGGAAAACACGAGTATTCACCTTCCTTATGGTCTTAATAACTTTAAACTGAAATCGCTATACAAGATTGCCTTAATGGAAAAACCAAACAATCCTTTATCGTTGGTCAAGCAAACGCTTACGGATTATTTCGGAGTGAGTACCAAAAATATTTATGTACTATTTAATAATGATTCCAATACACCAGTCCATCAATGGTTAACCAATCCCATAACAATGTTCCGCTTAGCCTTCGATGCTGATTGGACGACGAAGAATCTTACTGGAAACACCTCGCGCTGGGATATGTTAAGTTTATCCCGGACGATTCAAGCTATTCCTGATGAAAGCAAAACATCAATATCTATTCTTGAGAATGAAATTGGAGTAATAAAAAAAGATGTTGATAATACAGATACCATCATCACCGATCAGAATAAACTGGATGCGTATGTAAAAAAGGCCTTCGAGAATAAAGATTTAGTCACAGAGAAGGCGAATATCACAATTGAAAATGCAACCGCTACCCAGGGCCTGGCAAGAAGCGTATCTCGGATAATCACGAATATGGGCGGCGTTGTTATCGATCTGCACAATAGTGAAACCTCAATCTCTGAGACAAAAATAATCGTATCAGATAAGAAATGGTTACAATCTGTTACATTACAAAAAATAGTCAAATCACTTCCATATTCTAAAATTGAAACTGTAACCACAACTGAATCTAAGTCCGATATTACCGTTGTGCTTGGACAGGATTACGCTACCTTCATTACCGGATCTACAAAGTAACTTTGCGTTATGGTCAAGCCTATAGTATAATAATGGTATGTGGACCGTAATTCTGGTAACATTCACTGCCTCAGTCGTCACCCTCAGCTCAATGAGAAAGCTCCGCCACACAAAATTAGCCGACAAGAAATCCTCAAAAGATGTAACACACACAAATTATTTAGTGCAACAGGCAGAGTTCTTACCTCAGATACTTAACACGATTTTAAAACAACTGCACCCTACAGCACACGAAGTAACCCTTGAAATAATATTCATGCCAACTCAAGTGGAGTTTATGCTTCATATACCATCAACAATTTTATTACCAGAAGATCTAATCAGCAAATTAGTACCAATGGATTCATTTTGGACCACTCTATATAATCCTGAATTAGTGATAGACGACACGGATAGTATCAGCAATACGCTAGTAGCACACCAGATAATTGTTAAAAGCAAAACACCAAATGTAGTGTTTGTGACTACCCGCGGAGTTAAACGAACACCAAGTCATTACAATATTAGTGGCATCGATACCTATAAATGGGAACAATTTATAAATCGCAGAAGTGATTCAACACCGGATTTAATTACCCATGATCGTATTTTTACCTTGATTCAGGAAAAATTAATGACCTACTGATCCTCTTCATTTCCATCAGTATCTTCCTCTATCGGATCCGGCGACTCCAAATTAACAGGTGATGCCGAAATATACTTATCATTGGTTAAGGAGAAGGTAGGACGATTTGTAAATTTTTCTGAACGCTTCACTTCACGAATAAATACGTAGACGGAGTTCTGTAAAACTTGTTTGATAAAGGCATCGTACGTATTTCCATTCTTAATAAAATACTGCAGTTGAAAAGCTAGATCATCCGGAAGCCTTCCAACATAGACATTACCCTCAGTCATTATTTGTATACTACGAGCCTTAGGAACAAGGAGCGCCTTCTCTCCGGAATGAAGCGTAAATAATGTTGAAGGAGATGCTGGCCGGACAACCTGGACAACCTTGGTTTTTCCAGGTTCTTCTATAAAAGTAATATGTGCTGAAGAGTTTTGTGCAGTCTTCAGCGACTTTACAATTTTGTTCGAAATTTCAGTGGTGCTTCCTTTAATAGCTTGAAATCTCTTAACATTCTTTAGAGCTATGACATTATATGGATCAATTGTTAACACTTCCTTATATGTTTTCTTGGACTTATTAATATCTCCTAACTCGAGGTATGCGCGAGCGAGACGATTCATCGATTCAAGATCGTGAGGGTTTTGCTCGAGCAGTTCTTGGTTAATTTGTATTGCGTCTGACCATTCAGACTGCAAAGCAGCCTTAATAGCTTTTTGTACGAGGGCAGATTGAATCATATCTGAAATAATACAGAGTCAAAGAAGATATTGTCAAGCAGAATATTATATTATTGTAATAATCTTTTCGAAAGAGGGGAGAGGGCGGGAAAATTACAAAGTATGGTAAAATGATTCGTATATGAATATAGCAGGTTTACGATTAACAAAACGTAAAAGATTTATCATCGCCAGTGCCGCAATAACCCTGGCAACATTTATTTTTCCTTCCATGCTAAAGCTATACGGACCAATAGTAATAGCTGTATACGCAGCCACAGCGTACCTGGTGAGCATATTCGCATTGAAGGAAGATATTTCCGGAATCGAGTACGTTACACTTTTCATTCTTCCTGTACTCTTTACTGTTGGCGCAGGACTCTTTATATCAATCGTACCTGAGCGAAAGATCTACCGATGGCCTTTATATGCAGCCGTACCGATCAGTATTTACTCAATTTATCTCACTGAAAATATATTTAATGTGGCCGGAATTCGTACCATCCAATTATTAAGAATGGCGAATGTATTTTGTTATATTATTACGCTTGTAACCTCAGTTTTCCTGTTCTGGTTTACCTTATCATTGAGGCTACAAATAATAGAAAACGTTTTGTTAATCTGCACGATTGTAACACTACTTACATTACAATTCTTGTGGTCATTTGAGCTCACTCAGAAGTTTACATTAAAGACGCTATTATATACGGCTGTCAGTATTCTGGTGTTTGCTCAAATCAGCATTGTAATTAATTTTTACGCGATCTCAACAATTTATGCAACATTGTTCCTGGTATCAATATATTACGTATTATTAGGGTTAGTTCATCATTACAATGAGAAAAAATTAACGCGTAAAGTAGCAATAGAATATACCTTAGCTGCATTTATTGTTTTTGTTTTTATGATTTTATCTGTCCAATGGCAGGGATAGGGAAGTAAAGGAAAGATGAAAAAGGGACGAAACAAAAATAACATCATGTCGCACAATAATTCTTTTGCGACATAGACGCTATTCATTAAAGCTCAAAGGAAGTCAGAGAAGCCGGCTAGTAGGTTAGCTTGTTAAGATAAACCCGTTTAAACGCATTACAGAAGATCGATTTAAGCCTGTTATTAACATTATTTTGATAATATGCATTGCGTCATAACATATAAAAAAAATCAAAATTCACATTCTAAACCACAAATCTGGCTGAATCCAATAGCACCACGAATATACTGCCCTCTTATCCTTGACTGTTGATGCAGGGAAAGATAATAAGAGATAGAAATAAATTTGTATCATTAAACAATATTGTCAAAGATACTCACCCACCTCCCCTCAATCATGTCGCACAATTTGAAAAATCGTGAAAACGCTCTTTCCACAATCCCCTATAGTATGTTATAAAATATGTAATGTCCCAAAATCTTGATGATTACATCGAAGACTTTCTGAGTCACCTGAAAATTGAAAAAGGCTCTTCCCTACTCACCATCCGTAATTACAAACATTACCTGGAGCGATTTAAAGATTGGATGAAAAGTGAGAACATCCCCCCTACTCCACAGAACATTGATCTCCCGTTAATTAAACAATATCGAGTGTATCTAGCCTCATATACTGACGATAAAGGGCAATCCCTAAAGCGACTTACACAAAACTATTATATTATCGCAATACGCTCATTCTTACGCTACTTAATGAAGAATGATGTGAGCACACTTACGCCCGAAAAAATCGATTTACCAAAAGCACAATCGCGCGAAATATTAGCACTGGATAAGGATCAGTTGTATAAACTGCTCAATAGCGTGGATCTCTCAGATGAAGTTGGATTACGCGATAAAGCAATACTCGAGACGCTATTTAGTACGGGATTGCGGGTCAGTGAACTGATGAGATTAGATCGGGATAAATTGGATTTAACAAAGCGGCAGATTACAATAATTGGCAAAGGCGGAAGGGCTCGAATTGTTTTTTTCACTGAGGATGCGGTGTATTGGATAAACAGGTACCTACAGATCCGTGTAGATGCCTGGAAGCCACTCTTTATCCGTTACTCGCGTGGTATAGATGCGAATATGGAAGGCGAAAAAATGAGACTTACACAGCGTACTATTCAACGTGTCGTACAAAAGTACGCCAAAAAAGCCAAGATATCAATTAACACTACACCTCACGTATTACGCCACTCGTTCGCAACTGATTTACTCGTCAATGGCGCTGATTTACGATCGATCCAAGAACTCCTCGGACATAAAACAATCACCACCACACAGGTATACACCAATGTCTCTAATCAACATCTTAAAGACGTACACGATACCTTTCATAGTGGAAATAAATAACTAGTTAGTTACTGTTTCCTCGGAAATACCACCCTTGGCATTAACATGAAAGATAGTGAAGAGATTTTCATAATCGTCTGAAGAGATTTTAATATCGATATTAGTTCCTAAGATCGATCCGTTAGACGAGTAAACTGTCACATCACCATTTATATTGGCGTAGAAAATATTCACCTCAGGATAGGAAGCTGAATACTGGTGAGTCACAGAAAAGCGTTGAGGAAAATCAGCCAGCAGGTAATCCTTGTTTCCGCAATTCATAAACTGATAGCGCTCAGTGTATGTACCACTTCCCGAATCAGTATTCACCGGACAACCGCCAACTTCATATTCATACTGAGTACTATTATTATGGATATGAACGACCCAGTGAACCGTCGTCCCGTCCGATGAAGCAACTCCGTTTAGAGATTTATTATGCGCGCTGCGCAGAACATTTCGCATCATTATTGTAGTTTTATTTAGCTCTGTCTGAGCTACATAACGCCGATAAAATGGCAATATCGACATGAATATCAAAGAAAGAATTGTAACAACAATCAGCAGTTCGATAAAGGTAAAACCACGTTGATCACGAACCCGACTATTCATCAGTTCATTGTATGTGTATTAAATAACACTTACAAGACGGTCGCAGCAGCAATACCATCCCCGCCAGTAGCCGAAATACGCATTAATATCACACCTTGTGTTTGTCTTCCCAGAGTCGGCACATCCTTTAGATTCAATTTGATTACGACGCCCTTTAAAGATGTCAGTACAAGCCCATCGTGTCCTGATTTAATCAGTTGTGCACTCACAATACGCCCCGTCTTATCGGTAATATTCGCCGCCTTTACTCCTTGACCACCACGCGCTTGCACAGGCCAATCGGAAACAGCAGTCATCTTACCAAGACCTCTATGCATAATAGTCAGAATCTTCAGCTTAGTATCGTTATACGTAATCATTCCGACCATAGTATCTTTATCCTTAAGCTTAATACCCCTCACACCAGCAGTGTCACGCGCAGTATCACGAACTTCTTCTTCCTTGAAATTGATTGACGAACCAAGACCAGTTACTAAAATAACTTTGTCACTTCCAGTGCTCGGTTTCACAAAACGTAATTCATCACCTGAATTGAGTTTGATGGCAATAAGCCCTGATTTACGGATACTCGCAAACTCACTGATAGGCGTTTTCTTAATAGTACCCAACTTCGTCCCCATCACTAGGAATTTAGTTTCTTTTACCACGACTTCAGGAACAATCTCCTCAGTGCCATTAGCCTGCTCTTCAGTGAGTCCAGCTTCGCCTTCCGTAATAACGATACCAAGCTTGCCCTTAGCATTCTTTTTGGAAGTCGCTGTTAGTATTGCGGTAATTTGTTCGCCTTGTTCTATATTGATGAGGTTAACCAGAGCTTGTCCTTTAGCTACGCGGCTCGATTCAGGAATATCGAAAACTCGAATTTGGAATACTTTACCCTTATTACTGAAGAACATAATATTATCATGAGTACTGCATGCAAAAAGATGTGAAACGACATCTTCTTCTTTAGTAGTAATACCACTTACCCCACGCCCACCACGGCTCTGTGTACGGAAAGCGTCATATCCTTGCCGCTTAACATAACCTGATTGAGTAACAGTTACGATTGTTGGCTCGTTAGTTACAAGATCCTCTTCAGCGAGTTCACCAACTCGAGCTTTATGAACAATGGTTCTTCGATCGTCAGCGTATTTCTCACGCAATTTTTTAAGCTCCTGTTTAATAACGCCAAGCACTTTGGTTGGATGAGCAAGTAAATCGAGCAGGTATTCAATAGTCTCTTTTAAGACTGCATACTCATCCTCAAGCTTTTTACGCTCAAGGGCAGCAAGTTTTCGCAACTGCATATCAAGTATTGCAGTCGCTTGAATTTCTGAAAGCTTAAATCGTTCCATTAATCGACCGCGGGCTTCTTCTGCATCGGCACTTTGTCGAATGATTTTAATAACTTCGTCAATATGATCGACAGCAATAAGCAAACCTTCAAGAATATGCGCACGTGCGCGAGCTTGTTCAAGTTCAAATTCTGTTCTACGACGAATCACAACATACCGATGCTGAATAAACGATTCAAGAATCATTTTCAAGTTCATTAATCGAGGAACTCCAGTATCAGATAAGGCCACCATATTGACATTAAAAGTTGATTGCATTGCGGTCTGTTTATATAAGTTATTTAATACCGACTGTGGATTTGCATCACGCTTAAGCTCGATATAAACGCGTATACCATCTCGATCAGATTCATCCTGCAAGATAGATATGCCATCAATTTTTTTCTCTTTGTGTAAATCAGCAATACGAGCAATAAGTGTGGCTTTATTAACCTGATATGGCAACTGGGATACGACAATAGCAAATTTGCCCCCTTTAACTTCCTCGATATCCGCCTTTGCACGCATTACCACCCGTCCTTGACCAGTTACATAAGCGCGAGTAATTTCATCATAATCATAAATAAACCCGGCGGTCGGAAAGTCAGGCCCTTTAATAAATTCCATAAGTTCTTCAACGGTAACGTCGGATTCAAACAGCATCGTATTCTCTACTGTATCTTCAGGACCTTCTTCCTGTTTACCTGCAAATGCTTCAGCAACCTCACCCTCTTCAGCTTTTTTACTTGATGCCTCCACGGGGATGTCCAATATTTTACCTTTAGCACGTTTCTTAGCTAGATTATCAATGATATGAAGTATCGCATCAGTTACTTCGCCCAGATTGTGTGGTGGAATGTTTGTCGCCATACCAACAGCGATACCTGACGCACCATTGAGTAGTAAAGCAGGAAGCACTGAAGGTAATACCGTCGGCTCAGACGTAGTGCCTGAATAGTTAGGCATAAAGGGTACAGTGTTTTTATCTATATCTCTGAGCATTTCTTCAGCAATAAGCATCAAACGCGATTCCGTATAACGCATTGCAGCAGGACTATCACCATCGATTGAACCAAAGTTTCCCTGACCATCAATAAGCGGATAGCGGAGAGAAAACTCTTGAGCCATGCGAACCATTGCATCATAAACAGGAACGTCACCGTGAGGATGAAAGCTCTTTAAAACTTCTCCTACCGTTGCTGCAGATTTTTCATAACGATGAGCATGAACATATCCTGACACATACATTGCATAGATAATACGTCGCTGAACAGGTTTAAGTCCGTCACGTACATCCGGTAGGGCTCGCGAAACGATAACTGACATCGCATAGTCCAGATATGACTTCTGCATTTCTTCGACTATCGAGACATCCTGAACTTTACCCAACTGTAATTGTTTGTCTTGAGTATCTTTTGTATCCATATATTATAAGTCCAAATTTGCAAATTTTGCGTGAGTAGTAATAAACCGTTTACGGGGCGCAACAACATCACCCATAAGCATGGAGAATATAGCATCTGCTTTTTCAGCATCTTCGACACCTATCCGCTTAAGTACCCTATTTTCAGGATTGAGTGTAGTTTCCCAGAGTTGCTCGGGATTCATTTCACCTAAACCTTTATACCGTTGAATGTATGGTTTAGCTTTTTGCTTTGTTTCATTAGCTTTCACAATCTTATCCTTTTCAGCGTCATCATAAGCATAAAAGGCCGTCTTACTTCCATAAGAAATCTTATAAAGAGGAGGCATCGCAAGAAACAGGTATCCCCTATTTATCAGTTCAGGCATATATCTGAAGAAGAATGTCATCAGCAGTGTAGCGATATGAGCACCATCGACATCAGCATCGGTCATAATAATGATTCGATGATAACGCGCTTTGTCAGCATTAAACAAATCACCAATTCCCGCTCCAACAGCAATAATTAGAGCTTTAATTTCTTCAAACTCTAAAACTTTATCGATTCGTGCTTTCTCACTATTCAATATTTTACCCTTTAAAGGCAAAATAGCTTGATTACGTCGATTTCTCCCCTGTTTAGCTGATCCTCCAGCCGAATCCCCTTCTACCAGATATAATTCTGAAAGAGCCGCATTTTTTTCCTGACAATCGGCAAGCTTACCTGGCAAGGTCATTCCTTCAAGGGCACTTTTACGAATCACGGCATCCTTTGCGGCGCGGGCTGCCATACGAGCACGAGCAGCTAGGGAAATCTTTTCAAGAATACGCTTCGCATCACCTGGATTCTCCTCAAAATATGTATCCAGACCTTCCTTTAAGACGGTCGATACTGCCGGCTGTGCCTCTGCGTTACCAAGTTTCTCTTTTGTCTGAGATTCAAATTGAAGGTTATCAGAAGGCATCTTTAGCGAAATAACCGCAGCTAGCCCTTCCAGCATATCGTTACCCGTGAAGTTCTCATCATTCTCTTTAATGTATCCCGATTTTCGTGCATATTCGTTAATTACGCGTGTTAAAGTTGTCTTAAAGCCAGTAACGTGAGTACCACCTTCAGTTGTAAGAATACCGTTTACAAAACTTTCGAAAACTTCGCCAAACCCATCGTTATATTGCAATGCGATCTCTACATCGATCTCACCTGCCATTTTATGGGTATAGAAGATCGTCGGATGAATCGCACCCTTACCTTTATTCAAAGCACGGACAAGGGAAATAACTCCAGAATCAAAATAGTAGTGCATCTCTTTACCATTACGCTCATCAAATGCATGAAAGAAAATACCAGAGAAAAGAAAAGCTCTATCACGGAGGATCTTTACTAACCCAGTCCACTTGGGTTCAATTGTTGAGAACACGTTGGAATCAGCAAGGAATGTTGTTTTAGTACCACTGTCACCTTTCCAGTAGAACAAAGGATTGTCTTCAGAAAGCACGTTGCGGTCTCCATCGGCTTTTGTTATTTTTTTAAGTTCAGACATTGGAACACCTTTTGAAAAAGGCATATAGACAACATTTCCTTCACGTTTAACCTCAACTCGACACTCTTCAGACAGTGCGTTAACTACAGATGCACCCACACCATGTAGACCTGAGGAAACTTTATAAGCGCCCCCACCAAACTTACCTCCGGCGTGTAATACCGTCATGATAACTTCCAAAGTCGACTTACCTGTCTTAGGGTGCTTATCAAAAGGCATACCACGACCATCATCAGCAACTGTAACTTTGTTTCCTTTATGAATTACTACCCAGATATTTTTCGCATGACCGCCTATTGCCTCGTCAACAGAGTTGTCGACGATTTCACGGATCATATTCTGTAATCCCCTATCGTCTGTCGAACCAATATACATACCCGGTCGTTTACGAACAGGCTCAAGACCTTCTAAGACTTGAATTTGCGAGGAGTCATATTTATTTTGATTTGCCATAGGAAAGATAGTAGCACAGCAGTGCAAGTTGGACAATAGTAGTGAAATTATTATATCCGAATAAAACCCAACACACAATTCTCAAGTAATAAACGAACTCCAACATTAGTATTTGAAAGCCAGTAGCTGGATTGAATTAGAAAATCCATATAGGCAATACCCTTTTTCCGGTTCTCACTGGATGTAATTCGAATCGTATCAGAGACGAGTAGCATTAAGTAAGTAAGAAAATCTTTAGCAACAGATTTATCCTTAGCATATTCTTCACATACCTTAAATAGTTCCGGAAGAAGAAGTTTTTTGAATGCATCGGCATCGGGAAATTCATTTTTTTCAATTAATGAAGCTAAAGACACCTTAGTTTCACCCGAAGAAATATTGTATAGTGCAGACCGGGATATAATGGTGGGCAGCAAAGCCCCATAACTCTCCAGCTCTAATATATAGACAGTGTCTGGATGCGGCTCTTCATATAATTTAAGCAGAGCATTCTGTGCTTGTTCAGTTAATTTATGAGCATCATAGATAACGAAATAGCGTTTCTGGGCAGATAAAGAAGTGTAGTTACTTTTATCAATAAGTGAACGAATTTCACCAATACCAATCGAATGCTTGTCTACATTAATAACGTCAACAGAAATACGATTCTTACTCTGCCTGGCATCCTCTATTATGCTATCAATATGGGATATTCTTTCGTTATGGCTTGAGCCGTAGATAATAGTTGTCATTCCGACAATACTTGACATAGTATTAGTTTTTCCCCTACTCTAAGTAAGTAACAAGTTTACTATATCACAAAAAATTATGAAGGTTCTTACCCCCAAAGGCATTGAAGATTTTTTATACAAAGAAGGAATTCTGGATCAGGAGCAACTTTCAAGAGTTAAGCTTGAAGCAATAAATACAGAAAGACCTATTGAAACGATTCTTCTTGAAAGCAATTTAGTAACACCTGTTCAAATGGTCAAAACACAAGCACAAATGATAGGTATACCCTTCATTGATACAAGTACTATTGCCGTTGGGGCAGAGATTTTAAATTACATTCCTGAACAAATTGCTCGCAGGTATAACTTAATTCCATTTAACAAAGACGATTCTTTTTTGCATGTCGCGATGGTTGACCCTCTCGACTCGCAGGTAATTCAATTCATAGAACAAAAAACGGGTCTGAAAATTAAGCCGTACATGTCAGATATTGATAGCATCATAAGCGCAATAAACGAACAGTATGCACATAATATTTCGTCTGATGTAAATGCAGCCCTCAGTGAAGCAGGAGTTACCGCTCAACCCTCTAAGGTACAAGAAGAAGCGGAACGCAAAAAAGCTGACCAGGTAATTCGTGAAGCACCCGTAGCTAAAATCGTTGCGACTATCCTTGAATACGGTATTAAGGCACGGGCATCAGATGTACACATCGAGCCTTTTGAAGACAAAACTCGAATTCGGTATCGCATTGACGGTATCTTACAGGAAAAACTAGTACTACCTCGTAAAGTACACGAGGCTGTTGTCTCACGCGTTAAGATTCTCTCGGATATGAAGATCGATGAACGTCGTATTCCTCAAGACGGTCGTTTTAACTTTAAAATGGAGAATGAGGAAGTGGATCTTCGTGTATCAACGCTGCCAACAGTAAACGGAGAAAAGATCGTTATGCGTCTTTTGAAAAAAACGGGTGGCGTTCCACTATTAACAGAGTTGGGGTTAAGAGGCTCGACATTAAAAAATCTTGAAACACAGGCGTTGAGACCGCATGGAATTATATTGGTCACAGGCCCAACTGGATCTGGTAAAACAACCACCTTGTATTCGATGCTAACAAAAACAAATTCTCCAAAAATTAACATTATCACCCTGGAAGATCCAGTTGAATATCAAATGATCGGAATAAATCAGGTACAGGTAAATCCTGGAGCCGGATTAACCTTTGCTTCAGGATTACGCTCGTTTCTCCGACAGGATCCAAATGTAATCATGGTGGGAGAGATCCGTGACGGAGAGACGGCGAATTTAGCCATTCAAGCAGCGTTAACAGGACATTTGGTTTTTTCAACTATTCACACTAATTCTGCAGCCGGCGCGCTCCCCCGTCTTCTTGATATGGGAGGAGAGCCATTTCTTATTGCATCATCTGTGAACGCAATTGAGGCGCAGCGTGTTGTCCGAAAAGTATGCGCATCGTGCAAAACAGAATTTGCTCCCCCACCTGAGGTGATTGAAGACGTAAAGAATGTTCTGGAATCTCTGTATGATGCTGCGGTGGAAAGAGGTGCCGCACAGGTTGTTGATAGTGAAACTATTATTTCGATCGATGGAAATATGAAATCCACTTCAACTAAGGAATTAAAATTGTATAAAGGTACAGGCTGTACTGAATGCAGTAATACCGGGTATAAAGGAAGAGTCGGAATTTATGAAGTGTTAGTCGTAACTGAAAAAATTGGTAAATTAATCTTAGAGCATCAACCTGCATCCAGTATTGAAAATATGGCTAAAGCAGACGGAATGATCACCATGAAGCAAGATGGGTACTTGAAAGCTATGGAAGGATTGACTACTCTTGAAGAAGTACTACGTGTCGCTCAGGACTAGGAGGGTTATGACAATCGAAGAGCTATTACAAATAACTATACAAAAGAATGCTTCGGACTTGCACTTAATTGCGTATTCTGAACCAACATTACGCATTCATGGTGTTCTTACACCGGTACCACAATCACAACCATTGATGCCGGAAGAAGTTGAGAGCCTTATCATGGCTCTTGTTACTGAAGAGCAAAAGGAATTACTCGTTGCGAATAAAGAGCTTGATTTTTCGTTCGCGCTAGGCGAAGTAGCACGATTTCGTGTTAACGCATACTATCAAAAAGGATATGTATCTGCAGCGCTCCGTATGCTCCCATTAAAAATTCGTAATCTCGACGAATTACAACTCCCTTCAATATTGCATAAATTCACTGATCTGGTCCAAGGATTTGTCCTCGTAACTGGCCCTACTGGTCATGGTAAATCTACTACCTTAGCTGCGCTTGTCAATGAAATCAATCAAAATAGAGCCTGCCATATTCTAACAATCGAAGATCCAATCGAATATGTCTATCCGAAAGCAAAGGCGTTTGTATCTCAGAGAGAGTTACACCTGGATACACACTCCTGGGACGTAGCACTGAGAGGAGCCCTACGCGAAGATCCAGATGTTGTGCTTATTGGTGAAATGCGGGACTATGAAACAATTGAAGCAGCTATTACTATTGCAGAAACCGGCCATCTGGTATTCTCAACACTCCATACAAACTCTGCAGCACAAGCAATAGATCGTATGGTTGACGTATTTCCTGAGCATCAGCAGGATCAGGTCCGATTACAGTTAGCCTCCACCCTCGAGGCAATAGTTTCACAACGCCTACTCCCCTCTTTAAACGGCGAACGAATAGTAGTGAATGAAATTTTATTGGCCAATTCTGCTGTAAAGACAATCATTCGTGAAGGTAAAACTCACCTACTAGATAACGTAATTCAAACCAATAGTGAAATGGGAATGGAAAGTATGGAATCAGCTTTGGCAAGAAAAGTACGCGCGGGAACCATTTCGCTACATGTCGCGCAAACATACAGTAATAAAGCAAAAGAGCTTACGAGACTACTTAATTCAGGGAAACCATCAAGATGATCCAATTTAATTACATTGCAAAAGAACGCGACGGAGCAGAACGCGCAGGAATAGTCGAGGCGGCAGACAGTAATCAGGCAGCTAAAATATTGCGGGAACGCGGTCTGGTTGTAATCACTATAAAAGCCGTAGGGACTGGGTTATCGTTCGATAAAATTTTTGCTTCATTTAATAAAGTTTCACCTACCGAAATTACTAATTTCACAAGGCAGCTGTCAACGATGATCACCGCAGGCCTCCCATTAACAGAAGCGTTAAATATTTTGAAAGCGCAAACTCAAAATAAACAATTCAATATTGTACAGGAATCAATTCTACATGATATCGAAGGAGGAGGATCCTTTGCCGACAGTCTTCAAAAACATCCGAAAACTTTCTCCAAAATTTATGTCAGCTTAGTACGCGCAGGAGAGGCTTCCGGCTTACTCGATACCATTCTTGCACGTTTAGCGGAAAACCTCGAAAAAGATCGGGAATTCAAAGCAAAAACCCGAGGTGCAATGATTTATCCGTTAATTGTTGTAGTAGCTATTACTGTTGTTATGTTCATCATGATGATTTTCGTAATTCCCCGACTCACAGGAATGTATACAGACATGGGAGTTGAACTTCCAGGCCCGACCAAATTATTAATTGCAACTTCGAAGTTTTTTGTAAATTTCTGGTGGCTTATGATTGGTAGTGGTATCGCTGCATTCTTTGCATATAAACAATATGCCAAAACTGAGGTAGGAAAAAAGAATATCGACGAGATGAAGTACAAGATCCCGGTCTTCGGTAAAATTCGGCGTGAAAGTGCTTTAACCGAATTTGCGAGGACACTCGGATTGCTCGTTGGAGCTGGTATCCCCATAATCGAGTCACTAAATATTGTTAGTGATTCTGTCGGAGATAAAGTCTATTACGACTCTATCCGTAAAGCAGCGAGAGACGTTGAACATGGCGCTCCCTTATCAGTACCTATTGCAAGAGACGCAAATTTCCCGCCTATCCTATCGCAAATGATTAAAGTTGGAGAAGAAACTGGAAAACTAGATGAAGTACTAGTTAAAATATCAAAATATTTTGAAGCCGAAGCAGAGAATCTTATTAAAAATCTTACAACTGCGCTGGAGCCGTTCATCCTTATATTTCTTGGTATCGGTGTAGCATTCTTAGTTCTATCAATTATCTTACCGATTTACAAGCTTACAAGCAGTTTTTAAAGAATTATGCTAAATAGCATATTGCATTTGATGAAGCAAAATACATATCATTTTTATATATAAGTAAATTTGAAAAACCAGTCTATATTTCTGGTTATTTGAAGGGGGGTGAAACTAAACATTATGACAACATCAACAACAATCCAAACAAACAACAAGGGTTTCACACTTATCGAGCTCTTAGTTGTAATCGCAATTATCGGTGTACTCGCTGCAGTTGTATTACTCGCAATTAACCCTGCTGAAATTCTAAAAAAGAGTCGTGACTCTACCAGATTTTCAGATTTAAGTACTTTGCGCAAAGCAATTGACGCAACACTCGCAGATGGAACAGCTACTCAACCTCCGGCATGCGTCGCGGCCGCAGGATGTGCTTCTGGTACAAACAGAAATCCAATTACATCAGCAGCAAACAGCTGGATTACCGGATCAGCAGCAGTAACTGCTAACCCTGATCTTTCCAAGTATTTGGCTACATTACCAATTGATCCACGACAAGGATTACCTATTACAACAGCACCACTCGCTGCTGGAACGGCTACTCACGGTGGAACTCAGCCAACTGCTCGTTATCTTTACATGTCAAGCGCTAATGGTTATAAAGTCATGGCGTATGTAGAAAGCAAAGATAATGCTGCTCGTGCTAATGATGATGGCGGAACTATCGCTTGTGCAGTTGCTGCAGACGCATGTATGTTCGAAACCGGAACAGACATGAGTGCATCAACTACTCCAACAGGTATCTAATTCATATCTGAGAATTTAAATCGTCCCGAGATTCACTATCCGGGGCGATTTTATTATGCTAACATATATTTCGTATGCAATTTTTCTACTACATCATTACCTTTATATTAGGCACAGCCGTTGGCAGTTTTATCAATAACACGGCGGAGCGTCTATACCGTGGAGAAAAAATTAATGGCCGGTCTCATTGCGAGCACTGCAATAAAACATTAAGTGCTTCAGACCTTGTCCCCCTCTTCAGCTACATTTTTCTCAAGGGAAAATGCAGATATTGTCATACTAATCTGCCGAAGCAATACATAATTATCGAAATCATTACAGGTATAATTTTCACTTTAATTTATCATCTGGTATCGACAAAAGCATTTGTAAGTGCTGATTACCTTAACAACTCAGTTCACTTCGTTGATTTTGGTATATTCGTTCCCTTGATTTTTTTCTATATTGTAACAACTTCATTACTTATATTATTCATTACAGATTTCAAATACGGGATGCTTTACGATAAGGTAGTGTTACCAACGATTCTATTCGTTTTTTGTTATAGGATTTTAGTAATTGCATACAATTATTTTCATATATACTCATATCTAAATAAAACAGAGCTCGGTCAATATTTTATTAGATCAGGACTTGCCCTAAACAGGGTACAATTTTCATCGAATATATTCCTGTACACTCTCCTTGGAAGCATTGCTATTGCCTCGTTTTTTCTTCTGCTAATAATTATTACAAAAGGAAGAGGGATGGGCGGTGGTGATCTTAAATTAGGTTTTCTAATAGGCTTACTTTCCGGCTGGCCTAACATGGTCATATCAATTTTCATAGGCTTCTTGACAGGCGCTGTGGTGAGCTGCATACTTTTATTAGTTCGAAAACGTACGGTAGGACAGACAATCCCATTTGGTCCTTTTTTAATTCTAGGTTGTTTTATTGTCATGTTTTTCGGAGACCAGCTTTTCGGTTGGTATATTAATGACATTTTAGGATTAAGATAGGCATATGTTTACACAAACAACTGATAACAAAGGTTTTACATTAATAGAACTCTTAGTCGTAATTGCAATTATTGGTGTACTCGCTGCAGTTGTATTACTCGCAATTAATCCTGCAGAAATATTAAAAAAGAGTCGCGATTCAACTCGTTTTACCGAGTTAAACACACTTAAGAAAGCCATCGATGCAACCCTTGCAGATGGCACCGCTACTCAATATCCGGCATGTATCGCAGCTGCAGGATGTGCGTCAAGTGCGGACCGAAGCGGAGTCACCTCAGCGCTAAACAGTTGGATTACTGGTTCAGCAGCAGTTGCCGCAAATCCTGATCTAACAAAATACATTGCTACACTCCCCATTGATCCGCGACAAGGAATACCTATTACAACAGCACCACTCGTTGCAGGCACCGCTACCCACGGAGGCACTCAACCAACAGCTCGATATCTATATAAATCTAGTGCTAACGGGTACAAACTAATGGCATATGTTGAAAGCAAGGATAATGCCGCACGCGCTAATGATGATGGCGGGAATATTGGGTGTAGCGTAGCAGCCGATGCTTGTATGTTCGAAATAGGTACAGATCTCAGTGTTTCAACTACACCAACAGGAATATAAGATGAAAAAAAATACACAAAAAGGATTTACTCTAGTCGAATTACTCATTGTTGTGTCAGTGCTAGCTATTCTGACAGTAATGGCGATGGCAAATTATTCTGGAGGTACGTCTAAAGCTCGTGATGCGCAACGAAAATCTGATTTAAGAGCAGTTCGCGAAGCGCTCGAGTCATACAAACTTGATAAGGGTTCCTACCCTCTGGCTGGTGCTACAGCCTATACGGCCCAAACTGCATCGATTGAAGCTACATCTCCTGGTATCGGTGAAACACAGTTCTCTATTCTTATGTCAGGTAGCTCTGTAGGATTAGTTGATTTGAAGTATTTACAAAAAGCACTAACCGATCCCCGAAACGTCGCTCCGTACAGATATCGCTATTCTGTCACGAGTGCAACAGCAGACGCGTATACTCTCGAGACCTGCTTAGAAAACACATCCGACCAACAAAGATACCAAAACGCCGCGGGAGTCTATACAATTTTAGCGCCATGTGTCAGCGGAACAAACGCAAATTATAGAGTATTTAATCCATAAGAGGGACCAATATGTTATTTTTAAAGAAAAATTCAGATACAAAGCAACAAGGTTTTACATTGATTGAATTATTAGTGGTGATATCCATAATTGGAATATTATCAGCGCTTTTGCTACCTAACTTAACAAGTGCACAAGCCAGAGCACGTGATGCGCGAAGAAAATCTGACCTTAAAGCAATCGCAACAGGGTTGGAACTTTACTATAACGATAATAACTACTACCCAGCTCCCTGGACATCTGGTGCCACTGCAACTAAGTTTGATTTCGCCAATGCGTTAACCGATTTGACGGGTAATACAATATATATTAAATCTCCAATGGCAAAAGATCCTAAAAATACAGTTGCAGGGAATTATGAATATTATTATTGCACGCAATCAACTACTGCGGTAAATAATAAAAAGTTCAATCTATTCGCAAAGTTGGAGAACGCCAACGATCCTGACAAATGCACAGGTTCCCCTTGTACAGGTGCACTGAACTTCGCAAATGTTTGCAGTAGAGGAAGTAATACCACCGCTGCGTCAGCCACAATTATTAATGGAATGAACTTCACCGTATCAGAACCCTAGACGCAAAGAGGCATATAAAAGCTTGACGCCTTACATACAACTCCCCTACACTATATTAGTAGATGAACAAACAGCTCGGTTTCTCCTTAATAGAACTACTTATCGTGATTACCGTAATGGGAATATTAATAACCCTTGCCATCCCTGCATATCGCAGCTTCAATGCCGAAGAAACGGTCAAGAACACAGCTCGAATGGTAAAAGATGACATCCAGTTTGGAATCAATAAATCGACATCAGGAGTGAATGCTCACTGGTTCGGGTTAGCAGTACAGGCAAACTCATCAGTTACTCCTCTAGCATTTGATTCTTACACCAATTTCGAAATCACACCTCGGGATAGTACAGCAAAGGTGGTCTGCCCTCCAAATATTGTTGAATTAGCAATTAATCCATGTTCAACGGATACACATAAAAAAAGCGCTATTAAGAAATACCCACAGGGAGTGAAGCTAGAAACCATTACTTTATTTGATAAAGAAGCAACTCCTATTGACTACCCTAGTTTTATCGATGTACGATTTAATCAATCACCGAAAAGCGGACAGATAATAATTAGTTCACCATCGACAAGTCGCGGAGTACGAGCGCAAATAGCTCGAGCAGAGCTAGTATATCAAAATGGAACGTATCAAACGAGCTTAGTGATAGATGGTGGAAATATCTGTGATGAGACTCAAAGCGATAGCGGAGCGTGTAATAATAACTTATCCGGTGGCTCAAAGCCAGGTAGAGTGTTTATAGTTGAAAGGTAATATGATTTTAAAAAAAGGTATTAATCAGGAAGGGCAATCATTAGTAGAAGTAGTAATCGCGCTTGGCATTGCTGTGATTATTGTGATTGCTTTTACAAATGCTACCATTACGTCCGTACGCAATTCTCAATTCTCAAAAAATCAAAACCTGGCCACAAAATATGCTCAGGAGTCTCTTGAATTAATACGAGCCGTTCGCGATCAAAACACGTCAGGTTCGGTAACAGATGGAGGCTCATTAAGTTCTTGGGGAGATTTATGGGGTATTAACCTAAATGTCGTTACGAATACTGGCGTAACCGGGATGACTGGATATTGCTTTAATTTGAATAAAGCTAACCTAACACTCACAAAACGTGCGGGAACAACACCATGCGCTGATACAAACGGCAGTGGCACGATTTTGGATGAAAATTTAGATAATTTAGGTGTGTTTTATCGCAAAATCAATATTACCGATGATGGGACTACTTTAACAAAGAAGCAAATCAGTGTGCGCGTTTATTGGAGTGATAATCGTGGGCAACATAAAACAGACGTAACTACATTTTTAACGAATTGGCAATAAATCATGATAAAAAATGAGCAGGGATTTACACTTATAGAGATACTTGTTGTAATCGCAATTGTTGGCGTTTTGACAGGTATCACATCAGATATCTTTATCCAGATCGTACGGGGATCAAACAAAGCGAATGTTGTTACCGAAATAAAACAGAACGGCGATAATGTTCTTAATCAGCTTGAGCGGACGATACGGAATGCAGAAGAAATAACAGCAATGGGAGGTTCTAATACTTCTTGGACAACTGTCTCGACTTCGGTGCCCTGGATCGATGTATCAAGTGTAGTAAGTCCGTATACGTGGACATGTGCAACCAAATATTGCGCAATCATACTAAAAAACCAAGGGGCAGCAGGCGGATATAGTAAAATCGAGATTCATGCCCAGACATTAAGCGGAAGTACTGTTATAGGAGATCAAAAATGCAACAGTACCCCATTTACAACAAATGATCAGGACCAGACGAAATCTCCTTATGAATGTAATGGGAATATTAGAATCGTCACCGATACATCATCCGATCCCGTAGCGATTTTAAAAAACGGCACAGATGACGTCAACGCCTCTTCCATAGGTCAGGTAATTACGAATACAGAACGACGTAGCGGAGTTAGTGTACGGGCAAACACCGCTGCAGATCCTTTCTTCACTATAAAATTCAATGCATCAAGTCCAACATTAGTCACGACACAATTTGCACTTACGCAGGGTATTAGTGCATCAAGCAGAGTTGATTCTCAGGCAATAATCCCTTTCGCATCAACAATATCATTGCGTGTGTATAACAGCGATTAATTATCCCCTTGATTAATTAGCTATGGGTAATACACAATAGAAAAGTAGGAGACAATTTATGAAACAGATTAAAAACAGTTTAAAAGATCAATCAGGGCAAATGGCAATTCTTGTCATGCTCGTGCTTGTAGTAGCATTAACTATTGGTCTTGCAATAATTGCGAGAACCACTACAGATATTCGTCTCTCTACCAATACTAATCAGTCTAATCAGGCATATGCAGCGGCAGAAGCCGGTATTGAAGCAGCACTTGGTAATAATATATCTGCAGCAACGTATGGAACTAGTGTTCCGATCGGCAATGCTACATTTAATGTATCAATCCCCGCTGCACAAGGTGGAACCACAACCCCATTCGCTTTTCCTAACGAACTTAAGAAGGACGAGGCTGGACAAATCTGGCTTTTCGATTATAGTTTTTTCAAAAACCCAGCCAACTCAATTCCTCCAGCTCAACCATATTCAGGTTTCTATAATCGATGCTTCCCTACTTCAAACTGCAATCAAATAGCAATATATTGGGGAACAAAGGCTGCGAGCACACCGTCCAAAACGGCAGCACTTGAAGCATCATTTATTTATAAAGACAGTAGCGGGTTTGGTGTAGAAAAATATGCGTACGATAATCAAAGCGCAACAAGAGCAAACGGCTTCGACACAGTGGCATTTGCTCCTACTACAATTACTACAAATCAAGGCAGTAAAACATATAATTTCAGCAAAACAATTACACTGCAACCTGGTGATACAGGTTCAGGTACATGCACAGCAGGCGCTGCACGGTGTTATCTACTCCTGAGAATAAAACTCCTCTACAACGAAGGAGAAGATCAGGGAGTAGCAGTAGCACCTCAAGCTGCACTCGTATCAGGAAATACAACACCATTACCAGCTCAAGGGACCCAAATCGATTCCGAAGGAAAAGCCGGAGATACCGTTAGAAAAGTAAGGGTATATCAGTCTTACCCAACATTACCGGGGATATTTGACTTCGTCGTCTTCAACGGAAGCACCAATCCTTTGCAAAAAAACTAGAGCAAACTAATGAAGAAGAATATAAAAACATGTCAAAGAATAGGATTTATCCTTACCTGTTATGTCATCGCATCAATATTCATTCCAAAAGCATTAGCATTAACCCCTCCGACCACAGCATACTCAATTGATGCTTCGACCGACACCGGCACAAACAGTTGGTACATCAGCGCAGTCCCGATTACACTTCAAGCAACAGCCGGAACAGCTCCCGTTCAATCCATAACTTACTGGATTGATTCAGGAACGACCACTACCGTGGACAGTTCATCAGTTACAATAACCTTGATAGCTCAGGGGGCCCATACCTTAAATTTTTATGCGATAGGAACAGATATGGCGCAGGAAACTACCAAAATTTTTTCCTACAAGATCGACTTAGTTGCACCAGGAAACTGGAATACTTTTATTGTTACTAATTCGGGAAACTCGCATACATTCACAATCACTGATAAAGTAACAGATAAGACTTCCGGAATAGAAAATACAACAGCGGAATTTCAGTATAGTGTTGATGAGGGATCCACATGGGGATATTATTCTATACTGACAAACTGTAGTTCAACATGGAATAACGATGCATGGAGCCCAGCTACAGTTACACCGGATACACCAGGTACAACTACCGCAGTAACAATCAATATCCCGACTACTGATTATTGCAACTCTAACTGGTCTAATACTAAATTTATACGTATTAGAATAAAAGACATGGCAGGGCTTCAATCAACAAAACAATATGCACTTATGGCTCCATGGCTACGTACCACCGGTGGCGATGTACACTCCGAAGGGTTGATTGATATGACAACAGAAGGATCAAGCAGCTCGACAGGAGTTGTATCTACAGGCGGTAATGCTATCAACAACCTCTCATCAACCCAGGGATGGCAAATGCGTAATTACCCTATTTCCATTATTTCTTCTACTCAATATCTTGACTACTATAATCATCTCTATAAAAAGTCAACTGCAATGTCTAGCAACATTCCAACAGAATCAGGTGTATATAGAACCAATGATCTGGTTGTCACACCTTCAAATGTACCACCGGCACTTGCATCAACCCAAAACCTGGCGGTGGTTATATTGGTTAATGGTAACTTATATGTTGATACGGATATAAATATCCACCCTTCAAATTCTTTGATCTGGGTTGTAACCGGTGATACCGGATTAAGAAACAATGTAAGCGATATAGACAGCAATTTCTTTACCGGAGGTGATTTTAATACTACCTACAATGGAGGATCCACCACTCAATTGACAATAACAGGTTCTGCTACCGCTTTTGGATCGATGACATTTGATAGATCTTTAAACGGCACCTCTAATCTAAATTCACCCGCAGAAATTATCAATTATAATCCCCAACTTTTTTCAAACGCAGCACTACTAAACTATTTCAATTTAAACCCGACAATAGTATGGAAAGAGATCATCGACTACTAGATCTTGACATGCCTTTCAGTTGTCCTACATACTATATAAAGTTATGGCAAATAAAAACTTTTTCGGTCTGGATATCGGAGATTCCAGCATAAAATTAGTTTATCTTCAAAGAGATAATCAAAGCAGTAAATTGCTTGCATACGGGCTCGCTCCTACTCCGGGGAACGGTATGACGTCTGAAGCTGATTTTGATAAAGATGCAATTGTAGAAATTATTAAAAGGCTTACCAAAGAAACGAAAGTAAATACTAACCAGGTAATAGCAGCGCTGCCTGAATCTCAAATATTTACGCGCATTATTGAAATGCCACCGATGTCAGAGAAAGAACTGTCATCTGCAATTAAATTCGAATCGGAACAATATATTCCACGGCCACTTAATGAAGTTTCACTAAGATGGCAGATATTAACAAAGGGTGATAAAGAAAAAGGCCAGAAAATGGAAGTGCTTATCGTTGCAGCACCTCTAACCTTGATTGAAAAATATACTGAAATATTGAAGAAGGCAGATTTAAAACCTATCGCAATGGAAACCGATTTACTAGCTCAAGCACGATCTCTCGTTGGCAACAACCCTTACTCCCCTACTACTATGGTGGTATCAATCGGATCAACAAATACTGATCTGAGCATTATTCGCGGCGGCATGGTCAGTTTTACGCGCTCCATAGCATCAGGAGGCGTTACATTAACGCGTGCAATTGCATCAGATCTTTCATTGGAGTTTGAGCAAGCAGAACAATACAAAAAGACGTATGGGCTACTTGAAGATCAATTAGAAGGTAAGGTAATGAGCGCAGTTAAGCCTACATTCGAGCTCATAATAAATGAACTAAAAAAAGCCATTACTTTATATCAAACAAAAAATCCTAATGATCAAGTAAAACGAGTTGTATTGGCAGGAGGAACGGCTAAATTGCCAGGATTATTAATATTTCTTGCGAACGCGCTTGGTATCGAAGCGCAAGTTGGTGATCCCTGGTTTAATATCAAAAAGGATCCTAATATTGAAGGACAGTTAAAAGAAGATGCACCTATCTATTCCGTAGCTGTAGGACTTGCATTAAAGGAGATCTAAAATACTATGGCTAAAGAAATTAATCTATTACCTGATGTAACACTTAAAGAGGAACGCGAAAGTAAATTACAAAAGCTTCTTACTATTATTAGTATGGCTATCTTTGTTGTAGGAATAATAGCAGTTATTGCGGTATTCACTATTCAGATAACACTAAATGAGGGATATAAAAAAGTAGTTCAGGAGAATGAGATAAAAAAGGAGCAAGTGTTGGGATATGTTGAGACAGAGTTAGCGCAGCGCGCTATTAAATCAAAACTACTAACCTCAGCAAGCGTTATTACTGCATCCAAGGATTATAAAACAACGATCGAAAATATTCAAAGTATTGTTCCTGATGGGATAACAATTTCAGATGTCGGTATTGATAAGACAGATAAAATTGTACTTAATGGAAAAGCAAATAATTCTGAAAGTTTCTATAATTATGTTAAGAACTTACTCGATCCGGAAAAAGGTGGGAAGTTCTTTGCAGATATTAACTTAGGCAGTGTTAGCACAACAAAAGATGGTGATCTTCAATTTAATATCACCATGTCGACAATAAAAGCTGGGGGAGCAAAATGAAAAACGCAAACAGTAAAATGAAAATGAGCGTATATTACGTTCTACCTGTAATAGCAATTGTTGTCGTAATTGGAATTGGGCTCCTATTTGTTCAGCCTAAAATAGCAGAAATTCAGGACTTACAACAAAAGAAAGCTGCTGAGGAAGAACGTAAAAGCAAACTAGACAAAAAATTGAGTGATTTAGCACAACTGGAAAGCAACAAGACAGATATTCTAGCACAGCAGTCTGCTCTCACAGTTGCGCTTCCAAATCAAAAAGAAGCACCGGCCCTTATAATTGAATTACAAAAGATTGCCCAGGAAAGCGACATTCAGATTCAAGGTATTCAGTTAACTCCCGGAAAATTGTTAGACGATACGAGTCAGGCTGCGACAGGAAAGACAGGTCCACAGATCACATTTACGCTAGCCTACAAAGGAAATTACGAAGCAATAAAGACTTTTATGGGCAAAGTATATAAGGCTAAACGCTTAGTGAATATGGAGTCAGTTAACCTAAACACAGGAGGCGCTCAGGCTGAAGACGGCGGAGTAAGTGTTACTTCAAATATGGCTGCATTCTATCAACCAAGACCAGCTATACCTAAGGATGAAACAGAAGCGATTCCTATCCTTACGGAAGATGACCGCAAGACATATGATTTACTGCAGACTTATAATTCCTATCAAGTTGATGGTACATCACTGACTCAGCCGAGTTCGGAACAAAGTGCTACACCCATACCAAGTAGCAATCCAGCCGCAAGCGTTGCGCCAAGTGGAACAGCTAGACCAACTGCAACACCATAGAACAAAGGAGCCTAGCGCTTCTTTGTTCTAGTCCGGGATTCTTCAAGTCTCCACCGAGCAATATCCGCATGATTACCGCTAGTAAGTACTTGCGGAACAGAAATAGAATTGAAGACTGCAGGTCGTGTAAAGTGAGGATACTCGACAAGGAATTCCCCTTGATCAAGAATACTATATGACTCTTCTTTTGAGGATTCATCTGATCCAAGTACTCCTGGAAGTAACCGCAGTAGACTATCGGCTATCACAACAGCGGGTAATTCTCCGCCGGTAAGTACGAAGGGACCAATACTTATTTCATCATCACAATAATACTCAATAAAACGTTGATCAATCCCCTCATAATGACCGCAAACAATAAACAAATGCTCAAGCGATGCATATTCTTCCGCAACTTTTTGTGAATAGGATTTCCCTCCAGCTACGGTGGCAATAACTTTAATTTTCTGTCTATCATACGTAGAAAGAGTAAGCTTCGCATCAGCGAAAGCTGCCATGATTGTCAACTCGAGAACATCGGCACGCAGCACCATACCCTTTCCCCCACCATAGGGATGGTCATCTACATTGCGATGTTTATCAGGAGAAAAATTCCTTGGGTTGTAGCACTTAAAACTAAAAAGAGCATTATCCTGCGCTCGGCCGATAATGCTCATTGAAAGATTCGTAGTAAAGATATCCGGAAATAATGTTATAAAATAAAGGTTCATTATTCTTCAGAATCTGTCGTATCAGCGCCTGTTGATGGTTGATCTTCAAGCTCTACTGAAACTTTTTTATTCTCGCGAATAGCGACAACTCTAACAAGACTTCTGATTGCCTTTATGATTTTACCCTCTCGTCCAATTACCTTACCCATATCTGCTTGATTTACATGGACATTTAAAACAACGTAACCGTCTTCGCGAGTCTGTTCATCGACACTTACTTCATCCGGAAAATCCACAATCGAACGTAAGATGTAGAGTAATAAGTCTTTCATTCTAACTCCTTTAATTTATGTATGAGTGTACAAAGTTTATGATACTCTTTTAGCGAGAGACGCAACAGTCCGACTTGGAAGAGCACCAAGCTTAATCCAGCCGTGATATGAATCAAGGTTTAAAACAACCTGTTTTTCTTCTGGAGCGAGCGGGGCATAAGTACCAAGCACTTCTAGAGCCTGACCATCTCGTCGACTACGAGTCGTTTTAACAACGATACGGTATCGAGCTTCTTTCTTTGAACCAACACGTGATAATCTGATAGTTGTAGACATAACCTCTCCAAGATATCATGATTGAGGCCAAGCGTCAAGAGCTGCCTTTGCTGCAGCTTGCTCGGCTTCTTGCTTACTCTTACCATGACCGTTTCCATAAATTTTTAATTCGACCTGAACCTGAACTTCAAATTCCTTTGCATGATCCGGTCCGGAAGTGCTAACGACAGTATACTGCGGTGATATGCGGTATTTCTCTTGTACCCGTTCCTGAAAGATACTTTTATAATCCCTAAAAGTACCACTCGTGATAATTTCCTCTAAATGAATAAGTAATCGATTTTGAACAAAAATACGAGCCTTTTCAAACCCGAAATTGAGATAAATCACCCCAAGTAGAGCTTCAAAGGTATCCGCTAGAAGCGATGGGTTCTCTTTTCCACCGGATTCTGACTCCCCCCGTGCCATATGAAGATACGTACCAAGCCCCATCTCCTTAGCAGCAACCGCCAATGTACCTGTTTTGACAATCGACGAGCGATAATTTGTTAGTTGTCCTTCAGGAATTGTAGGATATGTTACATAAAGATAGTGAGAAACAATTAAGGATAAGACACTATCACCAAGGAATTCAAGACGCTCATTACTTTCAAGCAACTTGTCCTTGCTTTCGTTGAGGTAGGACCGGTGAATAAAAGCTTTTTTAATTATTGCTTCATCAGTTATGACGATTGAATCTTCATTTAATAATTTTATAAGTTGCTCAAACATAATTAAGTAGTGCTTTCAGTGACGGTAGTAGTCTCTCTTCTGTGATCTTTAAGGACAGTGCCGAGAACGCCATTAATAAAGGAAGGTGAACTATCACCACCATATTCTTTTGCCAGTTCGATCGATTCATCAAGGACAACCTTTTCAGGAAGTTCTTGCTCTGCAAATAGCATCTCCCATACACCATGCCGTAAGATCGCAAGATCAACGGGCGCGATCTGATCTAATGGCCACTGCGGTGCAGCCGCACGAATATAGGTATCGATCAAACCAAGGTTATCAATAATAGGTTGAAGCTCAGCAATGTCTTCAGAGTTTTTTCGAAACTCCCATTCAAATAATATTTGAATAAGATGTTCTCTACGCTGGTGTCGTGGATCATTTCGAGATTTCATTATTTAGTTGATTTCACAAAAGTTTTAGTGTGCTCAAGCTTTTTTTTGAGCTTTTTCCCGATATCTGCAGTTCTTTTGCCCTGTCTACGAGTCGAAATTCTTCTCTTTGGAAGCGGTGCCATATAACCTCACAATTAGATAATAAGTAATAACGTACAGTGATATTTATACCACTATTTTGGATTATATCAGAACAAATGTAAAGAAATCAATTAGCCTCAACCTTTTCCTGGTCAGTCAGAGCTTTTTTTAGCAGATCCGGGTGCTTCAAAAGGCCGGAATCTGATTCCAAAAGCTCAACAGCATCCTTTTTTACGCTCGAAATAAACTGCGTATCGAAAAAGTCAGCATATTTAAAAAGAACCTTACCTGATTGCTGAATGCCAAAAATATTACCTGCTCCACGGTATTTTAGATCAATTTCTGCCAGTTCAAGACCTGAATTGCTGTTTTCAAGTGCTTTGAGGCGTCGTGAGTCTTCCTGTCGTTCAGTTGATGTAAACAGTAAACAAAAGGCCTGCTGGCCTCCCCTACCGACCCTTCCGCGTAGTTGATGTAGCTGCGCCAGACCAAAACGCTCCGCTGATTCAATAATAATTATTGAAGCGTTGGGAATATCGATACCCACTTCGACAACTGGTGTGCAAACAAGGATCTCGATCTGTTTTTCTCTAAATGACTGGAGAATGGTGTCCTTTTCTCCACCTTTCATACCGCCATGCAATAAACCTACTTTCATGTCAGGGAAAACAAGTGTTCGAAGTCTCTCAAATTCATCCACCGCTGCTTTAACTGTATCTGAAGATTCAGATGGCTCAATAAATGGACAGACTACAAATACCTGCTCGACTGTTTTTCGGACATGTTCGCGGATCCAGTTATACGCACCCTCTCTTTTTTGTACGGGAACTACCCACGTTTTGATAGGTTTACGTCCAACAGGCATTTCATCAATAACAGATAAATCTAGATCACCATAAAGAGTTAGCGCCAAAGTTCGCGGGATCGGTGTAGCAGTCATCGAGAGAATATGAGTCATGCCATGTCTGGAGCGTAGAAAAGCTCGCTGGGCAACGCCGAACCTGTGTTGCTCGTCGACAATTGTAAGTGCAACTTTTTCTAGAATAATTTTTCCGTGCAAAAGGGCATGCGTTCCCACAACAATATCGGCATTCTCAAACTCTTCGCGCATCCCTTCGTCTTTAATTTTCTTTCCACCAGTAATTAAAACAACTCGCAACCCGAAGGGTCCGAGAATTCGTGAGATAGTTTCAAAATGCTGGGAAGCCAGAATTTGAGTTGGAGCCATTATGATGCTTTTATATCCATTCATGTGCACTGCATACATCGCAAGTGCTGCAACAACGGTTTTTCCACTCCCTACATCACCCTCTACCAGACGGTTCATCGGTTCGCTTCGCTCAAGATCGTGCAGAATTTCATCTACAACCCGTTGTTGGGCCGTTGTTAACGAAAACGGCAAGCGATCTCTTACAGATTCAATCTTTGGTCTATACGAGGAAATCGATAAGGTATATTCTAATTTTTTTGATCGCCACTGTACTCGCTGCAATTGTGATCGTAATTGTGCGAACAATATCTCTTCGTATGCAAAACGATGTTTAGCCTTGTCCGCCTCAGTAATATTTTCAGGAAAGTGCATTTTCGAAATAGCATTATCTAAAGTATACAAAGAGTTTTTTAGTAAGAGCTCGAGTGGCAAATATTCTTCCGGAAATTCCCCAAGGTTTTCGATAATATACGCAACTTTTTCCCTCAGCCACCTGGAGTTTATCCCTGCAGTTTCGCTATAGACTGGTACTAACCGGCCAGCATGAACTGAAGTGGTCGGAACAGGACTGGTTTCGACAGCATTGGCAGGCTTATCAATAACCCTTTCCCATTTCGGAGATATAAGCGTATCTATTCTGCTAAACTCCTGTACTTTACCGGTTAAGCGATAGAAGCTATCAGTCTTCAAGCTCTTAGTAAGATAGGGTTGATTAAACCACATTACCGGGATTAGACCGTTATCATCCTGGAATAACGCTTTAGTAAGTTTTTTACCATTGCGCGTAAAGATATTTTCAATCGATAACAATTTTGCCACGATAGTAACATTTGTGTTGGATTGAATACTACTGGTATTAGCGATCGTCGAAAAATCATCATAGCGAAATGGAAAATAAAAGAGCAGATCAGACACAGTAAATAGCCCGAGACTCTGCAATCTGGTTAAATACGATGGTCCGATGCCGGGAATGCGTGACAACGGATTAAGCAAATGAAGCATGACTAATCCCCGCGATTAATAAAGAAATCCGGATAGTAAAGATGACACAACAAGAGAGAGAAATGCTATCACAACAATGACAGATATCAATTTACGATGATTTTGAATAAATTCCATATTATTTGTTTTCCAATTTTAATTGCAGGTAACGTCGCTTCCCTACTTTTATTATAAGGCCTGATTTTACTTCGACAAGAGTATGAATATCGTCAATTCGTTTTTCTTCTTTTTCATGCATAATAGTTACACCACCTTGTGTTACAAGCCTACGAGCCTCACTTTTACTGGTCACCAAACCGGTATCTAAAAGAAGATCAGTGATTTCATACAAACCAGGATCAATTGTCCACTCAGGGATGTCCGCAGGAAGCTCATCATTTTGAACAGTGGATTCGAAGTGTTTTTGAGCGTAATTAGCTTGTTCGTGGCTATTAAGCTGTTTAACGATTTCAAAAGCAAGTTTCTTTTTATAATCAATAGGATTCGCCCCTTTTTCAAGATCCTTAGCAATTTGAGTAATTTCCTCCATTGGAGTGTCTGTGAGAAGTTCAAAACTCTTTAAAATAATATCATCCCCCAAACTCATTATTTTTCCAAAAAGTTCCTCAGGTGCATCGGTAAGACCAACAACATTACCTTCGGACTTTCCAATCTTTTTACCCTGTGAGTCAGTTAATAATGGAACAGTCATTACAAATTTTTCTTTACTCAGGTACCCTTTAACTAAATCACGACCACACATCATGTTAAACATTTGATCGCTACCACCGAGCTCCAAATCCACATTCATAGCTACAGAATCGTATCCTTGTAACAATGGATATAAGAATTCGCGCATGTTGACCGGCTCACCCTTTTTTAAGCGCTCGGAGAACATATCTCGCTCTGACAACTGCTGTAATGTAAAATGCCCCGCGATGTTAAGAACATCAACTAACTTCAAATCATTCAGCCAGTCTCCGTTGTAAAGAATTTCCACTGGATTATCCCCATCAAATCGCATTATCTTAGAGGCCTGCATAACGTATTCTTTTGCATTTCTACGTAATTCATCTCTGTCGAAAAACTTCTCTCTACCTTTCAATTTTCCTGAAGGGTCCCCTGCTTGACCGGTACCATCACCAATTAGAAATATCACATGATGGCCCAGATCTTGCCATTGTCGTAATTTACGAAATCCAATCATATGTCCTATATGGAGTTGAGTTCCAGTAGGGTCAAACCCTTGATATAGTTTCAGTTTTTTACCACTCTTTAGAACCTTCTCTAACTCAGGTTTGGAAGGGTAAATTGTATCAACACCACGGTTTACGAGCATTTCTAGATCTGTCATATCCAAAAATTATACAAAATGAACTACACAATGGTAAAGAAGTAATTATCAAACCTTGCATTTATAGTGGTACTATTTGATATAATGGACGGATGCAGGATTTCAAAAAAGCGTTCTCTTCAAGACGCACAAAAGTAGACAAAAAAGGCAATAAAGAAAAAGTAGAACTCACAGCTAAACAAAAAATACTTACCGTAATCGCAGTCCTACTTAGCGTATTCTTCGGATTATTCTTAGTAGGAATTGTAGTAGTAATTATAGTGTTTGCATGGTTCGCGCGGGACCTGCCAAGTCCAGACCAGTTAAAGGAAAGATCCGTCGATCAGGCTACGAAGATAATGGATCGTTCCGGCAAAACTTTGTATAGTGTCTACGACACACAAAATCGCGACTTAGTGACTTTAGATAAAATACCAAAAAATCTCATAAATGCCACTATAGATACTGAAGATAAAGATTTTTATGAACATCAGGGATTCGCGGTGGAAGGCTACTTTCGTATTATTTATGACCTAGTAAGATACCGCAAACTAATTGGTGCATCATCAATCACTCAGCAATTGGTAAAAAACACGCTTGTGGGTGGCGATCGTACACCTACACGAAAACTACGCGAACTCATTCTCGCTATTCAGGTCGATAAAAGATTTACAAAAGACGAAGTTTTGCAGATGTATCTGAACGAAATTCCTTATGGTGGTACCACCTATGGTGTTGAAGCCGCCGCACAATCCTATTTCGGTAAACATGTAAATGAGTTAAATCTAACAGAATCCGCAATATTAGCTGGTTTGCCACAATCCCCTACCTATTACTCCCCTTTTGGCGAATACCCAGAATCATTTAAAGACCGCTCTAAATATGTGCTGCGGCGTATGAAGGAACAGGGACATATAACTAAGGAGCAGCAACAAGCTTCCATAGCCGAGCTCGATGCAGTGAAATTTGCCGATCAGAAAATAGATATTGAGGCGCCACATTTCACTTTGTATGTAAAAGATTTAATGGAAGAAAAGTATGGAAAGGAAGTAGTCGCGCAAGGTGGACTTAGAATATATACATCGCTTGATTTAGAATTACAAAACAAAGTTCAGAATATTGTAAGAACAGAGGTAGAAAAGCTAGCTAAAGCAAAAGTTGGTAATGGTGCTGCGGTGGTGATTAACCCGAAAACAGGCGAAATATTAGCCATGGTAGGATCAAAAGACTATTTTGCAAAGGATTACGACGGTCAGGTCAACGTAACAACTCGCCCACGTCAACCAGGCTCTGCTACCAAACCAATTACCTATGCAGTTGGATTCACCAAAGGATATACCCCTGCCACAATGTGGGTTGACGTACAAACAGCCTTTGATGCAGGTCCAGGTCAGGAACCGTATAAGCCAGTAAACTATGATGGTAAGTACCGTGGGCCGGTTCAGACGCGAACCGCTCTTGGCTCTTCTCTAAACATCACCGCGGTAAAAGCGCTTGCCACCAATGGAATTAAGGACACGATGAAAGTCGCCTATGACATGGGACTCAATAACTGGGAACCAACGACACAGGCAATGCAAAATGTGGGTCTTTCACTCACCCTGGGAGGTCGAGAGACTTCACTGCTGGATCTTGCCTCGGCTTATGCCGTATTTGCAAATCAAGGTGTTAAGCAGGAACTTGTATCTGTAATAAAGGTTACTGATGCAAAGGGAAAAGTTCTTGATGAATTTCACCCGTCAACAGGAAAACAAATCCTTAAGCCTGAAATAACCTACCTGATTTCAGATATTCTCTCAGATGATAACGCGCGAATTCCAGCATTTGGCCCTCGCAGTTTGCTCTACATCGCAGGCAAACACGTCGCTGCAAAAACCGGTACAACGGATGAAAAAAGGGATAACTGGGCATTCGGATATACTCCGTCATATGTTGTCGGAGCCTGGGTGGGGAATAACGATAACACGAAAATGGATAATTCAATTGCCTCTGGCGTAACTGGCGCAACGCCGATCTGGAATAAAATAATTCACCAGCTCATCGATAACAAACCTGATGAATGGTATACAAAGCCGGGAGAAATAGTAGGACCGATTGCAGTCGATTCAAAAACAGGTATGAAGCCGGGAAATGGTACAACTGCTACTCGCCCTGAAATATTTATAAAGGGCACAGAACCTCAGCCAAATGACATAACGTATCAAAATGTACGGGTCTGTAAAGGAACCAACGAGGTGGAACACGACGGATGCGAAGCTGAAGATAAACAGTTTGCAATTTTAACCGATCCTTATTTAAAGTTATTTAGCAAACCAGGTGTATGTGCAGGAGATTGCCCAAGTGGCGGCGCTTTTAGTGGATTCTCTTCCATCGGTGGAAACCCTAAAGATGCCCCCGATATCAATATCCGAGATATTCCTGACCAAGCGAATGTACCGTTTACTTTCAATGTAACTGCTGACGCTAACCCAAAAAACGGTGCTCAAGTAACAAACATGAAGATTTATCTGGATGATTATAATCAGGTAGGCTCGTCAAATACGGGAACAGTGGGTACGCAAATCAATTTCAAACCCGAGCAAGCGGGAGTACATAAAATCAGAATCGAAGCAACCGACAATAAGAACGTAACTTCGACAAAAGAAATTACAGTGAATGTCAGATAAATTATCGCAACAAGTTAAATACCTCTGAGTGAAGAATGGTATGAATTGGAAAGCAGTGCAACGATTTGTGATCTAATTTGCTCTGCATCTTTCTCCTTAATCGGTCCTTCTGTAGACTGATATACAAAGGTAAATGTAATTGCCTGTTTTCCAGCTTCGATCTGCTCGCCACGATACGGCTTACCAACTTCAATCGAAACAACTCGGGCGTCTATTTTATTTAAAGCAGAAACGATCTCCCCAATTGCTTCTCCATCAGGCATGATAAACGAAAGAGCCTCTGTAGTCTCAGGAAAGACAGAGTATGGTTTATATATAGTAACTAAGTTTGCATTCTCAACAATTGTTCCAAACACCATATCAAACATAAAGTTAGATTGACGAAGTTTTAGAGATTCCTGCAATTTTGGATGAATCTCTCCATATAATCCAATCACATTAACTCCATCCAAACTAATTCCACCAACCCGTCCCGGATGAAACATCGAATAGGACGGAAGTTTTCTAAGAGTCTCACTATCCTGCAAATACTTCACTTCTTTTATATGTAGTTTTTCGAAAAGCATACTAAGCGCAGTTCTAGCACATTCATATGACTCTTCAAAAGAATATTGTGTTGGAGCGATAACACCACTCAAGTATAAAGGTTCAAAAGCAAGGCTCACAGCTTCATCAGGCATCACCTCATAAAGATTCCGGTGATACACGGATGAAAGCTCGTACAAATGTAGATTTCGATTAAGATGTTTGTTCTTTTCAACCGTCCACAGTAAACTCGGTAAAAGCGACATTCGTAAGTACTTTTGATCTTCTGATAAAGGATTAGCCATTTCTAAAGCCTTTTCTATTGCATATCCACTCAATTCAATCTGGTCTCTGCTATTAAATGAGTACGTTAGAACTTCCTGAAATCCACGACCCTTCAATAATTCCAAGGCAGTCTTCTTAACTAATAAATTCTTATTAGCTGGTATTAAAGGAATCCTGCCAACAGGCGATGAGATTGGCAGATTATCGTATCCATAGATGCGTGTAATTTCTTCTATTAAATCTTCTTCAATAGAAATATCTCTCCATCTCCAGGATGGAACGGATACAGTCAGCAACCACTCTTCGTCATCCCCTTCAATTTTTACCGTTTTAAAACCAAGACCATTCAAGATCACCTCAGCACTGCTAAGAGAAATTCTCTGTCCAATATACGTTGTTAGTTTTCGTGAACCTACGGTGGCGGTTCCCGACTGCATCTGACCAGGGTAAACATCAACAACATTACTTGATAAATGAGCCCCTGCAAGCTCTAGTAGGAGGTAATGAATACGCTCCATCGCTATCGGAGCCAACTCGGGATCGACTCCCCGTTCAAATCTTATTATCGCATCAGTTCGCACGTTTAACTTCATACCGGTACGTCGAACATTTATTGGATCAAAATTGGCAGCTTCCAGAATTAACGTCTTTGTCTCAGAAGAGACCTTACTCGACTGTCCGCCCATAATACCTGCTATACCAAGCGCTCTATCACCATCTGCAATAACCAACATCTCATCACTCATCTCAAAAGATTTACCATCGAGTGTCTGCAATACTTCCTCTACCCCAGCGCTCCGTGCAACAAAAGCATGGTCTTTTACCTGAGATGCATCGTATGCATGCGTTGGTTGTCCAAGTTCCAACATCACATAATTGGTTATATCCACGAGATTATTAATAGGCCGCATACCGGAGCGTAGTAAACGCTGTTGCATCCACATCGGAGAAGCCTTTAGTTCAAAACCATCAAATACAGCGGCGACAAATCTACTACATTTTTTCGCGTCCAATATTTCGGCACTAATAGTATGCTTCTGCTCACCTGCGAGATCTAATTGCTTCATTTCAGGCATTTTCAAGGTTTTACCAAAAAGCGTTGCTACTTCCCGGGCGATACCCGTAATACTTAATAGATCTCCTCTATTTGCAGTAATCTCAACATCAAAAACAAGATCGGGAAGCCCAAGATAAGTGCTAAGTAGATCTCCAACTTGTGCATCTTCACCCAGAATCATAATTCCTTCATGATTATCTCCCAGACCCAATTCTTTTTCCGAACACATCATTCCCTGAGAGTCATAGCCGCGCAACTTAGAGGATTCAATTTTAGTTCCGTCTGGAAGCACTTCGCCAGGTAAAATGATTGGCACTTTTGCTCCAGCGAATATATTATGGGCCCCTGTTACAATTTGTACTGCCTGTAAGATCTCATCATTAGGATCACGGTCTGCAAGACTTCTGCCTATGTTTACCTGACAAACCCATAAGTGATCTGAATCCGGATGTTTCGCCTGATTAATAATCTCACCGATAATTATCGAATTAATCCCTTCGCCAACGGTGTGCTGGCGCTCCACAGCAAGACCCGAGGAAGACATCTTCTTACGAAGTTCCTCAATAGGAATATTAGATATATCAACATATTCTTTAAGCCAGGATAAAGGTACTAACATAAATAGTCTTTCTTAAGTTATTGAATCTAAATAAACTTTAAAACCTGATTCAATTCTATATGCAGGTTTATTACTCATCTCTTGCCAAATTTCAGGATTGCGACTCCATTGCGATAAAGCATCATGTACATTATGATAGTTCAATTCTGCAGGTGTTAGCTGAACAGGATTCAATCTAGAAATATCTCGGGATGGTCGCAATGTAACTAATACTCTCTGAAAATCTTGCAATACCGTTGTCTGTTCAACTAACCCTTTATCGCGTAATTGTTGTAATACATCCTCCGAAACCCGCATTGAGATTAACGAATCTCCTGAATAAGCAGTTATTCGATTTATTATGGCCAATCCTTCAATTTCATCTTGAGAAAGAGACTGAAGTTTTTCATGATAATCAGGCCTGTTTACAGCACCTTGCCCTAAAGTCATATTAAAATTGCTCCAATAGCTTTAACTCACCTTCATAAATCATTCTGATATCGGGAATGCCGGATCGGATAGATAAACACCGTTCAATACCCCATCCAAATGCAAACCCGTTAAATTCTTTTGGATCAATACCCCCGTTTATAAGCACATTCGGATGTACCATCCCGGCTCCACCTAGCTCGAGCCAGCCTTCTTTACATAACCGGCATCCTTCGCCTTTACAGATAGTGCATGAGATATCTACTTCAAAAGAAGGTTCAGTAAATTGGAAGTGATACGGGCGAATACGGACTTTTAGATCATCGCCAAAGAATTTTTTAACAAAGTAGTCCAATGTACCTACTAAGTGCCCGATAGAGACATTCCTGTCAATCAGGAGGCCCTCAAACTGATGAAACATTGGAGTATGTGAAGTATCATAATTTGGACGATAAGTCTTGCCAGGAACAACAACACGAATAGGCGGTTTCTGACTTAACATAGTACGGATCTGTACCGGTGACGTGTGAGGACGCAACAGCATTCTGCCGTGCTCCGAATGCGCAACATGAGAAACATAATATGTTTCAAAGTCATCGGAAGCTGGATGATCGGAAGGCATATTGAGAGCTTCAAATGCATGCCAAAACCATTCCACTTCAGGTCCTTCAGCAAATGAAAATCCTATTTGGGAGAAGATGTCGATAATTTCGTAGTACGCTTGTGTTACGGGATGAATATGACCACGATCAGGCAGATTAACAGGAAAAGTCATATCGACCTTCTCACTGGATTCAAGCTGAGCATATCTTCGCTTCTTCAACTCATCATTTTTGGAAACGAACGCACTATCAAGTTGAGCTTTTATTTGATTTAGAAACAGTCCCATAGTGGGCCGTTCTTCCTTAGACAGTTCGCGCATTCTCATCGAAAGCTTGGCATATTCGCTGTCTTTTTTATCTAAAACTTCAAATTTGAGTTTATCCCAAGATTGTACATCAGTAATCTGCGCTAATTGATCGAGTGTCAAAGCTAAGAGTTTTTGTAAATCGTCTTTCATAAGCAATGTCCCAAGTATACCAAAAAAAATCCCGCACTCACAAGCATGAATGCGGGATAATCGGGAAATAACATAAAACTACTTCACCATTCCCATGATTTGAGTAAAGCTCTTTGGATCTTCAATAATCATTGTTGAGAGCATCTTTCGATCCAGAGTAATCTCTTTTTTCTTAAGAGCAGCCATAAATGTGCTGTATTTCAGACCTTCAAGTCTCAATGCGCCGCTGATACGTGCAATCCAAAGTGAACGCATATCCCGTTTTCGGAGTTTTCGACCATGATACGCATACTGACCTGCATGCAAGTCTGCTTCGCGTGCCCGCTGAATAAGACGATTATTGGTCATTCGATAACCTTCTACTCTTTTGAGTAAACGGTTATGTCGTGCGCGTGATGTAACACCTCTTTTAACTCTGGACATATGAAATTTCCTCTAAATACCGGGAAGTAACTTTTTAAAGTTCTTCTCCATCCTACCTGTAATTGGTTTCGCATGAGCCATTCGTCGTAATCTTGATGCAGATTTAGGGGTTCTAATATGATTATTACCCTTTGAATAATGCATTAACTTACCGGTACCGGTAACTTTAATTCTCTTTGAAAGAGCTTTCTTTGTTTTCATCTTTGGCATAAAAATATCCTTTACTTAGCCGGACTATACGCAACAACTAATTTTGTACCCTCAAATCGTGCCGGTCTGTCCTCTTTACCTAGCTCCTCTTTAACAAGAAAAGCTGTAATCTTTTTAATTAGCTGATGACCAAATTCCGGTCTGGCCATTTCACGACCTCGAAATTGTATCACAACTTTTACCCGATTACCATCCTCTAAAAATTCCTTCATTTTACGTAACCGAACACCTAAATCATTATCTGAAGTAAATGGGCGCAAACGAATCTCTTTAGTTTCAACTTGCTTAGCAGCTTTCTTACTGTCAGCTTCTTTTTTACTCTCAAGATATTTAAACTTCTTGAAATCGATTATCTTACATACAGGCGGAGTTGCCTGTCCAGCTACCTCAACTAAGTCTAATTTCTGCTCTTGAGCAACCTTTAAAGCTTCAGGAAGAGTAAGTACACCGAGTTGTTTTCCTGTTGCGTCCAGTACACGTACCTGTTCAGCACGAATAAACTGGTTGACGCGATAAAATTTCTTAGCTATTGTAACCTTTCCGTCTATTTTGAATTCAAAATAGCACTAGGAACCCGTAAAAACCGATTAAAACTATACAGAAAATTGTACCACGCTCAAAATTCCTTTGCAATGGGAAATAACACTATCTTTTATCTTTAATTTCATCAATAAGTAGCGCTTTGAACTCATCAAATGGCCGGATTCCAAGATTTTCGCCCTTTCGGTTCCGAACTGCTACACCTTTGGCCTCCATCTCTTTATCCCCTACCACCAGCATATATGGCAATTTCTGCATCTGCGCATCGCGAATCTTTGACTGCATTGATTCAGACCGGGAATCAACCTCTACTCTAATTTTAGATTTCTTAAGCTCAAGGGCGATTAGATTGGCATACTCAGCGTGCCTATCTGCAATGGGAATTACTACTACTTGAACAGGAGCCAACCATGCCGGGAATGCGCCTCCATATTTTTCAATTAAAAATGCAATGACACGCTCAATCGCACCAATTGAGGAACGGTGAACAACAACAGGTTCCAACTCCTGACCGGTTTCATTTATGTATTTCAAATTAAAGCGCTTCGGCATAACAAAATCATATTGCACGGTGAAAGCTGTATCTTCTTTGCCATTTACATTTTTCATTTGTACATCGATCTTTGGACCGTAAAATGCAGCCTCACCCGGCATCTCTACCATACGAACAGAACGGGAACCTAGAACATCTCTCAGCACGTTTTCAGCCTGATCCCACTCGGCATCACTCTTAAAATACTTCTTGTCGTCAGATCGATCCCCCAGGGAAAGTCTATACCAGTAATCGTCATTTGGTTTTAAGCCAAAAATACCGGCTGCATATTCAATCAGACCTAATGCTTGGTTTATTTCGTCCTCTGCCTTCTCCGGCTGAGTTATGATATGAGCATCGGCAAGACAAAAGCTTCGCACACGCTGTAATCCGGAAAGTTCACCTGATTGCTCATAGCGATACAGTTTCGCAAGCTCCGCAATTCTCATTGGCAGCTCTTTATAACTACGTGGACGGGAACGATAGATTTCAAAATGATGAGGACAGGTCATTGGACGCAGCATAAATTGCTCATCGTCGATAACGATTGGAGCATACATTGAGTCTTTATAGTATGGGTAATGTCCGGAAGTTTCATACAATTTTATCTGAGCAATGTCAGGAGTATACACATGAAGATATCCTCTCTCAAGTTCTTCATCGACAATGAACCGTTCCAGTTCCCTCCGGACAGTAGAGCCTTTAGGTGTCCATAAGGGAAGCCCTTTACCAACCAGATCTGAAAAGATGAATAAATCAAGTTCTTTTCCCAGTTTTTTATGGTCACGTTTTTTTGCTTCCTCCTGCTGAACTAAATATGCCTCTAACTCTTTCTGAGTTGAAAAAGCAGTTCCATAAACACGGCTAAGCATTTTGTTCTTCTCATTACCTTTCCAGTAGGCGCCTGCTAGAGAAAGCAATTTAAACGCAACTAAATCCTTTTGAGGATTTGCAGAATGACCACCACGGCAAAGATCTTCAAATTCACCGCTTTTATATGTGGTGAGAGGTTGCCCTTCAGCAGAAAACTCTTCAATTAATTCAAGCTTATATTCGTTGCCTGCAAAACGTTTCTTCGCCTCCTCTACTGAAACTTCCTCTTTTTCAAAACCATTCCACCCTTTAACAATTTTGCGCATTTCCTCTTCAATTGTAGGCAAATCCTCATCGGAAACCTTAATGTCTCCAAAATCAAAATCGTAGTAGAATCCATTCTCGATAGCCGGGCCAATGGTTGGCTTTGCTTGTGGATAGAGTTCCTTGATAGCTGCAGCCAGTAGATGGGCGGCACTGTGACGCAGTAGTGGTAAATAGTCTGCTTTGTTCATAAAACCTCCAGAGAACTAAAAAAGCCGTCCCCAAGCACTAATCTAATAATGCTCGAAGACGGCTGCTCTAGTTAGCGCTACCGCGGTTCCACTTCGATTCCCCTCTCGGGACACTCTTTAATTCATAACGAGAATCAGTCGATTTCAGCTTCTCAGGGTGGTAAACCTAAGTCCAGATGCTGGAATTGGTGTTAGTATACTATTGTTGCGTTGCACCTGCAACCTGCTTTTTCTAAGAATTGTCATTTATCATCGTCACCGGAATCAAATAATCGCTTCAATTTTGCATACGCATTAAGTTGTTCCTGGCCTGAAAACTTCAGTGCTTCACCATCCTCTTTAAAATTTCCGAATTCATAGGTTGGAAGCTTTTTTAAAGCTTTGCGTTGGGATATTCTATTAACTTCAAGCATCAAAGCAGTCTTGGCAAAGTTAAATCGGCCTTCTTTCTCGAGTCTTCGCACTGATATATATATGACGTCCGAATGCAGCACCCTAATTTTAGCACCGAGTTTTACAGCCCGGGAAGTATAATCAAAATCTTCACTAAGTTCAGCATTAAGATCAAATCCGTTAAGTTTTGCATGATACTTCTTATGGCTGAAAATGCACCATCCCATTCCGACAGCCTGAATAACCTGCATAATTTCCATATAGATATTACCCAACACACAAAGTAAAGCATCGTCCGCCCTAGTGGAGAGCGGCTTAAAATTGATGGTCGCCAAATCCAGGTGACGCTTCTCTATTTCAGCGATAGTTTTCTCTAGGAAATGAGGCTTCATCTGCGTATCGGCATCTAGAAAAAGGAGTAATTCATGCTTAGCGAAAGTGACTCCGTAGTTGCGCTGAAAAATCACATTACGTTTTGGCGAAACTTCACAGCGTAGTGCAGGTAAATGAGATCTGAATCGTTCAATCACCTCGACAGTTTTATCTTCAGATTTACCGTCAATAACAATGACCTCGAAATTACGAAATGTCTGCTTAGCAAGTGCTCCAAGCAGCTTATCAATATAAAATTCTTCATTTAAACACGGAATAATTATGGAAATTGGTTGCATAAAGAGATTAAAATAGTATATCACGAAGGGCCGATTAGATTGAATAACGGTGAATGTTGTGTTTATAGCGGTTTTTTTGTATGATGAGGAGGAGTTTTTGGACTCTTAGCTCAGTTGGTTAGAGCGTCACATTGACATTGTGAAGGTCAGAGGTTCGAGTCCTCTAGGGTCCACCTACATAAACAACTACAGACTTTACGCTCCTGTTCAAACACATTACACTATTCTCATGCATGAATTCCTTGACTTTTTTACCTGGTACTTTTACCGGAGCTTAGCCGGACAACTCCATTTTATTAATAATTCGCTCGCAAAAATTGAAGACCTCATTGGTATAACTACCAACGCACGCTATTTCTTCACCCCTATTTATGGAGATAAAACCTGGGTGGGGCGAAGTATATCATTATTTACTAGATCAAGCGTAATTATATTCGGCGCCTTTGTTTTTATGATCAGTTCCGTGATTTTAATTTCGGTCCCGTTTTTATGGATAATATCATTAATCTTACTTTTTAAGTATCCTGTTTTCGTTGTAGTACCAATAACTGCAGCTATTTACTATCTAACCTTAGCGCGGAAAAAACCCTTTAGGTATCACCCCTCAAAGGAAGATACTTTAGATATCCTTCCCTACTGTAATTATGAGGCAAAAGTTATTCTGACAAAGAATAACACGGCAGAGATTTTTCAATTATTAAAGCAGTCTCCCGACGTAAAACATTTTATTCAACGAACACTACTTCCAATTGCCGAGCTGTGGCAGATAATCGAATCAACTGATATACATAGTCAAAACTTATTAACTGAACTATACCAGCTTTCCAGGGAACAGAAGCTCCGTTATGTCAGGCCTACACATATTTTTGCTGCGCTATTATTACTTAATGGAGCATCCCTCGACCCTGTTTTGAAACGCAATAATCTTGATATACAAATTGTTCACACTTTCATTTCGTGGGACGAATATGAATTTTCCTTATTTAATCCACCAGAACTATGGGATTCTGATTATCACCTTCTTGTAGGAGGGGGGACTAATAGAACATGGCAAGGAACAGTAACCCCGATATTAAATCAATACGGATACGACTTAAATTCTGCGGTATTACACGAACCGAATAAAGTTATCAGGAATGAACTGATAAATGAAATGGAGAAAACACTTCAAAAAAGCCAAAACTCTAATATATTACTCATTGGCGAAATAGGAGTGGGCAAAGATACACTTGTTCGCGAAATAGCGCAGTGGATTAATACTGGTGCTACTCACGGACCATTATGGAGTAAACGTATAATCGATTTAGATATTGGAAGGCTCTTTGCCGGAGCAACTAGTAAAGGAGCATTCGAAGAAAGAGTTGAATCAGTGTTAGATGAAGTCCAGCGCAGCACTAATATCATTTTATATCTTAATGACTTCAGGGCCGCAATCGAGACAAAAACCGGCGAAGGCCTAAATCTTTTTTCGTTGCTACAAAAGCCAATTGCGTCAGGGAATTTAAAGATAATTGGGGCTATCACACCGAAGGAATTGAAGGTACTGGAACAAACAAATCCGCTATTCTTGGGCCAATTCACACCAATCACTGTTCCTGAAACAGATCAATACGAAACCACATCCATTATCCATTCCAGCTCTCTTCAGCTCGAGTCTAGATACAGACTATTCTTCCCCTACCCTAATTTAGATCTAATTGTTAAATATGCCAGAAACTACATTCATCAAGGATTCTTTCCTGAGAAAGCTCTCACCATAATCGAAGATATCGCAGTTGGTGCATACAACGACCACACACAAGAACCCTGGAAAACGAGATATGGTATGAGAATTCCTGTCCTAAAGCCGATAATAGACAAAGTTGTAACATCCAAAACTACTATTCCTGTAGGTGACATTCAACAAAACGAAGCGGAGAAGCTGTTAAATCTCGAAATAGAATTTAAAAAGTACATAGTTGATCAAACTGATGCAGTCCATGCATTATCCGAGGTGATGCGACGTAACCGCTCAGGCCTACGCAACGCAAATAAGCCGATAGGAACATTTCTTTTTGTAGGACCGACAGGAGTTGGTAAAACTGAAATGGCAAAAACTCTTGCAAAATTATATTTCGGCAGCGAAAAGCAAATGGTGAGGCTCGATATGAGTGAATACCAGGCACAGGATAGTATCGATAGAATAATTGGCAGTTCCAACCAAAATACGAACGTTGCACCATTAACTGAAATTATCCGGAAACAACCATATAGTTTGATTCTTCTTGACGAACTAGAGAAAGCTCATTCTAACATCCTTGACCTTTTTCTCCAGGTACTTGATGACGCGAGGCTGACAGACGCCTACGGTTCCACCGTAGCTTTTAATGAAACCATAATAATAGCTACAAGCAACGCAGGAACGCAGGAAATAACAAAACTATTTCAAACAGTAACAGCATCCGATCAATACGAGCACATACAAAAAGAGATCTATCATATTCTTGCACCTTATTTTAGAACTGAATTCCTGAACAGATTTGATGATATTATTCTCTTCAAACCACTAACTAAACAAAGTATTGAAAAAGTCGTCAGAATCCAGTTAGAGAAGTTAACTCAGCAGCTCTACGAGAATAAAAAAATTACGATAACTTTCTCCGGCGGGACAATCGATAATCTGGTCAAGAATGGATACAACGTTGAATTAGGAGCAAGACCACTTCAGAGGACGATTCAGAACCAACTCGAATCTAAAATAGCGAACATGATTCTGGAAGGTAAATTAACAGAAGGACAGACGATAGAGATATAAGTAAACCCAATTGAGTGACGCTTTCCTGAGCGACTCGATGCCATCAGTCAGCTGAGCCAGCGACAGCTCGGGAGCGGAAGGAAAGCGTTGCGAATTGGGTTAATTCCTTACTTCAAAAATCCCTTAGACACAAAGATATCATTATACGTAACAAATATTAGAAGCAATATCAACAGCGCAAAGAATATCGCATGTGACCATTGCTCAAACTTAGCATTGGGCTTCCTGCGCGTAATCGCCTCGTAAAGCATAAAAGCGAATCGACCACCATCAAGAGCTGGAATCGGCAGTAAGTTAAAAATTGCAAGATTTACCGATAATAAACCAGCAAACTGCAAGCAGGAAAGCATACTATTACCACAAAATAGTTGTGATGCACGGTATATCCCGACAGGACCTGCTACATCGGAAGGAACCTCCTGCTTCACAATTATCGACCCCACAAGGTTTGATAACGCGGGAAGAATTTGCTTCGACATCTCAAAAGTATCATATGCTCCGGCAGCAATTCCGTGAAACGGCATTTGCCAGGAAGGATAAAAAGTAGTTCTCAGCTTTTGATCAAGTTGTACACCAAGGGCCCCTTGCCCTGGAGGTGGATTACCTCGGGGAGTCAATGAAACCTCCTGTGATTGTGAATCGCGCACGATGGTAAGATTTACAACAGTATCAGCACGCTTTTTTACATCTGCAATAAGAGTCTCCGAATCCTTAACCTTTTGCCCATTAAAAGCTTCTATACGATCGCCTTCTTTGAGTCCTGCTTGTGATGCCGGTGAGTCCGCTACTACTTGACCAACTAACACATCAATCTGTGGGGGACGTACGGGAATACCGATATACGAATAAACAATAGCGAAAAGAGCTATACCAAGTGCAAAGTTCATCACCACACCACTTAGAACAATTATCATTCTTTTCCATAAAGGAGCATTTTGAAAATTACGGGGATCTGATTCATCAGAATAAATAGCATCTTCGCCAGTCAATCGTACGAAACCACCAATAGGTAACAAATTGAATGAAAAGAGAGTCCGCTCATCTTCTTTGCCTGGTTCAGGTTTTTTCCCAAACTTTCTACCAAAAACTCGTGGAGGTAATCCAAAACCAAATTCTTCAACGCGAACACCGCTTCTCTTTGCAGCGATGAAATGTCCAAATTCGTGCAAAACGACAAGGACAAGAAGTATGATAATAAAATCCATGGAGCAGATCCTTTCAAATTTAAGTCCCGAGCAGAGCCGAGGGGTTATACTTTCATTAATTCAGTTTCTTTAGCACTCCCGAAGTCTTCCAGTTTTGCAACATATGAGTCAACCAGTTTTTGGATTTTCTCTTTCTCACGTTTTGCATCGTCTTCAGAAATTTCTTTTGACTTCTCAAGCTTTTCGATATCTTTAACCGCATCTTGTCTCGACATTCGTAATCTAACCTTAAAATCTTCAACAATACCCTTAACTCTTTTAACAAATTCCTTGCGACGTTCTTCAGTCAACATAGGAATAGCAATCCGAATAATATTCGTGGCATCAATTTGTGGATTGAGCCCAATATTTGCTTCTTCGATACCTTTTCTAATTGGAGTTAAATTGCCGGTATCCCATGGCTGAATTGTGATTAAATGCGCATCAGGAGCTAAAATTGTAGCTACTTCCATTAAACGCATTTTCATTCCATATACTTCAATCATAATGTTTTCGACAAGTGCAGGTGTTGCACGACCGGTTCGAATAGTGGCAAGTTCCCCTTTTAACGATTCAAGGGTTTTTTGCATGTGTGTTTCAAGATCATCCATATATTATTCTCCAAGAGTAAATCGGGCAAATCGGCGGATTTGGATATTCTCTCCAAGTTTCGCTATTCCTGATTTAACTAAATCTTTGATAGTCATTTTACTATCTCTAATATACGTTTGTTTCTCAAGTTCCGCAACGTCTGCCGGGTTCATTGCTGAAACCTGCATGGCAATTTCGCGACCTAGTTTCTGAAAATCATCGGTGCGCGCAACAAAATCTGTTTCACACAACAATTCTACCATCGCTGCTATTTTACCTTCACCATGAGTGTACGTAAAAACAGATCCACTTCCAGTAGCCCGATCCGACTTCTTATCAGCTTTTTCTATGCCTTCAGCCATCAAAATCTCTGCTGCTTTTTTGATATCACCTTCGGATTTCTCAAGCGCTCGACGACAGTTCATAATTCCGGCGCCGGTCTTCTCGCGAAGTTCCTTCACCATTTCTGCGGTAATAACCATACTAAACTCCTCTACGTATTAAGTAACAGCTAACATTATTTTGAGTCTTCTTTTTTCTTTGTAGTTTTCTTTGGCTTCTCATCTTTTAGTTTTTCGATGGTTTCGTTCTTATCTTTGTCATTTGCCTTGGCACCTGCTGTCTTTTTGCCTGAATTAGCTGCGTCCGAAACCTTAGTAACGATATATTCTATTGATTTCAAGGCATCATCATTTGCTGGAATGACAATATCAACTTCAGATGGATCACAATTGGTGTCACAGACACCAATTACCGGAATATTTCGTCTTTTTGATTCTTTAAGTCCAATTTTCTCTTTTCGAACATCAACGATGAAGATGGCGTCAGGAATTTTATTGATATCGAGCAATCCTTCATAAATCTTTTCAAGACGATCAGCCTCTTTCATCATGAGAGACTGCTCTTTCTTAGTGTAGTGCTCTAGATCACCTGATGCCTGTTGTGCTTTAGTAGCACGAAGACGATCCATATTTTTCTGGATTATATCCCAGTTTGTAAGCATTCCACCAACCCATCGTTCAACGATGAATGGCATTCCACAATCCTGTGCAGCTTTTTTAACAAGCTCTTTAGCCTGTCGCTTGGTTGCAACAAACAAAACCGTACCACCCTCTGCTGCTAAGTCATGGATATACTCACATGCTTCGCGAAGACCACTTGCGGTTAAGGCAAGATCAATAACATGGATGTTATCGCGGGACTGGTAAATAAACGGCTTCATCTTAGGGTTCCAGCGCCGTGACTGGTGACCGAAGTGTGCGCCTGCCTCTAAAAGCTCGCGCATTGATATATCCTGGGAAGACATTAAGTGCTCCTTTCAACCTCCACATACAATACTTCGAATTGAGTTCAATTCTCAGCAAGGATACTGCTGTACGTGTGCGTAATAAAAATAACTTTATGGAGTATACCAGAAAGAAATACGAAGGTAAAGATGTCTAGCTAGTTAAGAACTCGAGAGCAGTAACTAAATCTTGAGCTAAAGGCGAATCAATCTTGATCTGAGATCGGTTGATTGGATGCTCAAATTCGATTGTTGAAGCATGAAGAAACTGGCGAGTACACCAGCGGTTATCAAAACGATACAGTTTTTTGCCAGTATAAACCTCATCCCCTACTATTGGATGATGAATATATTTCATATGAACACGAATTTGATGCGTACGCCCGGTCTTGGGGTGAAGCTTAAGCAGACAATAATCCAAAGCGTCTTTCATATAAAAATTCTTCTCTTTTTTAGTCATAGCACCAAGCATCTCTTCAATTTTTGCAAACGGCAGAGTTAATCGATGGTCAACTTCAAAGACTGTTTCCGAGTCTCTCCCTCCTTCAAAGACACCAAATTTTTCTCTGTTCTGTGGATTTCGAGCTATTGGAGCACGAACTACACCTTTATCCTCTGCTACTGCAGCATGAACAAGAGCGGTATACGTTTTATGCACCTCTCTTCTTTTGAAAAGCCCTTGCATCAAGTCGAGCATTTCCTGAGATTTAGCTACCAGTAGGACACCGGAAGTATCCTTATCTAGACGATGAATGATTCCCGCACGTTCGAGAGGAATCCCTAATTGCTCAGTGATAATTTCTGCAACGGTAACGTCTTTATCCGATTCCGAAGGTGCGACAGACATACCGTAAGGTTTATCTATGGCAATGAGATGGTCGTCCTGAAAAAGAATAGGCAAAGAAGAAGTTATCATGAAGCGATTATACCAGACTTAGTAGCACTATTTATAGGTTAGTTTATCATTATCAAGTAACTGCTCGTTCGCTGTAGAAAAAGTGGCTCTTAGTCTCTCTGCGAAAGGTCCATCAGAATACGAATCCTGACCAAAAAGACGACCAAAGTTCAAATACATAATCTCATTTGTGGCGTCACTCCTGCCAGAATCTATAGGCATTTCAATCTGCCCTCGTCCTGTTTTACTGTTATAGTCAACATAAATTCGCTCACCTTTAGTACCTGAGCATACTTCAAATTCTATTTTTCCAGTTCTCAACTCCTCTTGTAACGTTTTAGCAAAATATCCTGCACGGATGTCTGAGATTGTTAGTAACCCAGCTTTTTTCTGTATACCCTCTTCTATTTTATCCTTCATTACTCGCTTTGTATCTAAAAGCAGTTCAATGTCGTTAGTTTCACAGGCACGGACAAAACATCGTACGAGCGCAGCTCCCTCGGTAAGTGATCGTGAATCTTTTTCAGCAGTGTTTTCTTCCATAAGTGTAAGTCACTAACTTTGTTTACCGGTATTCAAAAATGTATGCACTTCATGCAACACCTGATCAGGCGTCATAGCGGATTTAATTAAATATCCCGATGCACCATAGTCAAAGCCTTCTTTAACAATATTGTCCTGGCCAAGATTAGTCAGCATTACCACTGGTCCGTTCTTTGAAAGCAAATCTTTTTCTTGAAGGTTTTTTAGAATCTGTAGGCCATCCATTTTAGGAAGCATAATATCAAGAAGGATTAAATTAAATCCGCCTTCCATTGCCTTGTTATATCCTTCTTCCCCATCAGCACACGCGGTTACTTCAAATCCCTCATCGGAAAGCAGTTCGTTATACATATCGCGTAAAAATTGATCATCTTCAACGAGTAAAATTTTATGGCTTGCCATATTAGGCTCCTCTTTTATTGTATAAGTGATAAATAATCAGGATTACTCCAGTAACTATAGCAGAATCAGCTAAATTAAACACCGGCCAGTATCGCAGATCGATAAAATCAACGACAGTACCGTTATGGAATATCCGATCTATAATATTGGATATACCACCCCCGGCAATAAGCGGCAAGGCTATACATAAATATTTATGGTTGAGAAATGTTTCAAGATCCTGAGCTGTTAATTTTTTTCTTTGCTCAGAAAAAAGAAAACTAATACCGATACCTGCAATCACTAACCAGGGCAAGTACCACGCGACAGGCAACGAAAAAGCAATTGTTTTATTATAGTAGACAGGAAATAATCTATAATTAAGAACCAGTAATTTCGACAATTGGTCAATGACAATCACCAGTAAGAATAAACCACTATAAAAGAAAAGTTGTTTCTTTAAATGTGGTGGTAATGAGGCAGCTATCATGTATTTATGAAGTTATTTTCTTAACTCGTTTCTCGATACTTTTCTCGTCCGACAAACATAGACTCGCCAAAGGCATTATAGATAATCGTGTCTCTTCAATCTCTTTACCGCATGCTTCGCATATCCCGAACGTATTATTTTTAATGCGTACAAGAGCCGATTCAATACGAACAATAGAATTTCGTAAAGACGCAACCTGAGAAGCAACTCTTTCATGAACCTCATTTACTTGAGCCTCATCATCAGGAGAAGTCCGATCATCCACAAGGTCAGCAGCAGCTTCAAGGTTAAACGGATCAGTTTTTTCCAATTCTTCAATTCGCTCGCGTGATTCACTTTTTTGTGATTCAAGTTTTAATTTAATTTTTTCAATAACTTCAGGCTGTAACATAGTGATCCTTTCGTGTTTTAATCATCAAGACAATTCCACAAATTATACTAACAATTCCGAAAAACTGTGTCAAATGAATTCTAAAAAATACTAATCCCCCTTCGGTGAAGAACTCAAATACAAATAGACTAATGCCCATAAGGATAAAGAATACTGAAGTTAAAAACCCGTCAGATTTACGAACACGATCAAGCACTACAAGAATAACGAACATAATAAAGCTATACAGCGAATAATAAAGCGCTACCGGGTGCCTTAATTCGGCAAAACCAGGTAGAACAACCGCCCATGGTGCCGTTGAAGGCGTGCCGACATAGCTCCCTGCGAAGAATGCTCCCATCATGACAATACTCATTCCTAAAGTCAAACCTTTTACAATGCAATCAAAGATCGGCCTTAACCGCCATCTTCTCAAACTAGCAAAAAGTAAAAAGCCTAACAAGCCACCAGCTAGCCCGGCAATACCATCCAGTCCTGGAAAATACGTGATCAGAAGAATTTTTAATATTTCATTCCCAAATTCCCCGATGTGATTTAAGACGTATGAGGTTCGAGCGAATACAAGCGCGACGAATAATGAAAACAATACCATGTCAATTACATGTTCCTCATTAAAGCCAAGCTTTTTAGCTCTGCGCCAAATAAGAAAACTCGCAACAATTGTTGCGATTGTAATGGCAAATCCGTAAGTGTAAATCACCATCGGACCAATTTTGAATAAAACAGGATACATAATTAAAGGAATTATATCAGAAAGAAATTATGATGTCGCATGGTGACTTTTGCTATTTACGCTAAGAATTGTTAAAATATCAGTTGTTAGCCGGGGTGGCGGAATGGCAGACGCGTTGGTCTCAAAAACCAATAAGTATAATGCTTGTGAGGGTTCGACTCCCTCCCCCGGCACATAAAAAAGTTCTGTAAGAAATGAGAAAAGCACTGGAAAGAGGAGTATAAGAATAAATATAGTATAAACTACCTAAGAATTATTAACTCGTATCCAGTGCTTTGTTGCACAATTGATCATTAGTTTTATCAAAATATTCACCTTCTCAGTATTCAAATAGGACCACCAAAGAGGACCTGATCTTCATGTTCAGGTCCTCGCCGATGTATATTGAGAGAAAAAGACGGAATTCTCCCAATATTAGCTCGCTAGCCATAGTAAGTACAAGTCGCCTTGTACCGAGATGGCTCAAAACCCTCAAAGGTGGTGTTCAGAAATGTTCGACTTAACTTGAACACCGACGATCCAGCGGATGTACCACTGAATGGCATGTAATTCCTGACCTCCGCATCTGCTGACGACATCGTATATTCAACCCCGCTTGTCGTGGTAAAGACCAGATCAGTGCATAGCCACTGTTGCCCTTGCCCAGGTGGGTTGAATGAAAAGAGAACGTCGTTCTTTGGGCACTCACCACCAGGCCAGCCGACATCCATGAAAACCGAGTGAATGAAGCCTACCCCTCCCATATCATAATCAGTCAGACATACCTTTGACCCAAGTACCGTCTTCGTGATTCCATTGCCACCTCCTGTGTTGAGCAGAGCTACTGGCATCCAGATCTTGGGTCTGAGATAGTTGAAGGCGAATTGATAAAAAGCCAGAGCGTCGTTATCAATACCAAGCGCGAGTCCGAGCGTTGTGGGCGGGATTTGTCCAACGCTAACATGGATAGCCTGCAAGTACGGATCGCCCTTCCATACTGGCGAACCCACCATACCCCGGTTAGGTGCATCGAAGCTGGAATCGGTGTCATATGTGACATACCGCGTCCCGGCGACTGATTCATCGATACTTCGAACATTCCGTACCAGATGAAGCAAATCCTCGCCAAGACTCATCGGATACCCAGTTATATTAACTTTTTGCCCTACTAGGCTAGAGTTAATATTTGCCAGGCCAAAATGTCCTGTTTGAGAACCGATCGGGTCACCTTTCGAGCACTTAAAGAGCCGAATCGCTCCCATGTTATATTGTGCGTCACTGCGATCAAACCAGGCCGATGTTGCGAATTGATACCTCACTTTACATGATCCAAAGGGGTGCTCGGAAGACGTAGCGCCAGGAATTACTTGCGCGATGTTTCTCCACTGCCCATTTGAATAAGTACTCGATCCACTCGTAGCAACAGTATCATCGCTTACAAGTGCTCCAGTTGAACGCTCATCTGGGTAGTCGTTATACCATATCGACACCAATGCCGAAAATGGATATTCGAGTACCGCTGACGAGGTAATCATAGACGTTGTAGTTATTCTTTGGGTTGTTACCGTCCTTGTAGGCGCAGCTGATGCAAAAGCTTCGTTCGCCGCCTTTACGGATACCTTGAACCGCCATGTTTTTTGAGTTGCAGGCTCGTATGCGACGATTCCCACTTCTTTGCCGACTTTCGCAGTAGGCGTCATGACTTGAGCCTTAAGGGAAGAAGGAATACTAGGCAGGACAAGCAGTGTCAGAAGCATACCTACGATTCCGATGAATCGCATTATCCGGATTGGATGTCGCATCACAGTCTCTCCTTGTTTTGTTCTTTGCTTCCGTCTTAAGGAGGGGCCTTTTACACCTCAAGCAAAGTTACGGGGTACTGACGACCGATTTTCAGACGCCTGTAACCCGCAACTTTGTGAGGTAGTATAAAAGTGAATATTTTATTATCAATGTGTAAAATACAAGTTTTTTCTGTAAAGGATGACTTATCTAAGACGATAAGATCTAAACTGAAAAAGACATAGTATTATAACATATAGTGACAATAGTCACTTTAAATAGCATTTAAATAATTAATAGGAGAAGAGCAGGATTAACTAACTTTCTTTTTATCCACCCCATAAAACCGCTGCCTCGCACCTTTAAATATCAAATCAATATCTCCTACCGCACCGCTTCGATGTTTAGCAATTCCAAGCTTAATAAATTCCGGATTATCAATATCTTCTTTATATAAGAACATCACAACGTCTGCATCTTGTTCAATCGCTCCCGACTCACGAAGATCGGAAAGTTGTGGAGCCTTTGAAGTACGTGACTCAACTGCACGGGAAAGCTGAGACAACGCAAGCACCGGAATTCGTAATTCACGCGCCAGATTCTTTAATCCTTGTGAAATTTCAGAAACCTCCTGCACGCGATTATCGGTTGTACGGCCACGGGCAAGTTGCAAATAATCGACAATCAGTAACTTCAGTCCTTTCTCCATCTGCAAACGTCTCGCTTTAGTTCGCATCTCCATAATTGTGAGACCGGGAGTATCGTCTATATACAGAGGAGCTTCAGCGAGTTCTCCCATCGCATCCTGCAGTTTCTCCCAATCGGATTCCTCAAGCCGACCGGTCTTAATATTCCAGCCATCGACCAGTGATTGAATTGAAAGTAATCGATCTGTTAGCTCCTCCTTAGACATTTCGAGTGAAAAGTAGCCAACTGGAATCTTATATCTGATTGCCGCGTTTTGTGCGATATTCAAAGCGAAAGCAGTTTTTCCGGTACCAGGTCGTGCGGCCAGAACAATTAATGCCGAATCTTGAAGTCCGGCAAGTTTATTATCCACATCCCTAAATCCAGTCGGTACTCCACGCAATTTACCCGCATTCTTATGTAAATCATCTAGCCGGTCAAACGATTCAGCGAGGGTATCACGAATAGGAACGAAATCACTATTAGTGTGTTCCTGCGAAAGATGAAATACAAGTTGTTCTGCCTGATCCAAAACACTGGCAACATCACTTGTTGGAGATTGAGCCATTTCAGAGATGCGATTTGCAGAGGAGATTAATTCGCGCTTCGTGAAATGATCTTTTACAATTTTGGCATACCGTACCACATTAGCTGCAGTCGGAACTACTGAAGCAAGCATCGCCAAATATGCACTTCCTCCAACCAGGTCGTACGCTTCCCTCTTACGCAATTCTTCGGTTAACGTAATTACGTCAATTGGTTCACGACGTTCATACAAATCAATCATGCACGAATAGATTGTTCCATGCTGCTCTTCTCTATAAAAATGATGCGGCTTAAGTACCTCTGCCACTTCAACAATTGCATCAGACGACAAAAGAAGAGCACCTAAGACAGATTGCTCTGCCTCAATATTTTGTGGAGGAATATTTTCCATATTACATTTCTAGAACGACTACTTCTTCACCTTCAGGTAATTTATCTTTAGATACAGAATATTTTGATACCGGTTCTACTTTCCCTTTTCCAAACACCTTAAGAAATTCCTCAAGAGTACCAAGTTTTGATGAGTCGCTCACTTTATAATGCATGGGAATAATAACATGGGGCTCAATCTGTGCAATTACTTTTACAGCTTCAGCAGCATCTATTGTATACACACCGCCAACAGGTATAAGTAAAATATCGACATCACCAATTAGTTCAAGCTGGGCGGTAGTTAGTTCATGTCCCAAGTCTCCAAGATGACATACATTTACGCCATCAAGCTCGATAGTGTAGACAAGGTTAAGGCCTCGCTCTTTACCTTCCTTTGCATCATGAAAAGATTGTATACCATGAATAGTTATTCCTTTAACTTCGTACTCCCCCGCCCCTTCGATAATAAAAGGATCTCCCTCAACAGCGTCTTTATTGTTATGATCTTCATGTTGATGAGTAATAGCCAGAATATCCCCTGACACTTTCAGTTTTTTTAATCCGACTGTTTCAGGATCATACGGGTCAACCACAATAGATGCGTTTTTCCCTTTAAGCTTAAAACAAGATTGACCATACCAACTTATATCCATATATATCTCCTTATGTACCTTTATACCCTTTCCCACCAAACTTGACAACATCAGGAGATATACGTACTATGTGAATATTCAAAATATAAATTCCACAAGGAGAAGCGTATGAATGACAGGCAGGGTATTCCACCCTATGTAATATATATTGGTATTTTTGTAGTAGTTTTTGTTGCTGCATTAGGAGTTTTCTTATTTACATCACAATCAAAAACTAAAGAGTTTAATCTGGAAGCAACACAATATAAAGCACCAACTGAAGTAGATCAGGCAAGCGCCAGTGAAGCAGCTACACCCGCAGCCCAAGACACTATCAAACTAACAATCGCATCACCTGAAGATAACGCCTATATTAGTACGAGTTCAGTAAAAATTGCAGGAGCTACAAAAGCAGGCACAACTGTAACAGTGACTGGCGGATCAAAAGATATAGCAAGTGACACAAACACAGACGGCTCTTTCGCATTAGATATTCCTCTAAAGGAGGGCGAAAACAATTTAATCATTACAGTCTTTGACCAATCAGGGCAACAGAAAACAATGAACAAGACAGTCTATTCTATTGTGGAGGGATAAAATGAAAAAGTACTATTCAATTGCATTAACAATATTATTTTTTTCCATCGTTACGTCGGTTATATCACCAACTGTCACGATTGAAGGAAATGCTCAAGTAAAAGAGATTGAAGAAGATTTTAGTACGTCGCCAACTCCAAAAAGTAGCGGCTCATCAGCTTCACCTCAGGCTAGAAGCACTTCAAACCAAAAAACAATTGTTTATAAAGGAGAAATTTCCGCTACTCCAAGCTCCGTAGGAAAATTTCTGGTATCTACAGCGGATGGTCAGAAAAACGTCGACACCGATAAATCAACAAAAGTATACATCTTCGATAAAGGAATAAAAACAGCATCCACTGTTGCTCGAATTAGAATGGGTGATAACTCCGCAACAATAGGACAATTAACTGAAGACGGTAAGGCCCTTCTAGCAAAATACATTCTTATTACGAGAAATCCATTAACAGATAAACCACGAAGCGCTAAATATGGTCTCGTTTCAAGTAGAGAGGCATCCGGCACCGCTGCATTTATTTTACAAATTAAAAGCCCAAGTAAAGATGAAAAAGTAGCAAACTATACAGTAAATGCAGAAACAGTCGTAAAGGTGAAGGATATTGATACATCCAAACTAAGTGACATTAAAATCGGTGACCGCGTTACATTCACCTATTACGTAGATGAAAAGACCGGGCAAAATATTATTACCCGAATATTTGTTATTCCTGGACGCGCTTCCGGATTATTAAAGGATCTCAGGGATGCATCGGCCGCAGCAGAAAAACAGGCTAGAGACGAACAAAACCTTAAATCAACTGCAAAGCCTACTGTATCACCCTCAGGCTCCTCGCAAGCTAGTCCAAGGTAGGAGTCTTATGGATTTTAATGACACAGAATACAACGTGTATCTTTACGACGGACATGGGCATTCCAATGCAAGCGACGGACTGCATAAACCTGAACATATTATTGATAGTGCGGTACATAAAGGCTTGAGTATAATCGGATTATCTGATCATAATGTAGTAAGTAATATTCCGCGCTTTCTTGATTATACAGACAAAATAAACAAGCATAAGCATATCATCCTTCCAATTCCAGCAGTAGAGATCAGCACTACACAAGGTGACCTGTTGGTAACAATTCCTGATCGGGACCATGCAGAGAATTTTTTGACTAAATACAAGAAACCGCAGCGAAGACCCAACCCATCTGAACTTATTGAAGAATATATCGATCAGTATAATGCTATAATTATATTCCCCCATCCGGAAGTTGCATACTTAAAAGGTTTAAAATTAGATTATATTGAAAAGTTACTACATAAAATACCGCAGCCGTATCACAAAAATATCGGAATAGAAGTGTATAACTGGATGAGTCAGGCATTTTTCTGGAAAAGAGCAAAACAGGAAAAAGGTATTCACAACTATAACAAGGCGCTTAAACTTTCCCCTTTTTCATTTACAGACTACCACCAAGCACATCATGTAGGAAACGGTAGTACCGCAGTGTACATGAAGGACCTAACTGCAAAAGAATATATTAACGCAGTGCAAAACCGCAGGACTTCCCCTTACAACACAAGTAATCGTGGAATAAGTGAGTACATGCAGATTGTCAAAGCTGCTCTAATAGCAGAAGGATTGACTCACTTCGGAAATAGACAGTTTAGAGTTCCAAAATCTCATAATTAACATACCTTGCAATAGTAGCAGAAAGATTAGTACAATTAACCGTATGAAATCCTATTTTTATGATCTTTTAATGTTTATTTTAGACATAACGCAGACATTCATCGTTGCATTCGCATTCTTTTTGATTATATACGGTTTTGTAGTACAACCCCATAAAGTTTCAGGACAATCAATGATGTCTACTCTAAAGGATGGCGAACTAATTCTTACCAATAAATTAATGTATCGAACAAGACAACCTGAACGAGGCGATGTTATCACCTTTAAAGCACCAATTGATCCAAAAAAAGATTATATTAAAAGAATCATCGGACTACCGGGAGAAAAATTAGAGATTAGCAACAATACGATCAAAATATATAACCAGAAAAACCCAGACGGATTCATTCTTAAAGAAGATTACCTTGATACAACACAAATTACGGAAGCTGGAGTCGCCTTTCGTGAAGGCGAAGCTGGAATTATACCTGAAGGAGAGTATATGACCATGGGTGACAATCGACTAAATTCATATGATTCCCGTGCATGGGGACCACTTAAAAAGAATGCTATTATAGGAAAGGCCTGGTTTGTGTACTGGCCATTTAGCCGACTTGGATTCGACCCTGATCATGTCTATCCTGAAGAACACAGATAGTATTATTTATCTTCGTATAACTCTTCCGGATCTTGCCCTGTTAGAGCTTCATACATTTTGTCAAGAATGGGGTTCGTCTCAGACATCGTTCCATTAATCATCACTACTATCTTGGCCTGCACACGCGACTGAGTGATTTTAACTCGTGACATAAGCACACGGCTCAATCCTTTTTGCATTTTATCGAGACGAGGACTGACAGTGAGATGAGATATCGATTCTGTGGGTTGCTTTTCAAAAGGATTAACTTTCTTTTTCTTTTCCGATTCGAATCGATAATTTCGTACAAGCTCTTCTGTACCCCGTACTGAAAGATTATTTCTTAACACAACCTTGTACGCCTCTACCATCAATCGTGAGTCGCCTAGAGCAGATAACGCTCTCACATGACCTTCAGATGTAGCTGCAGATAGTAAGCCGTCTTTCAAAGCATCCGGCAACTGCAACAAACGCAATGTATTGGAAATATATGATGGACTCTTCCCTACTTTTTGGGCGACTTCCTGATTGGTTAAACCGAATTCATTCATCAGACGATAATATGCTTGCGCGCGCTCAAGAGGGTTTAGATCAATACGTTGAACGTTCTCAACAATTGCCATTTCAAGCATACCTTGAGGTGTAGTTTCTTTGACAATTACTGGAACTCTCGCAAGGCCGGATGCTTTAGATGCTCGCCATCGTCGTTCACCTGCAATAATCTGATACCCTGCAGGAGTATGCGCGACAACAATTGGCTCAAGGATCCCATGCTCTCGGATGGAATCAATTAATTCCACTAAAGACTCGGGAGAAATAACACCTCGAGGTTGAAGGGGATTTGGTTGTAATAAATCTGTTTCAAGATACATTACTGATTCAGCCATGATTTCTCCTTATTGTAATATCAATCTTGAAATCATCCCAGATTATGAAATACCTGGGATGGGAACTCCTTAGAGAACCTAACTACCACTTAGTATATCAGGAATAATAGGAACTGCAATTGTGAAAATGTGAAAACTTACAAAAAAAGGCGAAGTATTTCTACTCCGCTTTAAAATTCAATTTAAGATAACTTAAGCACCAACTACAGATACTACTGACTTCCCGAATCGTTTACCATATTTCACGACACCAGCAATATTTGCATGGATTGTAAAATCATTACCGTAGTATGTGTTAGGGCCAGCAATATAACGTGTTCCACGCTGCCTAATTAAAATATTACCAGCAATAGCTTTCTCACCAGAATACTTTTTAATACCCAGTCTCTTAGAGATGGAATCTTTATTCCCTTTTGTTGTTTTACCAGCTTTAATATGTGCCATGGAGGCTCCTTATTTTAATATAAATATTGCCGACATCCCAGATTATGAATTACCTGGGATGAAGAGAGTTATTAGATTACTTCTTCCTTAATATCCCGATTCTTCGCCCTACTAATGCTTTATCGCGCTTGTAGAGAATCGGCTGTCGAATAGAAGTATAGCCAAAACGCTCACAATTGTCAATAATACCTACTTTATAGCTTTTTCCGTGCATAAAATACTCTGGCTCAGCCAGGACCAGAATACCCTTCTCTTCAAGAATGGTATGAAATGACTTCAAAGAGCCTATATAGAGCTTTTCAAGACCTTTTATAATACGATCAATTTTTCCAGGAGTAGGTGCTTCCGTAAAAGCAGGGCCTAAATATGCCTCAGCAACGATTAAATCAATACTTTTAGGTTTTAAAACTTTATCGATATGGGCTGAGTCTGATTGGAATACCTCAATTTCCTCGGAGGTAATCTTATCGTAATTATAAGGAAAGAATGGTGATTCACTATCTTCTTCAGGCGTATATAAAGGTGATGAAAGAAGCCATTTAACATTTTCCTGTGTATCATGAACCGCTTTTTCAGAGTTATCTGATCCACCGGTATTGACGCCAATTCGCAGGCTTTCAGTTAAGATTGTACCGCTTCCGCAAAAAGGATCAAAAATGATTGGCGCATCAGTTTTGCGCGGAATCGAATAATAAGCACCCATACCTGCATGAATCATCATTCGAGCAACCTTAGGCGGCAGCATTCCGGATTTGGCATCCCTAAAAGGCCGTCCAAAGTCCGCTTTAGACCATTGTTCAAACGGTTGTACAGCCTTTGTAAGACCAATAATAAGTGAGTCCTTGGAATAAATAAGCACAATCTCCGCACCACGCTCGCCTATCAAACGATATTTTTCCAACTGAACCGACGATAGCTCCTGCCCGTCAGGGAGTACAAATTCCGAAGAAGCACCTTGCTCGCTGAGCGAAGATTTTAGCTGTTTATGTAAATTTTGAAGGGAAAAGGTATGGCTCTTAGTGCCATATAAACTAATGCCAAAAGCGAACTTTTTTGTTTCAGGAAAATGAGCTCGTAAGATTGAAGTGAGTTTCGATAGCAACTCCTCCTCAGAGCAATCAGCATTCATCCAGTCAAGCACCTTTCCAGCCTTAACCACCCCCGCCGCAGTCTCTAAAAGCGATGATAAAGGAATCTCTGAATTAGTAGAACAGATAACGACCGAATCAGTCTCAAATTCGTTTTGCGGTTTGAATTTAGATACTAAAGCGTCAAATTCAGCCTTGCAAAGATCGAACGACCGCCCCAGTACAAAGAAATAGTCATGCATAGGAAGATTGTAACAGATTAGATAGAATCAATGCGAATCTGCTTAAAATGTGAACGATGTCCAATCGCGCGGTGGTAGTTAGATTTAGCTTTAAACTTAGCAACACGGATTTTTGGACCTTTAACTTCACCAAGTACAGTAGCTTTTACTACGGCATCTTTTACAAATGGAGCACCAATTTGAACTGAATCTCCACTCAATACTAAAACCTGGTCAAAATTGATTTTGGAATCAGTAGTGCTTGAATCTACAGAAAGGATGTCCCCTTCAGATACTTTATATTGTTTCCCGTTAAATTGAACGATTGCATATTTCATACCGTAGAATTGTACCTGATCAAGCCCATACCGTCAACGATCAGTTTAATGTCTTCCCAAGATCAGCGCGGCTAAACGCCTCTACCAGACCTAAACACATCAAAAATGAGATTAAAGAGCTTCCTCCATAAGAAAAGAAAGGGAGTGTAATGCCTGCAACAGGGACAATCCCAACATTCATGCCGATATTAATAAATATCTGGAAAAACATTAAGCCGACAACGCCCATGCATACAAACACAGCAAAACGACTAGATAGTCGATCCGCGACTCTAAATATTCGCCATATAATAATAGAATACAACAAAAACAAGATACTTACACCGAGAAAACCAAATTCTTCAGAATAAGTAGCGAAAGCAAAATCGGTATATTGTTCAGGAAGAAAATTATTGTGGGATTGTGTTCCCTGCCCGAAACCTTTTCCAAAAAATCCACCACTCCCTACAGTGATCATAGATTGCAACACATTATATCCAGTTCCAAGCGGATCACGCTCAGGTTCAATAAAAGTTAACACACGATTTCTTTGATAGTCATGCAAAGATCCCCATAGAAAAGGTCCTGCCACGATACTAATTAATATAATAGACGAAAGACCAACAAATAATACCTTCTTAGGGATGTCAGTCAAATATAAGAATATGCCCCATACAAATATGAACATCATTGCAGTTCCCAGATCGGGCTGTTTATAGACAAGAATGAAATAAACTAATGTCAGACCAATACTCACCAGAAAAAGTTTAGCCGTCAGAACTCGTGTTTCCGAAAAAAGCTTTGCTAAGGATAAGATAAGGATAGGCTTTGCAAATTCGGATGGCTGAATACGGATATTCCCAAAAATTGGTATCCATCTGTTTGCACCATGGCTTACTTCGCCTATAGCATAAACTGCAATCAATAACATTAAAACGGCAATGTACAAATAATAGGCATATCCCCTGTAGAGCACCGGGTGCCCCAGGCTCAGGATAAGAAATAGTCCAAGACCGAGCAGAGCGTTTATTGCCTGCGATCTGGCAAGGTCAGGCTGAAAGGAGGAAAGCACGAAAAAAGAGAGAAAAATAAGAATTAGTGTAGGTATCAGAATATAATAATCAAACGAAAGTAAAAACTTTTTCATTCAGTACAATCTATGAAGATTTTCTTAAAAATGTCGGGATATCTATATCGTCATCCTGTGCTTGGGGATCTTGCTGTTGCTGCTGCGGATATCCTGACGGTGTAGGAGGTTGCACGGACGCTTGTCGATTATCCTGGACAGGTTTCTGATATGGAATAGATGACTGATAAGACGACGGATGAGTCGAAACAGTCGGTGAGCTTCCAAATGATTGTTGTGAATATTGGCTGGAATCGCGTGATGGAACCTGAGGAGAGAAATCCATATAACCGACAGGTTTCTTGAGTCTGTTCGAAACCATCTCCGAAAATTTCTTTTTGTCCTCATCAAATCCGGTAGCGACAACAGTGATCCGTATCTGGTCCATCATCTTCTCGTCAATTGATGATCCAAAAATGATATTTGCATCAGGATCGGCAGTCTGGGAGATGATCTTTGCCGCTTCGTCGACTTCAAGCATCGACATATCCGGTCCACCTACTATATTAAAGAGAATTCCTTTTGCACCTTCAATGGAAAGTTCGAGTAATGGAGATGAGATAGCAGCTTTAGCAGCAGCAACGGCGCGATTTTCACCTTTTCCATTTCCAATTCCCATCAGCGCAGAACCAGCATTGGTCATAATGGTTCGCACATCGGCAAAGTCGACATTAATAAGTCCTGGCATCGTAATAAGATCCGAAATACCTTGCACCCCTTGCCCAAGTACTGAATCAACAATCTTAAATGCTTCAAGAATCGAAGTGTCACGACCGACAACATCAAGTATTCGTTGATTTGGAATTACAATCAAAGCATCGACCTTATCTTTAAGCTGTTCAATTGCTTCTTCAGCTATCGACATTCTTCGTTGGCCTTCAAACATAAATGGCTTTGTTACTACAGCAACAGTTAAGGCACCAATTTCTTTTGCGACACCTGCAATAACAGGAGCTGCTCCACTTCCGGTTCCACCACCCATACCTGCTGTAATAAAAACCATATCAGCATCAGTTAAAGTACGTTTAATTTCTTCAACTGATTCCTCAGCGGCTTGTCTTCCCTTTTCAGGGTTTGCGCCAGCACCTAAACCTCTTGTTACCTCGTTACCAATTTGAATTTTCTGCTCTGCAGGATTTTTTAATAAAGCTTGTGCATCAGTATTAACTGCGACGAACTCTACACCTTGAATCTGTTGAAGCTGAATCATGGAGGCAAGTGCGTTACACCCGCCACCTCCAGCACCCATTACTTTTATTTTAGCAAAGCGATGAACATCCGGTTTTATAAACATAGAAATTTTTTATGAAATTAATGAGAAAAATAAACGAATACGTATTGGGAGAATAACATGCGACACTATTTAATGCAAGGGAACGCGCCATAAGAATATTTTATATTCTAAGGCAAAAATCCCTTTATCCATTTTCTTACCTGAGCGAATAATCCTTCTCCGCCTTCTTTCAAAACACTCATTCCTGGCACAGAAAATCCACGATGTGTTTCCACAGCAGTATCTTCCTCTTCAGCACCATACAAAAGCAATCCGACCGCAGTGGCGTACGCAGGGCTTTGTATTTCATCAATCAATCCGGTCACTCGTGAAGGATTTCCAACGCGAGTAGGTAAACCCATTACTTTACGACAAACATCAACCAATCCAACTGTTTGTGCTCCCCCGCCACAAACTACGACGCCGGCAGGAATAGCATGATGAAAGCCTGACTTTTTAAATTCCATTGCAACATGTGAGAAAATCTCCTCAAGACGCGGGCGGATAATACCATCAAGCAATAATTTTCGAGACACAAATTGAAGTTCTTCACCTAAATGAAACGGTCGTAAATCTATTTCATCGAGCTTTTTTCGTTCTTCACGATCAAATGGCTTGTGACCAACCGCAGTACCCATAGGTTCAACCAGTAAGCGTGGTTCTTTAGACAGTAAAAGTTTAATCTGTTCAGCCGCATCGAGCGAAACTCGAAGACCGATAGCAATATCATTGGTTATATTTTTTGCGCCTACCGGTAATACCGCTGAATGAGCTAAAGCACCATCAACATACATACAGATATCCGTTGTTCCACCACCAATATCGACAACAGCGACCCCTAATTCTTTTTCAGTATCAGTCACTACTGCACTCGCCGAAGCTAACCCGCTGAAAACAAACGATTCAACGTCAAGCTTCATGTCATTAATACATTTAGTCAGGTTCTTAATACTGATAGTCGCACCGTGAATAATATGCGTGTCAACTTCAAGCCGGATCCCAGCCATTCCAACCGGATCTTTAATACCATCCTGTCCATCTACAATAAACATGCGGGGCACAACGTGAATAATATCTCGTGATGAAGGAATCGTGATTGCCTTTGCCGCGTCACTAACTCGAGCAACATCTTCATGAGTAATTTCAGTTTCAGGATGAGCAATTGCAACTACCGCGTGAGAATTTTGAGAAAGAATGTGCGAACCACCAACAGAAACGTATGCAGAAGATAAAGTATATCCAGCCATGCGTTGTGCGGCTTCTAAACCCTCTACAACGGCAGAAGCGGCTGAGACAATATCTACAACCTGCCCTTTGCGAATTCCTCTGCTTGGTGAAGTTGAAACGCCCAGGATATTAACAGAGTGATCCTCTTCATTTACTTGTCCGATAATCGTACAAACTTTAGAAGAACCAATATCTATTCCAGCAATTACTCGTACATCAGCCATATTGAATACTATAAAACTAATTGAACCAAGATACAATACTACCGGAAGTGTATCACCGGATTGCCAAATCGCAAATCGATAAGACGTATCTTCTTTTTATCTATTGTAGCGGTTCCTAAAATAGCTTGTAAAGATCCCAACTGTATGGACAAATCATCGTGCAATGTAATATAAATTTCCTCAGAAAAAGGCGTTGACAGGCGAATAGAGCCATCCTGTGCGAAATCCAGAGTATTAGAAACATCAAACTCGGTTTTCATATACTTTTGCAGTTGTAATAGCATTTTTAAATCCTTTTGTGATATCTTCATATCTTCCATTTTAGCATTTTTAAGAACTCTATACCTGAATTTAGGTAAGTCAGGTGCAGTAACAAGTGAAACAAAATTTCCCTCTTTGGTTAAATAACGAAGTTCTTCAGACAAAAAAGGAGAAATAAAGTATTGTTCACCCAATCCCGAAGGATTAACGGCATCAATGCGCGTTATGATAACAGAAGCAATAGGTTCAGCAGCCATAATAACAACGGATAAGGTATTAAAAGAAAAAGGATTCCATCGAAAGGCGATCGAATCAAGACAAGGGTGTTTTTTCTTCAATGCTTCCCCGTCAAACGATAAATATGACCACACTTTTGGTGGCTTCTCAAAGTAATGTGATTCGATCAGTTGTTTAGATACACAATCCTCAGCAGTGTCTCTGAAGTCGTATACGATATTTGTTATTTGAAATAGCGGAGTGACGTACACCAGTAGTACGAGCATAATAAGCACAGAAATTCCTGCAGACAAAATAAGTCGATTTTTAATAAATGTAAAGGGACCCCAAATCAAGTTGCGTATTCCCGCTAAGGAAACACTGAGTTTCTTCTCTTTTTTAACAGGAGTTGCCATCGGACCTTTTCGGGTAGGCTTAGATGAGTGAGGAGAAGTACGCATCGAATGCTTTTTTTGTAGCCGGGCTTGTCGCATATTCTAAACTATATCATGTATAACGCGAGCGAGTGCACCCGCTGCGTCAGGAAGTACCATTGCTTTTGCTTTCAGAGCATCTGATTCAGTAATTTTTCGTCCAAGCATATCTTGAATTATTTTAAGTAACCGTTCAGGTGAAAGGCGTTCCTGAGAAAGTGCTACACCGAGGCCACTTTGAGAAAAAAAGTCAGCATTATATTCCTGTTCTCTGTGCAATGGAATTGGTATTAATATAGCCCTTTTTGCAAGATAAAGTAATTCACAAAGTGTATTTATCCCCGATCTACTAATAACAATATCTGAATAAGAAAAAACATCACCTATTAAATCAGGAGTAACATAATCAAAAACGGTATAAGAACCAGCATATTTCTTAGCGTAACTTTGCTCTAATCTTTTTGCCCTCGAAAAGTCATTGAAAAACGTTGCATTACCAGTCTGATGTACCACATGAGCAAAAGTTAATAATTGAGGAAGAATATTAAAGATAAGCTCGTTAATTGGATGCGCTCCTTGATTCCCTCCCGTTATATAAATCACTGGTAATTCTTTTTTATCCAAAATAAAATTACCTTTAGCTACAGAGATCTCTGATCGAATCGGGTTACCTGTTACAACAGTATGCGCATAGGGATAATATTTTTTGGTATCTTCAAACGAAAGAGCGATTTTTTGTACAAATCTTGAAACAATTTTATTGGCAAGTCCGGGAATCAACGTTTGTTCGTGTGTAATAGATGGAATTTTTAATAACCATCCTGCAATCACGACTGGAACCGCTAAATATCCGCCAAAAGCGCAAATGACATCAGGTTTAATCTCACGAAGAATCGCAAGTGATTGATACAGCCCGTATGGAATCTTAAATAGTGAAGGAATAGTATAGCGAGTAAACTGCCTTTGCAATCTTCCGGTGGTCAAGGAGTAAGATTTAATGCCCTTCTGTGTCATTAATAAATACTCTGCAGACAAAGCTTTATCCCCTTCTCTCGTATGTTTTCTCCCGATAAAGAAAAATTCAACTTTAGAATCTAGCTTGACCAAAGCATCCATAGTAGCAAGAGCTGGAGTAATATGCCCACCGATAATTACAATTTTCATAAATGCTATTGTACCAAAGACTATAATCTATATTTTTTTACGTATACCCGTAGTACGAACTCCCTGATTCCGGCTAGTAGAAAATGCAATATTCATTAAAATACCAACCGCTATAAAACCTACAACAAGAGCTGACCCTCCGTAAGAAACAAAGAGCAATGGTACACCCGCAAAAGGGATAAGCACCGACATTGCCCCGATATTTAGAAATATTTGTACCCCAAACCAGGTGATAAATCCGGCTGCCATCAATCGGCCAAAATCCTCGTCTGCACGGTCGGCAATCAGAAATCCTTGTCTCATAAACAAAAGTAGTAGTAATAAAAAGAATGTAATCCCTACAAATCCAAACTCTTCACCAATTATTGCAAAGATTGAGTCTGTTTCTGCAAAAGGCAAATACCCATATTTCTGCCGTGATTGCCCCGGACCAGTTCCTAACCATCCGCCGGAACCAATCCCTATAATAGCCTGCCTGATATGATATGTCGCACCTAAACTATCCGGTGTGTTAAAGGGATCGCTCCAGAAATGAAAATAACTCTGAAGACGTTCCAGCCTATATGGCGCAATCAGAATAAGTATCACAATACCGATAAACATTGCCGGCAGCAGCATATAAATATACTTCATGGGTTCGCGGGCAAGTATGTAAATAACAATGACAGCGGATACCGTAATAAGTGTTGTACCAAGATCAGGCTCCAGCATAACAAGTCCTATTACTAAACCAAGAAAGAAAAGAAATCCTCCAAATGTTTTCCCGTCACGTTTACGCCCGGATTTCGAGAACCAGGAGGAAAAGAAAATAACCATTGAGACCTTAGCTATTTCTGCAGGTTGGAAACCAACTGGTCCAATAAATGGTAGGGGGGGCAAACGAATCCAACGTTGAGCACCAAATGTTTTATCTGCAACACCAGGAATAAGAACAAGAATTAAAAGAAAAATCGAGAAAATATACATCGGCCAGGCAAGTTTTTTCCAGAATCTATAGTCAATGCTCATTGAAAATAGACCAGCAATAATTGCTATTATGAACCATATAACTTGTGATTGAGCCTTAGCCCAGGAAGAAGCGTCATATATCATCAAAATACCAAAAAGACTTAGACACAAGGCACAAATTGCAAATGAGAAAGGAAGAAGATATTTTTTATATTTGGCTTCTTGCATGATGGTATTACTATAGCAGAAATTACTTAATCGTAGAAAGCCATACACCGAATATGGCAAAGATAGCCCCGATCAGCCAGAACCTCATAACAATTTTGGGTTCTTCCCAGCCTTTATGAAGTAAATTGTGATGCAACGGAGCAATTGCCCAAATCTTTTTTCCACGATATTTTTTTGACAATAATTGTAATGCTGAGGTTCCAACCTCAACGATAAATAAACCCCCGATAATTACCATAGCAAAGACCTTTGCCGTAAGAAGCGCCACAACACCTAAAGCTGCCCCGAATGCAAGAGCACCAACATCCCCCATCCAAATTCGGGCGGGAAAAACATTAAAGTACAAAAATGCGAACATCGCACCAATCCATAACCCTAAAAATACTTGTAATACCGGATCTACCTGAGCACTAGCAATTACCATAAATCCAAAAAGACATATAATCAATAATCCGCCTGCTAAACCATCAAGTCCATCTGTAATATTTACTGCATTAGAAAAAGCTACAATGACAAAAGCAGCAAACAATATATATGCGATGCCCATATTAAAATTCCCCAGGCCAGCGATATACAAATTCTCAAAACCAAGTCCGAAATACAATATGCAGCCTATTACAAGACCAATAATCCATTGTATTACAAACTTTGGCTTCATTCGCAAACCCCATACGCCTGTTTTAGGAAATTGAAAAAACTTATGAATATCATCATATAAACCAAGCGCGCCAAAACCAAGCAACGCAACAATCAAGGAAAGGATTTCACTTTCGAGAGGTAAATTAAGTATTGGCAAAACCAGAATCGAAAGCACTACAATAACAACAATAACCAGAAGTCCGCCACCAACCGGAGTACCTACTTTATGATTATGTAGCTTATCAAATATCTTATGCTCTTTATTCTGTTCTCGAACACGTCGAAATTTTAATTTGTATAAAATGTCGATAAAGGGAACGACAAGAAGTGCAGTAATAAAAAACGAGAGCAAAATTAGTCCGAGTAGTTTTTCCATAAATTAGATTAGTAATAATAAAGGCAGGAGGTGAGGAATAAAAATAAATGCTCCAATAAAGACTGAACCAATAGCCGAAACAAGTACCATTCCAGCAGAAACATCCTTAATCACTTTAGATTGCCCCTGCCATTCCGAACTTAATAAATCTACAAACGCTTCAATTGCGGTGTTAATGAGTTCACAGACAAGTACGAAGACGACAGTTAAGGCTAACACGGCACACTCTACATAACTAAGACTCAATAAATATGCCGCTATCATGATACAAAAGCCAGCGAGGACATGTAGCTGGAAGTTAGGCTGAGTGTATAATACCCAAAAGATACCATTTAAGGCATTGCGCACCGATAGGGAATGATTTTTTAATCGTTTATGCATAAATTAATAATAGCAGGTCTAGGGTATCTCTACTACTTCGATCTTTGCGCCAAGCGAATTAAAGCGACTCACAAAGTTCTCGTAGCCTCGCTCTATATGGTGCACTCCAGTAACGGTTGACACACCATCCGCACAAAGAGCGGCAATTACTAAAGTTGCTCCAGCACGAATATCTCCGGCATCTACTTCAAAAGCATGCAGTAGAGTTGGGCCGGTAATCCGTGCTGCATGGGGGTGGGTCTCATGGTCATCACTGAGATTAAAATTATACACTGTATCTGGGTTTTCAACTTCAGGACGATACAGTTCTATATGAGCACCCATCTTTTGCAATTCCTTAACATATCCAAACCGTGCTTCATGGATCGTTTCGTGTATAATTGACGTTCCCTCAGCTTGTGTCATTGCTACACACCACGGAGATTGGCAATCGGTATTAAATCCAGGATATATCTCAGTAGTCACATCCACCGCAGCTAAGCGGTCACCGCGCACTTTTAAACCATTTTGAGTGAGCTCGTATCTCCACCCCGATTCCTCAACCTTTTGCAGGAATGCTGACATAATCATCCAATCAATACCTTGAAGTTCAACTTCACCGTTGGTCGCCATAGCAGCACATATAAACGTCGCCGCTTCAAGTCTGTCGCCCATAATAGAATGTTCAGCACCATGCAAGGAAGGAACGCCTTTCGCTCTAATCGTTCGAGGTTCTATTCGCTCGATTTGACCTCCCATTTTATTAAGAAGCGAAATTAAATCATCAATTTCAGGCTCCTGTGCAGCATTTTCAATAACACTTGTCCCTTTAGCGCAAACAGTAGCAAGAACCATCATTTCGGTCCCTACATGTGTGTTTTTACTAAAACGAAATGTATTTCCTATCAAGCCTTTTGGTGCAAAAGCATGAAAATAACCGTCTTCATAGTTAACAGTGGCTCCAAGTGCACGTAAACCATCAATATACCGGTCAATTGGCCGTTTACCAATCTTATCACCGCCAGGGTCCGGGATATGAGCTTCACCTGTTAAATTCAGAAGCGGTCCAAATGCAAGCGTTGACGTTTTACATTTCGCGGCATTTTCAAGTGAAACTGTATTACTTACCAGTTGCTGAGATCTAACAGTAACTGTATCTCCTACAAAAGTAGTCTCAGCACCAAATTCAGTAAGAATCTGCAACATAACTCTAGTGTCACTCAAATTCGGCATATTTCGAAGTACAATAGGGTCTGCAGCATAAAGCCCGGCTACAACAACTTTTAAAGCACAGTTTTTAGCGCCTGAAATCTTTACCGTACCTTTTAAAGGGTTTCCACCCGTGATAATAAATTTGTCCATAAAAAATTTTAGTAATTAATAAGAAGCCGTTGAAGTGCATTCTGCGCAGCGAGGACGAAAAGGCCGGAGCTAGCAAAATGCACGAAAAGGCTTGAATAATCAAAACTCCCCTACTCTAAAGATCTCTTCCTTAATATCAATGGAGTATCGATCTCTAAATTCATTTTTAATTATATCCATTACAGCGATAATATCTTGCGCAGTAGCCGCCCCGTCTGTTTCAATAAAATTTCCATGCTTTGCAGAGATCCACGCCCCGCCGACTCGTTTTTGCCCAAGCCATCCAAATTTCTTATCCACAACATAGCCAATCGCATCACTCTCAAATCCATGTTTTTTAGCATCTTCCGGTGAAATATTATGAAATACGCACCCTGCACTATTCGCTGGCTGGCGCTCATTTTTCTTTATTAAAACACTTTTAGATATCTCTTGTGCCTTTGGTACGTCACCTTTAAACAAACGAATACGGGCGCTTAAGATGATATCCCGATTTGTATGAAAAATCGAATAATCATATCCAAAATCCAAATCTCGCCATGATTTTTCACTAATTCTATTATCCTCAGTTAAAATCCGGACTGAGTGAATAAAATCACCTATAAAAATTGTATGTCCATGTATATTGTTGTAAATCCATCCCCCTAAAGTCCCGGGAACACGCATGAACCATTCAAGCCCCGTAAGATCATTTTTGAACATATCACGAATAAAGTGAGGCATTGAATATCCTGAAGAAACATCCAAGAAAATCTTTTCTGCACCATTATTAGGATTCTCAACATCATCATAGTAATGAAAATGGACAGCAACATGACGATACTCACCCGTTGAATGCTCTTCCCAATCAGGGATAGGATCTATTATGGAAAAGTGCTCGATTACATTTTTAATAATGAGCCCGCGGTACCCCTTATCACTAGCCAGAATATTGGCACCACCTCCAATAATAAAGAAAGGAGTGGCAGTATCGCGCGCAATCTTAACTACCGAGATAAGATCATTCTCTGCTTTAGCTTCAAAAAACAGATCAGCGGGACCACCAACACGCCAGGTAGTGTGGCTTTTCATCAGTTCATCCCTCCGAAGAAAATCAGGGTTTAAGCATGAATTAAATTGATCTATAAATTGGGAATAGTCGCTCATAGCTTGCTTTTCAGCATCTCGGTAATTATACCATTATCCCCCGCCCCCATGTTAACGACAATATCTCCTGTCTTAAGTTCAGCTAAGAGCACTTCTACTGCCTTTTCCTTGGCAGGAATTGACCGCACATGGAGCTTCGGGTTTACGTTAAAAATACGATCCACCAAGGCCTGACTATCTATTTCTTGTGCTATTGGAGATCCTTTCTCCCTTGATGCAAATATCTCGAGAACGATTACTTCGTTTGCGTCATTAAAGGAATGAGCAAACTCCTCGAGAAACATCTTAGTCCGCGTATACATATGTGGCTGAAAGACTGCCCATACTCGTGAATCCGGATAGCGGGAGCGTGCTCCTTGAAGAGCTGCAGCTACAGACATCGGATTATGTGCATAATCATTAAAAACTTTAATTCCACCAACATCACAGATGAGTTCGAACCTTCTGCCAATTCCACTAAAGGAAGCCAGTGTATCTCTTACAACTGAAGCCGGTATATCGAGAATGCTCGCAACACTTATTATAGCGAGTATATTGCTTATATTATGACTACCAGTTAGTTTTGTTAGAAAGTGCGAAGGCTCATCCTCATAACCACTTAAAGTGAATGAAGTCATTCCATCTACAGTTTCTTCAGATTCCAGTAAAATATCAACACTTTGTGCTGTTCCATATGTAAAAACTCTAAACGGAACCTCACCTAAAAGTGATAAAAGTTGTTGTACTCCATGAGAATCGGTATTTGCAACAAGAACGCCATCTTCCGGAAGCATACGCGTAAATGATACAAATGAATCAAGATACGCATCAAATGATTTAAAAAATTCCGGATGATCCATCTCTAGATTAGTGATTACTGCAATTTTAGGACGATAATGTAAAAAATTATTATTAAACTCATCGGCTTCACATACAAAATATTTTCCATTACCTAAACGGTAGTTTTTTTGCCAATCAATCACTTTTGCACCAACTTGCACCAGTGGATCAAGCCCTGCCGTTTCAAGTAGCACTCCCATTAGCGACGTAGTAGTCGATTTCCCTTTTGTTCCAGCTATGGCAACGACATCTTTCTCTTTTTGTAGATATATTCCCATGAATTCCTGCCATGTCTGAATAGTGATTCCGTGCTTCATTGCTTCTTTCATCTCATCAGGACGAGGTTGAACATCAAACAAGGCGGGACTGACACAGAGAATATCAATGTTCTTTAAATGTGCAATGTCATGTCCAACAGAAAGAGGTATGCTATTTTTCTGCAAATCATGTGTGTATTCACTCTCTTTCATATCACATCCGGACACTTCGAATCCCATCGCATCGGCAATACTCGCCGCAGCATTTGCACCACTCCCCCCTACACCCATAAAATGTACTTTTTTCATAGTGAATTCACAATCTCCTTAAACTGTCTACCTCGATCAAACTCATCACGAAACATATTAAAACTAGTTGCACCGGGTGATAACAATACTACGCCAGCAGGTTTTGCTTCTTGATAGGCGCTTCGAATAGCTTCTGAATAATCTGCAAATGATCCAACTATCAATTTAGGATTGATGGCTTTTAATTTTGCATCTGCGCTTCCCTGTAGCAGTACTGTGCGAATTCCAGCAATATTAATAAGCGCTACAAAATCCGTAAAGTCCATATTTTTATCATTACCGCCCGCAAGCAATACAATTTTCCGATTCAGATCCTGAATTGTTTTAATTCCCTCTTTTGCGGCAGTCGGATTCGTCGCGGTTGTATCATTGTAAAAATCGACTCCCTCTAAAGATTTAACGAATTCCAGTCGATGTTCAACGCCAGAGAATTCACAAACTGCCTTTTCAATAATACTCGGATCAAAATCCATCTTACGTGCCATCTGCAGCACAGCACCAGCATTTAGCCGATTATGACTACCCAGTAGACGCATTTTCCAACCAGTTGGAATAGTTTCGGTGTCATACCAAGTTATATCAGGTAAAATCTCTTTACTAAAAAAAGTGCTCCACTCACTCTCTTTACTAAGCAGAGTAATTTGATTGGCGCTTTGAGCCATCATAAGCTGCTTTTTTGCTACTGCATATTCTTCCATCGAGGAATATCTATTAAGATGGTCAGGGTACAAATTAGTGAGTATCGAAAACGATGGCCCTAAGCCGTGGGTACGGAATTCTCCAATAAACGGTGCGAAGCCTTCGCATTGATAGCTGGATAGCTCAAGAACCACAATTGAATCGGGTGAAATAGTATCCAGTTCGGCAAGCATACTTTTTACCAGATTCCCCATCAAATGTACTTGCTTACCAGCTTGTTCACAAACATATGCAGCCAGATGAGCAGTTGTAGATTTACCCTTAGTCCCGGTTATAGCCACAATATTGCGGGTTGGAGATAATTTAAAGAACAAACTGGATTCCATTTCAATTGGTATACCCGCATCTTTTGCAGTTCGCAAATACGGTGAAGTATGCGGAACTCCAGGATTTCGTACCACCATATCAGTATCGATAAAATCACTCTCCTCGTGACGCCCTAAAATGAATCGTATAGGGAGTCCCCGAAGTGCCTCCACCGCCCCATACATTTTTTCCTCGGGGTTAATATCGGTAACGGTAACAATTGCTCCCTTTTCAGCTAAATAGCGTGCGACGCCTTCTCCACCTTTATGAAAGCCTAAACCCATTACTGTTATTCTTTTATCCTTAAAATCAGTTTGTTTCATAAGAACTCAAATCTGCTAAATCTATAACTCGTACTTTTTCTGCGTTAAAATCAAAAAACCGATTATAAAATGCCTTAAATGAATCAACTGAGCCTGTAATACAAAGCTCAATTTTACCGGAGCCTTTTACATTATTGAGGAGATCGTTTGTTGTGAGGAATTCTTTTAATTCGGCAGCTAGCATAAAATTTGGATCAAGCAGCTGTATTTTTCCTTCAAAATATTCCTGAAGATTTTCAGTCAATATCGGATAATGAGTACACGCAAGTAGTAAGGCAGTAGTGTCCCTATCTCTCAATGTTGACAGATAATAATTTATAACAGAATTCCAGATATATCTATCCATAACTCCTTCTTCCAGAATGGGAACAAAGAGTGGACATGCCACCGGCACGATTTCTCCGATAAAACCGGCTGCACGCATGGCGTTTTCATGAACGCGCGATGAGATCGTATTTCTTGTACCAATAATACCAAGCCTCTTTATGTCCTCACCAAGCAAATCCTGATATTTGATAACAGTTTCTATTCCAGAATCGATCATGCCGAAAAATTGTGCATTAAGTTCTGAGCGTAAGGTGGGAAGTGCAATACAGGAAGAAGTGTTACACGCTACTACTATAGCTTTCACGTCTTGTCTTACAAGCCATTGCGATATCTGAAGGGAATACTGAAGGATTTCAGTCGCAGATTTGTTTCCATAAGGAACGCGCAAAGTGTCTCCCAGATAAATAAAATCTTCGTTTGGGAACTGGGCCACTAATTCCGATAACACGGTAAGTCCACCAAACCCAGAATCAAATACACCTATTGGCTTTGTTTTCATATTAACTTTCTAAAGTAGTTATTATTTCGTGAACAGCATCCTGATCACTCCAGGGCTCTTCTCCGTTGCCGCAATTCATGCTTTTTTCATGTCCTTTACCGCAAACAAAAACCATATCTCCTGGTTGAGAAAGTCGAATAGCAAATTCGATAGCATCTTTTCTATCGTGTAATGAGAGATACACGGGTAAGTGTTCATATAAAGAAGGTCGCAGCAGATCAATATCCAGTTTATCAGCAGGTTCAATTTTAAATTCCTCTGCACCAGCAATTTTTGCACCCGCTGCAATCTGCATATTTATCGATTCGACCGATTCATTTCTCGGATCTTCAGCTGTTAAAATGCTCACATCGGCAAACTTTGCAGCAACTTCACCCATTAACGGTCGCTTAGACTCGTCCCGTTCACTTGCACAGCCAAATACAACAATTGATTTACCTTTTTCAACCTCCCTCCCCAAAGACAAAAGTTGATGCAGCGCATTAGGAGTATGAGCAAAATCAACAACGACCGTTCCATGTTCTTTAGTGGGAAACCGTTCAAAACGCCCGGGAAGAGAATAAAAAGATGACAAGCTCACAATCGCCTCGTGAACCGGAATACCAAGATATGAAATGGTTGCGAGAGCTGCAGTAATATTATAAATATTGTATAGACCAAGCAAATTAGAGGTAACATTGTATTGTTCGACCGGATTACCTGCATCATTTTCTTTTTGGAGTATGAAAGTACTCCCTTCCAGGGAATAACTGGTATTAATAATATGAAATTGCGAAAAATCGTCAGTTCCATAGCCAACTCGGTCCCAATTATGCGTGTAAGGAATGAGCAATTCCCACGATTTATCATCCTGGTTCAAAATAGCGACTGTCTTCTTTGCTTGTTTTAGAAGTGGATTGGAATCATGCCTAAAAAGGAGCCCTTTAGCAAGGACATACTTGTCATATGTTTTATGATAATCAAGATGCTCATGCGTAATATTTGTAACAACACCAACATCAAAATTAATGCCTGCATAGCGATTTTGCACTAAAGCATGCGAGGTACACTCTAAAATGGCGTGAGTACATCCGGATTCAATCATTTTTTTAAGATAACCTTGCACATCCATACTATCGGGTGACGTAACATGAAAGCCTGTATCAAAATCACTTTCCTCTTTCCCGTTAAAAATCTTTGCAGAAATAGTTGAAATCATACCTACTTTGATGCCTGAGGATTTTAGCATGTGGTAAATCAGGTTACAGGTAGTAGTCTTACCATCGGTACCAGTAACGCCTATCAGAGTCATTTTATTTGCAGGAAGTGAATGTATTACAGCGGCAGTTACACCTCTTACATATCGTGCAGTATGGGCTAAATCAGATTTTTTGAGTTCACTAATGAATTTATGTAAAGGCATATCGATATTATACCAATTTATTCAAACTATTGTGGAGAGATACTGTAATAGCGCAATAGTTCTTTCGCTACATCAAAAAAGAGAGGTGCTGCAGTTTCAGAACCCCACTGTGAAGATTTAGGTTCCGTAAGACGAACCAGCATAACAAATTTTGGTTCATCAGCCGGAGCAAAGCCTACGAATGAAGCAATTGTCTTACTTGCGTCGTATTGTCCATCAATTGGGATCTGCGCAGTGCCAGTTTTTCCAGCTATCCGGTAACCATGGAGCGCTGCCATAGCAAATTTAGCCTCTCCATGCTCGGCAGACTTGACCATAATATCCGTCATTGTCATTGCCGTCTGCTCAGAGATTACTCTCCGCACTACCTTTGGCTTAATTTCAACAGTTTCAGTATCCCGTTTAATTTTTTCAACCACATGAGGCTCCATCAGATTTCCTTTATTCGCAATTGCCCCAACCGCACGCACCATCTGCATCGCAGTTACCGCAATTCCCTGCCCGAACGTTTCTGTGGCAAAATCAATATCACGCATGTTTATTGCTTCACGGAGCAATGAACCTGTTTCATCCTGTAAATCAACACCTGTTGGCTGACCAAATCCAAAATTCTTTAAATACGTCTGTAGTCTCTCCTTTCCAAGTTTCTCTCCTATAAACACCATACCTGTATTATCAGAGTGAACCAGGACATCTTCCATTGTAGGATTTTGCATGTATTCGTTATTCCATGTACGTATGAGATACTGCTCAACCTTACGGGGACCAGCACAGACTGGACAAGTAGTATTAAAGCTGATTACTCCAGCATCAATACCCGCAGCCATAACAAGGGTTTTAAAGGTTGAGCCAGGTTCATAGGTGTCGGCGACAACCGGATTTCTGTACCAGGTGTTTGGGAAAAATTCACGCAAATCAGGATCGATTGATGGATAGGATGCCATAGCTAGAATTCCTCCAGTTTTAGGGTCCATTACCACAATAGATCCATCCTTAGCTCCATATTTTGTAATTCCCTCTCTTAGTTTTTCCTGGACAATATGCTGAACAGTTCGATCGATAGATAATTGTAAATCTGATCCATGCCGTGCAGTAATGTTTCGATAATCGCCAACCAGAATCATTCGACCTAACGCATCCTGTTCCTGCCGGACAAGCCCGCTTTTGCCGGATAGTTCACCATCATACTTCCCCTCAAGACCATAAGAGCCTTGTGCCTCTCCATTAACGTCAGAACCCAAAATACCTGCAAATGTTCCGGAAAGCGAAGCCTCTGGATACATGCGTGCAAAAGTATTTTCAAAAGAGATCCCTTTATATTTTAATTGTTCCAGCTTCTCTTTTAACTCTGGAGAAACATGGCTATAAAGTTGTGCCCACCGCAACTCTTTTTTATTTAAATGTTCGGATAATCTTTTAGTTTCATCAATTTTCTTTAGCTTGATTTGATCATCAGACAAAATGTATGTTGCAGCATTAGTAGCTGCTGTCGCTTCATGGACAATCTGCATTGCCTTATTTCGCCGACGCTCCTCGTCAGAGATGACGATATCGGCAAATTTTTCGGAAATCGTATCAATCGGATCGGCAATGGAATAGGGATCTGCTACAACGCGATAGGAAATTGCATTAAGAACCAATGGATATCCATCGTGAGTAAAAAATTCACCCCTTTTAGCGTTCACATCAAATCTTCCGATATGTTGAGATGCAGCAAGTACACTTATTTTACTTCCGCTATACACTTGCCAATAGAATAATCTGGCCCAGACTAGACCAATAAGGAGAATAAAAAACGCAAAAAGAAGACGTAATCGATACATGGGCAGGAATTCAAATTATCGTTAAGTGTAAAAAGTATATCACACGTACTCACCAATTTACTTCAGGTATTCTGTTTTTTTCGCAGGACCCAATCCCATTTCTTTAGCACGTTTCTCAATCCTGATCAAAGAAGAATAGGTGGCAATATGGCGCTCAAGTTCTAATATCTTTGCGTCAGTCGCACGAATCTCCTTCTGGTACGAACCTATTTCCTCAATTCCCTTACGACTCGTTACATTTGCCACAATAAGAAGAATGAAAAAAGAGAACGCAGTCAGACAAGTTGTTACTATAAATCCCTTAGTAAGGGGGACACGTTCGAGAAATTCCATATCAGGAAAAGAATATATCACAAAGACAATTAGGTAAATATCCTATTATTTGGCTACTTTATTTTTTCTATCACGCGCATCTTCGCACTACGCGAACGAGTATTTTCACTCACTTCTTTATCTGAGGCAATAACAATATCACCAATCGATGTTGCTTCACGATCAGAAATCGCAACATCCATAAACGATTTAACAATTCTATCTTCACCGGAATGAAACGTCACCACCACAATCCGTCCACCAACGGTTAAACATTCAAAACCACCACGAAGCCCGCGATCCAACGCTCCAGCCTCATCATTAACAGCCATGCGAAGCGCCTGAAACAAGCGAGTCGCAGGATGAATGCGATCCCTTCTGCCACCAACAACAAATTCAACAAATCCTGATAAATCCGTAGTTGTCTTATTCTCCCAGAACTTGCCGTTAGCATCCCTCCCCTTATCCCGCTCTAGCACGATTGCCTTTGCAATTTTTCGGGAATGCATTTCATCACTGAATTTGTAAATCAGTTCAGCCAGAGATTTCTCATCAAGGACATCAAGAAGCCTTCCAGCAGAGATGCCCAGTTTATTGTCCATCCGCATATCAAGTGGGCCAGTCTTCATAAATGAGAATCCTTTTTCCGGAGTATCAATTTGATAGCTGGATACGCCCAGATCAAACACAACCCCATCAACAGGAAGGAAGTTTTCTTTTTGCGCAACTTCATATACATTTTCAAAATTGGACTGAACAACCCTGGTTCTATCAAACGCTATCTCTCCCTTAATAAAGCGGGAAACGGCATCTTCATCAACATCCAAAGCTAACACTTCGGCACCACGCTCACTAATGCCTCGCGAATAACCTCCACCGCCAAAAGTACAGTCAATATACCGTCCTGATGGACGAACCTGAAGCGCGAGTAGTATTTCCTGAAGCAATACCGGGGTATGAGAATAATTCATATGGGCGAATTATACCAAAAATGTTGTACCATAGTATGCATGATACTTTCGAAGGCAAAAAAGATATTTCTAGCACATATTGCCATAATAATAGCCATATTAATTTGGGGCTCAACGTATTTCGTTATTAAAGATTCACTAAATGGTATTCATCCGGTTACTCTCGTGTTTTATCGTTTTATTATTGCAACAGGCATAATGGGGGTAATTCTAACCATAAAACGGATCAATCCGTTTTATGGGATACACAGAGGAATCAATCTTGGAATGATTTTATGGTTACTCTATATCCCCCAGACAATCGGCTTAATGTATGTAAGTGCTTCCAGTTCAGGTTTTCTCATTTCACTGTATATCATTATTATCCCAATCATTACAACGATATTCATGAAAAATAAAATTACTGTCCAAAGAATAGTCTCTATTATTGTGGCACTATGCGGGCTGTACGTCGTAACAGGCGGCATCAGTTCGATTGGATTTGGAGACTCAATCACGATTGTTGCGGCTTTTGCAATTGCCTTTCAGTATCTTCTCGTTGATTATTATCTTAAGCAAAAGGCGGATCCTCTTGTTATCTGTTTCCAGCAATTTCTATTTTTAACTATTTGGACATTTATAACTGTGCTATTGATCGGTGCCCCATTTACAATTACCGGCGATACCGCTTTCTACCAGATGCTTTATCTTGCTCTATTCCCTTCAGTCGTTGCGTATATTCTTCAAACTCACTCACAGCTCTATATAACCCCAATGACAGTTGCCATTTTCGGTGTGCTAGAACCAATCAGTGCAGCTTTTTTTGCGTGGACCCTTGGAGGAGAAAAAATGATGCCCATGAAAGCTGCAGGAGGATTTATTATCGTGCTTGCAATACTAATAGCCGAGATACAAATAAAAAAAAAGAGGAAAAACAAAAAGTTTAAATTTTCTTAACCATATCAATAACCCATTCTTCAATACCATCATAAACCCCATCAAGATACGGTTCATCGCCTGTAGGAATATATCTAAGACGTTCGTATAACCGACGCGCCCGTGGATTAAGTTTTGGATTAACGGCTAATCCTATCCTGTTAAAGCCTTTTAGACGGGATAATTCTTCACAGACTCCAATAAACTCAGTGCCAATGCCATTACTACGTTTGCCATCATGAACATGCATATCCCGAATATCCGGATACATAGGGTACGTTGATTTTCCGTAGTAGGTCAAAAAGACCTGTCCCACTACATGACCATCATCTTCGGCTACAAGCTGGACAGATTCACCCCGCATCATCTCCTTCATCCGCTTAAGATAAACATATTCTTCATGCCGGGTAAGCATTTTCATTAATTCTGGGATATCTTTATCTGTAGCCGGACGGATTGTCATAGTTTTATTACGCTATAAAAGCAAGTATCTCTTCAATCTTTATACGATCCTGCTGCATAGTATCGCGATTACGCACTGTAACTGTACCATCCTCAAGTGTCTGGTAGTCAACAGTGATACAAAACGGCGTACCAATTTCATCCTGAGCGCGGTATCGCTTACCGATATTACCTCTATCGTCCCAAATTACCGGCATTGTTTGCTTTAATGATTTATATATTTCGCGCGCTTTAGCAGTGATATCTTCTTTATTTCGAACGAGCGGAAACACTGCCACTTTATACGGAGCTAAATCTTTATGGAGTTTTAGTACCACGCGTGTGTCGCCATTTTCTAATACTTCTTCAGTATAGGCGTCATACATGAGAAAAAGGAACGTTCGATCAACTCCGCCTGAAGTTTCAATTATCCAAGGTATAAACTTCTCCCCTGTTTCCTGATCAGTATACGTAAAATCATGTCCACTATACTCGCCATGCCGGCGCAAATCCCAATCACCACGCCAATGGATGCCTTCCCATTCTTTCCATCCCATAGGCGTTTTATATTCAATATCAAAGGCTTTTTTAGCATAGTGCGCCAGCTCATCATCTCGATGCTGACGGAAGCGAAGATTTTCTTTATTATTGAAAAAGGTTAGATACCAATTCATTCGCTCCTGTTTCCAATATTCATACCATTTCTCCATATCCTTAGGATTAACAAAAAACTGCAAATCCCATTGCTCAAATTCCTTTAATCGCATCATAAATTGAGGATTGGCAACTTCATTTCTAAAGGCTTTACCGACTTGTGCAATACCAAATGGAATCTTAGGATGCATCGAGTCTAAGACATTCTGATAATCAAGATAAATAGTCTGACAAGCCTCCCCCTTGAGATACGCAACTTTTTTATCTCCTTCTACAACTCCAAGTGAAGTCTCGACCATTAAACTGAATTTTTTAACTTCACCAAAAACACCACCATCAGGAGCCTTTTTTCCTTTAAGAAGCCGTGTATATGAAGTAGCGACATCAATTCCTTCTTTTTTAGCCTCTTCGTCGATCTTTTTCAGTTCTTCCTCGGAATACATCTCTTCTATGAGATGATCTGCACGATACCGCTTGTTACCATATTCAGCGCCTTCTGACTCTACCATCATATCTGCAAAGTTTCCGACATGACCTGAAGCCTCCCAAACTCGAGGGTGGGTAATAATAGTCCCATCAATAGGGTAAATATCATCATGTTCTTGGAGCATGAACTTCCAGAATGCCTTCTTCATATTCTGGCGCATTAAATGCCCAACTGGCCCCATATCATAAAATCCTGCAATACCACCATAGATTTCAGAATTCGGGAACACAAATCCCCTTCTCTTACACAATGATACTATTTTATCTGTTAGTGATTGTTCAGCCATATTCCCGGATTATACCGTATTCCTGCTCGAATCAAAATAGTATAATTTGTAAATGATGAAAGACATAAAAGCAGTAATTTTTGATGTAGATGAAACTTTGACTGATCGGATTTCCTGGTATGAACTTACTCGAGGATTGGGAGCCGACCCTGAGGAGCATCGCAGAATTCTCGAGGCGATGAGAAGCGGCCAAATCACTTTACAGCAAGCACAAGATGAACTAGCAGGGCTTTGGATAGCAACAGGAAACGCTACGAAAGAATATATGAGTCAAATGTTTGAATCGTGGACAATTAAGGATCAGGCATCAGAAATTATGGAATATATTAGCCGGAAATATAAAGTTTGTTTGATTTCCGGAGCCGTGGATTTATATGTAAAATCGGTTGCGAATAAACTAGGAATCGAAAGCTATTATGCTAATACGGCGCTTATTTGGAAATATGATACGTTATCTAACTTCATTTATCATCCTGATCAAGCAGTTAAAAAACTAGAACATCTGAGCGAATATCTAAAAAGCGAAAATCTTCAATTGAATGATTGCTTAGTCATCGGAGATGGAGAAAGCGATGTTGAATTGTTTAAGCATGTACCTAACAGTCTTGCGATTACGACAGATGAAAACTCCCCTATCCTAAAAACAGCAACGTATCGAATTAATACGCTCTTAGAAATAAAGAATTTTATCTAATTAATCAAAATAATACAAACTCTTCAAATCGCGCTCGACGAGTAATTGAAGCCTAAACTTCATAAATTGTTCCAGACGATACGCACTATCCTCAGACAAATCCATCTCGGAAATATCCTGCCAACTCTCCTCCTGAAGCCTCATCAGAAGATCCAACGAGTCGTCATCGAGAAATTCGGACCCGGAAATTGAGCCTGCCTGCAAATCCATGCCGGTAACGGTTAAAAATCCCAGACGGTGCAGTAATTTTATTTCAAACGCACGAATAAATATTTTACGCGGGTTAATATTGAGAATCTGCAATATTTCGACAAGCAGCTTGTAGACACTCTCCTGCTGCTCTTCCGGTTGAGTCAACTTATCAACAAGTTCCAACACATAATACCCATACTTAAATATAGGAAGCTGTGTGCCAAGCGTTAAAAAAGCGTGCAGGATTTTAACTTCCTGCAGGATATAAAAGTTTTTACCCTCTACAACAAATATTCTGCTATTATTTCCGATTTCAACGCTACCGGCTTTGCGTGAAACAATCCGCCTCACGCCTTTCGCCATTACTGAAATTTTGCCGAGTTCACGGGAGAAGACAATCAATACTCTGTCGGCTTCTCCCAAATCGAATCTTTTTAAAATAACACAATCTAAACTTCTTGATCTTGACATCCTACATCTGAATTTCTATTTTTCGATCCTGATTCATATCAAATTTTAAGTCTTCACCCATGCCTTTAATGGTGTATTCAAAGGCACTCGTTCCTGCTTGTTTCTGAAACAAAGCACGATACATCTCACCTTTTTTAACTTTAAACGGCAAACGATACTTTAATGTAATTTTTTTAGTCTGCAATGGATCTACTTCGACAAATCCTTCAAAGACACTCTTACCATAGGCACGGGAAGTGACTATTTGATCACGTGAACCTTCGGAGCTGATCAACTCAGACCCTGCAGGAACATATACTCTAAAATAAGAACGGTAACGAGCGTTTAACCAATAGTCATTTTTCTGAGTATTGGAGATAGTTTCAGTCACCGTTTTAGTAATAGTACCGTCACCGCCAACTTCGTATTTATGATCTGAAACATGTTTAATGTATAAATTTGCTTTCTTTCCGGCAAAGTTTGATTCGTTCCAATGCCAATAATCCCATTTGCCTTCTTCATACTTAAATTTAGTTGGATTATCTGCAGAAGCAACACGACCAGCCCAGTCAAGATTTTCAACAGTGGCCTGAAGCTTCGGATCATGCATATAAACCTGGACATGCTTTTCGTTCATTAATTTAATTGCTTCACTTGCCAGCGCAGGGATTTTACTTTCCTGTTTGAATGACTGTATAAGTATTTCCTGCATTAAGTCGCCGATAAGCGCTTTGCGCTCGGCATTCCCTCGAGCCTGACCTTCAGCAAATGATTCGAGTTCATACACAACATTTGGACAATTACAGCGTTTATCATTCTCTGAGGTAAATTTAACTCCATCAACTTCAATTGAACCAAGGATAGTAATGATTCTTTCGACAACATGTGTATCAACAGCAATAAGTCCATCCCAATCGGTTGCCTGACGTTGCTTTAACTGGTCTTCAGTAAGCGAGACATACTCTTTACTCTTGTAATACTCATAGATGTTTTCAAAAAGTATTGCCGACTGCTTGTAATCAGGATAAAAGTTAGAGTCACGGATCTGCCAATGAGTCTTAACTTTTCCATTAGGCTCAGGGAGATATTTCTGGATGCCTGCTGGAGGAGTTAGTTTTAAGCGAAGTTGTTGGTCAATAGTATAGATATCACTCGATTCTGAATTCACAACATTACCTTTATCAACCGTTAATTTAGCAAACGCTGTAATAAATCCGCCTGTCGCGCGTAGCTCCTTATCATTCTGGAAGACGATGAAGTATTTTGAAGGCTTATCCTTACCAAGGAATTGAGGAAGAACTTCAAGGAAGGGCTTACTATCATTTAAAAACGCTTTGGCGTCATTAGCTTGTTGAATTCCGTTGGTAAGGGTCTCCTTCAATTTAGGACTGAAAGAATACCTATCAGGATTAATTTGGTTCACCTCATCCGTGACTTTATCTAGCTGAGGGTTTATAGAATCCAATTGTGGAATGATTTGGTCCATCGTGCTAACAAGCCGGGAAATACGGTCTTGTGTACTACCAGTAAAGGAATCTTTACCCTTCAAACCAAGTAAATCGGCATATGGATTCACAATCTTAAGTAACTTATCCGCAGCATCAAGGCCTGCAGTACCGGCATTAGTTCCGTGTTCGAAATCTCGATAGTAGTTACCAAAGTAAGGGATAAACTTAGTCCATACCAGGCCAGAAGCATCTCCTTTTAATTTGTCCAGGGCCTCATGCGCTAAGGGCAGCTCCTGTTGCATACCAACAATATTCTGATCTTTAGCATGTGCACTCATTACCTGCAAATGACCCGATACTACCTTTGCCTGCGCATATGCCTTAGCAGCAGGCAGGAAAATAAAGAAGTAACCGATAAAAAGGACAATTGAAAGAGTTATTAATGAATACCCGATAATTCTTTTTGCCTTAGGGGAAAGTGTAAATCCTTTCTTTTTAGACGCATTTGAAACACTACCTTTATTCATGGCAACTCCTTGCTGATTAGGCGCATTATAATTTTGGACAGGTTTGGTAGGAGAAACAGCAGGGTCCTGAGGTTTCTCTTTATTGTCGTTTAAGAGATTATACATATGGTAAACAGTATATAAGAGTTACAGCTATTTTGTCACCCCCTCGAATCATTACTTAAACAGGCTAAGTATTACTCTAAAAGCGACTGAAAGATAAAAGAAGGACGAGGGAGTCAGAAAGCAAAAAAAACAAATAGCCAAGCGATCTTTTAAACCGCTCCTCTCCCCGTCAATAATGCAGGAATTGTCAAAAACAAAATCTTGATGTCATACCAGATCGAACGCATCTGAACATATTCAGCATCCATCCGTATCCGAATATCAAAATTGATCTCACTACGACCGGACACCTGCCACTTACCGGAAAGCCCCGGCTTAGCTAAAAGTAGTGTCTTTAATAAAGGCTTTGTATCAGGGTAAATCTCCTGTTGTTCAATCAATTCATTAGGTAAATAAGCACGAGGACCAACCAGACTCATCTCACCATGAAGGATATTAAAAAATTGCGGAAGCTCATCCAATGAGAATTTACGAATAAATCGCCCTATCTTTGTAACACGGGGGTCATTCATAAGCTTGTAACTATTCTTTTTATACTCATCTAGAAGTGCCTGATCTTTCTGAAGCACCTCGTGGGCATGAACAACCTGTCCATCTATCTGGTACATACGCATCGAGCGAAATTTCACCATTTTAAAAAGCTTACCACCGCGACCAACCCTCGTAGGCATGAAAAAAATGGGCCCCGGAGAGTCCAATTTAATGATTATCGCAACAATAATCATTACCGGTGAAAAAATAATCAAAGCTAAAAGTGCTCCGAATACGTCCATACACCGCTTAACAGTAAGATAAAAACGCCATTTCATCATTTCACTAATTGAGGAGCCGATAGTTTGTTCTAAAGGAATGTGTTCGGCCGTAAAATATGCTTCGTGATCAAGGACAGATGAACCGGACATAAGGGCAGTATACCATAGACTAAATTATAAAAATTCTTTCTTCTCTCGTTCTTTTAAGATTTCAGTAATCTTTTTAACATCCTGCGCTCTATCACGCGGACAAACCATTAAAACATCATTCGTATCAATAATTATCATATTCTCTAGACCAATTGCAGCGATAAGTTTCCCATTAGTATGCACTAGACATCCATTTGTATCATACCCTATAAAATCACCTTGAGCACGGAGGACACTGTTAGTTCCGTCATTTTTCTCGGAGATATCATACAAGGCATTCCAACTTCCAACGTCTGTCCAGGTAAAGGTCACTGGCATAACAACAATATTTTTTATCTTAACCATAACGCCAATATCGAAGGAAACATTTTGCACATCTAAAGTCTCATAGACACCATGTAACGCTACCTTATAATTCTCTTTATTCTCACTATAAACCTTACCCACGGATTGCATTGCAGTCCACAACTCAGGCATTGTTTTCTCTACTCCATGCAGAACTACAGACGCTTTTTGAGTAAAATAACCCCCGTTCCAGAAATGAGTACCTGAAGCAACATATCCCTGCGCTACTGAAATATTTGGGCGTTCCTTAAATCCTTTGACTTTGAAGACCGGTAGGCTATTAATTTCTTCGACCTCATCGCCGCTTTGGATATATTCATACCCAATTGCAGGAAAGGTAGGATGAATTCCCCACAGAACAAAGTTATCGCTATGCTCGGCAGCAATTGTCGCTGAAAGTAGTACTCGCAGGAATTCATCTACTTCAATAATATAATGATCCGCTGGAAGAAAATGAACTACGGCATCAGAGTCTATTTTGGAAATTATCATCGAAGCCATTCCAATAGCAGCCGCGGTACCTTTTGGACTTGATTCAATTATGAGGTTGTCTTCAGTTAAATCCGGCAACTCTCTTAAAATCTCTTCTGCATACTTAGCTGGAGCAATAATAAATATGCGATTATTGTCAGTTATAGGAGCAATACGTGAGTACGTTTCCTGTAATAATGTTTTCTTTGAAAACAAGTTGAGAAATTGTTTAGGAACCTCCTGTCGCGATTTGGGCCACAGTCGCGTACCGCCACCACCGGCCATTATTACTATATAAGGCTTCTCTTTAGGATGCACCATAACATTTCCTCTCTTTCTGATGTATTGTATATATTCCCGGATATATTATGCAACTAATGAAATAAACTCTTCCTTGAACTTTTCTCTAGAGAAACGGGCGGCATTCCTGATGCATTGTTCCGGCTTAAATCTGATAAGGTATTGTATCATATTGTCTATAGTTAAGCCATTATCAATGCACTCACTACAACATGCTGCAAAAAGCTTGACCAGGGCTTCCGGTGTCTGTTTATCAAAGAATAGTCCTGTTTCACCTTCAATTACAGTCTCCAATACACCTCCCCCACGATAGGCTATGACCGGTTTACCGTATGATTGAGCTTCAACAGGCACAATTCCAAAGTCTTCAAAAGACGGAAAAATGACTGCTAAACATTTCCGGTAATAAACTTGTGTCTCTGAATCGCTCAAAAACCCCAGGAATTCAATGTTCTCCCCCCCTCTGACTCTCAGTTTAGCCAACTCAGAACCAGTTCCAATAACCTTTAGAGGCCATCCCAATCGGTTAAAAGCTTCTACGACAAGATCTATACGCTTATAAGGCACAAGCCGGGAAATGACGAGGAAAAAGGGAGTTGAGGGTGTTAAATCTTCATCAGACAAAGCTGGAATATCGACAGGAGGATAAATTTTCCGGCTCTCACGGCGATAATATTTCTTAATTCTGGAACAAACCTCATCAGAAATGCCGATCATTTCGTCGGGTCTCTGGGCAAAATAATAATCCCACGACCTCAAAGGGTATGAAAGTAATGAAAAGATGCCTCGAATAGCGTTATGGAATATACCAAAGCCGGAAGATTCCAGATAGTCAAAATATCCGGACCACAAGTAACGGGTTGGCGTAAGGCAATAACAAATATGCCGTGTTCGAGGGGAAGTAAGTATGCCTTTCGCTTCAGATGATGTAATAGAGATAACCACATCATACTGATTAAAATTAAATTGTTCCCAGGCAAGGGGTGCAATCGCAGGAAACAATTCATGCTTTTTACCAATAAACGGAATTTTTTGCAGAAACGAACTTCTGATATCCCAATCACGAGCCCAGGAAGCAGACTCATGATCATAGGTTAGAGTATAAACTGGCGCATCAGGCCATATTTCATGCAAAGCCTGCAAAACACGCTCTGCTCCACCAAATTTATTTATACGATCATAACAAAGCGCAATTCTCACAATTATTTTCTATTCTTCAACGATGCATCGATAAACGCCACAAATAGTGGATGCGGTCGAAGCGGTCGTGACTTTAATTCCGGGTGAAACTGTGTACCAACGTAGAAAGGATGGTCTTTTAATTCAATTGCTTCCACTAACAATCCATCCGGCGAGGTACCGGATAGAACAAATCCATTTTTTTCAAATTCCTCCCGATATGAATTATTGAATTCATATCGGTGTCGGTGTCGTTCAAATACAATATCTGCATTCGAGGGGACATCTGCTCCGTTTTCTTTCCACCAATCACGTAAGTCATCGGTATCATGAAAATGCTCTCCCATTAATTCATATGCCGCATGAAGGTGTGTACCTTCCTCTACAAGACAAGGCCACGCACCCAGACGAATGGTACCTCCGTACTGTTTATTGGCAAGGTACTCTTTCTGGTGAGGCATGACGTGGATTACTGGATGAGGCGTGTTAGGATTCGCCTCTTCTGTGTTTGAATCCTCCCAACCCAGTACATTGCGTCCATACTCGATAACAGCCATCTGCATTCCGAAGCAAAGCCCTAAATACGGTATTTTATTTTCTCTGGCATACTGGATTGCTTTAATTTTCCCCTCAACACCCCGGCTTCCCCACCCCTGGGGAATAACAATACCATCAAGACCTTTTAAGATATCTGTACCTTTTGCTTCAATCTCTTCTGAGTTAATCCAGATTTGCTCGACTTTAATTCGAGAATATGAACTTGCATGTTTTACGGCTTCAATAACAGATATATAGGCATCAGAGAGAACAAATTCTCCACTCGCGAAATACTTACCGACAAGGCCAATTTTAATACTATTATTATAATGAATTAGGTTATGATAAAAAGATTCCCATTTCTCGATCTCAGATTTACGAGGATCCATTCCAAAATGCGCCAGTAGTTTCTTACTCATTTCCTGTTTTTCAAAAAGCATCGGAATCTCATAGATACTTTCAACATCTGGATTAGCAAAAACATTCTCAGGTGTAACATTACAGAACAAAGAGAGACGCTTCAACCGTGGCTCATCCAAAGCCTTCTCAGCACGGGCTACAAGAAAATCAGGCTGTATGCCTAATCCATTAAGAACATGCACTGATGCCTGAGCTGGTTTTGTTTTTAATTCTCCAATATGAGCAAGGAACGGAATATACACTACATGAACAAAAGCGACATCTCCAGGGTTTTGCATTTTCATCATTCGTGCAGATTCATAAAATATAGCATTCTTATACTCACCTACGGTTCCGCCAAGCTCCACTACAACAAAATCTGCATTGTCCTGCTCGCCCGCTTCACGAATCCGGCGAATTATTTCGTCGGTTACATGGGGAATAAAATCGACAGTCTCACCACCATATTCAAGTGATCGTTCTTTTCGGATAACTTCCTGAAAAATTTGACCCAAGGTTATATAATTTTTTCTATTTAATGATTTGTTTAAAAATCTTTCATAATTTCCAATATCCTGATCTGTCTCCATACCATCCTTAGTTACAAAAACCTCACCATGCTCGGAAGGGCGCAAAGTGCCTGAATCAATATTCATATACATATCAACTTTTATAGGAGATATTGTATAACCCTGCGACTGGAGAAGCATGCTAATAGACGCTGAAGTAATCCCTTTACCTAAACCGGAAACCACACCACCTGATATAAAAATGTATTTCATATAATCCTCGTATAAAATTTGCTTGGCCGATTGTATGATGTTATGAGCCTACAAATCAAGTATTGAAAAGAATGCCACATAAACATTACGATATTAGAACCTCTACTAATAGTAGAAAAGCTTTTCTCAACTTACTTGTTTCGACCTCGAACAGCCGGCGATGAGCTTGGTGATGGGGTAATCATACTTTGTCCATCAGTAAAGAAGTACCTTACCACACCTGCAACGGTACGCTCTTTAGTTATTTTGCCACCGTCATCATTAAACAAACGTGAGTAATGACCCATATGAACCCAGTAGTTCATTCCAATTAAATATGGTTTAACTACTAGCTTCGACAGCACTGCTTCAGTTACTGCTTTTTGATGTTCCTCTGAGGTTTCCTGATTTATTTGATATCCCCACTCACCCAGAAAAATAGGAACTTGAAGGCGAAGCGACATTGCGTCCAAATCTTTACTCATCGCATTTGCAATGGTAGTAGCGGAATCAAATGTACCAATGGTATCTGATTGAGGGGAAAAATGATCTACAGTGATTAAACCTAATTGCTTAGCCAGATCAGGCGTAATGACATTTTGAGCGACCCAACCATTCATTGATAGCCAATTAGTATGAATCTTACGATCCATACCGATTTTATTGAAACTATTATTGGCAACGGTAACCTCGAGTAGTAAAAAGTTTTTATACTCTTCCCAGTTAAGAAATCTTTTTCCCGGGCCTACACCAGCCTGCTCAGCTTCTACAGCCACCGTGAAGGCATCGCCTTCATGGAATAACTCTCTATTTTGCTCGATAAATGTAGCAGTTTTTTCCAAATACCGGTCAGGACTCATACTAGCAGGTCGACCATTGTCCCCTTCCCATTCAAGCCAATGACTTCTGAACCAGACATGTAAACCCTGCGCATGGATTTCATTCACCCATAGCCTCATATCGCCAACCTCGTCGTAAGGAGTTCCAATAGCGACATAATTTACTCCCAATGATTTAATCGCAGATACCTGTTCTCTCACCATCTCCCCACTAACATTTTTCCAATGCTTGCTTACTACCTGGGTATCAACTGAACGGATCTTGAAATGATATTGGTCAGACTGGATTTCAGGTTGAGCTAAATTGAGACGGGAAGCGGAATATTTATTAACTCTCTGGAACATCAGATAGCTGAGATACACTGCTGCCACAATCATTACAGACGTAATAGCGATCGTTTCAAATTTATTTTTCATTATTGTAGTTCCTCCGGGGACAGAGGTCTACCACTGTATGTTCTTTCGTATACATACGAGAATTGACCTTTATATCGTAACGAGTAATTATTGAAAAAATCAGGATTCTGTTCTTCGACAAGCCGTTTATGAACTAAATCACCGCTATGCATTATAACCCACTGTGCATGGCGGGTTGGTTGATCTAGAGATTCTCTCCAGTAGTGACCCGTACCCTCGTGTATAAAATGATTCATTGGCAAACCGGATCTAAAGATCAATGCATCCTGACTAGAGGCAGCAACAAGCACCAGCCCATTCTGAGAATGTGAGTTAATCCAATCACCTACATCGTTCAGGAAAGCTCCGCTAGAACCCTGCACACCATCCTGAATAGTGATGATATTGTTTTGAGCATACATATAACCAGTCTGAAGGAATACCACTACAATAAGCAATACACTGGCAATTGTCTTTCGATCAACAAGCATTCCTAACGCGAGTGCCGCCGCTGGCAGCAGCATCAAACCGTACCTGACGTTAAACCAGGTATAGGGGAATAGTTCAGGCAGATGCAAAACAGATTGTCCTTTGTAAAGAGCAAAAACATTAAATCCAAAAGGAACAAATAAAGTCAGGATAACAAGTTTTACTTCAAGTGAATATCTCTTACTTAACAAGATATAAATAGTTGCAACACAGAACAAAATAAAGATTATTGAACCGAGATTGTGATCAACAGCAAGTCCATACACATATAATGAATGAACTATATCACCTTTCGTAAGTAGTCGACCGGCTTCTGCAAGTACATCCTGTTGAGCCTTAGCCGAAAACTCACTACTTGAAAAGAAGAAGAAATCACCAAAAATCGCCTTATTCCATAAAAACCAGAGAAAAACACCGAATCCTGCAAGCGTCGCAAACAGGACCGAAAGGCCAATTGCCTTCTCTTTGCCATAGTTTTTTAGAATAATAATAAAAATAGTAGCAGCGGCATATACCAGTAAGAACCAACCATCGTAACGCGTTAACGTTGATAACATGACAAAGAAAGCCGCATAAATAAGGTGTACAATTTTTTCACTCTGTTGCCACTGCAATAGATAGTAAGTAGCAGCAATAGACATTGCCAAAAGCAAGGACTCTGTCATGGGTGTTGCCTGCATGTAGAGAAGGTTAGGATTAAACATATACACAGTAACGGCAGCAAGTGACGACCATTTCCGCATACCCAAAATATTACACAGCTTCAATAGATATACAGCCCCGATAACATAGGAGACCATCGAGATAATCGACCCCGAAAGCCCAGTCCTATACATGAAATCATTCCAGATAGTGAGTACTTCAAGAAGATGAAAAAGTGGTAGCCAAACGGAACCGATTTGGCTTAAGCCGGGGTTTAAGTTGTCTACAACACGGCGGCCAATATTCAAATGGGACCGGGCATCATTATATGCAAGATGAAGATCTTGAGTAAAATAATAATACCAGATACCAATGCTTAAAAATGTTGCAAGCACAACAAAAACCCAAAGCAATTTAGATGAAAGCGTAAATTGTTTCTTGAGTATTTGTTTCTTTTCCGCATAGTTTAAGGAAAAGAAAAGATGAGCTGAATTTAAACGAAGTTTCATTTTGCCCCCTTAAATCGCTGCGATATTTTCTGATCGGGGAGCACGAAAAGTACAACGAAAAATATAACCATTACCAGTGTAAAAAGCAACAAAAAGTATGTCATAAGACTATTATGAGAAAAAAGCGTGTTATACACAAGACTCCCACCACGATTTTTTTGCAGAAATTCGATATTTCTCATAAAAGTATACCCAATATCTAACTGCCGTCCTTCTACTTCAGGCGGGATTGCATTTGTTGTAACAGCCCCAAGTAAAGCAAGTCCAACCGACGGGAAAAGTAATACAAACGTTACGATCCGCTTTAGTAAGGTTTTTCCTTCCGAACTTGCCCAATACGCAACTGCGATTGCAAAGATTGCCATTATAGGAATTAAATAGCGAGGTCCATAAGCCCAGCCACCCCACGGGTCATCCCACATGGTGTACAACAAAACCGTAACACCAATTGTTCCAAGTAATATCTTGGTTTCAAGGTGATGTTTTTTCCATAGTAAATATAACCCTGGAAAGATAAGAACAAACAGTGGCACATATCTAAATAAACCTCTATCGGGAGCCACAAACAGAGTATACAATCCAAATGATACATATTTTAGATTAAAGAAGCTCACTGGATCTTTATCACTCGCAGCTTTTTTTATCGCCTCATCAATATTCGGAGCATTTTCCAATCCGTTTTCGACTATATACTTATGTCCGACAAGAGCTCCACTGACGCGAAGCGGACTGCCGAAATGAACCGTATTATAGTACCCGTGAATAAATGTGATTACTGCAAATAACACCGCAGTAGTCAATACTGATACCCGTAAATCAAATTCGAGCGTCTGGTTCTCTACCCGAACTTTAAGTGCTGAAATCAGCAGGTAAATCATCACCGGTAACAACAGAAAGGCATTAGGATAGTCGACAAATATTGATAACGCGTATCCCGTCCAGGTCACAAGCGCCCAGACCCAGGAAAATTTTGTTCTTAATCGGTATCTCCAAACACTATAAAAGCCAAGGAGAATAAAGAAAACAGTAAATTGATGCTGATAGAGCGTAATAGCGTAACTCCATGATGTCGTAGCAAATCCAAAGATAAGACCGGATAACAGCGAAGCCCAAATCGGCATCTTAAAAACCTGTCTAGAGATAATATACAGGAGACACAGGTTCAAAATAGCTATAATGGAAACAAAAGCATATGTTCCAACCTGAGCCAGCCCAAAAGGCTTAAATAGGTAGTAAAACGGAAGGGCATACATGGAAACGCCAGGTGCAAAGTAGATATAATATTTACCCTTATAATATCCATCATCGGGATATGCTGCATCTGCAAGCTCTTTCGAAAGAGAAAAGGATTTATCCTCAGCAAGTGACAATACTAAAAGATAACGACCTCGTTCAGGAGAGAGTTCAAATGGTTGAGAAGCCTGATCAAGGTTATAGCGAATTTCACTTCCAAGAGGATTTCCTACCATTCCGCGAATAGTTGCGGCATACAAGGCAAAGCTAACAATAACTAAAAATACTAGTGCAATTTTGCTTTTCATACGACAGACACCACCATTTGAGCATAATCTCGAGCTACATCACTCCACGATCTGCTTCGAACGCCTTTACTATTTCGTTCGTTAATAATAGGTAATTTAACTGAACTCTGAATCAAAAACTCATTAATTTTAACTGCCAGAGTCTGATAATCATGCGGCTCGATACAATGTCCCCTCGTTCCTTTTTTCATTAGTTCAGGTAATCCGGTAGTATCGCTGACAATACAAAATAGGCCCTGACTCAACCCTTCATGAACCGAGTTACCATAGCTTTCCCATAACGACAAATGCACCATTAGTTGAGCATGCTTTAATAAATAATATTTATCTACTCCTCTCACTACATCGGAGAAAACCACCCGTGATTCAACCCCTTCTGACTTAATTAATTTTTCTAATTGCTGTTTATATAGTTTATCCTGTTCAGGACCCGCTATAATATAGTTAACATCGTTTGGAAGAAATTTTAAAGCACGGATTACCGTTTCATAATTCTTGACTGGCTCGATTCGCCCCATCTGAATGAGATATCGCCCGTATTCCTCAACATTCTTCTTAATCGCTTCGCTAACTTTAGTATCGACTGTAAAATACGCTTCCTTCTCTGTGCCATTTGTAATGACCTGCAATAATTCCTTACGGATTCCTTTTTTAAGCATTTCTTCCCGCTCCCATTCAGATACACTTCGAATCGCATCAACAGACGCATTAATAAGTGGAACTCCTATATAGTAGTAGAAGAACTGAATGAAAATATTTTTAATAAGCGAAAAATGCTTTGTGTATAAGACAAAACCACCGTGCGGCACCAGAACTAACGTAAATCGCTTCTTATCTAAAAATTTGAGTACTAGTGTATACAGGAAGAAAAAATAAAATGGCACAATATTAAAATTATGAAGTGCAATCATATCTGTCTTCATCCAGCTTATTCGAGGCCAAAAACCTAAAATCCCAAAAACATATCGTCGGATCCACAGTCCACGATAGTACTCGGATAAAGGAAGTACATTTTTTGCTAAAAGAGTATCCCGGGAGGTATGTATCGACACCTTCCAGTCTCGTTCGGCAAGAACGCTATAGGTTTCGAGAATATTTATTTCTGTACCTGCAATAACCGGCCAGAAGTACTTAACTACAACATCTACATTCCTGATTGGATGTTTTAAAACTGCTTTCTTTTTCTTATTAAGTGCAATCCGCTTAACAATCGATCGGATATAAATAGCGGCATCCGAAATAGTTGCAATAAATTCCATGTTTGAATGGGAACCATCAACACCGATCCGTGGGACTCGGCAAATATCGGTTGCGCTTGATACATATGAATCATCCATAGATAAACCCATGCGGTAAGATGCAGTAGTAAAGGCCGAGAGAGTTTCAGGTGTATAATTTCCTAAAGGATATGCAATATAAGTGATCTCCTGCGACAATTCTTTTTCAAGTTTCAATTTTGAGTCGATCACTTCCTGTATTACGTCAGCCCCGGTAAGCAGTGAAAGATCGTTGTGTGTCATGGTATGACAACCTATACCCCATCCTGATTTCTGCAACTCGAGAATTTGACTTTGTGTAAGAAATTTCCGGTTAGATTCCATCACCGCTTTATTTGCATTAGCTGGATCGCCAAGCACAAACACAGAAGGTTGAATGCCCATAGAGCTAAAGTATTCTTTGGTCTGAAATATATCGGCATATCCATCGTCAAACGTCACTACAAAGGAAGGCTTTACAATTTGAACTTCACCCTTAATGTATTTTTCTACAGTCTCCAAAGTAACCGGTTCGTAATGATCGAGCATGTACTGCATCTGTTTCTTAAGATTATTAAAACTGACAGTATATCTCCAGGAATCATCCCCTATGCTGTGATAACACAAAATTACAACTTTATTACTTCGCAACGGTAAGAATCGAGTACTATAAAGTACACCGTAAATGAATCGGCGGACTATAACAAAAATGGCATCGAGTGCTCTATTTTTAAACATTATTTCAACCCCTTCGATGAATTTGCCATATCCCAAGTCACTTTTGGCTTGGGTGCTGCAAGCGCAACCAATTTAGTCTGGATATTTAAAAGCACGTACACAAAAGCGTAAAATGGCGAATAGAAAATAGCCCTCATAATGCCGGAAAGGTATAGTTGAAAAGGAATACTGTATTCTTGTTTCACCATCTCCTTACCAAAAATAGATTCAAGCTCAGAAATAGACTTCATAAAACGCACACTCTGCTTTTGGTGATCTTTCGTCGTTTCAGGGAGCTTAATAAAATATTGAGCCTCATGAACAAACGCATACCGTAAGTGATTCTTTATACAAAACAAATAGGAATATGCATCCTCTGCAACAACTTGTTCGAAACGCAAGATCGAATACGCTTTTTTTGAAAAAGCACGAGCCGGACCATAGCAGGTATATACATTGAGACCACCATTAAAATGCTCATATATATAACTTTTAATATTCATACTGACCTGAAGCGCCCGATCAACAATATTAGTACCCTGAATAGGCATAATTTTCCCTGAAACAAAGTCAGCACTATCCGTAAGTAATGGCTGGATAAGATCGCTGATGAAAAATCTATAGTGGAAGAGAATATCTGCATCCAATAAAATAAAGATATCGGATGAGCACAATTCAAGCATCTGATTCTGTCGGGCGGCTTTCCCCTTACGCTCAGTATTATCAATCAAACTAATTCGAGGATCTATAAATTCATTTACAATCGAACAGGTAGCATCGACACTGCCATCAGAGCAAACGATTATGTTTTCCAGGATGAAACCTTCCTCACGCTGCTTAAGAAGCGCAGAAAGCAACATGCCAATGTTATTAGCTTCATTAAAAGCCGGTATCCCTATGGTGACAGTACGCATCTTTTGATTATTCATAAGGAAAAAACACCTCCAGAGCCTTATCTGCACTTTTATTCCAGTCAAATTCATTAGCCCAGACAATAGAAGCTTCAGACATCCGCGTCCATTGTTTCTTATTAGTTAATAACTCAGTTATTTTTGAAGCAAATTCATCATGATCGCCGTAGGTGACAAGATAACCGGTATGCGGATTCTTAACAGAATCAATCAACCCTGATACTCGTGATGCGACGACTGGTGTTCCGCACGCATTAGCTTCTATTGTAGTAATTCCCCATCCTTCCATATACGACGGGTTAACAAAAACGGTAGCCCTGCGATACAATTCTACTTTCACTTCTTCAGATACTTTTCCAAGGAATTCAATACTTCCCGCAAGACCGAGCTGATCTGCAAGTTTCACTAATCTCCCGCGTTCTTCTCCATCGCCAGCAATAATGAAACGGGCATTTGGTACAGCACTGAGTACTTGCTGTGCTGCTCGAATCAGAACATCAACGCTTTTATATTTCTTAAGCCTACCCAAATACAAAACAACGGGATCACTATCTTTCACACCCGGAGTAAATTGTTCAAGATCCACTCCGTTATAAATAACAGATACAATATCTTTGGTAAGTTTCTCTTCCAGAATCTCTTTCTGGGATGAAGGCGATACGGTGATAATTTTTACGTTATCATACGCATACGGCATTACTTTGGTTTCAAGAAATGTTGCAATCTGAGAGAAAGGCGGCCTAAGACTTTTTCTAAAAACATCTCTATGAACATGATGAATCAGAAGAAATTGTTTTTCCTTAGTATAAAGAGGACTAAAGAAAGGTATTCCATTTTCACAGTCGACAATAACATCGTATCGCTTTCTAAATCTAATCAGGTAATAAAGGAAAGCCCAAATATATACCATGTAAAAGCCACCGCGACGGATAATTTCTACTCCATCTACTAATTCGTAACGTGGGCTCATTCCATCGCTTCCACAAAATACGGTTACATGATTCCCTTTTTGTACCCATCGACGTGCCAGTTCATGAACGTATACTTCTGCTCCACCAGCATGTTTATGGCGAATGTCTCGCCAATTAAGAACCAGGATCTTCTTCCCTGCGCCGCTACTACCAGGAACAGTATCCGGATCCAAAGGAATAAATAGGTCTACGAGATCTATTAAATTACGAAAGATATATCGTCCGTGATCAAACATAACATGCATAATGGAAATGACAGAAAAACTTATGAATCCACTTAAAAGAACCATTTCGGCGATCTGTCCTGGACCAGAGTGACGAAAACTAACGGTAATAGTAAGAAGTATCGCGGCACACATTGATACCACCGGGAAAATATATTCATGACGGACGAGACGGTAACTTACGATAATATTAGATAATGTGAAGAAAAGTATTCCGAGCGAGTAAATTGTAAGGAAAGGAACGATTGCCATGCTTTTACTACCAAGCAGGAAAGGAACAAAAACATGGCCAAGCGGGCCTAGTAAGGTAAAAGCAAAAAATGAGAAGACAGCACATGCAGCAAAAAGCTTATAAAAAGTAGCTCCTGTCGAACGTTTTGCACCAAGATCCCGACTGATAAAAGTAATCATGAATGTGTTAAAAAGTGATCCGAAAAAGAACACCATTTTTCCTACCAACGAAAGCACCGCATATTGCCCTGCAGCATCTGGAGCAAGATAGTGCTTTGCAAGCAGAACATCGATGCTAAGAAAAGCAGTTGTTGCAAGTCCACTTAGCATCGAAGCAAAATAAAAGGAAAAGGGAAACGAATAGTCAGTATCGGTGCTTTCTTTTTCAACTTCGGGTGAGTGCTTAAACGCAAACCAAATAGTTATTGCGAATGTAATAAAGAAAGAAACTGGTATCGATAAATAAGCCCAATCGTTAAGGCCAATCAAAACAAAGGCAAAAGCAACAGTTAACTTACTGAGTGTCTCAATAAAGGTTATCCAGGCAATCGACCCAAAACGAAGGTTTGCCTGAAGAAAACCTTTACCAGTAGCACTAAATGCACTAAAAAGAATCACCGGAGTGAAGAGCACAATGGCAAGGTTTTCTTTAATATGAAAAAAGGAGGCAATAAATGAATTACTAATAAACCATAGCGTTGACAATATAAGGGCAATAAAAAATGCTCTTAAACGAGTCGTTTTGTAAAAAGACATTCCTCCGGCAACACGTGAGTTAGCCGTCAGAAATGACACTCGATGATTAACAACTGCTCCCAGTCCTGAAATAAAGATAGAAAGAATATACCCAAGGGTACTTACAAAAGTAACGAGTCCATATTCTTCAAACGAAAGTACGCGCCCTAGATACGCATTAAATACAAAGTTAAGGAAATTACATAGCATCAAAACTATGACAAGCATCCCTCCCCCGGTAGTAATTGTAGCCTGTACTTTATTCATATTATTGTGCCGATACACCTACCAGACCTTCTTCAACGAGTGCTCTTCCAACGTTAATTGAAGATTGTTCAGCAGATTTACTATTCTTTAAATGTAAGCCATGCTTAGTCTTTGCCCAATGATGAGGCGCAGTTATAAGTTTATAAACTGCAAGCCATGCGGCCATACTCATTGAAAGCCAATAAAATGGAATAGCGAGTGAGTAAATAATCAGTGAATAGTGCTCGCGTTTAGCACATGCGATCATGTAGTAGTAAATGTATAAGAAATTACCACCAATTAAGCAGAATATAGCCATATAGAATACAACTGACGGAAATAACGATTCAATGAACAAGCCTACCTGCGCGCGAAGGATAAAATAAACAATCGTGATAGCCCACATAAACGGATTTATAAACAGTGAAAGTATCTTTCCACCAACGATTGTCTGAAGAGAAATAAGGTGCACAACTTTTTTATCGCGTATAAAAGACCGCGGATTACGCATATGAACGAAGTAAGATTGGATATAGCCTTTAATCCAGCGGGATCTCTGCCATAACCAGTTAACATAATCACTATTAGCTTCTTCAAGGGTTGTTGAGTCAATTACTGCAGTAGTATAACCTCGTTTTGCAAGGCGGATACCAAGATCACAATCCTCGGTTACGTTGAACGCGTCCCAACCATTCATAATTCGTAAGTCTTCTAAGCGGAAGTGGTTGGATGTACCACCAAGCGGAATCAAAGCCTGCATCGACTGCAATCCAGGTAAGGTAAGGTCAAACCACAATGAATATTCCGAGGTGAAGAAACGGGTAAGTAAATTCTGGTGAGGGTTATAGTAGTTTAGTTTGGCCTGAACACACTTTACTGTTTCTGGTAAAGTTTTAAATGCAATGTAGGCTTTCTTTAATTGCTGCACATCAGGAACATCTTCAGCGTCATAAATAACCACGTACTCTCCGGTTGTTTTTAACAATCCATAATTACATGCCTTCGGTTTAGTTTTTGGCAGTGAATGAGGAACTACCACAATATCAAAATACGAAGGCAAATTAAATTCTCGTGCTTTTTGTATAGTTTCAGGATCATTCTCTTCAAGCAATAACATTACCTGAAGTCTATCTTTAGGGTAATCCATACTAGACATTGCTGAAACGAACTGAGGAAGAACTTCCCATTCTTTATATAACGGACAGAAAATTGTATATCGAGGCCATTCACTTGAGGGTACAGCGTCAATCTCTTCCTGAGATACCTGTAGCTCAGGGGATTTAGTCATACTTCGCATAATTAAATAGAAGTTGAACAGTAAATCAGCAAAATACAGAATAGTAAGAACAGCCACAAATACTATAAGCGCAGTATGCCAATTAAGAATAAAGGTAATAACCGTTAAAGTAAGCAAAGTAATCAAAATAAGTTTCTGCTTTAAGGTGAGAGTGATAATCGCGCTCTCAGTATGGCTCAGCTTAGTATGATGGACATATTTTTTGCCTTTGTAGTGGTATCCCTGGCCTTCCTTCTCAATATCCCGCGGATGTAGAGGGATAACGGAAGGACCAGTTAGCTTAAGTTTTAATGCATTTATACCTATTTCATAGGTTGCACGGAGTACGTTTATTTTGGTTGCACCAGCTTCCCGCTCATTGAAAATAATCCCTACACTCTCAATAATATATCCGGCATCACGAGCCTTAGTTAAAAACTCTAAATCAAAAGTCCAACGGGATGGTTTAATTGCAACACGTTCAATAATCTCTTTTTTAAAAACTTTAAGTCCTGATTGTACGTCACAATGTAAACCATGGAGAAATTCAGCAAAAAAGAACTTAAAGCCCCAGTGAGTAAAGCGGCGCATAAAAGTAGTTTTCTCATCTACTCTATCTGCAACGACAATGTCTGCGCCATCATTTATTTTTTGGATCATATTCGATAAAGCTTCAGGTGGGTACTGAAGATCAGCATCAATCATAGCGAGTAATTCATAGTCAGATTCTGCAAATCCGAGCATCAATGATTGTGCTTTTCCTCGCTCAATTGTTTCAGGTTTAACCAACAGCCGTATCGGGTATTGTGACAACATGGATCTAATCTTCTTTTGTGTATCGTCTGTTGATCGATCATCAACAAAAACAATTTCATAAACGGTCGAATCTTTTTTCATAGCAGCATCGATTCGTTCTATCAATGCAACAACATTAGATTCTTCATTCCAGGTAGGTACTATAATCGAAACAGCATGTTTTTTCATAATAAAAAAAATATCCCCAGACCTCCATTCAAAAAACTTGAATAGTGGGCTGGGGGCAGTAATAATAATAAAAGTGACTCTACTGTTTAAAACGCTGAGAGTCTATAAACTTCTCGAAATCCTTACTTAATATTCTATAATACCTTCCAAATCGAATAGCTTTAAGCTTCCCGAGACGTATATATTCGTATATTGTCATTATATTTAATTTAAGCATTGCAGCTATTTCTTGAGCCGTTAGGAACGAATTATGCATATAAGTAATACTATATACCACACTTCGATTCGCTTGTCAAAGGTTGACCTCATACCTGTGCATCGGGCTGCATCTCACTATACCTGAGCATAGGCATCTAGCCCATAATATTATACAAAACATGATGTTTATGGTATAATTAAAGCCTTATGAACTTCTACGAGTATCTCGGAGTAGATCAAAACGCATCAAAAGACGATATTCACAAAGCTTTCCGAAAGTTGGCCAAGCAAAAGCACCCCGATCACAATAGCAAGGAATCAGCATTCTGGGAGATGGTTGAGCTCAATGTTATTAGAGATACCTTACTTCATGATGCGAAACGCCTCGAATATAACCAATCTTTAAAGGACGGAACTGCTACCGGATTGAACACATCCCAGTCTCCATTTCCTTCAAAAGGTAAAAAAAGACATATACTATATAAGTCAGTAAAGTCATTTTTCACCTATCGATGCAAAACATGCGGACTTGAAATGAGCTCAACTTGGCGGGGGTATTGTTTAAAGCATTATCTGGAAATAACGGGACAGATCGATAATCCCGACTTCATTTTTGAGTACGGCGAACAAAAATATCAGTGGGCTGAACCAACGACCGGGAATGATGACACAACGCATGAAAACAGAAAAGAACATCCGGTACAGGTAAAACCATGGCAAATATTCGTGTATACGGCGTTTATTGTTATTATTTCAGTATATATAGTAGTAATTGCCTCACAATTTTTAGTGATAAAATAACTTGTTATTATTTGGTATAATATATATATGATTAAAAAAATCTCACTATCACTTCTGGTTGCTGTTTTGTTCCTTACCTCATATATAAGTACTGCATCCGCAGCTCCCGTTTCATTTGACCTTAAAAAGACCTCAAATACATATAATGCTTTCGGCACTGTCTCTATTGATAGAGTAAACAATACCTATACATTCAGCGCTGTCGTAAAAGACTTACCTACAGCGCTACCAAATGGCGGGATTTACTACTTGCTTTGGGGGCTTACCGCAGAAGGAAAAGCTGATAACCTGGGCCCGATAACCAATAACTCAGAGTCAAAAGGCAATTTAAACGGTCGGGTAGCGCAATTCTTTATTACTTCAGAAAAAGAACGCTACCCTGAATTTGTAAGCGGACCTAAAATAGTACAAACAGATTCAATTCCGGCTAAAACATTCACCACAACACTCGGTGCAGTGAAACCAACTGCACGCGCCACCGGGAGTCCATTGGCTTCCGGTTCAAGCGTGCCCGTAGGCGGCCCTACAGGAGCACCAGAGACAGGATTAGGCGGAGCAACCTTATTTAACGGACTGCTTGCCGGGCTTTTTATAATAGGAATTTCCGGACTGATCGTATCAGTTAAAAATAGATATTCCCATTAAGTCGTATATACTGTATATATGCAGATTATCTTCTTTGGACTTGTCGCATTAGTTGCAGTATTACTCAACCTCATGACGGCGCAAGGATTTTTTAACGTCAGTGACCGTTTTTTCTGGAAACAAACCTCAAATTTACTCTCAAAACGCCAACCAATCAAACTAGAAATAAAACCAGCACGGATTTCATCCTCAGTTGAACGCGTAGGAATCGATAAAGAAGGCAATATGCAGGCTCCTTCCTCCGCCAAAATAATTTCCTGGTATCAATTTGGCGCTTTATCTGGCGAAAAAGGAAATATGGTATTATCCGGACATAAAGATTCCACCATCGGTCCGGGAGTATTTTACACATTGGGTAATGTTAAGCCAGGTGACGTAATCACCGTAACAGCCGCAGATAAAACAGTGTACACCTACCTAGTAAACCATTCAAAAGAATACAAATCGGAGGATCTCCCCGTTCGTGAAATATTCGCTGACCAGAAAAAAAGCAAACAAATATTTCTAATAACCTGCGCTGGCTCATTTGATATCTTTAAAAAGAAATATGATAAAAGAGTATTAGTAGGTGGAGTTGCGGAATAGATTTACTAAATTAAGTCTTTTGTTACAATATCATGTCGCAGATTCCTATCAATTACCCTATACCCTAAACGATTCCAAAAAGGAAGGGTAACTTCACTATTAAGAGGCGATATATAATCCCAAACACTTCTTAAATTACGCTTCTTACCGACAAGCTCTACAGCCTTAACAAGTAAAGTGCCTAGTCGTTGTCGACGATGTCTTTCATCAACAAAGGTATTGCAAATATACATAAATTGATCTTCTTGAGAAAAATCAATGTAACCCATTGAACCTCCACGGACTTTGAAAATAGAAAAAAGATTAAGTTCGACAATATTTCTCGCTAAGTCATGAGGAGGTGTAATTTCTCCCGCAATAATTCGCTCGACACCCCAACGTCGGTAAAACTTAAACGGCATCGCACCAATGTAAGTAAAATTATAATCTGTATTAAGTGCCCTTAGAGAAGAGTTTTGCTTATTTTGAGAAAAGATGGATTAGCGAAGTAACTCTTGTAACACGGACATTTATTTAGTTACCCCCAATTCGTCGCACTTTATGATAACCCATACAGCAAACGCATATGCACATTCTAAAGATACTTAATAATTTGTCAATTAACTTTTTATATAACGCTACTTGACGCAAGCCTCTCAATAAAATAGATTAATAACATTCATGGCAAATAAACCTTCACGACCCAAATCAACAGAGCTTATTGGACTACTTCCCGACTGGGCGATAAGAGAACATCTTCAAAAAGAAATTATAAAAATAGATCCTTTACCTAAAAATTGGGAAGAAAAAGTAGATCCTGTTTCAATTGATTTTAGATTAGGAAAATATGTCCGCGTTTTTACCAACGATGGACTGGGTACAATCGACACTAAATATACAACCAAAGAGGAAATGGAAAAGATGATGCCTTTAATCGAATTAAAGGATGGCCAACCGCTTATTCTAACTAAAGGGAAATTCGTAATTGCTACCACTTTTGAAAAATTAACATTACCAAAAGATATTGTTGGACATTTACATGGCAAAAGCAGCCTGGCAAGGCTTGGTGTTTTAATACATTCTACTGCCGCACGGTTTGACCCAGGATATGATGGATACCCTGTACTGGAGATTGGCACAATATTAGATAATAAGGAAATTGTTTTATATCAGGGTGCTCAGATTTGCGCATTTTCATTTGAACGCATGGCAGCACCTGCAGAAAACGCATACACAGAAAAATCACAGAGAAAATATGGAGAAAAAATCCCCGGTGTCTCAAAGCCGGTAAATTAAACCAACGAAAGGAATATAATGTCAATATTAGGCTTAAAAAATGTGGTAAAGAGAATTAAAGAAGAGGCGCTTCTCGAAAACGTAGGAGATAGAGATCTAGATAATCCCGAAGGAACAGGAATAGATCTTAGATTAGGGTCAATACATAAAATAATAGAAGGTGGTGCTTTCATCGAAGCCGATGGAACTGCCGGACAGGGAATGCGAAAAGGAGTTAAGACGGAAGAACTTGCCTCATTTAAAAGGGATAGTGAGAAACAGGAAGATATAAGTATAAAACCGGGAGAATATTATTTAGTTCAGTGTGTAGAAACAGTAAACACTCCGATGGATTTAATGCCCGTAGTTTACCCTCGCAGCAGTTTATTTAGAGCAGGTCTTCTGCTCCTTTATAGTAAGACCGATCCAGGGTATAAAGGCAAACTAACATTTGGACTAACGAACCTCTCGCCCTTTGAAGTAAGATTACAAATGGGTGCACGAATTTGTAACATGGTATTTCATATTATTGAAGGAGAAACAGTCAGCTACCGAGGTCAACACCAGGGAGGCCGAATCAGTCCGATAAAAGAAGAAAGGCAGGTTTAAAGTGGACAAAAAACATCCGGAACATCAGTATTTAGATTTAATTAGAGAAGTCAAGGAACACGGAATTAAAAATGTCGATCGAGGTACTGGTGCTGTTTCATACAGTGTATTTGGTAGACAGTCGCGATTCAATCTTTCGGAAGGATTTCCCCTCCTTACGACAAAGAAAGTTTATTGGAAAGGAGTTCTGCAGGAACTTTATTGGTTCATGTCAGGGAATTCAAATATTAAATATTTAGTAGATCAGAATGTTCACATATGGGATGATTATCCATATAAAATTTACAATAAATTGATAGAAAATAAAAAAGCTGAAGAGCTTTCAAAAGAAGAATTTATTAAAAAAATAGGTGAAGACGAAGCATTTGCAGAAAAATACGGAAATCTTCCAAAAATCTATGGCGAGATGTGGCGCAGGTGGCCAACACGAAGTGATCGAACAATCGATCAACTCGCATGGGTTCTCCAGGAACTGAAAGACGACCCCGATGCCCGGAATCTAATTGTTAACTCTTGGAATCCTGAATATTTATACACTATGGCCACACATGAAGATGCATCGCGGTTCCCAATTTGCCATAATATGTATCAAATTAGTCAAAAAGAAGGGAAATTATATCTGCAGTTATATCAGCGAAGTGCAGACCTTTTCCTTGGTGTGCCGTTTAACATTGCCAGCTATGCACTACTCACAATAATTCTCGCTCATATTACTGGATATGAACCAGGCGAATTTATCCATACATATGGAGATGCTCATATTTACGAGAATCACATGAATCAGGTTACAGAGCAATTGAAGCGAGATCCAAAACCGCTTCCAACTATAAAAATTGATCCATCAGTTAAGAACTTAGCCGGTTTCAAACCTGAGCATGTCTTACTTAAAAATTACGATCCTCATCCAGTCTTAAAGGGTGAATTAACCGTAGCTGGTGGATTATATGAAAAGAAGCAATAAAATATGTCCTCTAATGAAGGTTGAAATTCAGCATGAAATTACTTATCTGGAAGAGTTAAAAACATGAATAATCCTATCATCTCTGCCATCGCCGCAATTGACGAGAATCGCGGTATCGCGAAAAACGGCAAAATTCCGTGGCGCATATCCGACGACATGAAACATTTTAAAGAAATAACAACGGGACATGTAGTAATAATGGGACGAAAAACCTATCAAACGATCGGTAACCCCCTCCCCAATCGAACAAATATTATTGTAACCCGCAATCCGGAATTCAATGCACCAGGTTGTATAGTGACGCATACGGTAGAAGCTGCTATTCAAAAAGCTCAGCAAATAGAACCTGAAGAGATTTTTATCATTGGAGGTGCAGAGATTTATACAGAAGCGTTGCCAGGTACGCATAAACTGTATTTAACAATAATCGAAGACTCCTTTAATTGCGACACTTTTTTCCCGCAATATGAACAATTTAAAACGAAAATAAGCTATGAAAAAAAAGAATCAAATGGCACTAAATATTCATATATTTCTCTATCGAAATAACTGCTATACTTATTAAAATTATGCTTCAATTTGTAGTTCAGTTTCTCCCTCTCATTTTCTTATGTGCAGCATTTGGTGTTGTGCTTCTCAACTTCGATTCAGTCGCAGCATATATTGTGTACGTCATATCAATGCTTATTCAGCCTAAAGAGCTAATTCATGCAACAAACGAATTTTCATCTGTACCCATTCCTACTCCCGCGCAAAAGAAAAAAGTATCTTTTTTTCACCCGCTTATCCGTATCTGGACATTATTTATTGTTCTTTTTTTTCCAAGCATAGATATTGAAAAAGCGACAGGAAGAAAGACTGTAAAAATTAAAGAATCACAAACAAGCATCTATGAGGAAAAAACGCAGGAGGAAGCGAACAAATATAGAATCAAAACATACAGTGTACCATCATCAAATAATATGAGTACTTTCAGAACTGCGATGGAACCGGTTGCCCCGCTTTCTTCTCCGTTTCAACAGGCATTTCCTGATGTTGTAAACATTTTAAATAAAATTAACAAAATAGAAAATCCGGTAAACAATAAACCTCAGACGATAGTGCAGGAGCCGGAAAATAATATCTCAACGACATTACCTGAATTTAAGGCATATGCCGCTACCTCACAAGAAACGATTGATACTGTTACTTCACCTACAACTCAGCCTGCAGTTATTCCAGAACCATCTACAACAGAATTCGACGCAATAGCAGCATTAGAAAGAAAAGTCAGCGAATTAAAAAAAGAGACAGTTAAAACGGTTGTGAGTAAAGTCGATTATGGTGAAATGACGAAATATTCTTCGGACGTAAATAGTGGGAAAACTATTACTATTTCAATACCTGAGGTACAGCCATTGCCTATACTAAAGATAGAACATGCACAGGCGATGCCTGAGGAAAGCACAGTATACAAAAAGAACCTCTTAGGGTTCACAATGAATTTAGCGCCAATGCTCGGTCAAATTATTTCCTACACACTGCTAAGTCTACCGCTGCTAATGGTTGTTGGTAGCGCAGTCTACTATTTGGCTCTTAATGGGTTTGATCTATCCTCTATCGGCGGCTATCCTGGATGGGTTTCTTCTTCACTGGAGAATTTTGTTAAGATGTATATTATCAAAAGTGCGTAGTGATGTTAGAAGCCAGTAAACAGTTCTGCAGCTATCCGTTCCCGCGGGACACCAAGCTCACCTAAATATAATAAACCCGAACGAACCATCTGTTCAGGACCACAGACCATAAATTTAGTATTTTCTATATCTTCTACATACCGGCTTATAAATGCAGAATCAATTCTACCAGTTTCTCCATTCCATTCTCCATCGCTGGGGTCGTGTCTGGTAAGCGTATAGACGGGTTCAAATGCTGAATATGAAGCGGCAATGAAGTCAAATTCCTCGCGAAATGCAATTTCGTTTAGTACCTTATCAGAATAAAGTAGCTTTATTTTTGTTCCGGTCATATTAGTATCAAAAGCATATTTAATCATTCCTCGGTAAGGGGCAACACCAATTCCGCCTGCAATCATAACAAGCTGCTCAGTTGGGAGATCTTCAAGGGTCATCTTTCCCACCGCAGGATAAATCTCAACTTCAAATCCACGATCCATATGCATCAGCGTGTCTTTAAAACCAGTATTCCTAATGGTAAAGGTAAATTGGAGATACTCTTCAGTAGGTGATGAAGATGTCGAGCACGTTCGCACATTATTGCGATAATCCTCATGCATAGGAGGAACCCGTATTACAGAATACTGTCCTGCCTTATATTTAAATCCCTCAGGCTGCTGAAAACGAAATGACCAATCCGTAGGTGTTACTTGTACTTTTTCGATAAATATTGCTTTCATATTGACCATTATAACAAAAAAAGTTACCCTTTACCCATGCTTATTACGCCCGAAAAAGCCTTTGAAAAAAACCTCCGGGATATATTTATTACAACCGACGGAACAGTAGTGGAAGTAATGCCTGACGACCTCAATGGAGTCAAACACCAGCGCTTTCTAATTCTTACCGCAAGCCGACACTCTCTACTCATAATCTATAATATCGATTCAAATCCTCGGCTTAATATCAGCGTCGGAGATAAAATCCACGTCGAAGGAACGTATGTCTGGAACCGGTATGGAGGCATCATCCACGAGACCCACTCTGATATCCACAAAGACCAGCCGGATGGTGGTATAGTCATTCAACCTAAAGTGTAGTAAAATAGCCTTCCTAGGGCTTAATCTATGAAGATAGTAGAACAGTTTATAGAATCAAAAACAGGACGAATCGAAACGTGCGAAGACGCAATTTACGCTGATGATAATTTTATTGCGATTGTGGATGGAGTATCCAGTAAAACAGACAAAAAATGGAACAACAAAACACCTGGGCAGATTGCCGTTAATTGTATTATCGATTGCATCCCTACAATTGATCCAAATGCTGAGGCATTTGAATTCTTTTCAGCATGCAACTCCTCTATTCATAACTGGTATGACACTAATACCATTACTATTGAAATGGCATACCACATCAATCACCGGTGCGGTGCATCCATGATTGTATATAGTCAGGCAAAAAGACAATTATGGATCATAGGTAGTGGCCTTGCAATAATTGGGACAGAATATATAAATAGCCCCTTACTGATTGAAGATATATGTTCCCAGGTAAGATCCTATTTCATTCAATCTGAAATAATAAGAGGAGTACCGGAAGAAGAATTGAAGATACTTGATACTGGCCGGGAATACATTAAACCCCTTCTAGTCCGGCAAATCATGTTTCAAAATTCTGACATCCCAAGCGATTTTAACTTTTATGTAATTGACGGTTTCTTTAAAAATCCACAAGGAGTTCAAATAGCCGATATCCCTGAAAACTTGAAAGAAATTGTGATTGCTTCGGACGGATATCCGGAAATATTTGATTCCCTAGATAAAACTGAACTGTTTTTAAAGAATGTTATCAAGGACGATCCACTTTGTTACAAAAGGTATAAAACTACAAAAGGTGTCCAGCAAGGAAATATCTCATTTGACGATCGTTCCTACGTAAAAATATCTTTAGAAAATAAATAAAAAGGAGCGAATCTTCCGAACCGCTCCTTTAAACTTTTTCACTGAATGTTATCCAATAGCTACTTTAAAATCCTCATCTTTAGCTTTTTTTTCAGGACTTTTTCGAATCCCGAGCTTCTGTGGTTTTGACGCGTTGATCTTCTCTGTTAAGGCAATTGGTAAAACCTGGTCCATATGATCAACAAAATAGAATGCCAGATCTTTCTTTACTAAATCAGGAATCTCAACGAGATCTTTTTCATTTTCTTTTGGTACAATCACCGTCTTAATTCCTGCGCGATGAGCACCAATAATCTTTTCTTTAAGACCACCTATCTCGGTTACGCGACCGCGAAGGGTTATTTCACCAGTCATAGCAACATCCTTACGTGTCGGAATTCGGGTTAATGCAGAGACAAGCGCCGTTGTAATGGCTGCTCCTGCTGAAGGGCCGTCTTTTGGTACAGCACCAGATGGAACATGCACATGAATATCCACCTTCTGGTTAAACTTCTCATCGAGTCCAAGCGCGGATGCGCGCGATCGAATATAGCTTATTGCCGCCATACAGGATTCTTTCATAACATCACCAAGTGATCCGGTTAGGGTGAGCTGTCCTTTACCGGGAACAACGCTAACTTCAATAAAGAGAATCCCTCCTCCGACTTCGGTCCAGAACAATCCAGTCGACATACCAATTTCATTCTCTTTTTCAGCAATTTCAGGGCTGAATTTAGCCGGACCAAGGTATTCTGCGACGTCTTTAAATTCAATACTGAAACGATCACCTTTATCTTCAGCTACTTTTCTCGCCACTTTACGGATAACTGCAGATATCTCACGCTCTAAACTTCGTACTCCAGCTTCACGGGTGTAAGAAGTAATGATCTTCTTAAGTGCATCGCTGGATAACTCAAACTGTTCGGGTTTAAGACCATGGCTCTCGACCTGTTTTGGCAACAAATATGTCTCTGCGATCTGGAACTTCTCAAATTCCGTATAACCCGGGAATTCAATTATTTCCAGACGGTCGCGAAGCGCATGTGGAATTGTATCCAAAACGTTTGCCGTTGCAATAAACATTACATCAGACAGATCAAACGGTACTTCAAGATAATGATCTGAAAAATTATTATTCTGCTCGGGATCAAGTGCTTCAAGCAATGCAGCAGAAGGGTCACCACGGTAATCATTTCCAATTTTATCTATCTCATCAAGCATAAATACTGGATTTGATGAACCTGCGGATTTAATACCTTGCACAATGCGGCCGGGAAGCGCACCAACATAGGTACGCCGATGTCCACGGATTTCTGCCTCATCCCGAATACCACCCAAAGATACTTTTACAAACTTACGTCCAAGTGCTTTGGCGATAGATTTACCAATCGAAGTCTTCCCTACTCCTGGAGGTCCGGAGAAACAAAGAATCGGTCCCTTCATCTTACCTGCAAGTTTTTGTACCGCAAGGAATTCGAGGATACGCTCTTTGGCTTTATTCAAACCATAATGCTCCCCATCAAGAATTTTCTCAGCTTCAGAGATATTTACTTTGGCTTCTGTTTTTACTCCCCATGGAAGTTCAAGTACCGTATCAATATACGTACGTAAATACGAAACTTCCGGGCTCATTGCAGGCATTTTAGAGAGTCGTTTAATCTCTTTATCTATTTTTTCCTGTACTTCTTTAGGCAATTTAGCATTCTTAGCCGCCTTCTTAAGTGTGCTTACTTCGTTTGCGCTGTCATCTTCCACATCGTCTTCGCCAAGTTCTTTTTTGATCGCACTCATTTGTTCACGAAGAATTGCTTCCTTTGTAACACGCTTAACTCGCTCCTGGGTTTGATTGGCAATTTTCTGTCCGATTTCAAGAACCCGTATTTCATGAGCAAGTAATTCACTTACTTTCTGTAATCTATCACGGGTATCGACCATCTCTAGGATCTGCTGCTTATCAAACGGCTTAAAGTCGACACCAGCAGTAATTGCATTACAAAGCTGATTCGGATCCTCTGCAGAGAAAATCGCAATCGATGACTCCAGAGATAAATGACCGCCTACCTCACGATAGTGGTTCATCTGAGCAGTAATATTAGCAACGAGTGCTTCGATTTCATCATTATGGCTGGTCAATTCTGGTATCTCCTCGCAGCGGACCACAAAATATGGTTCATCCTGCACATACTCTTTAATATAGACACGGGTTAAACCTTCTACAGTAAGATTGTAGTCCCCGTTCACTTTCCAGAAGCGACGAATACGGGCTATAGTACCAACATCGTACATATCTCCCGAGTCAGGGTTTACTGTTTGAGGATTCTTTTGACATACAAAGACAACAAGGCCGTTTGTAGTGGTTGACGCATCAAGCGCCAATTTGGACTTATCACGATTAATGGAGAAACTTTCCCATGAAGAAGGAAATACAACTTTTTCTCTTAAAGATACTAAAGGTAGTTCTTCCCGCAACTTCACCGGCTTCCCATCCAAATAGATTGTTGAAGACATTTTCCTCTCCTCTCTAATAACTTATAACAACTAACCATGTAACTGAAATAAATGCAAGGGGTAGTATGGCTATTAGCACTCATAGACTTACAGTGATAATAATACCGTATATAATTGCAGAAGACAAGGGTTGATATGAGGAGAAAATGATAGGTGAGAGGTCCGTCGGGTCAAGTAAAATGCAATATGCAAATTAGTTGACCCACATTAAAAAGACAAGAAGGAAAGCGGTGAACGATGTTTTGTACCATGAGTACACACAAGCTCAAGCAGCACGAAAATATGGTGTAGTACGTTCAACCATTGGCAAATGGATTAAGAGAGCTCCGAATGATCATCGTTTGTTCATTGAGACGCGGTCATCAGCTCCCAAAAGGAGTGGTCAGGCTCTTTCTAATGCGGTCGTAGACCGCATTATCCAGCTACGACTTGAGCATAACCGCTGTGCACCAATTATTCATGCACAACTCAAGAATGAAGGTATTGTAGTGAGTCTAAGCTCAGTAGAACGGACACTGAGACGGCAAGGACTCACACGCAAAGGAAAAAGACGAGCCAGTTTTTACAAAACTGCACTGAAACGACCACTGGCCGATGCACCGGGTGCACTCGTTGAGGTAGATACAGTACACATAAGCAGACCAGATAACAGCAGATACTACATTTTCACCGTACTGGATGTGTATTCTCGCATGGCGTATGCGTATTATTCACCACGGTTAACACAGGGTGGAAGTATAACTGCAATACAACAAGCGCAAGAACGATTTGGTTTTACCTTCAAGATGATTCAAACAGATAATGGGCCTGAGTTTAAGGATTATGTGACACAGAAGCTTGGAGATCTAAACATTAAGATGAGGCACTCTAGAGTACGAAAACCCAACGACAATGCACATTTAGAGCGATTTAACCGGACACTCCAAGAGGAATGTTTTACAATTTCCCGACCGAACGAAGACACAATACAAAAACAGATTAACGAGTATCTTGAATATTACAATACTGTCAGATTACACTTCGGTATTAATTGTTTGACCCCTCGTCAATTTGTTTCCAAGCTCCTGACGTAATTACGCGAATATCTGCTTGAGGACTAATCTCCGAAATTTTGAGTAAACATCTTTCCGTAAATGCCGCTATCAATAACGCCTATTCCAATCCTGCCGAATTCAGGGCGTAAAATATTCTCGCGATGTCCGGGCGAATTCATTAAACCTTTATGAGCAATCTCAACCGTTGGAGCGTAAGCCAGGTTCTCTCCTGCAACAACATACTGTACTTTTGATTCAGTCATACGATCAAATGGAGATTTCCCGTCGGGATTAATATGAGAGAAAAATGATCGCTTAAACATATCGGTACTATGAGCACGCGCAACAGGGACAATTGTCGGATCCCATATTAATACCTTAAGCCCCATCATCTGCCTTTCGGTATTTACCAGTACAAACATCTCCTGCTCTGATGTAGGATCGTCACTAAGCTCTAAATTTCTCGAATCCGGAAAATTCATTTTTATAGATTCTTCTGAACTTGGCGTTTTTGGAATTAAGTAAAGTAAAGTTTCCTGAGGAATGGCTCCGAGCAGTTGACGCATTTGAGGTTCAAGAATCGCCGCCTGAGGCACTACATTTTTACCCCAATAAGAGTCCAAAATTGCATCTTTCAAATCAGTATTAAATGGTAGGCGTAGCATAACTATTATTGCGGTGGTTAAAAGGACAATTCCCATCGCTAACTGTGGAAATATGCCAGTGATCTTATCTACCCAATAGAGCGGCTTTAACCATAAGAAAAGTTTCATCACGAACCGGTACAAATATGAAAATACAAAGGAAAGCGCAAATTCAGAAATAAGTAGTAACGCAAAAAATCCAAGTACGGGGCCTGCAAATTTATTCGCTCCCATCGTTTCCACAAAAAACGTACCTACTTGAGGATAAAAGCGAACCGCGACAAGAACAGCCAAGATGGAAGAAATAAGATTAAGGAGCGAACCCACAAAACCTATCGCGAAACCACGATAAGCAAAGTAAAAGAGTATTAGAAAAATACAGAGATCGACCCAGTTCATTGATTTATATACCTATTTATATTCCCAGAGTATAACATCTCCATCATGAGGAACAAAACGATCGGCTGAAACAGTGGCTTCACGACCATTAATAGTATATGACCATGTCTTAGTTGTCTCACGGGCATTCTCAGAGATACCTGCGCCATCTACCGCCTTAATTTGCGTACCGTCTTCGGTATGTTCAACAATAACAACGTGGTTTTCTTGCAACCTTTGCAAAACATTTTGCCCTTTATGACCAATTTGCCGAATCGAGGTTAACGAATTATTGTCCAGATGTGCACCAAGCACCTCGGCAGGCGGGGCGTTTTTGGCGTACGCAAGCTCTACTTCACGCAAATGTTCTGAAGTAAGCTGTTCCCGCACCTGTGAATCCCGAACAGCCGCTGCACCGGCAATAACTATGAGCGATAATCCAAACATATATACATGCCAATGCTGAACTCCAGCTTTTTTTACTTTATGTAGAACTTTCATATAATATATTATGAAGCAATTGAAAGAATAACTCAACCAGAAATTAGAAATCGATACTTCTCTTCGCTAAAATACCCTTCTGGAACGGATGCTTAATCTCTTTCATTTCTGTTACCAGATCTGCGATTTCTATCAGCCTATCATCCGCGCCCCTGCCCGTTAATACGATATCCAACTCTTCTGGACGCCCCTTTACCATCTCCAGAACATCTTCAATTTTAATTAGCCCTTCTTTTACCGCAACATTGATTTCATCAAGAACAATCACATCATATTCTTTTGACTCGACTTTTTCCTTCGCAAAGGCAAACGCTTCAATAGCAGCATTGTCATGAACAGACCGATCTTTACGGTCCCCCCAGATTCCAATAAACCCCTGTCCCATTTGAACAAATGTAATATACGGCTCTAAGGATTTAAAAGTTTCTTTCTCCCCCGTAAACCATTCTTTAATAAATTGTAGAAACAACACTTTACGTTTATATCCAGCCGCTCGGATAGCCAAACCAACGGCAGCAGTCGTCTTCCCTTTTCCGTCACCCGTATAAACAATTACTAGACCTGTTTTATGAATACTTGTCATAAATTATTATCCCCGAAGAATGTATCTAATCTCCGGGGATATACAATTCTTAAATACTATTAATGATTAGCATTTACTAAACCCGCAGTTATCACACTTAGCACATCCTTCAACAAGCATCAAAGATGCCTGTCCGCACGAAGGACACATATCACGTCGACTCGTAACCTTTGAAGTCTTAACCTGATTCGAAGCAGACGAATCACTGACAACAGTACCAAGCGGAAGTTGTACTTGCGAAATAGGATCAGCGATTGTCTGAACTCCCATTAAAGCCACATGCTCACTGACCGCTTTCGCAACGGCATCAGCAAGAGAACGTACGCGATTGCTTCCAAATCCGGCTGTTGAAGCACCACCAATTCCTGAAAGTTGATCGACAATCGTCTCAACAACAGATGCTTTAGAAACCGTAGTAGGAATTCTTAAAGCAAGAGAGATAAGTCTTCCCAGTGCTTCCGCATCAGCTGAAATATCCGATCCACCACGACTGCAGGATACAAACACTTCAAACATTTCACCGTTTTCATCATTATTAATTGTTACGTACCCCGCTCCGAAAGGAGTTTTAATTTTATAAGTACTCCCGGTCAATCGCTCGGGGCGTTCACGAAGCGTATGGAACATTGGCTGAATTAACGCTGCCGTTGCCGATCCTGCTACAGCTGCTGCAGTCAACGTTGCCTGCTCGGCATTTTTCTTTTCATCTGACATACGGGTCAGAACAGCGTCGCGAGACCCGTCACGGTAAAAGGTCACACCTTTACACCCAGCATCATAAGCCATCATATACAGCTGCTTAACTTGATCAACAGTATAATCATTTGGGGCATTGACTGTTTTTGAAATTGACGAGTCAGTATATTTCTGAATTAACGCCTGCACTCTAACATGATCTTCTGGCGACAAATCAGCGCTTGAACAGAAATAATCTGGAGCTATAGTCTCCGTTGGGTTAGCCTTCTGCCATTCTTCGTATAAAGGATGGTAAATAATATGTTCACCTGTTCGATCACGTCGTATGTGAGCAAAATCATATACCGGTTCAATTCCAGAAGAGCAGCCTGCATAAAGTGATATCGTTCCTGTCGGAGCCTGTGACAACAGAACAGCATTACGTGTTCCATGCTCTGCAATCTTAGCCTGAATTTCCTGAGGAAGCTGTTTAATATAGTAACCTTGCATATATTTTTCCTGGTCAAAATAAGGGAAAGAACCCTTCTCTGCCGCAATATTTGCAGACTCATCATAAGCATTATCCCGAATAGTCTGAAATATCTTCTCAATGACAGGAAATGATTCATCAGAACCATAACGAATCTTCATTTTAATTAATGCATCGGCGAGGCCCATCGTACCAAGACCGGTTCGGCGTGTGCCCAACTGTTGAATTTTATTCTCTTCAAAGAAATATAGATTGGAATCTACAACATTATCTAACATCCTCATTGCAGTGCGTGTATGTTCTGCAAGCAAAGAATAATCCAATTCACCATCAACAATATATGCCGATAAGTTTAATGAACCAAGGTTGCAAACACCCCAGGCAGGAAGCCCTTGCTCACCGCATGGATTAGTACAGCGGATATCTTCGTAATACCACGTATTTGACCATTTGTTATATCTTTCCATAAAAATAAATCCGGGCTCGGCACTCTTCCAGGCCGATGTACAAATCATATCCCAAAGATCACGCGCCTTCACCGTTTTCATTACTTTACCGTCCCACACAAGATCCCAGTCGGAATCGTTTTTTATAGCCTGCATAAATGCATCAGATGCAGCAATCGACAAGTTCGCATGTTCAATCCAATGAGGTTTTGTTTTTGTAGTAATAAACTCTTCAATATCAGGATGATTGTCATCAAGCATGATCATCATCGCACCGCGGCGCGACCCACCTTGGTCGACTACATCTCCGGTAGCAACTGAGAATAGTTGCGCCCAGCTTATGGGTCCAGAGGAATGGCCATTTACCGTTTTAATGTATGCACCGCGTGGGCGCAGAGTTGAAAGATTCACACCAACCCCACCAGCACGGGCCATAATCTCAACCGTATCTTTTAAGCTATCTATGATTCCACCACGGGAGTCATCAGGTGATGGAATAACGTAACAGTTATAATAAGTAACGGCATGACCGCTACCTGCACCTGCTAAAATACGACCAGCCGGTACAAAATGAAAATCTTTCTGTACTTCAAAAAACTTTTTTTCCCAGTATTTTCTTAGCTGGGGAGTTTTTTCAATTTGAGCAAGACCCCATGCGACACGATTCCATATCTCTTCAGGGCTTTTCTCAATAATATTTCCTTCAGGATCGCGTAAAGCATATCGATCCATAGTAACAGTCTGACGAATACCTTCGAGTTGAGTTGTTTCGCCATTGTAGACAGTTCTACCGCTCACATCGAGATTAGAAAGAAACCCCTCGTTGTAAGCAATATTTTCTCCTACTCTCTTCATCATTTCACTCGTTGGTTCAAAGCCCTTTTTAAACAATCCATCAACAATTGATTTCTTCAAAGACTGAGGTGATTTACCGTAAGTAGTCTTTGTAGTAGTAGACGGGGTTTCTTCTATTGAACCACCAATTACTTTTGTAATTGGATGTTTCTTCCTCGTCTCCGAATCAGAAAGTATTGAATTATCTGAAGCCATAACATTCTCCTATTGCACACGTGAATGCACTAAAATAATAATAATCATACGCACACTATTGTTTTACTGAAACAAGTTTTTTTACCTCTTTCTGGAAATCTTCTACATCTGCGAATGCCCGATAAATAGAAGCAAATCGTATATAAGCAACGTTATCCATTTGTTTTAATTTATCCATTACAAGGTTCCCAATCTCAATACTCGGTATTTCAACAGTATCTTTCTGACGTAATACACCTTCTATTTCATTTACGATTCCTTCTATCATTAAATCCGAAACTCCCCGCTTCCAAGTCGCCTGCTTGAGTCCATGAATAATTTTCTTGCGATCAAACGGTTCCTTTTGTCCGGTTTTCTTAAGTACAACGAGGTCCAATAATTCCGGTCTTTCAAAACTCGTAAATCGCTTCAAGCACTTCTCGCATTCCCGTCGTCTTCGTGTTATACCTAAGTGGTCATCATCACGTTTATCTAATACTCTCGTTTCGTGATGGTTACAGTACGGGCATCTCATAGCATTTTTTCTTCGTATTTCCTTTGGAATTTCATCTAAAACACAACATATCGAATACTTTATTAATATAGAATCAATAGGTAGTATCGTCAAGGCGATGTATATGGCGTAGTAAGAATTAAATTAAAGAGAGAAAATGAAAAAGGCTTAAAAACGCTGTTTATATATTTTGGAGAGTTTATAAAATCCAATTGCAAGCATCACAAAGCCAAAAGTAGCGAATCCACTGCGCACCGCATCCTGGTAGGTAAAGCCTGCAATACGTTGAAAGCTAACAAAGTCGACTGTCTTACTCAATAAATCGACAACCTGCACAAATGCGTTGAGGATAATGCCCACAGCCAAATACGTAAGAGCGGCTCCAATAACACCGGTATATTTCCGAGTAGTTAATAAAAGAAAAATCAGGCAAGCCAATATTGATAGAATATTAAGCCACTGAAAAACGTAGAGAAACAGTTCAAAAGTGTTCATAAGTAAGTGATATGAAAATAGCGTAAGGGAAAAGGAAGTGTGATGTCAACAATCTATTTGATGACTAGAAACTCAGGTTTGGAATTCTATCCAAAGTAGTGGGGTTTGAAAAAATACCACGCTGCGCAATATAATATGCAGCGACGCCAATCATCCCAGCGTTATCACCGTAGAGTTTTTTTTCTGTCGGGAAATGAATTCGCATTTTCTTGCCAAACTTAAATCGCATTTTGTTGCGAATATACTGATTTGCTGAAACGCCACCAGCAACAATAAGGTCGCAAATATCATTTTCAAGTGCGAGCGATTTAAGCGCAAAAGAAGTTTTCATTAATAATGCTTCCGTCGCTGCTATTTGAAAAGAACAGGCTACATCACAGATAATCTGTTTATACTCCGAAGAGCTCAGCTGATCCTTTCTTTCTTTCAACTCTCGATTAGTAAGATATAAAGCGGCAGTCTTGAGCCCAGAGTAACTGAAGTCAGCGCTATGTGTTTTACTCATCGGCACCGGTAATGGAAAGCGAAGTGGATTACCTTCTTTTGCTAATTCCTCAAGAAATGGACCTGCCGGATACCCTATTTCCAACATTCGACCAACTTTATCAAAGGCTTCACCTATTGCATCGTCAAGTGTCCTCCCTAATACTTCATATTTCCCGTGATCACGCATTAATACCAAATCGGTGTGTTTACCTGAAATTAACAATGCCAATAAAGGAAATTGATACTCTATTTCAGGCTTACCTTTTGAGTTGTGAGCAAGTGCTGAATAAAGATGACCTTCCATATGATTTACCCCAATCAGAGGTTTGTTATACTCAAGGGCGAGACTTTTTGCTTTTTCAATCCCCACACCCAAAGCAATCGCAAGCCCTGGCCCATAGGTAACCGCAATTGCATCTAAATCTGAAATCTGCATTTTTACTTGCTTCAACGCATCTTTTATTACCAGATCAATATTCTCTTCATGCATCCGGCGCGCAATTCCCGGTACAACTCCACCCCATTTCTTATGAAGCTCTATTTGCGAGGCAATTTTATTAGATAAAACCCGATCATCGCGGGTAATTGCAACTGATGTTTCATCACATGAGGTATCTATTGCTAAAATATTCATAAAGAATAGTCACTAACTTTTATTAATCGTTGGTTCTCATTTTCACCATACTGTAAACCAACCCAGACAATAATAGCATCGCTAGAGACTTGCTCAATCACGTCACGCACTTTATCTGCCCACTCAATAATAAAAACATTTCCTTCTTCAACGTGCGTAACAAAATTTAAATCAAGCAGTTCATGAGATCCCGATAGACGCCAGGTATCAATGTGATAAAGATATTTGTTTTTTATAACATATTCATTTTCGATTGAAAAAGTTGGGGATTGAATCAAGTCAGGTATTTCAAGTGCTCGAGCAATCCCTTTGGACATTTGTGTCTTACCCGCTCCCAACTCTCCCTGAAGAGCAAAGATCACTGATTTGTATCCAAGATGATGCACATACTTTTTCATCAAATCGTATCCTAATTGTTGTGTTTCATCCGCAGAGTGAGTTTTCGTCTCTAGAACTTGGTTTAAGTTAATACTCCCTTGTCTCAATACTACCTCCTGATTAAGCGTTGTATCAACTACCGTCGATGGTTCACGCTTCGGCAACGTACCGGCATCAATAATTAGATCAATTAAATCTTTTTGTTTTTCGGAGATATTTTCAAGAATATCTGAGACAGTATATGGACGTTTCTTCATTGATGCCGGTGCAGCAGTTGTTGCTACAATCGGTTTGCCAAGCGCTTCAGTGATCTTGCGAACTAATTCGTAATCTGGAATTCGTATTCCAAGAGTATTATTCTCAGCTTCAATCCCTTGTGCTACTTTTCTTTTACTTATAGAAACAACCGTTAAAGGCCCAGGAAGGAAATTCATATAGAGATTTCGGGCAACCGAATTAGCTTCGACATACACTTCTGCCATCTGCGCATCTGATACTGCTACAGATAAGGGTTTACCTTCGCGACGGGAACGGTACCTTAACAGTTTATTAACTGCCTCCTGATTAGTTGCATCTACTCCCATTCCATAGATTGTTTCTGTTGGATATATAACAATACCACCAGATTTAAGCACAGAAACAGCTTGAGCTATCACTTCTTCGGTATTATTCTCTTTCAACAAAACAGAGTTCATGTAGGAGATTATACTATATAAAAGGCTAAAATGGGAAGATTAGCGGGATGTACTTTTTCTGGCGAGATTTCTACCTTTTCGCTGTAGCCAGGCTATCTTATCGGAAATATCGTCTTCAACATGCTCAACAGTTTTTTCTACAACATGAACTTTATCAACAATCACTTCTTCAATTTTTACTACTTCGTGTTGAACCTGACTTATTATTTTTTCAACACCATTAGGTTCATCAATTGCTGCACTATGCATCGCCTTAATCTCTTCGTAGGCACTCATGACGAGCTGTGAAACTTCACCCAGTCCTTGTGCTGATCCCTTTTGAACATTGGTGTCAACTTTGCTTAAAACCCGCTCCAGAGAGTCAATGAACTCGTCCGCCACTCCACCTAAATCATCACGCACTTTCTTACTTTTAGGATGTGTCAGTACTGCAGCACCGATACCACCAACCAAAGCAACAATTGCTGCAATCGGCAGAATTATAGGAGTCGATGGTTTTTGTTTATCTTTTGTTGAATTGAACATTATTCTTGTTTTTGACGAAATGATTTATATAATCGTATTCCTTCACGAAGTCCACCCACAACACTTCCCCAACCTTTAATTTGAGTAAGAGCAAAAATGGGGTTTTTTGCCATCTCAGTTATTTCAGCCGTATTATCCAAAGTTTTCTGCAAAATCTGTAGGGTCTTTTTTACTTCCTGCAAAATATAATAAACTTGTATACCAAGGAAAACGAGAAGTGTCGTAAGCAGCACAAGAGAGATAACTAAAATTACTTGTAAAATATCCATATACATTATTAAAACAGAATTTCAGTTGAATAGTCAACCTACTTCTTTACCACATCAAATCTAACTAACCTTTTTTCTGTAGTAGATTTACCAACTTCATTAACTGCAACAAAAGTAAGCACATTAACACCTTCACTCATTTGCACTGACGACTTAAAATATCCATCTTGAGCAAGAGCAACATTCTGACCATTTAAGGTAAGGGTTGAATTAGAAGACGTTTTCCCTTCGACATCTATATCAGGTTTTTGAACAACAATTCCGTCTTTCGGTGAAAAAATCTCAAGTTGAGGTGCACCTGCAAATGATTGATACTGTACCCAAACATACGCAAAAAGTACTGCGATTGCAGAAACAAAAACCACCGTAAAAAAAACTTGAGGGCTAAGACGCACCCATGGTTCACGCACAGAGAACAATGAGGATCTTAGCTTTGTTTTACCATCCTTAGATTCATCAAATTCTCGTCTAAAAAACGCCATTACATCATTTTCAGGTAACTCAAGATACTCAGCATATATTTTAAGAAATCCTTTTATGTACGTGGAAGCTGGCAATTTACTATAGTTTCCATTTTCAAGATCCCGAAGATAACTCTTCCGAATCTTTGTTGCAGCTTCAGCCTGCTCAAAAGTTATATTCTTTTTTTCTCTTTGCTCACGCAAAATTTGACCTAAAGTTTTCATAGTAATTCGGGAAGTTTAATCGATTAAGTTATTATATCGTAAAGGAAAGAATTATTCGATGGCAATTACTATTCTTAGGTTATACTTCTCTTCGCATAATTTCTCTCGGCTTCGAGCCATTAGCTGGACCAACAACCCCCGCCGCCTCAAGCTGGTCAAGAAGACGTGCAGCGCGGGCATAGCCTACTTTCATTTTTCGCTGCAGGAAAGAAGCCGATGCATTTCCCGAGTCAATCACAATTCTCATTGCCTCATCATATTGCGGATCATGTTCATCTTCTCCACCTGACATATTTCCGTTACCACCGCGCGTCGAGTTAACCGGCTGAGTTACAACTTCTTCCGTATATACAGGCGCAACACCTGAAGCCTTAATAAAGTTAACTAGTGCATTAATCTCTTCGTCACGCACAAAAGGAGACTGAATACGGGTTGGTTTAGCTGCATCACTCGCAAGATACAACATATCTCCCCTCCCAAGCAGTTTCTCAGCTCCGCCAGTATCCAGAATTACTCGTGAATCAACCTGTGACGATACGTTAAACGCCATACGAGCAGGAATATTAGCTTTGATTAACCCGGTTAGAACATCAACCGAAGGACGTTGTGTAGCGATAATCAAATGAATACCTACAGCACGAGCCATTTGAGCCAACCGACAAATTGCTTCTTCAACTTCTGATGGCGCAAACATCATTAAATCTGCAAGCTCGTCAATAATGATTACGATATATGGGACAGCTTGGAATCCACTCATTTCATTGTAGCCAGCGATATTACGTGCACCTACTTCAGAAAAGACCTGATACCTTCGCTGCATCTCTGCAACTGCCCACTTCAAAGCAGACACTATCTTATCAGCATCATTAATAACTGGGGTAAGGAGATGCGGGATATTATTATACTGCGCCATTTCAACCCGTTTAGGATCAACAAGTATTAATTTAACTTCGTCCGGGCTAGCCCGGAAAAGAATCGAAACGATAATACCATTAAGCATCACCGATTTACCTGAGTTTGTTGTACCTGCAACAAGCAAATGAGGCATACGGGCAATATCTGCAATAAGCGGCCGACAAGCAGCATCAAAGCCGAGCGGAACAAGCAATTTCGACTTATGCATTTTAACTTCTTCATTGCCCAAGATAGCTCTAATCGGAACAATTTCGAGAGTCCTGTTCGGAATTTCAATGCCAACTAATGCTTTACCTGGAATTGGTGCTTCAATTCGCACTTCCCCGGTATGCGCAGCAAGGGCCATAGCTAAATCAGACTGAAGTGAAGTGATTTTTGCTATCTTTGTACCTTGAGCCAAATCAAGAGCATAGCGGGTAACGGCAGGACCTTGATCAATTTCGACAACCTTAGCAATAATACCAAAGCTCTCTAACGTTTTTTCAATGATATTGGAATTATTCTTAACATCTCCTCTGTCGGCAGACTTGCCTTGAGCGTTGGAAAAAATTGACAGCGGCGGATAATTCCAGACCTGGCCTGATAATGACGGATTAACTAACGGATTATTCCCTAACGCTTCGTCAGTATGTTTTCTAGATGTATCAACTGCGTCTGCATCCTCTTTTTCGTGCTCTTCGTTCTTCTTCTCTTTCTTTCCAAATATTTTCAATCCTTCTCTCAATCCACCTGTAGTTGGTTTAAGTGAAGCCGAAGCTGAAAGATTGCTGACTGTACTGCGGGACATTTCAATTGCCGGCTTAGAAGGGATAAAGCGACTGAAAATAAGATTAAAGAAGCTGCCGATCGCTGAGAATATTTTCTCAAAGAACAAATCAAGTGAGGTATCAAACAATACAGCAAGCCCTATTACGAGTATGATAATCAAAATAACACTGGTAATAGACATTGGTAAAAACTCATTAAGGCTACCCCAGATACGATTCCCTACAACGCCCGAATAGTCGTACGAAAAAGGTGAAATAAGAGCTAACAACGATAGTACCGAAAGAGGAACGCCGACAAGTATATGAGGTTGACCAAGTTTAAATTTAAAGCCCTGCGCAAAAATACCGAAACTCATCAGAATAAGCGGAAGAAAAAACATGCCAAGCCCAAAATAAAGAAATAACGTTTGGCGTATCGAAAGGAATAAATCAGTTTTAAGGATGAATGAAAGAAGGACAAGAATCGCACCAACATACAGTAGGATCGCAAAAGCCGAACGCATCACCACCGGATTTACTCCACCACCTTTTCGTGATCGTCGTGAAGACGTTGTTCTTTTCGATGTTTTCTTGGCAGATTTAGACATTTCTAAACCACTATAGCAATAAAAGTATCATTTGTCACGATAGAAGAGAAAGATATAAGTGGCAGATGTGATTTATTCTGCAGCGAGGACCTACCGCCCTAGACAATCCTTACGCTTAAAAAGTGCTCGAGTGCGCAACTTCATTAAGTAGCACAACCCGAGCATCCGCAGCAAAGAATAAATTCATCAAGACTATACTACACCTCAAACACAACCGGCAATACCATCGGCTTACGCTTAATCTCTTTAAAGATAAACTTAGCAACACGGTCTTCAATTTTCTTCCTCAGAAGGGTCCAGTCCATCGGCTTGCCTTCCTGTTCCTGCAAAATATCCTCTACCAATTTCGTAATGTCATCAATCAACTGAGTAGATTCCTTCATAAACACAAACCCACGCGAGACTATTTCAACACCACTCTCAGTATGACCGGTCTTATGATCAACCGGAACAATTACCACAAGCATTCCCTCTTCTGCCATAACCTGGCGATCACGGATAACAATCTCGGACAAGTCGCCCACACCAAGACCATCAACCATAACATCTTTCGCCTCAAAACGACCGCTAATCGAAGGAACAGCATAACCACTTTTAACATTAAATTCCATAACATCGCCTTGGTTAGGAAGTAACACTGCATCAGGTTTGAAACCCATATTTATAGCAATATCACGATATTTCTTTGTACTTCGTGCAGTACCACCAATCGGCATCAAGTATTGAGGTCGCACCAATCCAATCATCAATTTTAACTCTTCCTGTGCAGCATGACCCGATACATGGAGGTTACTAAAGATATTTGAATAATAAACCTCAGCTCCGTGCGAGACCAACGTATCAATCAACTTATTAGTTTGATTCTCATTACCTGGAATTGGATCTGTTGAGAATACCACCGAGTCACCTGGCCGCAATTTAATTTGCTTATGTTCATCGCGCGAAACCCGTCCAAGGGCTGATTCCATCTGTCCTTGTGAACCGGCAACAATTAGCAATAATTCATGATCTTCGTACTTCCCGATATCATCCAACTCAACGAACATATCGTCAGAGAATTTCAAATATCCCAACGTTCGGGCAACACCAATGTTCTGATCCATCGAGCGGCCGGAAACAGCAACTTTCCGGTTATATTTAGCTGCAATATTCATGGCAAGTTGAATACGGGAAATATTAGAACTCGTAGTTGTAACAATCACTTTCCCTGCTGTTTTCGCGGTAACGACATCAAATTGACCTTCAACAATCATTTCAGATTGGGTATACCCGAGCTTTTCAGCTCCAAGGCTATCTGAAAGAAGTAATAACACACCTTCTGCACCATATTGTGCGATCCGTTGAACATCGGTTGGTAAACCGATAACCGGAGTATAGTCAAATTTAAAGTCAGCACTATGGATAATTCTTCCGATTGGTGTATCCATTACAAACCCAAGTGTATCAGGGATAGAATGACTGAGTCTGAAAAACTGGAACGTAAATACACCGAAGGTATAAGAAGTATCCGGATTAATCTCTACAATCTGTTCAATGGGCAGATTATGTTCAGTCATTTTGGTCTTAATAAATCCGGTAGTAATGTGAGAAGCATAAATCGGACATTTTAATTGAGGCCATATTAAGGGCAATGCCCCGATATGATCGTCATGACCATGAGTAATAAGAATCGCTCTGATCTTATCTTTCTTATCCTGAAGATATGAAATGTCCGGGATAAGGTAATCTACACCTGGCATATCCTCATCCGCAAAACCCATTCCACAGTCAATAATTACGATATCTGTTTCGGTCTCGTAAACATACATATTCTTTTGAACGTCGTTAATACCACCGATTGGAAGAATACGTAATTTTGCTCCTTCAACAATCTTAGGATCTTTTTTCATTAACGGAGCCTTATCTGAGTACCACAACTGGCCAAGATTAGAATTTTGTATTGCAACAGGTCGTGCAGGCTGTTGCTGTGAACGCTGCGGATAACGGTTTTGAGAAGGTGCACGTGAATCTCTTCGGCGGGTATCATATCCACCCCCACCATCAGAACGTCTATTATTTGGACGATCGGATCCATATCGATCAGATTGACCTTGCGATCTTCCCTGACCTTGAGACCGGGGAGCTCTGCGAGGCACGGCACTTCTTGCAACAGGAGCGGGGCCAGCTTCAGTAGGAGCACCTGGTGAAACTGGACCATCATTTCTTCGTCCGAATGGCGGCTTTGCTTTTTGAGCAACATTCTCGCGTAATTCGCCAAGTGCGACCTGGACTGAATCTTTCGCGGGATTAAATCTGTTCTTTTGTGGCACTAATGTTGAAAAGTCAGTTATTCCTTCGTTTTTATTTTTATCATTATTTTCATTTGACATGCTGAAACTCCTTAGTGTTTCTATAAATCTGGTTGACCTACCAGGTAGGCAAAAATTCTTTTACATTTTCGGCTGTCACATGCACTTGTTGAGCGTTACCTTCAACAATCATACGGGCAACCTTTCGGCACATTCCACGTATTGTACGCTCGAGCGTACGAATACCGGAATCAAATCCGAGTGGTCTGACCACTTGTGGCCACACTGCGGGATCAATTGTAATAGCATTAGGAGGAAGTCCCGACTCCTGCAATGCGCGAGGAAAAACATAAGTAGATGCAATCGTAATTTTTTCCTCATCAGTATACGAAGGCATTTGAATAATTTCTAATCTGTCCAAAACAGCGGTCGAAATATTTGTTGTATTGTTTCCTGTTGCGATGAACAAACACTCAGACAAGTCAACAGGAAAATCTACATAGTGATCCCGATACGCAACGTTCTGTTGTGGATCCAGCAGCTCCAGCAAGACTCCCATGATATTTGCCCGGGCTTCATCAGATACACGGTCTATTTCATCGAGCAGCACCACCGGGTTCCGGGTACCAGCTTGGATCAGTGCTTTAATAACAGCACCCGGTTCAGCATCAGCAAATGCACGAGATTGACCACGAAGTGTCAAAGCATCTCCCATTCCTCCGAATGGAATACGCGCAACTTTGCGATTCATTGCGTCCGCTACAGCGTATGCAAATGTAGTCTTTCCTGTACCAGCAAGTCCCACGAGCATAATAACCGGTGCACGAAAGCTATCATCCTGTCCTAGTTGCTGCTTACGGTATTGATGCAATTGCAACACAGCCAGATATTCTAAGACACGAATCTTAACCGATTCAAGACCGTACTGATGTTTATCTAGAGCTGCTCGTGCAACAACAGTATCAAGGATATCCGGAGAAGACGTATACCACGGAATAGAAAGAATAACATCGATATAACGTGAAGTGTTTTCATACTCAATTGAGTACGTACCGAACTTTGCCATACGGGCAATACGTTCTATCATACCCAAACACTTTTCTTTTATGCCCTCAGGTAATTGCGCTGATTCAATTCGAGCGCGCAACTCATCCGTTTGCTCTTGTAAGATATCACTATTCTGTCCGTCAGCCATAGCATCATTAAAACATAAATCTGGTAACTTATCACTACCCGATCAGTTTAATATCGTCGCCCTCCACGATCACCACGTCCGCCACCATTATGGTCTCTTCGTTCAAATCGACCTTCACGTCCACCGCCGTGTGCACCATTTCCGCCACCATCATCACTTCGTTCTTCTTTTACCCAATCACCAGCGACATCAAGAGTTAAGTTAATTCGGCGTTCGCCATCGATCTCATCAACACGCACAGTAACGGTATCACCAACTTGCACAATATCCTCTACTCGCTCAACGCGATGAGGTGCAAGTTTAGAGATATGAACCATCCCTTCTTTTCCTGGCAGGATTTCAATAAAAGCTCCAAAGGCAAGAATCCGTTTTACCGTACCTTCATATACTTCACCAACTTTAATTTCCTTTGTAAGTGAAAGAATCCAGTCCTGAGCGCGAGCCATACCATCGTCATCAGTACCACTGATAAGTACAGTTCCATCGTCTTCAATATCGATTGCGACACCACACTGACTAATAATCTGATTAATCGTCTTTCCACCACCACCAATTACTAAACCAATAGTTTCCGGATCTATCTTCATCATCACAACTCGTGGAGCATATTTGGATAACGCCGGTCGGGCTGCGGGAATCCTTTCAATCATGGCTTTCAATATGAATAATCGGCCATCTTTTGCTTTCAAAATTGCATCCTTAAGCCACTCCTGCTTGATTCCGGAGAGCTTGATATCCATCTGGAGTGCAGTAATACCCTTTTCGGTACCGGCAACTTTAAAGTCCATATCTCCTACGGCATCTTCAAGTCCCTGAATATCGGTAAGTACGGCGTACTTAGTTCCTTCTTCATTTGTCATCAGTCCCATTGCAACGCCTGCAACAGCAGATTTAATCGGAACACCAGCATCCATAAGTGCAAGCGAAGAGCCACAAACAGAAGCCATTGAAGAAGAACCGTTTGATGACATAATTTCATTTACAACACGGATAGCATAAGGGAATTGTTCCTGTGAAGGAATAACCGGTACCAACGCTCGCTCGGCAAGTGCACCATGTCCTATTTCTCTTCGTCCTGGTGAACCCATTCTTTTTGCTTCACCTACAGAGTAGGGAGGAAAATTATAATGATGCATATATCGCTTCTTCTCTTCTCCTGTCGGTCCTTCCATCAATTGTTCAAGTGAAGGAGACCCAAGCGTTACGGTTGTAAGAGTTTGTGTCATCCCTCTCTGGAACATTGCAGATCCATGAGTTCGCGGAATAATACCAACCTCTATCTCGAGTTCACGAACCATATCGTATCCACGGCCATCAGCACGTTTACCGGTATTGATAGTATTTGTTCGAATCGATTTTTTAAATAGCTTTTCAGAAAGCTCTCCAATTACAGCCTTCGTAGGTGCGGGTTTTTCTTCGGTAGCAGATTCAGTAAGCTTCTCTTCAACTTGTTTTTTCAGCTCTCCAAGAGCATCTTCTTTGTTAAGTTTCTTTTGTGCTGCAAGTTCGACCATTTCGTTAATAAGTGGCAATGCAGTTTTAACAACCGCATCATTGTCCTCATCTGAAATCTTACTCTTAACAAAAACAAACTTTGGTTTTCCAACTTTTTCAACAAGCTCGTCTATACCTGCAACAATTATTTTGTTATATTTCTGAGCTTCTTCAAGACCATTAATGACAACTTCTTCTGGCATTTCTTTCATCCCGGCTTCAACCATGACCACTTCATTTTTCGTACCTGAAACAATAAGATCCATCTCAGAAATTTTCATAACTTCATCAACCGGATTCAATAAATACGAATTTTCTTTCCAACCAAGGCGAACAGCAGACAAAGGTCCATTCCAAGGAATATTTGAAACAGCAAGCGCAGCGCTCGCAGCAATAACCCCGAGAACATCAGGATCATTTTCCAGATCAACTGACAATACAGTAACAACAATCTGAACTTCATTTTTAAATCCGTCAGGAAAAAGTGGACGAACTGAACGATCAATAAGACGTGCAGTTAAAACTGAATTTTCTGAAGGACGCCCTTCGCGTTTTATAAAACGTGATGACGAAATGCGGCCACCTGCATACAATCTTTCTAAAAATTCAACCGAAAGTGGGAAATAATCCAGTGTAGATTCTTTTTTGCTCGCAACAACAGTTGCAAGAACCATTGTATCGCCCATTCTACCAATCACTGCACCGCTTGCCTGGGCTGCAAACCGGCCGTGTTCTAAAATTAACTCGGAATCTCCGAGTTTAATACTCTGCGAAGTAATATTCGCCATAAAAACTCCTATCATTCACCCTGATCTCATGTTCCTCATCTTTTAGATACCTCAATTAAGTAACGAATGAGTAGCTCGTTACTTAATTCAGGATCCAAAGGATGAATGCCAGAATGAACCAACTATAATATATCTATTATACTCTTTTGGATAGATTTCTCAAATTTACTTGGATAATCCAACTTTAGCAACAACAGTCTTGTATCGCTCTGGATCTTTCTTCATGAGATACATGAGAAGTCTGCGGCGTTTATTAACCATTTGCAATAACCCACGGCGGGAGTGGTTATCACCTTTATGAAGCTTTAAGTGCTCTGTTAAACGTTGAATACGTTCAGAAAGAATAGCAACCTGTACTTCAGGAGAACCGGTATCACCGTGATGGATCTGGTTAGTAGAAATAATGCTTTTTTTAGCGTCGTTAGCTAAAGCCATATGTTTTCGTAAGTAGTAGTAAAATAATGGGTTCCCATTACAAAACCACCAACTTCGACCTATCTAAAGAAATAATGATTTGTGTATTATACATGAACCCAACAAAAAAGGAAATGGTATTAGGATTTTTTCTCTCCTGGGTTAAATCCTGGTGGCGGAGAGTTAAAATCAGGCGGTTTCTGGCTCTCCTTCCGCTCCTCGAGTGGTGCGTCCTGCTGAACAGGAGGCGCATACTGTTGAGTCTGGTCATTCCATTGATAGTCCTGGTCGGGCGCTACGTACGCATCAGGTTGCTGTGGTAGATTAGGCATATAGAGGGATGGCTCAACATGAGAATATGATGCAGATTCACCGGTTGGAATATATGCGTCTGTTTGTGTTAAGTCATGCTCAATTGAAGGAACTTCCTCAGTATATTCCTGTGACCACTCCTGAGGTGGAGCAACCGGGTATTGGGGTGATGGTTGCGGCGGTATTGGCTGATACTGCGGAGCATAGCCCTGAGCTGGCATTTGCGGATACTGGCTAGGATAATATCCTGCAGGCGGCATTGGATATTGGCCATACTGATTTGGTTGAGGCATATACCCGGGGTAAGGAGGTTGCATCGGTGGATATTGTGGCGGATATCCCTGAGGCGGCATCTGAGGATTCATACCGGGAATTGGTTGAGCTGCAGGAGGAGGGGTTTTGTGAATCGCCAGCGGCGGTAATGATGCCTGATTTCGTAACTGCTCAAGCTCAACAGCCCGCCCACCAAACGCTGTAAGCTGATTAACAAGCGTATCTGTTTGAGGACCTTTTTTTGTGAAGTTATCAGTAGCATCTGAAATGCCTGTAAGAAAAAGTGTGGCGATTTCCCCCATCACATTAAGCTGTACAATCTGCGCCAACTGAAACGCTAGCTCAGAAACTGACGAAACAGCAGGATCAACAATATTAACACGCCCAAAACGGGTATTTGAAGGACTATTGGAAATATTCACTACAGGCAGTTCAGCATACATACCAGGATCCTGTTTATATGCGTTTCCAAGCTCCTGTGGTGAATCTGCACCTACTACTAGGACAACATCAAAATTTGCTCCAGCATAAAAAGGATCAAGATTTTTTAGATCAAACTGCATTGGAACTGCCGGATTTGACTTAAAGACAACATTAAGTCTACCTTTATCGATATACCAGTTTACATTTTCAATCGACCCTTCAACAAAGCCATTAACGCCAATAACAAGATCACGCAGTCCAAGCTCGGAAACAATTTGATCCGAGCCTGGCAACAAAGAATACTGAGATCCATTCCGCTTGGAAACAGCAAAAGTTACTCTTTTTTGTTTTCCCTGCGAGTCTGTTTTCTGAGAAAGCCCGGTACGAAGGGCTAAACATGCCGAAAGACTATCAATTGTAGGTGTTTCACGGGTTATAATCAAAATATCTTTAGCCTGGTTAAATAGATCCTGAAGCTGTTTTATATTATCTTGCGGATTCATAGGCGTATTGTACCATTGCAATTATGCCTTAACAATTGGCTTATAATACTCAATAGTATCTGTTTCAGCAAAAGCGATCGGAGTATCAAACGTCAGCCCACCCTCTTGGCCAGCCGCAATTCGCTGTACATCTTCCTTCAATTTCTTAACTGTCGCGATTTTACCACGCCCGACCTCAGTTTCACCACGCATTACTCGAATAGTTGCACCAACTTGCATGATGCCTTCAGATATTTTGACTCCAGCAATTTTGCCGCCGATTGTGGCATCAAATACTTTCAATATTGTAGCTTTACCTGAAATAGTTTCGGTAGGAGCCTTAGTGAAATAATCGACAATATCTTTCTCGAGATCTTCAAAAAGTTTGTAAATTATTTTATATTCTTTAACTTCAACCTTTTCATCCCGGGCAAGCTTACGAGAAGTAGCATTTATACCAACATTAAAGGAATATATTCTGCTACCAGTCCCGCGGGCTTTCATAATATCCGACTCACCAATATCTCCAATTCCCTGATCAATTATTTGCACTTCATTAGTTCGGGGGATATTGGCGACAACTGCTTCAAGCGAACCTGCTACATCTGCCTTAAGAATTATTGGATACTTATCAATTTTCATCCCGGAAAATAGGTCTGCAGCACTCTCTTTTTGAAGTGCTACGTGGCGCACCGATAAAGCACCAACACTATCACTGGTCGAAAGTTTTCCGTCTTCCTCAATAAAGATCGTTCCTGCTTCAGGAAGTTTAGGGAAACCAGTAATCTCAGCTGCCTGTGAGGGCAGTACTTCTTTAACAATTTCACCTTTATCATTTTTCATTGCGCGGATTCTACCAATTACTCCGTCAACATTCATATCCATTCCCGTTTTAAGTGTGCCCCGTTTAACAAGCAAACTGGCTAGCGGTCCAGCTTTATCCATACGCGACTCAAGAGTAAATGCCACAACAGGGGCACCGGGATCAGCTGTAAGTTCGAGAAGTTCTGAAACGAGCGTAATCATTTCAAGCAGTTGCTCAACTCCCTGTCCTGTTTTTGCACTAATTTCGACAGAAACAACATCACCACCATAGCTTTCAACCAGAACTTCGTTTTCGGCAAGCTGTTGCTTAACATGATCGATATTTGCGTCTGGTACATCGATTTTATTAAACGCGACAATCATTGAACTACCAGAATTTTTAATATGACGAATAGCTTCCTTTGTTTGTGGCATAACACCATCATCGGCGGCAACGACAAGGATCACAATATCGGCTACTTCTCCACCTCGTTTTCGAATTCCTTCAAACGCGGCATGCCCAGGCGTATCCAGGAAGGTAATAGCCTTACCTTGGTCAGTAACAACCTGATAGGCACCAAGATGCTGTGTTATTCCGCCATGTTCGCGTGAAGCAACATTCGCTTTACGGATATAATCCAGAAGAGTTGTCTTGCCATGATCCACATGTCCCATTACGGCGACGATTGGTGGTCGAACATGTGTAATAGTAGTATCTTCAGCCATTAGTAAAACCTCATTCTACTGCAAGTAAGCAGTTATATTAATTAAATTTTCCCTGGTAGTGCCCGCTCAAAAGCCCGTCTTTTAATTGATTGAATCAGACATCGTTCCTTTGAGTCAGCACAAATATAGGCTCCTCTTCCTTCCAGTCGGGACGTAGGATCTTCAACAACACTACCTTTGAATGTACGTACAAATCTGACGAGTTCGGTCTGCGGACGCCTTCTATTGCACCCCAGACAAGTACGCGAAGGTGATTTTTTCTTCGCTATATTATCCATTATATATTTTTTAAGCTCCTGTGGCTACTTCCTCTGCTTTTTTAGTTTCAGCGGTTATATCCTCTGTCGGAACATCTGGTGCACCATCAACTATTTCTTTAACTTCTTCAGTGTTTGGAGTTTCAGGTGTGTCTGATTTTTCTGGTGCTACATCGCTCCCTTTTGGACCTTTAATGTCTATCTTCCAGCCGGTTAATTTCACAGCGAGCCTCACATTCTGTCCATCTTTACCAATAGCAAGTGACAGCTGGTCAGTTGGACAAGTAACCAATGCCGACTTTTCTTCTTTATTAAGATCAACGAGTACCCCTTTTGCTGGAGCAAGTGATGCCGCAATAAACTTGGCAGTATCATCGCTAAACTGGATAACATCAATTCGTTCTTCTCCAATTTCACCAATAACAGCCTGTACGCGAACACCTTTTTGCCCGACACATGAACCAACTGGATCAACTCCGGTCTGTTTACTAAAGACAGCAATTTTTGTACGTGATCCACCTTCACGAGCAATTGCTTTCACTTCTACCGCGCCTGATGCAATTTCAGGAACTTCTCTTCGGAAGATTTCTCCTACCAACTCAGGACGTGAACGGGAGACAATAATCTGTGCGCCACGCTCTGTCTGACGAATTTCAGCAATATAAAAAGTTAATCTCTGGTTTACGCGATATCTTTCGCGTTGTATCTGCTCTTCGCGAGGCATGATAGCCTCAGCACGACCCATGTCGACAATACAATTACCCTGGTCAAATCGCTGAATCATCCCGTTCTGAATGGAGCCAATTTTTTCTTCGTATTCCTTAACCAGTGCTGCTTTCTCTGCTTCACGGATTCGTTGCAAAATAACCTGTTTTGCAGTCTGAGAAGCAATACGCCCAAATCCAGCAGGGGTAATATTCTTACCTTCCTGAAAGATACCAAGTTCACCTGTTTCAGCATCCACTTCGACAACCAAATCGTCAGTAGTTTCAAGGTTTGCTTCTTTGCGGTATGCAGCTAAAATAGCAGCTTTAATAGTTTCGATTACAGCCTGCGGATCAATTCCACGCTCGGCACAAACCTGGCGCAAAGCTGAAGCGAATTCTGTACGTGCTTGTGATAAATCCATATACATTCTCCTATAAAAAAAGCAGGCCCTACGGACCCGCTGTGGTTAATTTCAGTTACACTGTATATTATATATGATGTCGGGGAATAGTCAAGATAATCTATAATACGCTCACTATGAGCCACCCGGAGATCCTCAATCAGATCCTCCCATCAAGAAGAAGAAATTAACCTTAGTACACCTGATGAAAGCATGATCAGAAAAATTCTAAAGCGTCTTAAATTCGATTCTTTCTTATTCCCAACGAATCGTCAGCAATTTCTTTTAAAGACCACAATGAATTATTAAGCTCATCCTCAGCATAGAAAACTTTATATCATTACGCTCACTTGAAAAATGATGTATTTTGTGTATAGTATAGATAGCTTTAGATATGAATACTTGCCCTACAATACATAAGAAAAACATATTCTTCTTAAATACACTTTCTCTCACTATTTGCCCACAAAATAATTTTATTATTTTTTTATTAGCATCATAGTCTCGACGTACAGTTTACGTCGGAAAGGATCTGCCCTTATGTTAACAATCTACAATCTATGTATACGTTGCGGACAGCAACGAGTAACAGTAGAAGAATGGAAGGAAGAAGAAACAAACGGTCAAACAACTAAAAAGTCACGAACCGCATGTCCTGATCAGGAATGCCAGGCTAAAGTAGATGATATGTTACTCCAGAAAACAAAAGAACGCGAACGAAAAGAAGTTGCACGCCAACAGCGTCTCGCACGTATTCACCAGAAACAATTAGAAATTGTCGCAAGTATCTAAGTTATAATCCTAAAAAAGTGAAGAGGGATCCGGTAGCTAAGCAATATTATCCCTCTTCATATGTCGCTCCCGAAGAGCCAACATAATCTCATGCAATTTACGACGCAACGCTGTTTTATTGTGGTGTTCGCCTTTTTCTTCAACACCAAGATTATCGAGAATCAATTCAATATCCTCAATTGTTAATTCAACTGTTGTTCTAATCAATCGTTCTCACCCCCTACATGTAAGATTTCAATACAGCAGAAATATCGCGATTTAAATTGTCATTTTTGATTAACGGTTTATCTTTCAGTTGAGGAAGCTCCTCTTCATACGTCAGGCGGGAAGTATCTTCATAGATAACACCAATCGGAAGTTTATCAAACTCCATTGCTTTACCAAAAGCAGCATGCTGATTATTTGGCACATAATCCGTTACGGATAAATCATAAATACGTTCTTTATACCATTCGTATGTATTATGTTTATTAAAGGTGACACATGGTTGAAACACATCAACTAACGAAAATCCCTTATGCGCAATCGCCTTTTTAATTAGCGCTGCCGTACCTTCAGTATCCCCGGCAAAGCCACGCGCAACAAATGTAGCACCCGATGCAATCGCCATCACCAATGGATTAATAGGAATCTCAATGCCTCCTATTGGATTAGATTTTGTCTTCTGGCCTTTTTCTGTGGTAGGTGATGTTTGTCCTGTTGTTAAACCATAAATTTGATTATCGTGAACGAGCATTGTGATATCGTGATTGGCACGCATAAAGTGAATAAAATGTCCCATTCCTTCACCGTACAGACCACCATCACCTCCAATAACAATGAGAGGGAGTTCATGGTTCGAAATCTTTATTCCGGCAGCAACGGGTAGCGAACGACCATGCAATCCGTGAAAGCCATAAGCATTAATAAACGAACACATATTGCCACTGCAACCAATATCATACACAACACAGAATTGGTGAGGTTCCCACCCGTTTTCTGAAATCGTCATTTTTAATGCATGCCAAATACTATAATCTCCACACCCCGGACACCAGGTTGGTTTCACTCGTGTATTAAACTTTTTCGATCGATGAACAATCATGAAACTATCCTTTTAATTGAATGACATTAACAATTTTATCTTTTAATTCTTCCGGCCAGAACGGCCGGCCATCATACTTTAACCATTTTTCAGCTATCAATGCACCGGTCATCTCAGCAATCAATCCTGCAAGCTGTGCAGTAGAATTATTTTCAACAATAATAATGCGACGATATCGGGTAAGCGCGGATTTTATCGCATCGGTATGAAACGGCCATACATACATCACATGCATGAATGCGACAGAGGTATCAAGCTCTTCCTGGACCATCTTAAGAGCCTCTAAAACCGGACCCTTTACCGAACCCCAACCAATAAGCAAAATACTTGAAAATTCGTTGCCGTAAATTATCGGCTCTGGAAGTTCCTTCAAAACATGCGGAAGTTTCAACATCCGCTTATCAACCTGGTCAATCCGGACATCAATCTCTTCGCTGGTATATCCATGCTCTTCATGTTCATCACTGTTTGCAAGATATACACCATCCTTAACACCAGGAACCGTACGAGGGCTTACACCATCATTGGAAGGGAGATACCTACCGTAAATACCTTTATCCGACGTAATCGTATTGTACGATGCAATTTGGTCATCGCTTAAAATTAATTTTCCGCGTTCTAGCCGGACAGCAGCGGGATCAAAAGTCGAAACAACAGCATGGCATTCGGCCAACCATTTATCTGAAAGTACAATTACCGGAATCTGATATTTTTCAGACATGTTAAGTGCAACCTGTGTGCTACGATAACATTCATCCATATCGCCTGGAGCAATTACAACCCTAAAAAATTCTCCTTGTGCCGAATGAAGAACAAATCGAAGATCTCCCTGATCAGTCCAGGTCGGCAAGCCGGTAGCAGGCCCTGGTCTTTGCACATCAACAACAACCAGTGGCGTTTCCGTAATTGCAGCAAGCCCTATTCCCTCTTCCATTAAGGCAAAACCGCCACCGCTGGTGGCACACATTGCTCGTGCACCGGCAAACGAAGCACCAATCGTCATATTCACCACAGCAATTTCATCTTCAGCGTGTTTTACCACAATGCCGTAATCATATTGATTCGCGGCCATAAAACCGAGTAAAGTCGACGATGGCGTCATTGGATAGCCACCATAAAATTCAAGACCTCCTCGAATTGCACCAATTCCCATTGCCTCATTCCCGGAAATTGTCATACGCATTTCGTCATTGACGACCTTTTGCATTTTGTATTTATACGCCTCAACAAGTCCACCATAGTGCTGCATAACATAATCATAACCTTGTTGAATAGCCTGTTTGTTCATCTGGCTTACTTCAGGCTCCTTACGCGAAAATTCCTCGTCAATTAAGGCAAATAACGGAATGATGTCTCCACCAAGCAGCGCTAGACTTGCGCCAAGTGATACTGTATTACGCAATAAATTTAGATTAGCGCAATCAATTGCAATTTGAGTTAGAGGAACACCTAGTAATATCACTTGCGAACTTTTTCGTCCAAGTAAATCTTCAGGAGCAGACAGAGAAAACTGGGCGCTATCATAAATTACAGCGGAACCATTCGAAAGTTCATCTTTATGCAATTCTATTGATTGTTTATTAAGCGCTACCAGGAGATCTATCTTATAATGCTCCGAAGTAATTGCTGCGCTATCAACACTCACTTGCGATGTTTGATGACCGCCTCGTACCAAGGAAGGATATTCTGAATATTCAAACGCATACAAGCCATACCGCATGCATAAACGGGTAAACAAGAGTCCTGAAGAATTAACGCCAAAGCCTGCTTCCCCACCCATTTTCCAAGTAAATTTATTTACAATTCGATCCATAAGATTAAGGTAACAAAGCTATGCGTTTTTGGAAAGAGGAAGACATATAGACACTCATTCTATCTATCACGTTTCTCCAAAAACTCCGTAAATCCTCGTAAGAAACGCTTCATATCATCAGGAATATCCAGTCCATCGATCTGCCCCAGGCATGCATCGCGATATTCACGCATTAATTCCTTGGATCGTGCTAAAGCGCCTGAACGTTCACAAATTGCCCGGACAACTTGAGCCTCATCATGGGTTAAATCTTTTTTACCAACTAATTGTTTAAGAACTTCCTTATCGCTATCATTTGCCATCGTGTAGGTAAACCACATCGGAAGCGTTTTTTTACCTTGGACAATGTCTCCATAATTAGATTTACCTGTTTTATCAGGATCACCAAAAAGTCCGATTAAATCATCACCCGTTTGAAATAGAACTCCAAGGTCATCAGCTAAATGATCAATTCCCTCGGGTACAACAACTCCAGCAATAACGAAACCAAAATGGAGTGGGAATTTCATTGTATATTTTCCGGTTACCCAGATTATTGATGTTTCAATCCGTTGATACGAAAGCTCTTTGGAATCAAGATCCGTATAATCCATCACTAACTGATCATACCAGCCGAATGCAGCTTCCTCCGCAGCACCGGCGACCAATTCACATAAAGCAATTTTTGTCTCGGCTTCAAGCTGAGAGCGAATAATTATTTTATTTGTTGCAGCCTCCATCATGTCACCCGCAACAATTGCGAGTCCATTACCAAAGTGCAATCGCTCGGCATCATCGTTAGAATACGGATGAATAATTTCTTCCAACTTTTTGTGAACAGTAGGCGCTGAATACCGCATAGCATCACGGTCCATAATGTCATCATGAGTCAGTAAATATTTATGAAATGTTTCAAGTGCAAGGTGAGGATACATATCATCCATACCATAAAATTTAGCAGTGAGATAGGATAATGAAGGGCGGAAGCGTTTTCCACCTTCCAGCACGAATCGCACAATCTCGTTTCGCATTGGATCATTCTCAGGCAATGTTGGCGCAAGAATTTCTTTACAATCTTTTATCTTTTCAACTATTTGTAATGCAGTTTCCTTATACGTATCAACAAAATATTTTTCATCATTCATATCTATGAATTATATCGTACTATGATTTTGAGTTAAAGTAGCTCACTCCCTCTTGCATTACCTCAAATTCCTCAGTATAGTAAACACATATTGAGCACAGATACGCTCAAGGAAAAAGCATATAATTTATCTTTCACATTTTTGAAAGGTGGTGACTCTCTCAATGCAATTCTATAATGTAAAAACTCGATCAAAAGTTGATGTCGACGATGATAAAATAAAGAAGACTAAGTATGTCCGTAAGACAGCTAAAGGCGACCAGGTACGTTACGCAGTTCGCGCAAATGTAGATGGAACCAACCTTACTAAATTTGTTGGTAAAGACGTATACGACAAATTAACAGTACCGGAAGAATAGAAATATTTTTCTGAAAAAATTAAACCTCTCTATGATAATAGAGAGGTTTTTTTCGAAAATTAACCTAGCCAACGTTCAACATCGATCGCAGCCTTACATCCTGAACCTGCTGCAGTTACAGCCTGACGGTAAACATGATCAGATACATCCCCTGCCAAAAATACTCCTTCAATTTTAGTCCAGGTTTCTTTTTCACCTACTAAATATCCACCTTGATCAAATTCCAGCCCGCTATCTTTAAATATGTCGGTATTTGGTTTATGACCAATTGCCAGGAAAAGACCCTGAAAAACTGTTTCATTTGTTTCCCCGCTTTTAATATTCTTCAGTTTCAAACCTTCTACTTTTTCCTGACCTAATACATCCTCAACCACAGTATCAAACATGAATTTTATTTTAGGATCACTATTTGCCTTATCCTGCATAAACTTACTAGCGCGAAGTTCACCACGACGATGAATAATCGTTACTGAATTAGCAAAACGCGTTAAAAAAGTCGCCTCTTCCATGGCCGTATCTCCACCACCTACAACAGCAATATCTTTACCTCTAAAGAAAAAACCATCACACGTTGCACACGCCGAAACGCCATGACCTTGCAAGCGAGTTTCATTCGCAAGTCCAAGCCACATCGCGCTGGCACCAGTTGCAATAATTACCGCCCGGGATTCAAATAATTCCTCCCCTACCCACACTTTTAAAGTTTCAGAGTCTTGTTTAGAAAAATCTACTTTAGTAACATCCTCGTTTCGCACATCAGAACCAAATCGTTTAGCCTGTTCAATCATACGCTGCATTAATTCCGGACCTTGAATCCCTTCTGGAAATCCAGGGAAATTATCAACCTCAGTCGTAATCATTAATTGACCACCTGGAGCACCACCTGCAAAAACAAGTGGAGAAAGATTAGCACGCGACAAATATAACGCAGCAGTCAACCCCGCCGGCCCTGAACCAATAACAATAACATTCTGAATCATATATCCTCCATTAACTCGTAGTACTCTAGTATATAACAGATGTAAATACTGTGCGATCGGCGGGATAAACCACTACTATCCTTGACTACCGGAAAAAGATAATGTTACGATAAGAAAAGATGAGAAATAGAGACGAACAATCATATAAAACACTACTTATTACACTCGCAATAATCGGCATATTCATAATGTGTCTCGTAATAAGCCAGGCACCAAAAGTAGCGTTGAACCTTCAGCAGGAAGAACGCGCACTCGCCGGAGCACCAGATCCAAGCGATGAAGTAGTTAAATCAATCGATCCTAATGCTACCGAACAGCCGGACGAACCACTTGAAGATGACAATCAAACAGGAACACCTACCCCAACAACAACGCCATTCCCAACAGTAACGATTCAAGCCACATTTAGTCCATTTCCAACAATAACAAGCGAAGTTTTTGAAACTGAAAGCCCGGCACCAACATTTGCAGTAGATATACCAGGAGAAACAACACCAACTCTTACTCCTACACCAAAGCCGGCGATAGGTGGGTCCTCTAATATCGGGCTAATAATCGGTGCTGTTATTGGAACAATTCTATTAATAATCGGAATTGTTTGGATCATTTTAAGTAGACAAAAACAAAGTAACGATTACACAATGCCAGCACCACCTGCAAATCCAACCTATCCGCCATATCAGCCGGACAATATGAATAATGCACCTACATCAACCTCCTCCGAATGGACTCAACCAGGAGAGCAAGCACCATATACAACTCCATACGATCAATATGTTGGAACAACTGATCCTAATCAACCTAAGTAGTATATGCAGCCAGCGATAGTTTACCCATCTCTTCCCAACTGAATTTCTTTACCTGTAGAAGACCAAGCTTTTTTCGTTCCAAGCGAATATCCGAAGAAGAGTATAAGGTATGCATTGCTCTAGCCAATGATTCCTGGATTAACGGATCTATATAAAGAGCTGCCTCACCTGCGATTTCAGGTAAACTGGTAATTTCTGAGCAGATAACCGGGCAGCCATAAGACATTGCTTCAAGAGCAGGTAAGCCAAAACCCTCTGAGAGCGAAGGGAAAACATACCCCAGTGCATTTGCATATAATACTGCTAAGTCAGCATCGCTGCGATATCCAAGGTACGAAACATTATATAATAATGAATTCGTTTTACTCCACTGCAATAGTGTAGTCCAGAAATAATTTTCCCTACCGACAAGATATAAATGAACAACGGGAACAGTTTTATGAAATTCACTAAAAGCACTCAATAAATATTCTAGATTTTTATGCGGATGAGCATTTCCAACATACAGAAAATATGGAGATTCAATATGCAATCGCTTTAATGTTCCATTTATTTCATCTTTTGACACAAAGAGCGGCTTCTCGGCCGCTTCATAAGTAACAATTATTTTTGATGCCTTACAATTAAACTTCTTTAAGATCTCTTTTTTAACATAATTCGATACAGTAAATATTCTTCTACTGAAGGTAATCGCATACCAGAATACAAAACTGTAGACAGTATGTTTAAGATAATAAGTAAAGGAATTATGCATCGAAGCCCGTTTCATCGTGAAGGTAAAATGAGTTAGATCATGTATCGTAACAATAAATTTCTTAAGATACAGTATCGGAACGTTGAAGTGAGGGAAGTGGACTAGATCCAGATGTTCACGATACAAAAGCGGTGGGAATTTCAACTGCTCAGATAGCGTATACCATTTAAAATCAGCAACAACCAATTTCCATTTATCTGACGCAAGCACTAGCCGCATCGCATCATAATCTTTTTGCAAACAAAAGATTACATACGAGTTCTTATGATCCGTTAGCCTCAATTGAATTAACAAATTGCGGAGGTATCGTCCGTTGCCAGACTCCCCGTACATACGGGCATCAATTCCTATCGTCATAGTTCCACCATTAACTGATCCTACTTCCTATTTTTTCACCCAAAACAATCTTCTTTAGATTATCCTGCACAATTCCATTAAAAACTACAATTGGCAACTTACGCTCCTGAGCAAAAGTAAGGGCTGTGAGATCCATTACCCGTAATTTTTCATTTATGGCAAACTCATAATCGAGATTCTCAAGCAAAGTCGCAGAACTGTCAATTTTCGGATCGGCAGTATAAACCCCATCAACACCATTTTTAGCCATAAGCAGAACCTCCGCGTGTATTTCTGCTGCCCGCAAAGTAGCGGCACTATCATGACTAAAGAATGGATTACCTGTACCACCACCCAGAATTACAACCCTCCCTTTCTCAAGGTGTCTAATCGCTTTCCGTCGGATATACGGTTCGGCAACGTTCTCCATCCTAAGTGCCGTCATAACACGCGTAGGAATCGCAAGTTTTTCCAATGAATCCTGAAACGCTAAACAATTAATAATTCCCGAAAGCATTCCTATAAAATGCGATTGTGCCTGGTCCTTAAAATCTTTGCCCTGAATGTCCCCTCGCCAGATATTTCCGCCGCCGATAACAATTGCTACCTCCACCCCCATATCTGAAAGTGATTTTACTTCATGGGCAAAATATTCTAATGTTGAAGGATCAACGCTCACGTTCTTAGTACCGGAAAGTGATTCTCCTGAAAATTTAAGTAATACTCGCTTATAAACTGGATTCATATTTTCCTTTCACTACTCTATCTTTTGTAAAGCTCGCTTTTTCTTTAATTCTACAATCCATAAAACAAGTGAAGTCAGCCAGAACGGGTAAATAGTCATATAATGCTTATGATAAAAGATCTTCATCGCATCATAAAAAGCTATTGTAGTTTTTGCACGAATCACTTTAACATCCATTGAAGTTGCTTCTTTATTTTTCTTCAAACCGCTCTGGTGTTTAAAATGCAATATTTTTGCATCAGGGTAAAACATAATTCTATGCCCTTTTTCTTTAACTCTATAACAAAAATCCAAATCCTCACCATACATAAAAAACGATTCATCCCACCACCCTACAAGATTTCCAACCGATCGTCTGACCATCATGAATGCGCCGATACAGGCATCAATTTCGTGAGGACGGGCTAAATCAAGACCAAGCAGATGATACCCACCAAACCATGTCTGAAGAGCAGTACCGGAACTGAGTTTCTCTAAGCCTGTATAATAGCAAAAAGCCCGCCAGGGAGAAGGAAAACCTCTATGGCATGCAGGATCAATTCCTCCGGACGCTAATTCAACATAACAAGTTCCAATCCCAACGCCTTGATTTTTTTCCATCTCAGTATAGACAAAAGAAATAGCAGAATCGATAATCTGTACATCAGAGTTAAGGAATAAAACGTATCTGCCGGTAGTAAAGGCAACACCTTTATTATTCCCAGCAGAAAATCCTAGGTTTTCTCCATTTGCAACTATTTTGACCCAGGGATAATCAGCCTTCAACAATTCCAGCGAGCCGTCAGTTGAGCCATTATCAGCTACGATTGTTTCAATATGTAAAGTGGAACTGGATCTATCCCGAACCGAATCGAGTGTTTGTGCTAACAAATCTTTTGTATTGTAATTAAGAATTATGATTGAGATATCTGTCATATAGCTGGATGCATTATACTAAAAATTACTTTCACTGGAAGCGTTGAGGATTTTATTAAACCCGTCAACGATAGTAGTCCAATCGTAGGAATCTTTTACAAATAAATATCCCGAGTTACCGACTGTTGATCGCAAACTATCATCGTCTGTAAGTGCAAGAATGTCCAAGACAAATTCGGACTCATCAGCTGCAATAAAAAGTTGGTTACCGGAAGTAACAGCGAGTCCTTCAGCACCAACAAGCGTAGTCACTATAGGCAGGCGCGACGCCATTGCTTCCAATACTTTATATTTCGTACCGCTTCCTGCCCTGATAGGAGCGGCAAGCACGGTAGCATGCTGAAAAGCAATTCGAATATCATCAACGTTTTCATCAATTTCCTGTCCCTTGTCCTTCACATATCTCTTTAAAGAATCGTCTGCTCCGCGTCCAACAATTCGTAACGTTAATGGCTTAGAAGATTTAGACGAAATCAACGGCCACAGATCATCTAAAAACCAATGGAGAGAGTCAACATTCTGAAAATAGGAAAATGTTCCAACAAACAATACCTCGCTCGCAGTACGTTCAACCTTATGCTCGGCAAACCAGGCACTATCCACACCATTCTCAACTAAAATCACCTCGCGTCCAGTTCTCTCGACAATATATTTTTGATCTGTTCCAGATAAGGCTCCTATCGCACCTGTTTTTTTCCAATAGAACTCTTCCTCACGACGTATTTTTAACACATCCAATTTCATAAGCATCCGTACTATAAGATTCTTTTGTTGATAAGCTTGCCTGTCGTAGGCAATTGACTCAATATTTTGGTCAATCAATAATATTTTTGTTTTTAGTAACGTCAGTATATCCTTAAGAGACGATATGCCATAAAATGTTTCTGCATAAAAAAGATTGTACGAATGATTTTCATCGGCCAACACTACTGCATTTCGTAGTTCAGGCGAATCATATAAATGAGATAAAAGCGGACGGTCAGAAAATAGTGTGGAGATTAGAACACTTAAATTAGAAACAAAAAAAGATATAAAAGACATGTCTCCCGCAACAAGCGCACTTCGATCAAACAGTTCTTTTCGAACAATAAATTGTACGGAATTAAAGACTGTTAGAAGTTCCGTTTGATACTTCTTTTCAGATTCATTCCGAATAAAACAGAGTAAATCAACAGTATGATTCTTCGATAACTGTTTTGCAATGTTCCAAACACGGACTTGACCGCCGGAATTTGCGGGCAAAGGACATAAGGGGAAAATTAATAAAATCTTCATAAGGCAAAGCTATAATTCATACTTTTGTATATTTGACCAATCACCTTTTTGACGGGTTAAATCAAGAATCACATATTCGGGTGTCTCATCAACAATTTCATATAATGTCGCGAGTAAATTCATATAGTCTCCTCTATGCATTGAGATATAGTGAGTTGCTCCTCTATCAATAATCTCCTGCAATTGTTTATCCCGCACACTCCATCCTTTGCGGTTAACATAATATAAAAATGTAGTATCACCACCGTAGTCAGCTATAACGTGGGCATTCGGAGGAAGCACTTTATCTGCCCGCTCTCCAACAATAACGAGTGAAGGGTTTCCGATAAGATACCACCCCTTAACTGAATACCACCCTAACAGTAGGGTAATTAAAATTAGTGAGAGAGCAATCAATCGAGTAATACTCATCTCCCACCATGATCCAACTTTATCCCACATATACCAAAAACCAATTGATACAAAAATAGAACCAAAAGCTGTTACAGGTAACTGATAATATTCATGCTGAACATTTCCCGTAGCAAATACCACCAGATAGATAAGGCATGCTATTAAACAAAGCGGTAAATACCAAATATATTCTGATTTTTTAAACGTTTCACGATAAAAAAGCAGCCCTAGTCCAATAAAGAATACCCCTGTTACATTAAACATAAACTGGTCCAATCTAATCTGAACGATCCAGTGCCACCAGGCAGGTTTAAACCGGATATGGTTCCCGTCAAAAAGCCAACCGCTAGCAGGGATAGAATATGGCCACGTCTGCATCCAAAACCGCCACAAAACAAAGGGCAACACCGCAAATAAAGCGAAAATCCAGAATTGCGGCAACTTTATAAAGGAAAATCCAAACCGTTTGAATAGTAAATAGGCCATCGGTAACAGTAGAAAGGGAACGAAGGCTTTTAAAAGCAATGCTAGTGCAAAGAACACAGCCGATGCAATAAACCAGATATTTAAATCTAAATGTCTTTTTTGGTTATTTTTATCAAATCCTCTAATCCATATATCAAAAAAATACAGTAGAAATAATGAGAACATCACCATCATGCTATCCGGAAGAATAGCACGCGACCAGAAAATATTAAAAGGAAGTACCCCATACACAAAGGCAGCTAAAATCGTAGTATTCTCAGAATAATATCGCTTACACAATAGATACAGTGCCCAGATGCTTAACAATGAGCAAATTATTGAAACAATTCTACCCGATGTTACAATATTCTGTGTCAGTGATGCTTGCCGGATCTGTGATATTGGATACGAAACCGCCGCAACGGCTGCCTGGTAAATCGGGAATTCAGCAAAATGATATCGCGGAGTATTATCCCTCCCGATGCCATCAATACTAACAGCACTCTCTATTTGAGGGTGTAAAATATCAAAATTTGAACGGACGAGATTTCGGGCGACTGATGCGGTATCAGCTTGCCGCCATGAATGGAGATCGGCCATTGGATAATTAAAATGATAGAGACGCACACCAAAACTTATAACGAGTATAATAAAGAGTAAAATTTTATACATAATAGTTACGTGAGTATAGCATTATTTCAAAAGGATCGTAATCTTCTTATCGCAAAGCACATTAGCCCCCTGTTCGTATCCTACTTGAAACACCCACGCTCTCCCGACTCGATTGGGAGGTGAAAGTCTACTTAACTTTTCTCCTTCTGAAAAAGAACTGCAGTGATCTCTAAATTCACCTAGGCGATTGTAGACAAAATCGCTGGCAAGCCGCCAATCATTCTGGTCAACTTTTGCATTATATATGTACAATATGCAGAGGAGCGAAATTAACGAATAATACCAGATTTTATATTGTTTTGCTGGAATATCAAAATACCGTATTACCCAATACAAAAATAAGCTGAGAAACAAGAGGAAAGAAAAGGAAGGAAGGTACAAATACCGTTCTGCGATTCCCCCGAGACCAAGAAAAGGTAACAGGCTGACAAAGAAGAATAAGGCCAGGTATAAGAGTAAGCGCTCAGATTGAGAGTTACCCACATCCTCAAGGTAATTACGTCGAGCAATTCTAACGATATAAAAGCATCCTGCGATGAGAATTAAAAGCAGCAACCCCGAAAGAAGTAAATTATCGCGCATCACATTTCGTACATTTTGGTACAAATAAACAAACGGAACTCCAATTACATTAAGCCCAATGTACCCAATCGAATTACCAATAAAATTGAAGGGAAGTCTCGCTAAATTATAACTATAATCTCCTCCACTCCAATGCGCATTTGCCTGCGCACGGACAAGTAAATAAACGCAGTCGATAACTATAAGCCCAAGGTAAAACCCTTTATGTAAAGGTTTTAATTTTTTAGTAACAAAATACTCGGTAAGATAGAGCAATACAGGAAATATCACAGCATATTCATGACTCATTAACCCGAGGATAAAGAGTAAAAACAATAAAATTGTATTGAAACTGCTTAATTTACCGGGAGATAAGCCTTTAACAAAAATTAATAATGCACTAAGCAGAAACGCCGCAGGGAAAAGTTCTGTTACCGCACTTATCCAAAGAATATTTTCCTGATGCACCGGATGGACAAAAAACAATAATGCCGTTACACAAGCAAAAAAAGATTTTTTAGTTCGACTGCTCGCCGTATAAAATTTATTAAGAATTGCAAGCGAAAGAAAATACACGACCAGAGAGTTAAAAAAATGAAGTAGGATATTAACTACATGGTATGGATAAGGATCTGCTCCGAACCACCGCCACATAAAATAAAAATAGGTTTCAGTAAATGGACGATAGAAAAACCCCTGTGCATCGATTGCATACCGCAACAAATCTTCATATGTGTCGTTTTTTGCATTATAAAGCCAGATAAAATCATCGGACACAAAATAATAGTGTAACGTATTTCCAAAAAGGAAATATCCAACTACAACAAAAATCATCAAAAGGATAATAGGCTGAATCTTCATAGTAAATTACCCTTCCAGTTTTTCTCCTCTTTCCATTATCCACACAGCAATGCCAATACAGATCCACATAACAAAAGCAACTTTGGAAGCTTCAAAAATATCAATTAACAATGCATTAACAAGTAAACCAGTCACACCGGATGCAACGCCGGCAACATACAATTTGTATAGACGATCCTGAGCTCGCCCAACATACTCATAAGCCCGCTTAAGAAAGATAATCAAAATCGCGAAGAAACTTATGAACCCAACAACTCCCACTTCGGCTAATGCTCTAATATAGCTGCTATCGACAGCTGAAGTAACAGTTGAATAACCCTGTCCGAGTATCGGGTGTGATTTAAACGCCGCAAAAGCCACCGGCCACTCACCATCAAAGCGTGTCGTAAACGATATGTCAAAAACGAGTGCATAGCGTAATGAGTAGTCTCCTTTGACAACTCGCACCTCTTCAATTATCTCTTTTTTATCAGAATCACTCTGTTCTTTAGTTGATGCTTGAGGAACCTCTACAGTATTTCGAATTACCCCTGATTCTGATGACGGTGAAAGTTCTTCCTTAATTCCCTTCTGACGCTTAGTAACAATAAAAGCAGAGGGTGTCGCAGTTTCCGGTAAGAATGGTAGCACGATAGCTCTATCACTTTCAGGCAATCCTGCCCAATCTTTGTGGGTGGTCGGCTGCTCCAGGATTCTTCCGGTCTTATTATCAACAGTTACCTGATTAACCCGCAGTGTCTTGCCAAGTCGATCAACAATCGTTGTCCGACCAAACACTAATGTAAGGATTACAACCAAAACACTACCAGCGAAAAGATATTTTTTGTTTTTTACATTCATTACAATAATCATTCCTAACGCAATGAGTAACGCGGGAAACGAGATTCTCGATGATGTAAGTAACAACATGAAAAAGCCGAATAAAGTGACGGTACCCAGGAGTATTTTCAAAAACAACGAACGTGTTGCAAATATCATTCCGGCAATAATCGGTAAAACAAACACCAAATATCCTGCGAGATCATAATGACCACCAAACGTTGAAGAAAGCCTAGTACCTGGTTGAAGAGAAATACATGTTCCCTTAGCAAACTCTTCGTTCATGGTTAAATAGCTACAGAAACCACCATACTTTTGTCCAAAACCATATATAATCACCCCGATCATTCCGATTACAAGTGCGATTACAGCGCGTTTGATACCCTTTCGATCAGAGAAGGCTGCGACCGCAAGGAACAGAACACCAAGGTATTCAATACGGCGAAGATAATTAAGTACTATTAGATGTGGTTTAAAGATTGCCCAATTATCCTGAGAACCAAGTGTAAGTAGAGCGACGATTGTTGAAAGAAGCCCGATAATCCAAAACAAAACAATAGGCTTCATAAGGAAATTGCGTATCGATACTTTTCTTAGTAATAAACAAACAATAAGAACAATATAAGAAACTGCAACCAGGACATCTTCAACACGAATATAGGTCCAGGAGAATGCAATATCAAAAAGCGGTAATTTAGGGTAAAGTGGTATAAAAACAAGAAGACCGACTACAATCCAGTGTAACGCTTGTTTATAGAGAGAGGTTGGTTTATTTTCCATCTTTTAATGCATCCAGCGCTTCTGTATAAGTACTGACCAAATATTTATTGCCAGTAAGTCGGCCAAAGAGTAAAGAACTATATGATTTTATCTTAATTAAAGCGATCAACCAGGTGTATGATGTTTTTTTGTAGTGTTTACGGTAAAAATATCGATATCCTGCAAATGCATTCAGGATTTGATCTTTACGGCCTCGGATAGCGCTTCCACCCCCATAATGAATGATGGAAACATCCGGCCAGTATACCACACTAAAACCGTGTTTCCTGATACGATAACACCAATCTGTCTCCTCTACATACATAAATATTTTCTCATCAAAACCACCAACCCGTTCGTATACTTCCCTCTTCAAAAGCATAAAAGCACCCATTACATAATTAACCTCTGTAATTTTTTCCGGCATGCCAGGTCTGATAAATCTTTCCAGAAAAAGACTACCAAACATCGTACTTAGCGTAGGAAATCTTTTAATACTGTATTGTTCTGTTCGATCAGGGTTTAAAAGCTTACAACCGAGCAAACCAATCGGATATCGTTTTATAGTACCATGTGGAAGTGAGGAAAGATTAAACTCTTCCGGGTTGATTTTTCGGGAGCTTTTAATAGGAACAAACGTATTTTGATCGAACCATTCAATCATCTTTTCAAAAGCATTCCCTATTAGTAAAGTATCGGAGTTAAGTAAACAGAAGTAGCGCCCCTGAGCAATATTCATCGCCTGATTATTTCCTGCACCAAATCCACTGTTTTCTTTATTTTTAATAACGGTAACTTTAGCGCGATACTTTCTTTTTATTTCAGAGACGCTTTTATCTTCTGAAGCATTATCAACCACTATGACTTCGTAAGTTACACCACGAGTGTATTTGAAGATACTCTCAAGAAGCTTCATTGTCAGATCACGCGTATTAAAGTTGATGATAATAATAGATAAATCGAGCATAATTAGATTTTCTTAAGGTATAATAGTGTCATCATAACTGCGGTAATTGTTTGACTATCTGAAATAGTTCCGTTTCTAATGAGAGCTAAGGCATCTTCAAGAGGTATTTTACAAAACGCACTTATTCCCTCCTCCGCCTGCTCATTTCCTCCAACTTCTTTTAGTTCACGGGCAAGAAAGATACTTCCGATTTCATTACTTAATCCGTTCCATTGTTGACTTACTCCTAATTTAATCATTTCTCCTGATTCCAATCCCAATTCTTCCTTTAACTCACGTTTAGCAGCAAGCATAAGATCTTCATTATCAGAGCCTCCCGCTGGTATTTCCCACGATGCCATTTGAGTAGGATAACGGAACTGACCTATTAGGTATATCTCTTCTTTTTCACTTAGCGGAACAATATAAACAGAGGGAGCAGTCTCGATAACACCATATAATCCCTCACGACCATCGGGGCGAATGACTTTATCTTCACGAATTTTCATCCACTTGTTTTCATACGCGATTCTTGAGCTGACTGTTCTCCATTTGTTATAAATAGTATCCATATTTATTGAAATAACCTCGCTCTTCCCAATTTATACTGCAATTCTTCAACACTTCTCATCCCTATCGGTTTTGCAGGTACACCACCAACGATAGTCATTGGCGCCACGTCTTTAGTAACTACAGCACCAGCCGCAACTATTGCACCTCTGCCGATTGTAACTCCTGGTAAAATGATTGACCGCGGACCAATAAAAACATAGTCCGCGATCGAAACAGGAGCATTGACCGCATGAAAATCACTCGCGTTGTGAGCATGCTCGGAATTATAAATCATTACCTCACTCGCAATATCAACATGATTACCGATCGTTAAGGAGTCGCGTCCATCAAGAAAGCACTTATACCCGATTATTGTCCCGTCCCCAATAGTGATGCGAGTCGTTTCATAGAATCTCGCGCCCATATGGATAAAACTCTTTATACCTATTTGAAAACCAGCTAAACGATAAAAAAACTTTCGCACTACATGCGAAGGGAAATACCCAATCAAGGTAAGCAGCATAAGCGAAAAGTCTTCCCCATATGAATAGATCCTGCGGACAATTTTTCTGAACGCAACATCTGCAGATAATACATTCCCATCTTTATCTTTAAACATAAGTCTCCTTAGTTAATCGTTTTTTCTAAATGACTCCAGAACTCCTAAAGTTGTACGTGCAGTATGCATCCAGTCAAACTGCTTAACCCATTTTAACCCGCTCTGTTTCATCTGCTCACGAAGAGTGGTGTCGTTCACAAGCAACTTTAAGCCGTCACTGATACTTTTTATGTTATAAGGGTCTATCAGAACACCATATTCTCCCACAACCTCAGGTAGAGAAGAGATCCGCGAAACAACAACCGGCGTACCGCAGGCCATTGCTTCAAGCACTGGAATACCAAAACCTTCATACAAAGATGGCAGTGTATACAACACTGCACCTGACAGAATTGCTGGCTTCTCGTCGTCTGTTATATAACCAGTAAAGACAACAACATCTTCAAGCTGCAGTTTTTTAACTTCGCTAAAGATCTCCTGGTACAGCCATCCTTTTTTACCTACAATCACTAACTTAAGTCCAATGTGAGAATAATTATCCTGGCTAATTAAATCTTTGAAGGCTTGTATTAAGCGTACAATATTTTTTCGGGGCTGTAATGTCCCTAAATAAAGGATATATGGTTGCTTAAACCCATATTTGTCCAGAACAGTACGAATTTTTTCCTGATCCTCTACCGGTTTAAAGGTTTCTGTATCATAACCTAAATAAGTAACTGTGACCTTATGAGGCTCAATCCCATAATATTTAACAATGTCCTGCTTAGAAGATTCCGATATGGTAAGAATATGCGAAGCTTTCTTAATGCTGTACTTTGACCAAGATTTCAATTGGATTAGGTCACTTTTCTTAAAATATTCAGGGAATCGCAAATATGCTGTATCAAGTACTGAAATTACTGTTTTGCATGGACAGAATCGAGGGGCGTAATGTCCAGGGGAGAAAAAAAGATCCAGTTTCTTTCCATCAATAAACAGCCGCAGTGGTAACGCAAATTGCGTCCACAATTTCTCAGGTCCAATAACTTTGTACTTCCAATTTTTTCGCTCTTCAGGCATATCACGTATCGGAGTATGCTTTAGATAAATAGTGTATTCATTCCAGCTATCAAGCTCATATAAATGCTTTAGTACCTGATATGCGTACATACCGCTTCCGACCCGGTCAAAGACATTTGCTTCATTACCATCAATTCCGATACGCATAAATTTTATCCTTTAAAAAGTTTCGAATAGACGTTTAACGTCTCATGTGCAGTTCGCTGCCAAGAGTATCCCATTGCTCGAGTATAGGCACTTTTTGCAACCATAGCTAGCTCTTGGGAGTCACTAGTTAATACGTGATATAAAACTAATCTAATAGATTCAATTTCTTCTGGGTTTTCTATATAGTGGACATCATCGCCTCCTATTTCAGGGAGAGATGATCGATTAGAGCAAATTACTGGTGTCCCGGAGGCCATTGCTTCAAGCACGGGTAAACCAAATCCCTCATATAAACTAGGCATAACAAAACATTTCGCGTTTCCGTAAAGATATGGCAGATCAATATCATCAACATAGCCGGTAAAGATGACACCCTTTGGCAAATCAAATTCGCCAATCCACGCTTTTTTACCAACAATAACAAGCGGATACTTTGTTTTAATATCATTATCCAGCAAAGAATATGCCTCAATCAATCTGCTTATGTTCTTCCGTGGTTCCAACGTACCTACACTAAGAATGTAGGACCTGCCCGTAAGCCCGAACGTTTGTAACGTTTGAATACTCTGAGCATTAGAACTGAGAGAGTCTTCTGTGTTTAGTTTACCAATTGAAAAAAATCGGGAATCACATCCAAGAGGGATGACTGTGATTTTAGACTCGGGAATATTAAAACGCGCTATGATATCTTTTTTCGTAACATCAGCATCAACGATTATAGAATCGATCTCGCGACGAATTATCTCCCATCTATGAGTATGTGCCGCTACAATACGCGGATGCACATATTCAGGATAAAGGAATGGAATAAGATCATGAACGGTTGTCACTCTTTTAGCCTTGCTGGGTGCTTCAACCCAATCCGAGGAATGATACACATCTATTTCTCCAATCCATGACTCGATTGGAATAATGTGCAGGCTATTCCATAGAATTTCATACAATTTAGGAGGAAATCGAAATAATTTAGTCGAAAAAGGGGTATCAGCTCCGCGCGACTTTATCCGTGAAATTACTTGTTCCAGCTCCGGAAAGCGCTGCATAGCACTACCGAATAATAAGTAATCGTTAGTCAAATCCTGAGACAATAGCTCATTAACAAGCTCAATAACATATCTACCACTACCTGTACCCTCGTACACGGTTTGGGAGATATCTATACAAATGCGCATAATAGAACCTCTTGCCTATTATACTGCAAAAGCACTATTTCCCCAAACGGAACAGACCTGCCACAATCCAGAAAAGTATGGCGTAAGCTGCAACGGCTATAACAGTCTCAAACTCAAGCCGAGCTGTACCATATCCCCATTGAGTACGGAACATACCGAGGAATGGGTAAACAAACGGATAAGTAAGCTGGTAAATAAAGTTAACAAAAGGACTTCCCTGGGATGCACCAAGCAATCGTAGGACAAACCGCAATGCAAGTAAGGCAAGCAAAACGCCTTCGAGATAATAGATTATCTGGATCGTTTTGTTGATTGATTTACCTGTTCCTGTGGTACGATTCTCGACCGTAGTACGTTCCACAACTTGATCACCTACTACTTCCCTGTCAACTGTTTTTTCCTGAACTACTGGCTCTGCCATATTTGACCCTCCTGAATACTACAATATTATACTAATATAAAATTATATTATCATACGGCCTTGTGCTATTACAAGTTAAGAAGTTTTCAACTGTAGTTCGAATAGTTTGTCATGCATTTCCCAGAATTTACCTTGCTCTTCTGCGCATCTTCCTGCTTCAGCAGCTTTAGGTGCTTGAGCATGAATCGAAAGCGGAAAGTCTTTAAATACTATTTTTACTTTTCCAGTCTTAATATATTCTGTGTCCAATTGCTTATATGTGTCTTCATAAAAACGTCCGCAATAAGGACATTCGAAATCTGAATATTCCACTATAGTAATTGGTGCATTTTTATCACCTTTTACCCGAACTTTATCCATTGATATGCCGCTGGTAACTCTCTTGCCATCAACCAGGCTTGCAGTCATGGATGCCTCAGGATTCAGAGGTAGTGGGGTACCACCAAAAATTCCTTTGAAAACGCCTATTGGCTGAGCACCAACTACTGCGACACCATTAATAATAAAACTGGGAGTACCATTTACTCCTATCGCGACAGCTTCATCTGTTTCTCTTTTAACATCAGCAGCGAACTTTCCGGAGTCAAGGCATGCATTAAATTTTTTAGTATCAAGCTTTAAATCGGCGGCCGCTTTTTTAAATCCGTTAATATTGAAATTGGACTTCGCTGCATTCTGAGATCCAGCTGCTGTACCGACAAGCGAGGTCAACTTACTATTCCTCTCACTCATTGCACCAAGGGAGTAGCTAACAAGAAAAAATGCGACAAGGAAAAGAGCTGTAGTAAACCACCCTCCCCCCATAAAACCGCCACGCTTAATAGTTTGATGTATTACCTGGGGAGATTGAACCTCAGGCGTTTTTTCTCCACCAATGCCATCATGTAATTGTTCTGTATCACTCACGAGTTTTTCCTTTCTGAAATTACGGGAAAATTTGTTCCCCGGTTTCATCATACAAATAGATACACTGTACTGGACAACCTTCTGCAGCCTGGACTAAATCAAAATTATCGACCGGTTGAGGAAAATCGTATTCAACAAGAGTTACTCCGGGATGATCTGGATCCTTATACACAGCCTTATTCTCAGCATCTAACAGAAAACCGTTCGGGTCAAGTACCACACACGTACCTGCTCCAATGCACATACTTTGATCAATTTTTACTTTTTTAACAAGTTTTCCCATAAAGCTCTGTAACTATACCAAATAATACCTAGTGAATCAATGTAATTCTATTGCCAGTTTGTGAATAATATTGAGTGGCAATAATGCACATTTTAAACGGGATGGTCCAATACTAACACCTAATAAGTCTAATATATCTTTCTGAGAAAATTCTGAAAGAGCGCTTGCTTCCTGTCCAAGCAGTTCATCAGTAATCATTGACATTGATGCTTGGGAAATAGCACACCCCTCTCCCCAAAAACCAACTTCTGCAATTTTTCCATTTTCAACTTTTATCTCCAGCCCAAGAGTATCTCCGCAAAGCGGATTGGAAGATTCACTGGACATTGTGGCATCGGTTATCCGCTTTTTATTACGTGGGTGCTTGTAATGATCGAGAATTTCATCTTGATATAAGTTCATATTATTTAAAAATATCCTGTACTTTTTGGATCACTATTATTAGCGCATCGATATCATCATTTGTCGTATACACTCCAAAGCTAATTCTCGCCATTGCAGGCTGATTAAATCGATCGCACAACGGTTGAGCGCAGTGATGGCCACTGCGAATAGCAATCCCTTCCTCATCCAATATCGTTGCAATATCATGAGGATGGATTCCTTTTAAGGTGAAGGCAATCACTCCACCTTTATGGGTACTATCCATTGGACCATACAAAGTTAGACCATCAATTTTTGCTAATTGCGTAAGTGAGTACTGTAATAATGCTTCACTGTGATTGCGTAAAGTAATCATTCCTACTGCTGTTACAAAATCGATTGCAGCTCCCAGACCTATTATTTCAACGATTGCTGGAGTGCCCGCTTCAAATTTATGAGGCACCTTTTTATAAGACGATTCATTTTTATGAACTTCAAGTACCATGTCTCCGCCTCCCAGAAAAGGATCCATTGCGTTCAGCACATCCATCTTTCCAAAGAGCACACCTACTCCACTCGGACCGTACAATTTGTGACCTGAAAAAACATACCAGTCCGCATCAATTTCGACTACATCAACCGGCACATTAACAATTCCTTGTGCACCATCAACAAGAATCTTCGCGCCGATAGAATGTGACCACGCAGCAATCTCTTTAACAGGATTAATAGTACCCAACACATTTGAGACATGAGTAACACATACAAGTTTCACTCTGTCCGAATCGACATTCTTCCAATCAAGATATCCCTCATCGTTAACAGTCATCCATCGTAATTCAATACCGATTTCGTCCCGAAGCATCTGCCAAGGAACAATATTGGAATGATGCTCCATCTCGGTGGTAACAACAACATCTCCTCGTTTGAGATTTTTACGCGCCCATGAATACATTACCAGGTTAATGGATTCCGTTGCATTTCGTGTAAAAATTATTTCATCAACTGAGGCTGCACCAATAAATTTCTGAACCTTTACCCGGGAATCTTCAACAAGCTGTGTTGCCTCTTCTGAAAGGGTATAGACACCCCTGTTGATATTTGCATAGTGGTTTGACATAACATCATCCATGGCCTCAATTACTGCAATAGGCTTTTGAGCGCTCGCTGCGGAATCCAGAAAAACCAAAGGCTTTTCGTTAATAAGTCGTTTAAAAATAGGAAATTGATCTTTAATCGATTCGATATTCATTTAATCTAATATACCTGATAATTTCTTACGCAATATAGCTTGATCTGCATTATTGATTTGTGAAAGAACTGGTTCAAAAAATCCATGAATGACTATTTTCTTAGCTTCGTTCTCACCTAAGCCCCTACTCATCAGATAAAACATCTGTTCTTCATTAACCTTCCCGATTGTTGCCGCATGCCCACCTTGCGTAATATCGTTCTCCTCAATTTCTAAACCGGGGAATGTATACGCAGAAGATTTAGGCGAAAGAATCATCAGATTCGCTCTAAAAAAAGTTCGCGTTCCCTTAGCTCCATGTTCAACCCGCAACATACCGGAGAAGTCAAGAAATGATCGGTCTACCACAACTCCGCAGGCGAAAACGTTGGCACGGGTATTACGCCCTTTATGAACAATCTTAACGCTATTTTTAAGAGTCGATGAATCCCGGCCATAAAATATTCCGTATACATCGACCTCAGAGTTATCCCCTTCAAGAGTTATGACATTAGATTCTTCTCTATTTTCTTCACCAAACCAGGAATAGACAAATTGTTTCTTTTCGCCTTGATTAAGGGTATTTTGAACGGATTGCATCAACAAAGTATATCACATAATGACTAAGCAACTAAAGTTCTCTCTGCAGCTCTTCTATCAACTTTTTAGCTTTACTTGAAATTTTTGTTGGCACCTTTACGACGAATTTAACGTACTCGTCTCCCCGTGTATTGCCACGAGTGGATTTAATACCGCGACCACCAAGACGCACAACAGCACCAGGCTGTGTCCCTGGTTGTATTTTCAGCTCAACATCTCCATCGATAGTTGGCACCTTAATTGCGCCTCCCAAAGTAGCCAATGAAAACGGAATATCCTGTTCAATAATCACATCATAACCATCCCTTTGAAAAATCGGCGAAGGTAAAACAGAGACAATTAACGAAAAATCGTCAAATTTAATCCGGGTTCCGTCATCCACTCCTGCGGGAATTTTAATTTTGCGGCTTTTACCTTCGATTGAAACTTCTTTTTCAATACCATGCACAGCTTCATCAAAGGTAATCTGTATCTGATATGTTGGGGTACGCGGCGCTCTTCGACCACCTGCTCCTCCAAACGGAGATCCGCCACCAAAGAATGAATTCAGGATATCGAACGGATCAAAATCGCCGCCATTTGATTGGTAACTATACCCTCCACCAAACGGACTACCGCCACTAGCACCGTACGGGTTGCCTCCTGCTGCATTTCCTTCAAACGCTGAACTTCCGAACTGATCGTACGTTTGACGCTTCTGTGCATCAGATAAAACTTCGTAAGCGTTTGAAATCTCCTTGAACTTTTTATCAGCATCAGGAGATTTATCCACATCGGGGTGGTGCTTTCGCACTAGTCCCCGATAGGCTTTCTTTATTTCTTCAGCAGTAGCGGTTCGTGCCACACCTAGTGTAGCGTAATAATCAGCCATTTATCGTTAATATTTGTAATCCGGATACAATTAATCCAATAACTATTAATATAAGATTTATTTGTTTAGATGTCTTTTTGTCAATATTATTTTCTATAAACCATTTATCACCAACAAAATACATCAATACTGCCAGTAAAACGTTCCCTAAAACAAATAAAACAATTCCTAAATCAGTCGGACGGGAAGGATATCTGTTCACTCCCAGCGTAACGCCTCTTAAAATAAAATAACTAAGAGTTATAGAAATTATCCAAATTTTAGGCATACTCATATAATATTATCCTACAACTTCCCCTTCTTGCGCATCCTTCTTAGGATTTTCTGTCCCGCCATCTGTAGGACCAGGTTGAGCTCCTGGATCTGTACCTGGAGGCGTTCCAGCAGGATTTGCACCTGGTGTATTATACATAGCTGCACCAATCTTTTGTATGGTTGCAGACAAAGCTTCGGTTTTCATCTTCACGTCTTCGACAGCTCCGGTATGAATGATTGGTTTCAGATCGTTAATTTTTCCTTCAACTTCTGTTTTTACTTCTTCAGGGATCTTTCCCTCTGCTTCTTTCAAAGCTTTCTCTGCCGTAAAGACGAGTGAGTCAGCATGATTACGTGTTTCAACTTCTTCCTTCTTCTTCTTATCTTCTTCAGCATGCTGTTCCGCTTCCTGTTGCATTCGCGATACTTCATCTTTAGAAAGCCCTGTTGAGCCGGTAATCGTAATCTTCTGTTCTTTACCACTCTGCTTCTCTTTAGCGGAAACATTGAGGATACCATTGGCATCAATATCAAAAGTTACTTCAACCTGTGGCATTCCGCGTGGTGCAGGTGGAATTCCATCTAAGATAAATCTTCCCAGAGATTTATTATCCGCAGCAAATTCACGTTCTCCCTGTAGCACATGTACTTCAACCGATGTCTGATTATCTGCAGCTGTTGAGAACACCTGAGACTTGGATGTCGGAATGGTTGTATTCTTTTCAATTAATTTAGTTGAAACACCACCAAGCGTTTCAATACCAAGTGAAAGCGGTGTAACATCAAGCAGGAGAACATCTTTAACTTCTCCACCGAGCACACCACCTTGGATCGCAGCGCCGACAGCAACAACTTCATCAGGATTAATACCTTTATGCGTATCTTTTCCAAAGAACTTCTTAACTGCGTCCTGGACTGCAGGCATGCGTGTCATACCACCAACCAAAACAATCTCATCAATTTTTGATGTTTCAAGATCCGCATCCTTTAATGCAGTTTTAACAGCATTAAATGTTTTATCAACGAGTTCACCAACCAATTGCTCCAGTTTTGCTCGAGTTAGTTTAGTCTGAAGATGTTTTGGACCTGATGCATCAGCCGTAACGAACGGCAGTGAAATCTCTGCTTCCTGGGATGAAGACAATTCAATTTTTGCCTTTTCTGCTGCGTCCTTAAGACGTTGTAGTGCTTGTTTATCTTTTGACAGATCAACACCTTGTTCATTTTTGAATTCAGTAATCAACCAGTCAATAATTTTCTGATCAAAGTCATCGCCACCCAAGTGCGAGTCACCAGATGTCGAACGAACTTCATACACACCTTCACCAAGCTCGAGTATTGAAACGTCAAATGTTCCACCACCAAGATCATACACGAGGATCGTATGAGCATTTGCTTTATCAAGTCCGTAAGCTAGTGCAGCGGCAGTCGGTTCATTAATAATACGCTTCACATCAAGGCCGGCGATTTCACCAGCTTGCTTTGTTGCCTGACGTTGTGCATCATCAAAGTATGCTGGAACAGTAATAACGGCTTGTGTAACTTTTTCACCAAGATACGCTTCAGCATCAGCTTTAATCTTTTGCAGAATCATTGCTGAAATTTCCTGAGGAGTGTAATCTCTCCCTTGCACTTCAACAACTGCCATGTCATCGCGTCCTGACTTAACCTTATACGGCAAGTTCTTAACGTCCTTCTGAATCGCTGCGTCATTAAATTTATGACCCATAATTCGCTTAACCGAAAAAATTGTTGTATCAGGATTAACAATCATCTGACGTTTCGCAACATCTCCAACGATATGTTTAACCACTTCAACAACTGAAGGGATAACATTGCGCCCTTCCGCACTATGAATAACCTTAGGCTTTCCACCTTCCATCACTGCAACGCAGGAGTTGGTAGTTCCAAGATCTATACCAATTATTTTTGACATTTGAGTCTCCTTATTATTTACTAATTTTTTATTTAAATAATTTAATAATCGCCATGATATTCTCTTCCATTTCTAGGTTTAATCGGACGTGCTGGCTGCCGTTCTGATTTTTGGTCTACCGGCGGTGTATCGTTTTTCTGAGGTGATTTATCACCTGGTTGATGATCGTGAAGAGGGTTTGTTTCGTCAGGGTCAAGCCCAGGGATTCTCGGACGTTCTTCATTACTCATATTATTCTCCTTTTCCTATAATCACCTGCGCTGGTCTAATCACTTTTCCAAACCCCTCGTATCCTTTTTTAACCACAGTTATCACTTTATCCTTCTCACCTTCTATCGTATCAATCGGCTCCATTTTATGCGCATCAAATACTTCACCTTCAGTTTTAATTTCTGTAAGTCCCTGATCTTTTAACAAATCTCGAAACTGTTTAACGGTCATTAAAACGCCAACTGCCCAACCGCTCTTTTTCTCCTCATCTTTCATACCGGCTAATGCCTGTTCCAGGTTATCCAAAATCGGCAAAAAGTGAACCACTACATTCATTGATGCAAATTGCATAAATTCACTTTTCTCACGTCGCACCTGTTTTTCTAAGTTCTGATAATCGGCAACGGCTCTCTTCCATTTATTATTTAAATCCTCATTCTGAGCCATCAGTTTCGAAACGACATCGTCGCTTTCGTTGTCTCCGGAATCCGTTTCAATAACTTCTTCCTGGACATCATTTTTATTTTGTGTATCGTCCATTTAACCCTCCGCGAATAAATTAATTATAAACTTACCAATTCTTTCCCACTTCAGTAATTAAACTACCAAAATATCGAACCATCGGCACCATCACCGGATAGTTTAATCGTGAAGGCCCTATTATACCAATCATCCCTGTCCCGTACTTCCCGGCCCTGAATCCAGTGAATACGAATCCACACGGTTCCAGAAAATGCACATCAAGTTCTTCACCTAAAAGTACTTTAACAGGGTCATTGGTAACACATTTTTTAATTAACTCGAGCAATGCTTCATGCCGGTCAAGCAGAGAAAGCACAGTTTTTGTTACATCAATATCGAAAAACTCCGGAATATCCAGGATATTAGCTGCCCCTGAATAGAAAATATCATCGTCACCAGTTACTGCTATGCCTAATAATCTTGTTGTATCAGCCAAAACGAGCGTAGAGTTACGCATCATTCGTTCATAATCAAACCGCTGATCCCATAATTGTTGCTTGATCTGCACTTCTTCACGCACAGAAAGTTGTTTTTCTTTCATTATTTCAGAAATATACATTCTCAGTGCAATGGTCGTTGGTACCCGTCCAGCCGAGGTATGAGGTTGTTTTAAGTACCCCATTTCAACAAGTTTTACCATTTCATTTCGCACAGTCGCAGGAGAAACACCCAATTTATATTTCTTCTCTATCGTCTCGGAACCCACGGCTGTTCCAGTCGCAACATGCTCCTCAACAATCGCTTGTAAGATCTTAAGCTGCCGATTAGACAAATCACGCATATTTTTCTCCAGAATTTAGTCGAAAATATAACTCAAACCTAGCAATAGTATAGAACGACTGCTAAACTCTTGTCAAGACAAAAAAATTACTATACACTAAAATAAACAATGATATAACATATTGTGAGTCTTTATACTTTTTGAATTAATAATATATAGTAGCAACAGTGTAAGAATCAGGTAAATATTATGAATACAAATACAAAACCTTTGTTCACATTATCGATCGCAGCCGAAATAATAGGCGTGCATCAGCGAACACTCATGCTCTACGAGAACGAAAATCTGGTAATCCCTCACCGCACAAAAACAAACCGTAGAAGATACAGTCCAGCTGATATCGACCGATTGCGATTCATTCAGTTTCTTACACGAAAAAAGGGCCTTAATTTAGCAGGTGTCCGCACCGTTTTCGAGATTCTTGAAAGCCTTGGCGATAAAAACGAAGCTAAGCTGAAGGAAATTTTCCCGGAATTCAAATTACCTGCATAACCTATAGCATTGACGCTTTGCCTACTTTCTGATATAGTAGGTTGTCCGGTGAATTCAAAGCGGAAATGCACCACTTTATGAAAAAAGAAATTAATCTGGTAGAGGTAGCGAAGCTACCTTCTTTGAGAATATTTTCTCATACGGTGTCAAGTAACCTAAACATTTTCTCGGAG
>JALYQM010000007.1 GCA_030855825.1 bacterium
TTAGCATACTCGTTCGGTGACAGGTTTTTGAGTCCTTCATGTGGTCGGGTATTATTGTAAAAATTAATCCAGTTTTCTGCCCTGTGTAAGAATTCACCCAGTGTATGGTATGGTTGTTTTCTCACCAAGGGCCAGTTCGGAGCCGACGAAATTGGTGATCATCCCCTGGAGATTAAAACCATGTTGGAGGAAATCAACGCGGGACGCAAAAATAGGCAGATGAACCGAAACCGTAGGAACTATGGCATAGGTAGCTTCTTCCAGAATACGCTTCTCGCCCAGCACTCGGTAACTTGCTTCAACGCCTATTCCTAACCGATCAGCAATGGGTACGTTGTATCGAGCTCTTTAAGGTGAGGCCGACCAATCAAAGTCCCTACAGCCATCTGTTTCGCATCAGAAAAATCAATAAAACTACCGGTGGAAACGGCAAAGCGTAAACCGGAATATGAGTCGCTTTCATTAGTATTATGTGGCATACAGTAATTATATTATATCATTAGTAGTAATAATTAATATGTCGGAGTGACAAGATTCGAACTTGCGACCTCACGGACCCCATCCGCGCGCTCTACCAACTGAGCTACACCCCGAGACACCTTAATGTAATTATAACAAATCTCCTCATACACTCACCTCTACCGATGTAATACAATCAGGAAATGCAGAACCTTGTTCTTAAAGCCATTGACCCGCGCCAAACTATATATTGGAATAAATATATGACTAATATCGGCTGGAAGGTTGAAGAAATAAACGGCATTCTTGTGTTTATACGTCAGATAAAACCATTCAAACATTCCTTAATAAAAATTCAGCACGCACAAGGCCCTGTTCCCCTTGACGAAGTAGACCGAATTGCTAAAGAACATAAAGCCCTCTTTGTGCTCATTGAACCGCATTGTAACGGATATTCCGAAAAAGAATACCTCGAGCACGGATATAGGAAATCTAAATTAAAAACATCATTTACTTCAACCCGTCTCATCGACATCAGTGGTGATGAAAAAAAAATCTGGGAATCTTTTTCCGAAAGCGCCCGGAGAAACATTAAAAAATCAGAAAAAAATAAGCTCAGAATTGAACATATTTATACTAAAGATCAAAAAGATTCCAAATACTTCGACATGTTTTACAAACTATACAAGCTCCTCGGGAACACGCGGAAGTTTTATGTCCTCTCCTACGAAGAATGCTATCAGCGCTATGAAGCCTTTAAGGACGGCTCGCTAATCTCTTTTGCCTATGAAGAAGGTAACCCTGAACCAATTGCGGTTGTCTGGTTTCTGTATTACAACGATATTCTACTCTACAATCATACCGGCATAACGCAGCAAGGCTACCACTTGCTTGCAAATTATTTACTGGTCTGGGAGGGTATTAAACAGGCGAAAATAATAAATCTTACCCTATTCGACTTTGAATCTATTTACGATCCGAGATACCCGAAGGAAAACAAAAAATGGATCGGATACTCCGAGTTTAAAAGCCGTTTTCATGGCGAAGTAGTACAATATCCACACGGATGGCTAAAGATCTATAATATTTATTACAAAATGCTGCATTTATGCTTTACACTATTCTCCTCATAATACTGGAAACAGTAACCATTGTCCTATTACTCTACCTGCGAAAACGCCTGCTTACTAAAATCATTGCAACCTACCGTTCCGAATATAACGAACTTATCGAGATAAAGCGCTTAGGTTTAAAAGAATTATGGATGATAATTAATAAAAGCGTGCAAGGTGTATCGCTTAATTCCCCTCTTATTCACAATTCATATTGGCAGGAAATCGCTAAGCGCACCATACAGGAGATAAAAAACAAAGAAGCACCTTCAATTTTGCACATAGGCCTGGGAGCAGGAACCGTTCCAGGCATCATCAAAAAAGAAGTTACTAATGCACAACAAATAATCATTGAGATCGATCAGGTTGTTATCGACGCCTACGATAAATACTTTAAAGTCGTTAATAAGGGTCCTTTTACTATTTTAGTCCAGGATATCTTCGCCATTCTAGATAATCCAAATCAGTTTGATCAAAAATTCGATGTAATCATCGTAGATATATACAACGGACGGGACGATCAATCGTACGCTATCTTTTCAAAGCTAACGCAGTGGACCAAGAAAAACGCAATAATAATTTTTAATCGCCCTGCGCACACAGAAAAATTAAAGCAGGAAGCAGATACGTTAATTTCCCAATTCAAACAAAATTTTTCTGAGGTAGATAAAGTATTTATTGCAGATAAAATTAGAAATGAAAACTATATGCTGGTTGTGCGTGTAGCTCCTTAGCCAGATACTACGTAAAGCACACCAATTACAAGGAACCCCCAAATAACAACACAGCTCAGGAGTGGCATGTCAGAGAGCAACACTCGTTCCGGTGATTCACCTTCCTTACGTTCAAAAATAAGATAAAGATAGCGCATTACTCCAAAGATAACAAACGGTATGGTCACCATTAGCCATTTTACATCAGTAACCCGCGGGGTAAGATTATAAAATAGTGGCTGAAAGAATGTATTCGGCGTTATCGCAGGTTGATTAAAAGCAAATAGCGCATAGGTCAGCCAGGTAGCAGTGGCAAACATCGTAGTATATGAGTGCAATAACGACTCAGGATAATGTCCTAGTGTTGGACGTACTTTCTTAATATCCTGTGCATTATTATATCCCGACAACAAAGTCGCTTCAGCCCTTCTTTTCCCTACCGCAAGAAAAAGTGCCGAAGATACCATAAACAACAAAAACCAGATACTCACATGTGTTCCAATAACCCATACCCCGGCATAAATTCTCAGAAGAAAGCCGCTCGCAATCGTAAGGACATCAAGGATAATTACGTGTTTTAAGTAAGACATATACAGCGTCTGTAAAATCAGATAAGCAATTACTGCAAGGAAAAACCGCTGGGAGAGAATAAAGGATGCACTTAAAGATAGTATAAGCAAAGTTGTTGCAATCGTTGCAGCCAAGGGGATTGGAAGCTCACCGGAAGCTATTGGTCGTTTCTTTTTGAAAGGGTGTAGCCGGTCATGCGGGGCATCAATAATATCGTTAAAAAGATATATTGCCGACGTAGCAAGACTAAAAAAGAGTACTGCCAGACAAACAGTATAGAAATCGTTAGGATAAAACAATCGATGACTAAAAATTATACCTGCGAATAAGGTTAGATTTTTCAGCCACTGGCGAGGTCTTACCGATTTGATGATCGCAATAAGCGTTGTAGCCATAAAACACCTGCTAGGAACAATAATAATAGAACTAAAAACACAAAGAGCTTAGTTTGACTATTTATTTGTAAGACAAGTATACCTAAAATAGCACAAATAAGCCAATAAAAAAAAGCAATTCGTCTCTTCGACCAGCCAATATCCAGTAGATAATGATGCAGATGAGTCCGGGTATTTTTCAGCGGGTTCTGTTTATTATAAATACGCCTGAATACGACCCAGATAGAATCAAGAATTGGAATGGCCAGTACAATCAACGCAGTGGCTAGCTTAGCACCCGACAAAATTGAGAGCACTGCAATCATAAAGCCTGAGAAGGTCGAACCTCCAAACCCGGGCATAATTTTTTGAGGATATGCGGAAAATAGCAAAAATCCAGCGTAGGCGCCTGAGGCAATAAACGCAAGCAATGCAGTAGGTTCTGACGTTTGGTTATAACGCAGCGCCGAAAAACCAAGAATCGCAAGAGTAATCATTGCAATCCCGGCATTCTGACCATCAAGGCCAGAAGACCAGTTCACTACATTCATAAGTGAAACGATCCAGAAGATGGCAAGGATATCCGCAAAAATAACAATTGAATGCATCGATCCCGCGAAATGAAAGACATAGATCAAGTCATCTAATCTTAAAACACCACCAAGCGGATTAGTAATAAAGGTTATACCTATACCAAAACCAACCACGACAATTGCAAGCAAAAACATCAACCAGAGCCGGAGATGTGCTGAAAGATCATACTTATCATCAAAAAGACCTAAAATGACAATCCCCGCTCCAGCCAAGAATATTCCTATCAGGTGCTTAATATTAGCGTCATATCCACCAATCAGCTGTCCTGAAAAAAGCAAAACAGTCAGTAAAGTAGCAACATATACCGGAACGCCACCTGCTCTGGGGATAGGACGATCGTGCAAAATAGCGCTGTGACTTCGTTTAGGATTATCCACAAAGCCATACTTATTAGCCCACTTTATGGTAAGTTTTGTAGCTCCAATCGAAAGGAGGAATGCCAGAAGAAAGCCGAGGAAATAGGTCATATTAACTTAAAACCAGATTTTCACCATAACTATCAAATTCATTATATTCCATAATGAAATAATACTCATTACTGAACAGATCAGTACAGTACCACCTAAGATGCGTGCAGTTAACGGTTCATTCTTCATGGTAATAAGTGAAAGAGCATAGTTAACAAGAAAGAATAACAGCAAGAGGCCAGGCTGAAGCCAAAGCCAAGACTTAGGAGCAAGCTGTTCATTACCCCAAGGGCGTTGTAAAAAAAGCGGCACTTGAGGTGGAAGTTGTGAATAGTTACGCCACACAAGAAAAAAACAGAAAACAGTGAGCAGTAAACCAACAGCAAAACAGGCATTCGAAATACGGTCATTAAACTGATACTGAGTTACCGCAATAATTGGTGTTCTACTATTTGGTCGTAATGATTTAAATAACTGCTTTTTCATAACTACCCTACTTTAAGAACTTCTAAAAACGCTTCCTGAGGAATACTAACTCTTCCAATCTCTTTCATTTTCTCTTTACCTTTTTTCTGCTTATCCAGGAGTTTATTCTTACGCGTTACATCACCCCCATACAGCTTAGCGATAACATCCTTTCTAAAAGGAGCTATCGTTTCCCGGGCAATAATTTTGCCCCCTATTGCTGCCTGTATGGCTACAGCAAAATTCTGGCGAGGAAGCACTTCTTTCAATTTCTCTACTAAGCTACGCCCGAAACTCTCAGCTTTAGTTTTGACCATTACATAAGAAAGCGCATCAACAATCTCTCCGGCAACCATAATATCCATGCGGACTACTTCCACATCCCGATGTCCTATTAAATCATAATCCATCGAAGCATAACCCGAGGTGGAAGATTTTAGTTTATCGTAAAAACCCACCACAAGTTCAGCAAGCGGCATTTCGTAAATTAGTTTAGACTGATGAGCCAGGTATGTCTGATCAATTAAATTCCCACGATGCTCCTGACAAAGCTGCATCACTGTCCCCACGTAATCTGCCGGGCAAATAAGCGAAACACGCGACCACGGTTCTTGTACATCTGCCTGGGAGGGAATATCTGAAGGATTTTTAATCTCTTCCCCGTTAAAAATGTAACCAACACTTGGCGTAGTTACAATCACATCAATGCCATATTCACGCGAGAGTCGATCATGAGTTATTTCAGCATGAAGTAATCCTAAAAACCCGCAGCGGAATCCATGACCGAGTGCCTGCGAAGATTCCTCAATAAAATCCAGTGAAGAGTCATTAAGTTTTAATTTATACAGAGCATCTTTCAAATCCGGAAACTCATCTGAAGAAACAGGATAGAGTCCGGTAAACACCATCGGCTTCATTTCCTTATACCCTTCAAGTTGATGCACTTTAGGTTTCCAACTTAGATCGTGTAAATCCATTTGGTCCGTAATCCCGGCAATAATAGTATCTCCAACCCGGCACAGGCCAACATCTTTTAGTCCGGTTGCAATATAACCCACTTCTCCGGCTTTTATTGATTGAGATTTTGTCATTTTCGGACCAAAATATCCTAGCTCTAAAATATTAATCCCTGCCTCAGTTGCATAAAAACGAATATAATCTGAAGCATGGAATTCACCATCAAATACTTTAACCGAACAGACTACTCCCTTATATGAATCATAAAACGAGTCAAAGATAAGCGCCCGGCAATAGGGAACCGTCGATGGGTTAGGAGCAGGCACACGATCAATAACTGCGTCAATAATCTTATCCACACCAACTCCTGTTTTTCCGGATGCGTATATCATTTCAGATTCGATAAATCCAAAGGTATCACACAATTCCTTAGCAATCCTTTCAGGTTCGGCTGCGGGCAAATCAATCTTGTTTATAACAGGAATGATCGTTAGGCCAAGTTCCATCGCCTGCGTCAGATGTGAAAGCGTTTGAGCTTGAATACCCTGAGTAGCATCAACAAGTAACACCGCACCCTCACAGGAAACAAGTGAACGCGAAACCTCATAAGAAAAATCAACATGCCCAGGGGTATCAATAAGATCAAGGATATAGTCCGTATCATCGCGTTTCCACTTCATCCGTACCGGCGTAAGCTTTACCGTTATCCCCCGCTCCCGTTCAATATCCATTGAATCGAGTAGCTGCTCCTGCATATCACGCTTACTCACCGTACCGGTATATTCCAGCAGTCGGTCTGCAAGAGTCGATTTCCCATGATCAATATGGGCAATAATACAAAAATTCCGAATATTTTTCATAATTGTTTTGAAGGTATTCTAATTCTTTCCTGTCAATTCTTCTTCCGGCGCACCCAATACAACCTTCACATCATTACCCTTATTAAGCACACTCTTAATATAATTCAAGATCATAAACGCCTCTTTTACGCGAAATAGCCAAGTAAGGAAAAGATACATAATCATACCACAAACCGATGCAATTCCGGTAAGAACAAGCAAATTGATCGTACGGGTCGTATCAAAAACAACCTGATCAAGCAATTTAATAGGAATACGCAAACTCACGGCCATAACTAAGGCAGCAATTGACATACGAATAAAAGGAGAAAAGAAAGCAAAGCTAAACAAACCACCAATACGCCTATTAAGAAGGATAAACAGTGCAATAGCCGCAATATAGCCACCAATCGAAGCAGATAATCCTAAACTCCACACATCCTGTTTAAGGACATATATAAAAATTACACTCACTACAACATCAACAAGCAGCGCGCCAAGTGCAACAACAACCGGAGTTTTCGTATCGTGAAGCGCGTAATAAGCACGAACAAAAAGCATCACAATTGATTCCGCCACAAGCCCAACCGCCAACCATGCGACAGTCATTCCCGTTAAAACAGTAGCGTCCCAATCAAATTGCGAAGCACCAAACACAAGACGCACTACCGGAATCCGCAAAATTATTAGAATTGCTGCAGCAGGAAGCGTGAGAAATAACACCTGATGAAGTGATGTTATCAAAGTCTTAATAAAAGAGTCCTTCTGATGCAGAGCCTGTTCTTCTGAAAGTACCGGCAAGGCTGCTTGTGCCATCGTAGCAATAAACAAACCTACTGGCACCAGATACAGTTGTTGGGCAAAATTGAGATACGTAACGCTACTCGCAGATATCGATGAAGCGATCGAAAGATTAAAAGTTGTTCGAAGCTGGTCCCCCGCAATCGCAAGCGTTCGGGGCCCCATCAGCTTAAAAACTCTCCGTACACCCGGTTGGCTGGTATCAAAGTTAAATCTAAATGAATAGCCAATAGATTTTATTAACGGTATATGGATTAGCAGATACAGGAACGATCCCAGCAGCACGCCGTACACAGGTCCATAAATACCAAAAAAAGGAGTGAAGATAATAATTCCAATAATAATCCCGACATTATATAAAACTCCTGCTATTGCCGGGATAAAAAAATGTTTAAAACTTTGAAGCAGGCTGGTAAAAAGCGCACCAATAACGAATACAAACTGCGAGATAAACAAAATTTGGGATAATGAGCTCATCAAGTCTAGTTCCGAATCATTAAACCCGATTGCAATAAGCGTACTAATAGGGCGAACAAAAATTATGGAGAGAATTGAAACAATACCAAAAACGACAATCCCTACAGAAAGCAGACTCGAAGCGAAAGAAAAAGCTTTTGCTTTTCCCTGTTTGGTCATCATGTCAGAAAAAACGGGAATAAATGCGACCGAAAGCGCCCCGAAAATAAGCAGATTGTAAACCATATCTGGTAGGCGAAAAGCAGCAATATAGATACCAGCTTCACTCGGAGTAAAATAAGAAGCCAGCAATCGCGTACGCACTAGCCCTAATATACGGGAAGCAGCAACAGTAGCCATCAGGATGGTAGCAGCACCGAGAATAGTGCTTTGTCGAGACAAAAACAGCTCTCTACCGCTTTTAAGAATTCTATTAACCATTAAGGCCCACTATACCATCCTGTTGCTTAAAATTACAGACTATGATATCATCCCCTTCATATGCCAATATTGAAAAACGCTATTAAGAAGATGCGTCAGGACGAAAAGCGCGAAGAGCACAACAAAGCACAACGCTCACACATGAGAACAATGCTTAAACATGCTGTAAACCTTAAAACTCCTGAAGCCCTAAGTATTGCTTTCAGTGCTTTGGATAAAGCAGCTAAGACACACTTAATCCACAAAGGAAAAGCTAACCGTCTAAAGTCCCGCTTAACAAAAGCTATTGCAAAAGTAGTTGAAACAGCAGTTGCTGCAAAGCCAAAAACTGCAAAATCAACAAAAAAAGCAGTTACTAAAAAGGCCGCAGCTAAAAAAGCAGCAACTAAAAAAGTTGCAAAAACAGCTTAATAATTGTAGATAATAAAAAAAAGATCCCTTAACCGGGATCTTTTTTGTAGTCGCAGCAAGTGGAAACCCTGCTTTTGTAAACGTTACTTCTTAATCTCAGCGACGCGCTCTTTAAGTGTATCTGCAGATTTCTTAAACAAAGCCTGTTCATCTGAGGTTAACTTAATGTCCAGCACCTTCTCGATGCCTTTAGCACCAACAATCGTTGGCAAGCTAACACAAATATCTTTTACACCAAATTGACCAGTCATCATACTGGAAACAGGAAGAACAGTATGCTGATCACGAACAATCGTTTCAACAAGATCTAAAAGTCCCAGCCCGATCGCATAATAAGTAGCCATCTTCTTCTCAATAATCTCATATGCAGCATTTTTAGTATTCTCAAATATCTGATCCAATGCAGCTTGATCAAAGCCTACACCTAAAGCTGAAACAAACTCTTTCAACGGAATGCCAGCAATCATTGCGCCACTCCACCACGCAAACTCACTGTCGCCATGCTCACCAAGAATGTATGCATGAACACTACGGGGGTCTACACCATATCGATCACCAAGAAAATAACGTAAACGTGCGGTATCGAGAGTTGTACCGGATCCAATAATTTTATTTGCAGGCAGTCCGCTCATCTGATGAGTCAAGTAAGTCAAAATATCAACCGGATTTGAAGCAAGTACTATAATTCCCTCAGGGTTTGCTTTAACGACCTCCGGAATAATCGAACTGAGTATTCCAGCATTCTTCTCGAGTAACTGCAACCGTGTCTCCCCTGGCTTCTGAGCAGCACCTGCCGTAATAACAGTCACGTCGGCTCCCGCAAGATCGGCATACTTCCCAGCGTAAATCTTTACAGGCTTCACAAAAGCTAGTCCATGATTTAAATCCATTGCCTCTCCAACCGCACGGGAATGATTCGCATCAATCAAAACCATCTCACTCGCTAAACCTTTTTGCATAAGCGAATACGCAAAAGAAGCACCCACCATACCAGCTCCAACAACACCAATTTTTATACCTGACATAAATAACTCCTTAGTTTATGAATTTTACGACCTAACGAATGTACACCCAAAGGAAAAATTGTTCAAGATGAGACTGAACAGCAGGAAATCAGACCTACAAGGATCAGTTTTATTTCGTCACCTTAAAAATAAACTGTTCCACCATTACATCAGGAACACCTTCACCCGTTTTAAGCTGCACATCCATTTGAAGCAATAGATAATAAATCTTTCGCAATTCCTCAAAGGTAAAGTTAGCCTTAAATCCTTCAACTTTCTTCTTCACAAAGCCACTTGCAAGCTCAGGAACTATAATCTGTCTGAATTGCCACACTAACATCGTAACGAGATAAATTGGATCAGCACCTTCCTGTTTCAGCTTCAAATACTCTCGTAGCGCAATAACTCTTCGCCTGTTTGCGACAGAATCAAGAAACGGAAAAACACTTAAGTCAGGCTTCTCCTCAAACAATTCGACTTTACCTTTAATTTTATTTACACTACCAATAAGCGTATCATTAGAGCGTAAACTTGATCCGATCCAAATAACCAAATCCACATCACTTGCGGCAATAGTCTGCAATTCAAACAATTTAGGATCTAGCTTTTCCTCAACTATAACAAGCCGCTTTTCGTCAAACATCGAAACAGTAGAAAAAAGCAGTGGCAATTGTGAGTAATCAATTTCTTTCGCAGCTACGACAGTTATTCCAGTCGAATCATATTTCGATCGAACTTCTTCTAACTTCTTGCGACTGGCAACGATATCATTTCCATGAAATAAATAGATCATAAAGTTACTGGTTTATCCGGGCAGACTTTGTAGCTTCAGGACTCGGAGACGGCGGGTGAATACTCTCCTCTATCCATTGTTTCACCGCAGCCTGAACAACACTCCAATCATCTTTACCGGCAACTGGAGCAAGTACATAGGCACCATTGTAAACTGATGGATCACCTACTCTAAGTAACGCACCTATCCCTTCAGCGGAAATTCCATGCGACTCAATCTTTGCATCTTTAGCTCTTTGAACTAGTTTAAAGAACTCACCATAATCACCGACATCAATATCCATCTCGATACTTTCACCAAACGTATTTAAGAGCGATCCAACCTTACCAGGATTAAGAAGAGTTTCTGTTGAGAATACTTTCTCTTTAATACCAGTTATAACCTTCTCTTGCCGTCTTGATCGTGCAAAGTCACTTCCTTCATTATTAGTTCCATGTCGCGAGCGAACAAACTTTAAAGCTGTCTTACCATCAAGAGTGAGCGGCCCTTTTTTGAAGCTGAGCAATTCATATCGGCAAGCGTACGGGTTTACCGTTTCAGGAAGAGGCTGGTTATTTGCATCAACTAATTTCTTAACGGTAATCTCACCACTCTCACTCGCAATTTTTTCCTCAATCTCCTTGTAACCACACATGTCACGTTCGCGACCTTCAATCGGATACTCACCATCGCTAAATGCGGTATCAACTGTCACGTCAATTCCACCTAAAAGATTGATAGCCTTTTCAAATCCACCAAAATCTATACGCAGAGCATAGTGAATCGGCAAGCCGACAATCTTTCCGTATTCCTCTTTTGACTGAAGAAGACCCTTTTTATCACCTTTCTCAAACCCATACGCATAAACGGCGTTTAATTTCGACTTGGTACCTGAAACCCAAATATCCCTAGGTAATGAAATAAGCACCGCTTTACCAGTCTTAATATCAATACTCGCAACAATCATAGTGTCAGATAAATAAGGACCATCATGCCCTTTGCCGCCAATCCCAAGCAGCGCAATATTGGTTCGTCCGTTAGCGTTTTTTACTTGAGGATCTTTGTTTGCGACGTACGAAACAATTGCATTAGGAGCTTTAAAGAGATCACCTCCATTAACTTTTAACCCTGAAAGAAAAGACCATGCATAATACCCAAAAAGAAGAACTACAAAAATAATTGTCGCACCAATAACAAGTGGCCAATTAAAACGGATAACACCAACCGCCACACCGGCCCTATTTTTTGCCTGTTTTTTGTGGGAATCTTCGAAACTAACGTATCGCATTAAGCATCTCCAAAAACTTACTAGGATCAAGCGAAGCGGAACCGACAACCACCCCAAACAAATGTGGAGATTGCATATACGTGTTAATATTCTCAGGAGTAACACTACCGCCATACATACCATACAAGCCCTGACGGCCCTTGGCAAGATGTACTACCATATCATCCGCAGTTTGTGCATCAATCGCAGTTCCCGTTCCTATAGCATTAACAGGCTCCCAGGCAAAATAGGTAGCACCTTCTGGAATCGTGTCTTGATCGTCACGAATCAGGAGAAGCGGTTCAATAGTATATTGTTTGGAAAGTGCGAATTTCTTTTCTATATCTTCATTACTTTCAGCAAAATTACTTCTTCGCTCTGAGTGACCAACCAGTGAATAGGAGACTAAACCTGATAGCATCTTGGCACTTACTTCACCTGTATATGCGCCTTGCTCATATGAAGAAACTGTCTGAGAACATACTTTCAAGGCATATCCCTTTTCCTCAATTAGACGACTCACTGCATCCAAAGCAGCAAACGAAGGACAAACCACAATGTCTATATCTGAAAGCTCCCGCACTTTTGAACCGACTTCAGTGACCCAAGTAACACTTTCTTCAGTAGTTTTAAAGCACTTCCAGTTGGCAACAACGATTTTTTTCATATTATATATAACTTTCTATCTGTTTTTTGAAATCAGCCTTAGGCTTATATCCAATAATACGTCCTACTTCGGAATTGTCCTTAACAACAACATAAGTTGGAATACTCATGACACCATATTGGCTGGCAATATCTGTTTGAGCATCAACATCGATTTTTTCAATGGAAATCTTATCTTTCCACTCACCTTCAAGCTCAAGTAAAATAGGATCCATCATCTTACAAGGCCCACACCAATTAGCATAAAAATCTAAAAGCTTAACCATATACTCCCCCATTCGAATTCAAATAATGACACCAGTTAATTATACACCAACAGACAAGTACTGCGCACAAATTAACATGCCTTGACTCACCAACAGTCCAAGTGTATTAATGATAGATACCATGCCGCATAAAATTCTCTCCGATCTCAATCCAGTACAGCAGAAAGCCGTCGAGCAAACCGAAGGTCCGGTCCTCATTTTAGCAGGCGCAGGTTCAGGAAAAACGCGAGTACTTTCGTATCGCACCGTTTATCTCATGACTCAAAAAAAAGTACCGGGTAATAATATCCTGATGGTGACATTTACCAATAAAGCCGCTGGCGAAATGAAGGAGCGGGTAAAAAAACTCCTGGCTACAATTCATGATGAAACAGAATCTGATGCTACTAAATATACGCTACCATTTATGGGGACATTCCACTCTTTCTGCTCACGGCTTCTACGTATCGAAGGGAGACACATCGGTCTTTCGCCTAACTATTTAATCTATGACTCGGATGATCAAAAGACATTGATTAGAACAATCCTTAAGGAGATGGAAATCGATGTAAAAAAGGTCAATCCAGCAGCAATCCACGGGATAATTTCGCAGAGTAAGAACGAAAATATTTCGTCCAGGGAGTACTCTCAGGTTGCAAAAGGCCCCTATCAACAAGTCGTGGCCCAAGTTTTTGAAACGTACGAAAAGCGACTTAAAGAAATTGACGCGCTAGATTTTGACGATTTACTAACTAAATCAATCGAACTGTTTCGTGGTGTTCCGCATATTCTAGACAAATATCAAGAACTATTTAAATACATTATGGTCGACGAATATCAGGATACTAACCATGTTCAATACACAATAACCCGCCTTCTTGCAAAAAAATATAATAATATCTGCGTAGTTGGAGATATGAGCCAATCAATATATAAATTTCGAGGTGCAGATATAAGAAATATTCTAGCCTTTGAAAAGGATTATCCTGCAGCCCAGGTCTTCGCTCTCGAGGAGAATTATCGCTCAACACAATACATTCTAGATACCGCAACAGCTGTTATCAGCAAAAATACTGGCCATAAAGTACTTAAACTATTCACCAATAACCCGGCAGGTCTACCTATAACCATCTACGAAGCGCAAAATGAGATCGACGAATCCTCCTATGTAATCAAACAGGTAGTTAATAATGAATTTTTATATAAGGATGTCGCGGTCCTCTATCGTACAAATGCACAGTCAAGATCGCTTGAAGAAGCGTTCATTAAAAATAGTATTCCCTACAAGTTAATTGGCGGTTTACGTTTCTATGATCGAAAAGAGATCAAAGATTTGCTAGCATATCTCCGTTACCTGCGTAACCCTAAGGATAATGTTTCACTTGAAAGGCTTACTAAAATAGGAAAAGCAAAATTAAAGAAATTTCAGGAATTCCAATTACAATACCAGGCTACGATGAAGAACATTGCCGAGGTCGAAAAAGACACTAGAAAGACTGATACAAAAAAAGTAGAACCTAAAACAATAGAGTTTTCATTTTTTGATGAGCAATCTGTAATAGAAATTAGTCCCAATGAACGAATCGTAGCTGAAAATTCCTTCTCTTTACCAGACGAAGAACAAACATATACCACTTTCGAGCTCCTGGAAAAAATTATCGATATTACCGGTTACATTGAATATATTGACGACGGAACCGACATGGGAATCCAAAGAGTCGAAAATATAAAGGAACTCAAAACGGTTGCGGCACAGCATCCTCATATCGACCAATTCTTAGAGAATGTATCCCTTTTGGAAGGACCGGAAACAATATCGGGCAGGCACCGGGCGGAATCGGAATACAATGCTGTAACATTAATGACAATGCACGCGGCCAAAGGTTTAGAATTTAAGCACGTCTTCATTGTTGGATGGGAAGAGGGTCTTTTCCCTCATTCCAGAGCATTACTTGATAATAACGAGTTAGAAGAGGAACGACGGCTGGCGTATGTCGGCATTACACGGGCTATGCAGGATCTCTATTTAACGTACACTCTCAGCCGGACCATTTACGGCTCGCACCAGACTTCAATTGTTTCCCGTTTTATTTCCGATATACCAGAAGCGTTAATCAAGTTCGAAAATGCGTACAGCCAGACTGGACGAAGGTCAGGCGCGATTGGGGGCGGGAATTATAAGAATAAAATTCAGTACTACTCCGACCAATTAGATAATATGCAGGATGATATCAGCTGGTGAATTAGTTTTCAGACTCTTGAGTGATAGTACCTTGATGATTTACATGAAAGGTAACTGCCAATTGAGGATAATCTTTCGAAGCTACTCGTATATTAATAGCGTTCTTAGTTAAATCTGTAGGGTCATCAAGTCGATCCAATCCATCTATGGAGTAAATTCTAACCATTCCGGTAATTGGTTCAAAATAAACATTAGCTTCAGAATATGAAAGACTATAATCATGAGAGACAATAAATCTTGCAGGAAAAACAAAATGCTCATAATCATAAGGATTACAAAAATTGAAGCCAAATTGTTCAGCATAGCCTGGTGCAGCTGGATCAGTCACTAACGCACACGCTCCCGTGTCATATTCCCAGCTGGTTCCAGCGTCATGCATATTAACAACCCAATAATATCGTTGACTTGTTGTAGGAGCATCCTTGGGAACAACCCCATTTACCGCATTATTGTGGGCAGTTACCAGTTTTAAATATAAATCCTGTGCAACATTAGTAAGCTCAGTCTGAGCCACATAACGACGGTAAAACGGTACACTTGCTCCGAAAATTATCGCCATGATAGTAATTACTATCAATAATTCTATCAGAGAAAAACCGCGCTCACCTTTTGACTGCATATTACTATAATACAGTACGCGTACTTAATAGCAACATATTAGCGTGCGGTAGCAACTGAGCGTGTCTCCCGGATAACCGTTACTTTAATTTGTCCCGGAAAGTTCTTTAATCGTGATTCCAACTCTTTTGCTATTTTCTTAGATAATATGACTGCTTCCGAATCATCAACTTGTGAAGATTTAACTAGAACGCGCAATTCACGCCCTGCCTGAACAGCAAAAACTCGATCAATTTTATCACGTCCACCAATCTCCCATACAGTATCCTCTTCTGTCCTTAAACGGTCTATATATTCTTGAACACTCTCATGGCGTGCACCTGGTCTCGAGCCGGAGATCGCATCCGCAATATATACAATCATCGATTCAGCACTTGAAAATGGTTCGTCCTCATGATGTTCGGCTACTGCCCGTATCACTTTATCCGGGAATTTATACTGCTTTAATAATTTAACTCCAAGCTCAATGTGGGTCCCTTCCTCGTCCTGAATAATTTTTCCAATATCATGGAAAAGACAGGCCAGTTTCACAATATCCACATCAGCTCCTACTTCTTTTGCAATCGTTACTCCAATTTTAGTTTCTTCCATTGTATGAGTTATCATACTTTGACCGTATGAAAAACGATGTTTAAAGCGCCCAAGCATTTCAACAAGTTCAATGGGTAAATTGTAAACACCAACAGCTGCGCACAGTTTCTCTCCCTCTTCCCGCATCAACTTTTCTTCCTCTTTTCTCGTCTTTTCTACAATCTCTTCAATTTTTATTGGTTGAATACGGCCATCCGCCATTAAACGTTCCAGTGATTTTTTAGCGATTGCCCGACGTACGGAGTCAAAACTGGAAAGAAGAATTTCGCCTGGAGTTTCATCAATCTCTACATCCACTCCTGTTGCCAATTCAAAGGCTTTAATATTTCGACCTTCTTTTCCGATAATGCGCCCCTTCATATCTTCGTCAACAAGCTTAACTCGTGTCGATGTGTACTCAGGAACATAATCAGTTGCACCATGGAGCATAGCGGTGACAACAATATCACGTGCTTTTTCCTCAGCCTGAAGCTTCGCTTCGTGTTCTGCAGCTCGTACTTTCATAGCAATTTCGTCCTTGAGCGTTTTTTCTGTTGCTTCAAGTATCAAAGTCTTTGCCTCTTCGCGAGTTAGTTGTGCAGCACGCTCAAGTCGAGCTAATTGTTCTGCTTTAACTTTCTCGACCTCTACAAATTTTGAATCCAAATCGCTTTGACGAGTAATAATTGCAGTTTCCCTATTTTCAACCTGAGTAAGTTTTTTATCCAAACCTTCTTCTTTTTGCTGAATGCGTGTTTCCAATACTAAAAAGTCTTTTCGAGCCTGTCTAATCTCATCCTCTGCATTTTTCTTAAGCTTAAAAGCTTCATCTTTCGCTTCAAGAACAATTTCGCGAGCTTTTTGCTTAGCCTCCAGGAGCTCACGATCATTGTGGATTGGCTGTAGAACTGCTGACGATTGTGTTTGTTGTACTGTCTGTTCTGGTGTGTTTTTACGCTGCGACTCACGGTAGAGAAAAACAGCTACAACACCAACCAACCCGATAAGCAATACCAGGGATTGGGTATCCATATGTTCCTTTCATTTAGGAAGCCTGAGGTGCAAGAAAGTATAACCACTACGTTGAGTAGAAGCTATAGGACAGTGTGCAATTAAAAACTGAGCTTAAGTTAGGCATTCTGTAAATTCTTTCGTGCAGATTCAGGTCGTTCCTTAATTTATTTATGTTAAATTAATACGTAATGTTTGACCAATATACATTCTTAGTCTTGAGTATTGTATCTCGTCACTAAAAGCTCGTCAACGACGCTCTTGATAGTCGAGCTTTCAAAGCCTTTTCGAGCAAGAGCTTGCGACATTTTGAACTTAAATGCTCGATCATCCTCACCATTTAATTTACGAATACTCTTCAATCCCACCTTAAGGGCCATAGCACGTACTGTGTTTTCTTCAGAATCCTCAATCGTTTGCCCTTTCAGTAACTCCTCCAGCACGTCCTCTATCATAAAACGGTCTATTCCCTTTTGCGCAAGTTCCATTCGTAGTAAAAACTCCCCCCTGGGCTTGCTACGCATTCGACTTGACACCCACTCTTCAGCAAATCGCCGATCATCAACAAAACGGTCTTTCTTGAGCTGTTCAATTACTCTATTCATAATATCCGTCTTATCATCTGATATTGCCTCCTCACTCACCTCTTCAAACAAATTTGCACTTCCTCGCGTATCGTAAGCCCATGAATCTTTTTTAATCCAAGTCGCTATTTTATCCCGCATCTCTTTTTCACTTCTCAAGCGAACGCCCAAGAAACGTAGACATTTTTTATATAATTCCTTGAAGAGCAAATCAGTCATTTATAAACCTTCAATATTCACATAGTACGGCTGGCTTACCCATTGCACATATGCATTATATTTCGAAACGAGTGACGGTTCATGTGCATATGAATCATAAACGATGCCTTCCACCCATGCTTTAGGTCGCACCCATCTTTTTTTAGTCGAGACCTTGTAGCGGTACGCTTCATCTTCAGATACAACTGATGCTTTAAAGCCTGGCTTAATAAGTGTTAATCGATGCGTTACATACTCATCTCCTGAAGATTGAAGTAATTGCCACAACTGTCTATCGTTCAACAACAGATCTGCTTCCGTAATTACGGATGTATCAAGGGAGTGTCTAACCGCATCGGCAAGCACGCAATAAGAAGCCATATTAATTATACTTCCATAACAATAATGGCAAAGCTTCACGAATATTTCACCAAAGGAAACTGCAGATTCAATTGAATCGAAAACAAGTTCATCATTAAGTGTCGTTAAGTGGCAGAAAAGATCCTTAGAAGTAACATACCTATCATAATAATAAGCATATGAACGCAACGCATAATCAACACGATCTGCGCATAAATTAGGTGATGGCCGTTCGAGAATTGGAAAGTTTTCATCGTTAAGCACACGGTCTAAAGAAAAATCGTGTTTCTTAAGTATTTCAGGAATTGACGAATTTCGAATAATCTGCTCTTTAATCTCCTCATGATAATTTTGTGTGTCGTTTTTTGAAAAAACGACATCTACTACATGAGAAAAAGCAGTGTGGGGAATATCGTGAAGCAGAGCGGCAACCTGCTCTTCTAAGCTACCGCCCTGCGTACGCACAATTAACATCGCACCGATACAATGCTCTAATCGCGAAAAGTCTTTCCAACCACATACAATTGGAGTTGGACCACCTTGCATCACATTCCTAACTCTTTGAACAGCCGGCTCGGATAACAATTCAATAAGAACAGGCTCGGTAATAGTAAAGCTTCCATAGACTGGATCAGTAATTACCATCTCACGCTTCAGCTCCCGCATCGTCTTCACTTTCTTCCTGGCCTACAATCAGATCAGCCCCGCTTTTACCTTCCTGTTTTTTCCATTCAGTCATAATTTCAGCATAGATTTTCTCAGCAAGAGCTGGATCAGCTTTAAGAGTTTCTTTTGCAGCTTCACGTCCTTGGCCAAGCAACGCACCATCATGTTTTATAAACGAACCTGCTTTAACCAATACGTTAAGTTCAATACCTACATCAATCAGTCCACCAGCAAACGAGATACCCTTTTCATCCATATCAAACTCTGCTACACGAAAAGGCGGAGCTACCTTATTTTTAACAACTTTCACTCTATGACGGGACCCAATAATTTTGTCTCCTGCTCCTTTAATATTTTCAATCTTACGTATGTCCATACGGATTGTGGAATAAAATTTAAGAGCCATACCACCAGTAGTGGTTTCAGGATTACCAAACATAACGCCAATCTTTTGACGAAGCTGGTTAGTAAAGATAACTATTGTTTTTGATCTACTGATAACTGCAGTTAATTTGCGTAAAGCCTGTGACATTAACCTCGCTTGCATACCCATTGTAGCATCGCCCATCTCTCCTTCGATTTCACTTCGAGGGACAAGTGCTGCTACAGAATCAATTACCAAAACATCGACCGCCCCGGAACGAATAAGCTGTTCAGCAATTTCAAGTGCTTGTTCACCGGTATCAGGTTGAGAGATAAGTAAATTATCTAAATCAACTCCGATTATTTGTGCACGAACTGGATCAAGTGCATGCTCAGCATCAATAAAGGCCGCAGTGCCTCCATCCTTTTGAGATTCTGCAATAATATGCAAACAAACGGTGGTTTTACCTGAAGCCTCAGGTCCGTAGATTTCAATAATTCTTCCTTTAGGAATGCCACCTACGCCAAGTGCTAAATCAAGCGCAATCGATCCTGTTGGAACAACTTCAACTTGCATTGCTTGTTGTTCACCTAATTTCATGATCGAACCTTGACCATAAGATTTTTGAATTTGTTGCATCGCAGTCTGAAGTGCCTGCAATTTTGCTGCTTTATTATTATCTCCCTGTAAATTTTCGACAGGAACATCTGCCTTCCCAGTTTGCTTAGCCATACGCTTTTGCCTTTCTTCGTCTCTCGTATATAAATAATGATAAAAGAGTGTGACGAGTTGTTATCAATATAATAAAACTACATTACCCAAATAATACCCAAAATACAATAGGATAATTGAGTTTTATTAAAAGGAAAAACTTAAGTAAAAAATAGAGTAAAATAGCGATGGGAATCTAGATAATAAAAAATCATTTCGGGGACCAGCTCAGTTGGTAGAGCGCAGCGTTCGGGACGCTGAGGTCGTGAGTTCGAATCTCACGTCTTCGACTACAAAGGATTAAGAGTATTAAGAAGCGACGCTACGAATTAATTTCTATTTCCTATTGACTACTAAATTTCTACTCTGTGTAATAAAGTTATGCAAAGAATATTCTCATTTCTAAAAAAGTACCCTATTCTTGCGGGGTTATACTCACTTCTTTTTATTCGCTATCTTGAGTTTTCAATTTGGAGCACATTATCTTTATATCAACTGGAATTATATGAGGCCTCTCCTGACGAAACGTCAATACCTTTCTTGTTTTTAAAGTCACTCCCTTATTTAGGGCTGATCCCAATAATTTATATAGTATCAAGTATTATTATTGCTATAACTATAAGTAGATTGTTCCATCAGACCCGATTCTCACTAATAATTTCAATGATAACCATGATTATTACCTTTGTCTTAACAACTTTCGGAATAATTTATATTAGAGATGGTTTAACCAACGTAGGGTCATTTGCAAATCAAGAAACTAAATATACGCAGATATTTTACAGTGCTCCAATCGCTGTCGACAACCCAATCGAATCAATAGTAGAGCCATTCCTGCCTAAGCTGTCCATAAGATATACCTTTAACCCGTATCATACTTATAGCTATATTTTGATTATTATATTAATTCTAATGTGCACCATTCTATCTCTAAAATATAAATACGAAAGCAACTCGGCAGTTCAAACATACCTGTCCCGCCTGATCTTGTTATCTGTAAGTATAGTTACTCTTATATTAGTGGGAGCAATTGGTTTCTTTTATAGTAATGCTTTTTACCCCAATACTTGGTATGAAAAAGTACAAAAGCAAGTATCCTTTAAAATCCTAAAGCCTACCTACTTGCCTTCAGGATTTGAACAAACAGCACGATTTAACGTATACGATCACACCATACCAAATAATTTAAATTCATCACAGCCTGCATCTAAAACAAAAGTAAGATTAGTATCTTCTGGATATGGTTCAGATAATTTCAAGGAAGACTACAATCAGACTATTGGGTTCGTGGTTCTAAAGCAATACGAAATTCCGAGTAATTTTGAGTTTGAACAAATGATTGATACTCAAAAAAATAAACTATTGGATGAAAAAGTTGACAAAGTGATTTTACATGAAACGAAGGAAGCAACAATAATATCTGGCAAGAATAGAGCCAATGCAAAAGATGACACTCCTGGGTCAAATGTAATCAAAATTTACTTTACAACTTCAGATAATACACTGATTAATTTAAGCGGGGTAATAAACAAAAACTACCAGGAGGAAGATTATATAAAGATGGCAACTTCCTTAAGATAACCGCATAAGATCACTAAGTAGAGCAAACAGTTCAAGAGAAGTTTCGGCACTCCGACTACTCCTTATCTCCAGTTGACAACAACTTAAAAATTCAACTACAGTACTACTAGTAAAGGCAAAACAAAAACTATGAACGACCAGGCTATCAACTCATCCGCAGTACCTCACTCGGTAACTCCAGCAATACCAGTTAATGAACCACCTAAAGGCTCAACATCCAAAATAATTATTTTAGCTACCATTTGTATTCTTATAGGATTATCATTAGGCGGAATATTTGGACTTGTTTTAAAAAATAATAAAGCACAGGAAAAAACCGGAATAACGCCCGCAGCCACAAATGATGCGAAGCCGTTCTTAATAGGAGAAGTTATTCCTTTGACTGGAGACGGTGCATCTTATGGGGTACCCGTTAAACAGGCTTCACTGGTTATTGAAAGAGAAATCAATAAACAAGGTGGAATTGGTGGTAGACCGGTTAAATTTCTATTTGAAGATGGAAGATGTTCATCACAGGATGCTGCTATCGCTGGTGAAAAATTAATTAATGAAGTCGGAGTTGATCTCATACATGGCGGCGAATGTTCAGACGAATTCCTAGCCGTTGCGCCGATTTCTCAAAAGAAAAAAATAATCGCTGTCACTGCATCGGCTACAAGTCCGGAAGTAAGCACACTGGGAAAATATGTATTTAGAGCAATCCCCTCTGATTCATTTGCAGGGAAAGTTGCAGCACAATACGCAACGAATAAAATGACCGCGAAGACTGCAGCGGTAATTGGCGAAAACACAAACTATGCTAACGCATTAACAAAAATATTTAAAGCAGAATTTGAAGCATTGGGTGGCAAGGTAGTGATTATGGAATCTTATGATACTGGCGCAACAAAATTTACCGACTTCGTAGCTGCTGCAAACAAACAAAAAGTTGACGTGGTATACATGGTTCCCCAGACACCTACACCTGGCGTACTTATTGTAAAAGCTTTAAAAGATACCGGCTCGACGGCAAAGATGCTTACGGCCGAGGTCCTTCTCACCCGGGATGAAATACCGAAACAAGGAAAGATATTGGACGACGTTGTAGGGATTGAAACATATTTTGACGAAAATAATCCAAAAGGCAAACATATAATCAATCTATATAAAGCAGAATACGGTAAGGACAATACCTATCCTACTGATCTAGTAGCAATTTACGACCTCGTATATATGTATAAGGAAGCATACGAGAGCGTAGGCTCAAATGACACAGATAAAATAAGCGAGTATTTATACAATCTAAAAGATTGGGATGGAGCGGCTGGCAAAATCACGTTCGATCGAAATGGGGATGTTACTTCTCTACCGTATGCAATCCAGCGTATTAAGGATAAGAAGGTTTCACTCATTGAAACGTACACCGTAAAGTAAAGGTAAGCATGTGGCATGCCTGGCGATATTCGTTTCGCACAAAGCTATTAGCATTGTTCCTTATTTTTGCAATCCTACCCCTTGCTATTGTGACCCTTATTGTAAATAACACAGTGCAAAAGCAATATACAGAGACCCTGGCAACGTTTTTTAATAAAAACGTCGAGCTTCAGGAGAAGAACTTACTATACTATTTGGAAAGCAACAAAACCTGGATCAAAAGTATTGCTGCACAAGATATAATCGTATCTCAAGTAGAGAAATACTCTCAGGGTGAAGAAATAGATACCAATGGAATTTTCGCTTCACTCGTTTCTATTAGAAGAGAAAACCCGTTTATTGAGCAAATATATATTGTTAATACTGATGGCAATATAATCATATCTTCTACAACAGATGATGTTGGCAAACCTGCGCGGAATCAAACAGCTGCGAGAACATATCTTGACTTACGTACTCCGCATTATAGTGAAATAGCGACACTGAATCCAAGCACGAGAGTACTCCCTCTAACTGCACCTTTTTTACGAAGAAGTGATAGCAAATTAGCCGCTACACTTGTCGTTGAATACAATACAAGTATTATTAAATCTCTAATTGAAGGTAATCTATATACTACTCAATCAATAAATAAGCAGGGAAAAACAAGCGCAGGTGAAATTTTTGTACTCGATGAAAATGGAACTCCGTTAACCAATCTGAATGGGAACATTCAAGTTCAACCGAGAGATACTGTACCTTATCAAAGCTGTAATCAAGGGAAAGAAGGTAGTGCATTGTTTTGGAGAAATTATCAAAACATAAAGGTATACGGATCCTTTCGCTGCAAGAAAATAGATGATCTTATTTTTACGTTTGTCGTATATCAGCCCGAATCTGAAGCATTCGCAGTTAGTACAAACCTTCGTAACACCATTGTATCCATTACAGTCGGGCTCTCCCTTCTCGTTATAATCAGTATTATTCGAGTAGGAAGGTCCATTACAAAACCTATAAAAAAGCTCCAGCTTGGTGCGAGCGAGTTAGGAAAAGGCAACTTTGACTACAAACTCGACATTCAAACCCACGATGAAATCGAGGATCTTGGAAATGCATTCAACGAAATGGCAAACAGATTAAAACAGGTAATTGTAGACTTAAAATCCCGCGATGTAGACTTGTATAAAGTAAATAGCGAGTTAAGTACTGAAAAAGAAACAATATCGGCGGAACGTAATATGCTTGAAATTGTTATGAGTGGTATTACTGATGCCGTAATTGCTCTCAACAAAAACAATGAGATTATTATTTTCAACAAAGCGGCGCAAATGCTAACCAACATTCCTGAAGTTGATGCCTTGGGGAAACCCATTGAGTCGCTAATTACTTTTTCAGACGATGAGCATCAGCTAACAATAGCTGACTACTGTCCAACCAATAGCGAAGTATTTGAAGGTGTCATATACCAAAAAGATAAATTGGGAATAAAAACTTCAACTGGTAAAGAAGGTATAGTAAATATAATTACCGGGAAGATCAAAGAAGGCGATCTTGCGAATCTAGGTGCAATAATAACCCTCCACGATATAACCAGTGAAGCTGAATTGGAAGAAATGAAGCTGGATTTCGTATCAATGGCTGCACACGAACTAAGAACTCCAATTACTTCGATCCGCGGTTACGCAAGCGTACTTGGTGAAGAGATGGATGAGTCAAAAAATGAAGGTGTGACCGATTGGAAAACGCTCGTCGATCGCATATCCATTAGTGCAGAACAATTACTTGCACTTGTAGAAAACATGCTGAATGTGACAAAAATCGAAAAAGGTATTCTCTCTATAAACACTAGGAATGAACAGTGGGGACCAAATGTTGTTGAAGTTGCCGACATATTTAAGGAAAGGGCAAAAAACAAAAAAATTATGCTAATTGTAAAAGAAATCGATCCAAGAATTATTGCTTTCGTAGATAAACTACGTATTAATGAAGTGATATCTAACTTAATCTCCAACGCAATCAACTACACTCAGGAAGGCGGAACAATTACGGTGGAATCCCATCCAAGTGCCGACGGAACCTGGATTGAGACGTCTGTAGTAGATAATGGCCAGGGTATACCAAAAAATGCGCAGAACCATTTGTTTGAAAAATTCTTTAGAGTTACCGGCAAGCTCGAACAAGGATCTAAAGGCAACGGTCTGGGTCTTTATATCTCTAAGTCTATCGTATTGATGCATGGTGGTAAAATCTGGGTTGAATCAGATGCAGGCAAAGGCGCCAGGTTTATCTTCACCGTTCCAAAAGCCGGATAGTACGACTATTACTATCAAGCCGTTACCTGTTCATAATTCGAACGCTACTCATCTTCATCGCATCAAGGATCTTATTACCTTCGTTTTCAACAGCAGGACGAGGCTGAGCAAAATCTTCAATTACTATTGGCGTGAAAGAAACATCAACAAGTTTTCCTTTAGCAAAAGTATATGACCCGATTACACCCTCTTTCGTCTCTTGGGACCACTCCTGATCGAATATGAAATTACCGTGACTGTAGGAGATGAAAGCATCCTTATATAGTTCGACGCCTTGGACCCAATGAGGATGGTTTCCAAAAACTACATCAGCGCCACTATCAACCATCAAGTGACCGATCTCCTGTGGATCGTCAGGAGCAATACCGGGAGCCGAAGAAGGATCATAGGTATATTCTTTCCCCCAATGAACAGTCACAATCAGAACATCCACCTTGTTGCGTAAATCACGGATTCGCTCCGAAAGCAAAGCACGGTTAATTGCAGGTCCAACCCCGTTTATAGGAATGAATCCAAATCTCTGACCTTTTATTTCAGTTATATAGGGGGTATCGAATCGTGAAAAAGGAAGTTGCGCCGATTCGAGAGCATTTATGGTATCAGATATTCCTTGTGCACCGTGATTGTTTATATGATTGTTCTCAAGAGTTACAAGGCTAACACCATGACGTTTCATACTGTCTGCGAAATCGACAGTACCACAAAAGGTCATACCTTCCAGAGTTACCTGGCAATTTTTGGTTAATGGTGCTTCAAGATTAGCAACGGTTAAATCTCCACTTTTTAAAATCGATTCTATCTTTAAAAAAGGATACCCAACTCCCTTTGATTTCATCTTTGCATTCGTCACACGAGCTGGAATAATATCTCCAGTCGCAACAATAACAACATCATCTGCAGAATTGGTTCGTTTCTTTTGAGAAGCAAAGATTGAGTCAACCGTTAAAGGAGCATAAACTACGTAAGGCGGCGGTTCTAGTGACTCCAGTTCATTGGCAGCAGCAGTTGTAATCTCATCAAGTGAAGGAGAAATCAATGACCTATCTGGAAGGGTGAAAAAATTCAACGAGACGAACCCAACCGAAACGGTAAGAACGAATCCCAAGAAAAAGACAACTACTTTCTTCATAGGCAGAAAAATATCTGAAGAAAGAACGATAAAAAATACTACTCTTTAATAACAGGTGCCAGAAAGGCATCAGCGTTTATGGTGACAGTTTCTATCGAAATTGGAATAAGTGTATTTTCATCAAGTACCGATTGTCCTGTTGATTCGATTTCGATAATTTGGTTAGTATCATATTTAGTAACTTCAGGTCCAACCAGCATGCGGTAAGTACTATTTGGCATAGACTCAACAATTGCAACTCCAGATTCGGTTACTGGCGCACTAACAGCAAAATCTTTGGTAGTGTCAATAAATTCTACTCTGAATCCTTTTTGCCCTTGAGAAAGAACCCCATATTTTAACGGAAGATACGGAATTTTTTTAACAATTTTAATCTCTACACGCGATAGTTGTTTGACAGAAGCTTCTTTAAATAAGTAATTTGAAGCATTCTTGGATAAAAGATATAAGTCAGGAAGAAACCAGAAGAAACAGAAGAAAATAATATAAGGTAAAATACTTTTTATCATAGCGTGGTAAATCTAGACTACACGCTGAAGGCGCAATTCGTCAATGACCGCACGAATTTTGGAAATAAATACTGTCCTGGAGAATTTTTCTGCCTGCTTCCGGCAAGTAATAGCATCAATAGTTATGACATTAAAGCGTTTAATAGCTGTATATAAACTCTCAATAGTCTGTTCCTCAAAAAATAGTCCCGTTTCATTTGCAACCACTGTTTCTTCAACGCCGCCACGCCTATACGCAATAACACCTCGACCATAACTCATAGCCTCTACAGGCGTAATTCCAAAATCCTCCTCATTGCAGACAAGTAAAGCTTTGCATAATGCATATACTTGATTACGCACTGGATCAGTAGCATCGGTAATAAACCGGACTGATTTTCCAGCTAGCGACCGCAGATAATTAATCTCTTCACCATTACCCAAAACTACCAATGGTAAATCATATTTAGTGCAACAGTTAACAGCTAAATCAATCAATTTATTAGGCACCAGGCGGCCTACCAAGAGGTAATACTCCCCTGCTCCGGTTGGTGTAACAAAATCATTTAAAGAAACCGGTGGATAAATAACAGAATAATCACGCCGGTAATATTTGTTTATCCTATGACCTACAAAATGAGATAAGGTAATAAACCTTTCAGGCAACTGGGAAGCAAAATAATCTTCCCTTCGAAGAAACGATTTCTGCAAACCGGTAAATAACAAATGTAACCAGTTTCGTGATCTCGAGGAAGGTAAAAAGTGATAAAGCATATCCGCAGGCGAATACTGATAACAGATATGCATTACCCCTGGTGGAGAATTAACCATCTTTGAAAAAATGGTATCTGAAGAGATAACAAGGTCGAAATCAGCTAAAGATATAGATCGCATTTTTGCAACAAGATAGGGCGCATAAAATTGAGGATACCGATCTATTCCAGGTAAAATTGGCATCAGCGGAATGATATTCATCTGCATCCAGCTGTCTGGAAATGCGTCTGGGTTAAAACAGAGCGTATAAATAACCGAATCAGGATACATTTCCTTAAATACTTGTAAAACTCGTTCAGCCCCTCCATATTGAAGGAGGAAATCATGTATCAATGCAACTCTCATAGTATTACCCGCTTTCTGCAGGTGAGGTGAAGCCCCGCACCAGGCAACCACCATAAAATTCGGGATTCCCAGTACCAAGTAAAACTTACAGCAGCTTTAATCCAGGACAATAACCTGGAACCGACAGAGTTTTTTTGTAAACTTCCTTCTAATGAATACTCGAGTGAAGTTCCTGTAATAGTTAAATATAAATAATAACTTAGATCCCCGATTTGATTCAATAGATGACAACTCCAGGTAACGTCAATTATATCTAAACCAACTTCCTTGCACATTTCTTCAATCCCTTTCCTGGTTAATTTTTGAATATGCCCCGCAGTTTTTTCCTTTAAATTAATCCCGAATCGATTTAACATCCCGTGTAATGAAAAAATTTCTCCCTCACAGGGAATATACGCATGCAATATACCTGATGGCTTTAATACGCGCTGCGCTTCTTTAATACACGCTAAAGGATAGCTTACATGTTCCAAAACATCAAAAAAACATACTATATTAAATGTCGCATCATCATAGGGGAGTTTTTCAGCTTCAGCTACTTTGAGATGGATCGATGGGAATAGCCTTGTGCCTTCTAAAATTGCTTTAGTACCAATATCGACACCGTAGAGCTCTAAGTAGGGCCGATGTAGCTTAAAGGCCTGAAGGTTACCTCCCGCACCACAACCTACTTCGAGTAATTTACCATAAACACCACGGATATTTTTAAGAAAATAATATATGCGTAGCCCTGCGAGTGAGAATGGTGAAATCGTAGGAACCGACGTCCCCCATACTTTTTTCTGATAATCAAATCTCTTCATCCCAAATCCACAAATCCTTCCACCAATTCCTTTAATTGAGCTATATCCTCATAAAAATGATCGTTACCGGGAATTTCTTTAAGTAAATATCCTGAAATATTTTTGTCAATAATAACAGTATTCAAATCAGCAAATGAAAGTGCCGGATCCAAAGTTTTTTGAATGAAAAGGGTTGGAATAGAATAATTAATTAACCAGTTATTCAAGTCAAATCCCCGTTCATATCCCCAGGGAATAGCACTCCCTACAAAAATACAAACTTCAGGATCGAGGACTCCTTCGTAAATACCGTAAAGTGCCAATAATACTCCTGCAGATTTTGCAAGAACCACGTACTTTTCAAACTGTTCAACTGTCGCAGCAAGCTTATCCAATTCAATTTCAAGATCAATTTCTCCGTCCTCAGAAGACCACCAGTGATCATAATAGTGAATAGCTGTACGTTCAAAATAAGAGGATAATTCAGTCTCGACAGCGTCAACCCACACTTTATTTTTTTTATCATTACCAGGCAACAATATTAAGTTCATAAATATCCCTTCAAACTCATTATACAACCCTTTACCTCAATGCTCAAACCATTTATTATACACTTATGAAAACCACTCAGGACGGATACTACGAAGATGATGAAATAAAAGAACCGGAACAAAATCTATTGCAACCGACGACAATCAAAAAGAAGGTTAGTAAAAAAACTATTTTCATCTGTTTATCATTGTTCGCACTTGCTCTCGGCCTTCGTCTTTACTTTTTTTCAGTTGCAACAGATCCTAACAACCCAGGAGCAGGTTGGTTTGGAGATTCGTATCATCACTGGCAAATAGGCTATCTCACCAAAGAAATCGGTTTACACAGAGGTTTCCTTCGTGTATGGGATCTAAAAGGAATGGATCTTTTTTGGGGATTACTCCATCCAATCGCGCTAGCTTCAATTTTTACGGTAACTGGCAATTCGTCAATGTGGATGGTTCGAGCCATGACAAGCACGGCGGGAGCAATTTCTGTAGTAATAATTTATCTTCTCGGCAAGAGATATTGGAATGAGAAAGTTGGAGTAGCAGCTGCGGTATTCACGGCCTGCTGTTCGGTTATTATTTTTAATGATGCGACTGGAATGGTAGAACCATTAGGAATACCTTTTCTTCTCGGAGGAATATATTTTTGGCCCAGAAAAACATTTCTTGCAGGAATACTCCTTGGTATTGCCATGATGACCCGCTCCGAGTTCTGGGTATTTAGTCTTGGTTTGACCGCTGCATTTATACTCTTTGACCGAGCGATTCATACAGATAAAAAAGTACTTTTGGTGTTCGGGCTGTTACTTGTATTGATCCCCTACATGAAATACTTACTGGATTACACAGGCAATCCAATTTATCCGTTGTATCAAAATATCGACAAAAATATCCAGGGAGAATGGCAATATAAGGAAGTTCTCGATGCAAAAGACTTGTTCGGCCAATTTGCGTTTCGCATCATAACCGCTATAACCGTTTTATGTTCTGCTCTCGTGCTATGGTTCAAGCCTCGAGCTTGGCAGTGGCATTTGTTGGGTCTGGGCAATTGGCTATTCGTAGGCTTAACTTTTGGATTTTCTGAATACATTAAATCATGGGCAGATTATGTCTGGGTAGTACGCTTTTTGCTTTATCCATATACATTTCTCTGTATAATCTTTGCAGCTATATTATTCTATTACATCCCTACGCGCATAAAATTTCTAAATAATGTAGTTGGTACACTATTAAGTTCAATCATATTAATTTTCGCCATTGGAGCAACTCAACTCGCTTGGCCTGAGATTTTTAAATATTACAATCCGACACAGCCCACCTGGGAAAACATCAAAGTGGTTTCAAAGGATTTAATCAAGGACTATAAAGGTGGTGGATTATTAATGATTGAAGGAAACCCGGACATCACCTACGCACTCGTCCATGAATATGGTGTTCAAGGAAAAGATTTGGTAAGTCAGATGTATGACCCCTATTTCTATTATGAAGAAAAAGGAGTAGATCCATACGCAAATTGGAATGCAGTAAATCCTTTAAGTAAAGATGGTATGACATTCAGAGATGAAGTCTTATATTTTCTCAAATCAAATAACATAAAATATATGATTACCTACAGTGATCGCGTGAGATACACTAAATTATTTGAATTGGAACCAGGATTAGCAACACCGGCAACCGGAACGTACGGCAACTTAATAACCTACACTATTAATACAGATAGACTTTAAGTGATACAAGTAATAATCATCCGCGATCGAAACACTACCAACAAAGGAATCAGCAAGTGAGATTTTACAACCAAAGATTTCCGAAGTTTTAAGTTTATTATTTAATATAAATACTCCATCTCTCTTTACTTGCTTAATTTGTTCTACAGAAAGCCTAATTAAATCCTCCTCCGACATCTCTTTCCGTTTTGAATCCATCACAACAAATGAGCCATAGCGATCACTTCTAGGATAGTAAATGGACCTATTTAAATAAGCAGAAATTGGCGTAATTGTAGTGTCATAATCTCCAATTAATAAATTATTTTCTAAGTGATTCGAAAGTATATATTCAGAAACACGCTTAGATGAACTAAACGGATTCATAATATCAATATAAGCACTATAAAATCCTGCAAATAAATTCAGTAAGAGTAAGCAGGTTAGGATACTAGAATTAATATCGCTGTAAGAGGATTTATTTTTTCTAAGCAACCACAAACAAACAATAAAGAGAATAAAAAGAAATCCATAATGTCTAACTGCTCCATAGTAAAAAATGTAAAACATAAAAAGTAATGAAAGTATTCCCGTTAAATAAACATACAGTACTTTTTTATCTTTATGAAATATGCTTACACCCATCAAAAAAATAACTACAGATAAAATAAATGCTAATCCAAGTAAAATAATGTCAACAGGATAAAGTGATAACAAAGGGATTTGACTACTTGAATTGAACTGAGAGTACTTGGTAAGGTCAGGCACTAAAATATTAGAATTCCAGAAATTCATAGTAAACTGAGGAACCGGCACAAATCCCCGCCAAATCATTATTATTGTCATAATAAACCGGCGAAGATCAAAGAAATTAAATTGATCCAAAGTGTAACTACGGTCCTCCGGTGGAAGCAATTTTAGAAAAGAAGTAATTATTCCAAAAGTAAAAATTAATCCTGCCACGACAAGGCGAGCCTTAGAGTTAAATAGCTCTTCTCGATTCTCATAAATATCCCAAACTATAAGTCCACCAAATATTATCGCAAAAATAAAACCAATAATAGATGTATGTGCTAAAAACAACAGAATAATAGCAAGCAAAATATAGTTGACCGGTCTAAAAAGGTAAAAAATACAAAATAGAAAAATGAACAGCTCTCCAATACCATAATTACGACTTATAACCCCATACTCAAATAAGGGAAAATACCCGAAGATAAAAAGAATTTTATGAAAAGATGAAAAAGGTGCATAACGAACAAATAGACAGACAGCAAAAAACGCAATTGCAAAATGAGCTAATTGCATCGCTAGAACAGAATTCGTTAAATGCACAATAGGAAAAAGAATAAAATACCAAAGAATTGGATGTCCTTCATATTTTAGATTGGTATACAAATTAACTGGGTCTGAACTATCCCTTGCAAACAGATAACCATGGGCCTCTTCATGCCACAACTCATGATGAAAAATAGTAATAAGACCAAGAATGACATAGGCAGCGAGACCAAGAATAAGTAAATACCGCTTCATAATGGCCTACAAACTAATCTGCTTAATTTTATATTCAAATATCGACTTATTTTCTGCGCCATCGATAAAATTTTGAGCAAGTTGAAATGCCATCTCAATCGAATTGTCACTATTATTGTATCTAAAGATTCCTGTTCTACCTAACAAAAAAGTATTATTCTGTTCGAGGAATCCAACAACTTTTTCTAGTCGGGAACGATAGTCAAGATCGTATACTGGGTACGCATATCTAATACGTTTAACATAAGTGTTCATAACATTCGCTTTTTTAAATAACCCTATACGATCTCCCACCGAGATACAATCTTCGGAATGTTGCTCATCAGTTTTATTCCACACCGGATCACCAAAATAGCATGTTATATCAAGACAAAGGCACGTTTTTCCAGCAGGGGCCATTTTTTTTGACCAATTGGTAAATTCCACAGATCGGTTAAAGGGAATATTCGAATCTGGAAAATACATCCAATGATCATTTGATACATGGTCTTGATTCAAAAACACATAGACAAAAATAATGTCCATATAAGAAGTTTTCCCTAGTAGTTTTTTAATTTCGCCGCTTAGACGATTCCGAAGTTGATACAACATGGTCAGTGGAATAGTTGAAATAATAGATCCATATGAGACGATCTGCTTTTCACCTTCATAACTATATTCAATCAACTTTTCATTGGTAAGAATTTTTGTAACAGTAGCAGTAAGTTTTATATCACCGTCTAAAGCCTTCAAATTACGTGCAAAGGCATCAGGAAGCTCCTGTATACCCAAGTCCGGATAATAAAATTCACCGCCATCAGGGGCAAGTGAATCATCCGCTAAGTCATAACGCGAAAAATTAAAAGTAAGCAATTTAAGTACAGCTCGCTTTATTAGCTTTTGCAAATCCTCACCTTGAAATCGTGCGTCAGCCCAATCCGCTGAAATAGTAGCTGGGTCCATTCCCCAAATTTTTGAAGTATATCTATAACACATAATTTCATATAATCGAGTGCCGTAATAATAGACAAACCAATCTTTATATGAACGTCCAACAAGCTTTGTATGTCGTGTTCTAATACGATTAAGCAGATAATCAGCGCCACAAAGTAGCGAGTCCTTAATGGGCATCGCCCGAAGCAAATTCGTCAATTCAAATGGATATTTCAAGAATTTATTATATAGATATATTCTGCTCTTCTTTACATGCTTTTTCATCTCAAGACCGGGCAGGGAGAAAATAGTATCCAATAATTCTTTATTTTTAGAATGAAATCGATGAGCAGAAAAGTCCATTAAAAAACCTTCATGTTCTATAGTCCGGCTCAAACCACCAACAACACTCTCTTTTTCTAGAACAAGCACTGTTTTACCATTTTTTGCCATCTTCCACGCAAATGAAAGCCCCGCCACTCCTGCCCCTAAAACAACAAAATCATATTTCTTTATTTCCATTGGTATAAATACTCCTTCAAACACGTTTCCCAATCCCTCATCGTATATAAATCAAGCTCTTTTAATTTATTGGTAAGCAATCTCTCTGAAGCAGGCCTCTCAACAGGAAACTCACGAACAATATCTTTAGTTTGAATTTTATTCAAACTAACATGATTAAATTGTAGCTCACGAAGGATCAGTTCAGCTACATCATAGCGACTGGCCGAACCACTGCATACCGAGTGATATAAACCATAGGTTTCACTATCAATAACTTTAAATATATTATTTACCAGATCATAGGTATAAGTAGGCGTTCCAACTTTATCGTCTACAACATCAATACGAGTAGCTCCCGCCTGCACTTTTTTAATGAACTTATTAACAAATTTCTTATCTTTCTTAGGACCACCACCCATCATCCATCCGGCACGAAAAATATAATGCTTTGGATATTCCTGAAGAATTCTTTCTGCATCCAATTTAGTCCTCCCGTAAACATTAATTGGATTGGGTATATCCAGCTCATGGTATGAATGTTGATTTCCATCAAAAACTCCTGCTGTACTAATATGCACTATTGGAATATTTAGGTCTCTACAAACACTCAGAACATTCAATGCTCCTATTGTATTAGTATTAACAGCCTCATCAGGATGTGACTCGCAATACTCTAAATCAGTTATCGCCGCTAGGTTACACACAATATCTGGATTATATTTAGTAATTTGCCTATGGAGCAAGGCTAAATCTCGAACATCACAATAATTCAAAAAAGTATCATTAATATCAATATCACCGGCAAAAAAATTAGAATACGATTTTAAATGCGTATGAAATGCTTCACCAAGCATTCCACCACAACCGGTTATATAGATTCTTTTAGAATTAACTGTACTCATGCATTACAACTTCCCCATGGTATTCATTATAGAGACTTATTAGGATACGAGAAGCGGAGATATTAATTCCCATGCCGAATGCACGACTACATTGAATAAACCTAACACAAAAAGAGCATCACTCACCAATTGTTCATTCATATATACTTCGTATATCATAAAATTACAATAAAACACAGCCTCTCAGAATGAACCAAAAATCCTTATACCAGTCAATTGAATTAGATTACGCTACGTTATCTCTACCAGTTTGGAAAAACAGGTACAAATTCTTATTCCTTTATACTAAATATAAAGTATTAATAAATTTTATCGCCACGAAGAAATTCAAAATCGGAGAAAGTTTCTGTTACATTGGGAATGAAAAAATCTTCTATAATGCTCCTTATGGCTTAGCTACCTACCAATACATTATTAAAACTCATTACCTAAATTTCACTCACCTTGCTTTATCCGATAAACCCACCATTCTCGACATTGGTGCAAATGTAGGATATTTCTCAAAGCTGGCCCGTTCGCAGTATCCTTGTGCGTCAATTTATTCGTTTGAACCAGTTCCTGCTATTTTTCTCGCTTTACAAAAAAACTTCGAAGGTGACTCAAAAACCTTTACCATAAATAAAGCAATCTCCAACCAAAACGGGGTAAAATACATGAACTATAAAGAAATCCGCAATGAGCTAAGTAGCATAAACAAAAATGGTAATGAAAAAGTACAATCACAGACTCTCGACTCATTCATTTCAGCACAAAATATTGAATCCATCGATCTATTAAAAGTTGATACCGAACAACATGAATTACAAGTTCTCGAGGGAGCAATAAACAGTCTTCAAAGAACTAAATATCTATTAATCGAAGTAGCTATTCAAGAAAACTATAATTACACAATCTCATCTCTATTTTCTAATCTAGTTTCCGATAAATTTAATTTTCAATTAATCAGAATTCGTGCAGTACCCAATACTGATCAAATACACTATATGGACTGCTTACTAATAAATACCCTCTTCTCTTCTTGACGCTCTTTGCAATTACCCTTACTCTTCTATCTATGTCCGAATTCTCAGACCACACCAAGTGGCAAGCTAGTCATTACGATGAAAATCCTCCCTTAAATCCTTGGGAGAAATTACTAAGAGAAGTAGGATTTTCAAAAACAGTACGACCGAAAGATCTGGCTACAAGACAATATCTAGATAAACTTGCACTTAATGAGCACACTTCAATTTTAGATATGGGTTGTGCTTCAGGACTATTGCTCCAGAGAATAAGAATAAGTTATAAATCCCGAGGTACCGGAATAGATGTTTCAGCAGTACTCATAAATAAAGCACAACAAGAAGATCCGAAAAACACCTACCTGATGGCTGACGCATCACACCTCCCTTTTCCTGAAAATACTTTTGATCTTATTACGAGCTTTGATAACCTTGAACATATAAAAGAGTATCGAGAAGTTATCAAGGAAATGGTACGAGTACTCAAACCTGGTGGAAAAATATTGTTAAATACAATAAATAAACACAATAAATTTACATTTGACTGGGCACTCGAAAAATTGGGAAGCGATTACCACCTAAAACGTGCTGGCCATGTAAAAGAACTCTTTTTTGATCCAAAAGAAATAGAAAATTTATTTATTGAAGCGGGACTTAAAAATACAGAAATCCACTTATTTGATGCAACCATTGTTCTCATTGTCGACTGTGCACTCTATATATTCTTAATGATAGTTGAGAAAGTAACTCCTCCAGCACACTATCATTCCGTAGGTTTAATAGCACTCTCTACTACACATTTTATAAGCCTAATTACACTACCAATTTGTGAGAAAATTGATACAATAATAACACGCTACGGTTATTCAAATGCATTTTTCCTTACCGGAGAAAAGGTTTAATCTCATGATGCCAGCTTTAAAACGACTATACAAGGAAAAAGGTACTCTTGGCATTCTTGAGTGGATTTACGATAAAAAACGCTTCATTTTTATAAAATACTTTTTAAAAACTATTTTCCTGGTTATGCCCTATGAAACAATATTAAAACTAAACGCAGCATATGATAATAAAATTGCAATAAAAGGTTTTTCTGCAAGTACTCGTGAATATTTGAGCGATCTAAATATTGGAATTAATATTCAAACACCGCTGGAGACCAGCGGACCCGCTCTAATTTTTGGAAATCACCCAACAGGTTTGGATCCTTTTATAATTGCATCCTGTTTAAACCGTGAAGATGTATATATTGTCGCCGATATTTATCAAAAGAATAAAGGTAAAAATATAGGAAAACAAATAATCCCAATAACGTACGCGCGAACCAAAAAGAATTTATACAATCGTGGTTTCTTAAATACCATAGGGTTTTATGCAATGAGACAACTTACCGGCTACTCAAAACCAGATGAAGTAAGGATCCAAAATAAAGAAACGATAGAAAGAGCAGCGCAACTTCTCAAAGACGGACATGTAGTTATAATATTTCCCGATGGCGGAAGTAATAACCCGGAACTCTGGTATAACGGAATTGGCGAAATAATCACGCATAGTTCAGAAAAGCGTAAGAGTATTCAACTCTATGCTGCCCAAATTACCGGCATTTCAACCGCAAAAATAATTCGCCATTTTCTCTTTGATAGAAGAAGTTATCTTAAAAATAACCCCTTAAAGGTAACCTTATCTCAACCATTCACTCTGGAAAAACTAAATATTGAAAATGAGAATAAAAGCAACATAATCACTGAACGTTTGCGCGAAGAATTCATAACTCATAGTCTATGGATACCTAATTATGCCTACAATAAATCTAGCTGAAATAAAAATAGCCTATTTCCATCTCGCTTTTTTGTATTCGGGCGGTGGAGAGAAACTTGCCCTCAAGGAAATTATGTTGCTTCGCAAGCTCGGGTACTCCGTCGATTGCTATACACCTTTACTCGATACGTCAATCTGCTTTCCTGACCTCATAAAGAAAATTAACATTAAGGAAATTATTCCGGGCATTACAAAACTATTTCATCGCAAACCTGAACTAGGGGTCATGCTGGTATGTTTACTATTTCCATTTATCTCATTTAAATACCGCAAGTACGACTTAGTTATAGGTGCAAATCAACCGGGACCAATATTTGGATTTATTCTCAAATCGCTATTCAATATTCCTTATCTCATCTACATTGCTCAACCTACTCGGATACTCTATAAACGCCCAATCGATAATGAGTTAGGAATTCAAATTAAGCACAAAATGCGCGTACTCCCCCATATCGTAAATATTCTTCGCCCGGTATTCTACTGGATAGATTTAAAGAGTATTCTGAATGCAAATATTTTTTTAACTAACGGAGTTTATATGCAGGGCGTATTGAGTCAAATATATGGAAAAATACCACTGGTGTGCTCACCAGGAGCATCTCTATGTCCAAAACAAAAAAGAAACAACAAAAAAAGTATTATGTTTCAATATAGGTCTCTAACTATTTCTCAACCATTTTTATTTATGTCTAACCGACATTTTCCTCATAAAAAATTCGAATACGCATTGGAAGTATTAGACTCTATGAAGGAAAAGTTCCCTTTACTCATTTCAGGAGAACCAACAGAGTATACAAATGAACTAAAAAAACTAGTTACATATTACAAACTTGAGAAGTTTGTATATTTCCTTGGCTATGTATCAGAAAAAGAACTTAAAAGATTATATCAACATTGCGCTGTTTATCTCTATACTTCACCCGAAGAAGATTTTGGGATGGGTATTATTGAAGCAATGGCACATTCCAAACCCGTTATCGCATGGGACAATGCCGGCCCTGCGAAAACAATTACTCATCTCCACGATGGATTTCTAGCAAAACTTGGAGATAGAAATGAAATGAAAAAGTATATCGAGGCTTGTTTGATAAATTCTGATACCATCAGGCAAATATCCAAAAATGCAGCTAAAACAATCGAAGAAAAATATTCATGGCATAAACACCTACAAATATTGCATACGCATATTCAGGAAATGCTGAAACACAAACTAGTAAATATTCAGGAAAACAAATTCACAATTTCATATGAAAACATTTCTGAATAAATTCCCGTATCTACGTCATAGTATCGCTATGTTTTTGAGAAAAAATATGCCCAAACAGTGGCAGCTTCATATAATTAACCGACAATTATCAAAAAAAAGATCACAGTTAAACAAAGAAATTAAAAAGAAATCAGTCAATTTTAAAAATACGATCAATCTAAATGAGAAGACTATTTACTCTCAAAACGGCGAAGACGGAATAATAATGTTTATTCTAGACACAATCGGCATTACTAATAAAACTTTTATTGAAATCGGAATAGGCGATGGAACTGAGAATAACTCAGCAAATTTAATTATTAATGAAGCATGGAAAGGCGTATTGATTGACAGAGTTCCTGAATACCTAAACCTAGCAAAATATTACTACACGGAGAAATTAAAGTTGGATAATTCCAAGATAAAGTTTAGTCTACAAAATGCTACACGCGAATCTATTGATAAAACATTAGTAACGTTAGGCATAACCGGTGAGATTGATCTTCTTTCGATAGACATTGATGGAAATGATTATTGGATATGGGAAGCAATTACAACAGTAAAACCTCGAATCGTGGTAATCGAATATAATGGGCGATTTTCGGAAACAAGTTCTATATCAACCATTTATGCTCCGGAATCATACACGGGGAATAAACACGAAAGCAATTTGTATCATGGGGCATCGCTAACCACGCTGACAAAACTAGCTCATAAAAAAGGATATAATTTAGTTGCCTGCGAGAGTTCAGGCACCAACGCATTTTACGTCTTAAAGGAGATTTCTCAAGGTCTACTCCCTTCGCTTACACCGCTGGAGGCATTTTTTCCAAATCAAACACTTACCTTTTGAAAATATTTAAATATTCATCAGTAAAATGTGAATGCGAAAAGTTTTGTATTATTTCCATATAGTCTTCTTTCGAGCGAGATTGATATCTTTTCTTAACCAGTTCTGCAACCAGGTGGATCTCTCCATCAGTATCAAAAACTATCCCTTTGCCTGAATCAGTTAGTATTTCATCAACACCACATCCTCGGGAAACAAGCACATGGGTAACACCACTCGCCATCGCCTCAAGAGGGACCAAACTACAACCTTCACCCCACGAAGAAGGAAAAATAAGAAATTCAGTAACTGAATAGAGTGCATGGAGCTCTTCTTTCGTAATTCTTCCCGTAAAAATTATTCGCTGCTGTAACAGTTCAGGAATTCTTCGCATGTCAGGAAATGAATTTACAATTCGTTCACCGGCAAAAATAAGTACCAGCTCAGGGCACGATTCTGCAAGAGATCGAAATAACTCCAGTGTATAATCTTGCTTTTTTTCGGTTCGTATTTGGCCAACATGAAGAAGAATCCGTTTACCCTGGTAAGCTACGGGAATTAGTTTTAGTTCTTGAGAAAACCAAAAATCAAGATCAATTCCGGGATAGATAACAAAAGATAGCTTCGAATACTTCATCTTAACTATGTCAGATACTTTATGCGAGACAGATACAATGGTGTCAACCTTTCGAGCAAAAAGGAAATCTAAGGGAAGGATAATAAACTCGAATAACGTACCTAATACTCCACGGAACGGATGTTGCGGAAAATTATGTACCGTCCACACTACCCGTTTTCGAAAAATCAGTCCACAAACCACTCCAACCCACACCGAAGGAAAGTTATGGGGATTAAATACCGTGAACCTATGACCATTCTTCATACATAAAAACAGGAGACACCAGAAACCAAACAGCATAAACACAATTCGGTTACGAAAAACTCCCTGAAAAAACGGATGCGGCAATATCAATTGATCTCGGTCCAAAACCGATGCAACCGCATCTGATATGAATAAGCACATTATTTTTGAATTAACTCCCCTTCCATTCAGATCTTTGCATAGCGCTATTGATACACTTTCCGCACCACGGTAGTTTAACCATGGTTGAATAATCAACACCGATAGTTCATTCTTCATATTCCTAAATCCTTGACGTACGCTCGACAACGCTATACTCTACCCACATGATAACACTTGGAATAAACCCCTTCAGTCATGATAGTAGCGCCGCTATAGTTAAAGATGGAATTATAGTGGCGGCAAGCAGTGAAGAACGATTCAACCGAGAAAAACACAGTGCAAAGATCCCTATAAATGCAATTAATTTTTGTATCAAAAAAGCCGGAATTAAGAATGTAAACGAAATTCAGGAAATCTCATTCGGATTTAATTTCTTACATTGGCGAGTTCTATGGCTTTTAGACTCAATAGGACTTTTTAAAATCATCCCTGTAACAACGAGAACCATTATTAAGAATGGAGATAATCATTTTTTTAATCTAATTAAGAATATTTTCAATATAATAGATACCCGTTATTTTATACGAAACACACTAAAATATTCTGGAAAAGTCGCTTTTAATGATCATCACGACGCACATGCAGCATCCTGTTATTTTCCTTCCTGTGCATATTCAGCTGCTATTATCACAGTCGATGGTCGGGGTGAAAAAGCTTCGACTCGCATATATAAAGCTAGTGGAATCCGAATTAAGAGAATGTTACAGATAAATTATCCACATTCTTTAGGACTTTTTTATACTGCAATTACATACTATTTAGGATTTTTGCGAAACTGTGATGAAGGCAAAGTGATGGGGTTATCTTCCTACGGCGATTCATCCCTCGCAGAAAAAATGCGAAGAGTAATTGCTATCAAACAAAATGGAAAGCTTAAACTCAACTTAAAATACTTTGATTTCTGGTGGAATCCACGTCGCGGGGTTTCAGAAAAGTTTAATGGGTTGTTCGGACTACCAAGAACAAAAAAAGATCCTATCACACATATACACGAAAATATTGCCAAAGCGGCACAAATCATTCTCGAAGATTCGGTAATGAATTTAGTTATGAAGGCAAAACAAATAACCAATGAGGATATACTTTGCATGGCAGGCGGAGTTACTTTAAACAGCGTCAGCAATGGAAAAGTTATTGAATCTGATATATTTAAGCAAGTATATATGTATCCGGCATCAGGTGATGATGGTATTGCCGTCGGTGCAGCATTTCTCTCATACTATAAATACGCCTCCAATCAAATCACCTCTTCACGTAATAAATCACCGTATTTAGGATATGAGACGAATGAGTATGAAATTATTGATGCACTCAAATCGGCAGGAGTTATATATTCCAAAGAACAAAACATTTACCAAAAAACTGCTCAGTTACTGGCCGACGGGAAATTCGTTGGTTGGTTCCAAGGCGCTCATGAATTTGGTCCAAGAGCTTTGGGTAATAGATCAATTCTGGCAGACCCCAGGAATTCTGAAAATAAAGATAAATTAAATGCAAAGGTTAAATTCAGAGAAGGGTTTCGTCCATTCGCACCTTCAATATTAAAAGAAAACGCACCAGAATATTTTAGAAATTGTACGATAGATTCACCGTATATGATTGTAACCTTCGATGTCCTAGAAGAAAAGAAAAAAATAATTCCTTCTGTAACTCATATCGATGGGACAGCTCGTGTTCAAACAGTTACTCGGGAGCAAAACCAAGACTATTACGAACTGCTTAAAGCATTTAATATGCTGACCGGAGTGCCTGTTTTACTCAATACATCATTCAATGTTATGAACGAACCCATTGTGTGCACTCCTCAACAGGCGATTAATTGTTTTCTCAACTCCGGACTTGATGCGGTAGTTATCGCTGATTATTTAGTAATAAAATAATATGAGATTTTTGTTTATTCAGCCTGTTTTAAGTTATCGCGGTGCAGAACGAGTAATAGCATCATTAACTAGTTCGTTAATCGAGCAGCAACATCAGGTTAAAATTATTTTCTTGAAAAAAGACTTGTCACTCTCTGAAAATTTCTTTAATCCAAAGATTGAGTTAATTACACCTCCTTACGCAATTAATATCTTATTTCAAAATAACATCATATTTACGATCTTTGCATCGTTTACCTGTATATACGAACTAAGGCATGCACGCAATTCTGATGTATTAGTAACCGACAGTTTCCCATGTCTCTGGCCCTCAATTTTAATTGGCCAACTTCTTAAGAAAAAAGTAACCTGGATGATCCACTCACTCGAGGAATTCCCACCTCCAAATGCAACGAAAATCCATAAACTATATTTTTCTACAATTCTTAGCATAAATCGACTATTGATTACTAAAAATACAATAGCAGTAACTAACTCACCCAAAGTAACAAACACTGCACATGAGCTTTTCCCTAAACTCATGGTAACCGAAATTATTCCATCGGTATCCCAAACCTCCTCGCAAGCTAGTAATGACCTCCGATATGGGCTTGGAATTGGAACTAATAAAGTAATTATATGTATTGGTCAACTTCATCCATTTAAAAACCAACAACTGGCAATCGACGCAATCGCACATGTTACAGAAAAAATTCCTAACATAACACTGATACTTATCGGAGCTGGGAATCACAAACAATTCGATTCTCACAGATTAAAGAATTCAAATATTATATTTACCGGTCAACTAACCTATGCACAAATTCAAGAATATTACAGAATTACGGACATAGTATTGCAAACAGCGTATTACCCTGAAGGACTAGGGTTAACTCCTTTTGAAGGATTATTGTTCAAGAAAATACCTATCGTCGTGGAAGGATCAGGAGCTGCGATGATACTGAAGGATAGAGAGATTGGAATAGTCGTAAAAAATGATGCTAAGGAATTAACTGACGCGATCGTAGCGTATATTTCTCATCCTGAGAGATACGAGTATACTATTCAAAACGGTTGGAAATATGTTACAACCCAACTTACAGTTAAAATATATTTCGAAAAATTCTTACAATTGATTAACAGTTTATGAATAAAATCATCGTTATTCTTGCATTTTTGCTTCTGTGTGGTTCCATAGTACTCATCTATGCAGACTATTCTCGGAAAATACAATCTATACCAAAAACTGGACAGGATAAAAATCAACCGCAGATACTCGGCGCAGACAAAGTAATTGTCACTCTAGATAAGGAGAAGACCCACTCTGATTTAAATGCACCTACGGAATTGACGGCTCTCGCAACCTCAGACAGTGTATCGTTATCCTGGAAATTTGATGGTGAAAAGATTGCAATAAATAATCCTGAAACGGCAGCATTCGTAACACATTCAGGATTCCGAATTTATCGTGACGGTTTTTGGTATAACGACATCATCGCAGGACTTAACACGTATACCGATACCAATCTCTATCCAAGTGAAACCTACACTTACTCTGTTTCAGCATTAACCTTCGATCATAAAATTGAGGGGTTACCTGGAGAAGCGGTCAGAGTAGAGACCAAATCAGCCGATGCAAAGGTGCTTCAAAACAATAAAGAATCCTACTCTACTTATTTAGCAACAGGAGACAGTGTTACGGAAGGACACCGAGCGGTTAAAGGCAACGGTTGGGTTGACCAATTCGCACAGCATCTTAAAAAAAATTCTCCCCAGATTAAAGTAATTAATGCAGGAACCACCGGAACCACCACCACCGTGCTAGTAAAACGAATGCAAACTGAACTCGATGAAAATAAACCCGATCTCGTAACTATCGGCGTTGGTATAAACGATCTGGTTGCAGGTGCTGAATCAGAAAATGGCGGATTTAAGATGTTTGATGTTAAGAACAATCTAGAAAAAATACTCGATGTCGCAGCCCCTTCCAAAGACCGCACCGTAATGTTACTTAATATCTATTATCAAAATTGCTGTGATAAGGACTGGACTAAAAATGGTGGAAAAGACCTTATCTGGAATAAGATGATGAGAGACATCGCATACAGCAAAAATATACCTCTGATCAATGTGTACACGCCAATGAAAGCAGCCGGCGCAGAAAAGTCTCTCTCGATAGACCTTCTACACCCATCGCAGGCAGGTCATGATATTATTGCCGAAACAGTAACCGAAGCTTTTGACCTAAATGAAAAAACTAACAGTAAACAGTGAAAGTCGACTCGTAAATCTTGATCTCTACAACAGATTTCAAGACTTTCGACCACACCTATATGGTACAGAAAGTTTTTCTCCCAATATTAATTCCTTTCCGAATATCGCGTATACACCTTTACCGTATAGGAAGCCCTTCGGTTTTGACCCGCTCGAATTAAAATATAAAAATCCGAATAACATGTCATGGCAAACGCTCAGTAATATTGAATCCGTATTGGAGGGCAGTTCTCTAATTGGCATCACCGATACGTATTATTTTTGGAATTACCAGGCAGTACAGTTCGCAAAAAAAAACAAAATCCCTGCATATACTGTCATTTGGTGTAATCTTCCTCGCCACATTTCATCTTGGCTACCCCCCTACTCCTGGATTACAAAACAAGTAATTAATAACACCTCTTTATTCATTCTTCGCAATAATAAAGCTTACGAATTTACTGATTCGCTTAAAATCCCGAGAGAAAAAACTATAGTAATTTACCCGGGAATTAATCTTGAGCGTTTCACTCCCGCACTCAATAAAGATAATAGTACAGTCAAGATTTTATACGTCGGAGGGCTCACAAAGGCAAAAGGAATTGTTACACTACTGAAAGCGTTTAGTCAGGTATTTCAATCAATTAAAAAAATCGAACTGCACATCGCAGGGAGTGGCCAGTTCGAAGAGATGATCCGCAACGCCTCGACCGAACTACCAATTAAATATTATGGCAGGATCGATTATTCACAGTTACCTGAAATATATAGAAGCGCAGATATTTTCTGCTCTCCATCGGAAACCGATACGCTGGCATCATTCCCAATCTGGCGCGAATATTTCTCGTATACGCTACTCGAAGCACAAGCTTCAGGTCTACCTATTATTACAACAAAATCTGGCGGAATTACTGAAGAGGTTGACTGTCAAAACGGATTCGTAGCAGAAGCGGATGTTAATAAGCTCGCAACTGAATTAAGTAAAATGATTAACGACAGCGATGAAAGAATACGCTTAGGAAAATTAAATCGCGCTCGAGCAGAAAAATTATTCGATAACAAAATACAAGCAACGCTGCTGGAAAGCGAGTTACTAAAACTAGTATAAATATGAATAAACAATTTACTGATTTATTGGCCTGTCCAGAATGTCACACTCATCTTATTATCAGCGTTGAAAAATTGTCCTGCGCAAATTGTACAAGACTATTTCCTATCATTGAAGGAATACCTGTTTTTACACAAAACATAGATGAAGAACAAACAAAGCTTTCAATGAAAAAATTCCATGAACTATACGACGAGGGAAAAACCTCTGAAGAGAAACTACACATCTTCGCTAAGAAGAAAATAAAAGAGTATTTCCCTTTTCGAAAATATCTTGAATCGCTACCCGATAAAAAAAATGGTAGATTTCTCGAGTTAGGAATTGGTGGTAGCATTGCTATAGATACAATGACAAAAAAAGGCTACACAATTTATGGAATAGATTTCTCAATAACCGCCCTGAAGTTAACTAAGCACATTGCCCGTATACATAAAATTCCATGCTTCTTGGTATGTGCAGATATCGCTCATCCGCCGTTTAAAGAGAACACCTTTGATATTATTTATGGAGGGGGTACGCTGGAGCATCTCGAAGACACTCGTCAGACACTCCATCAACTATATAGAATTTCTAAAAAAAATGGATTCATAGTAAATACGGTTCCGGTCGTATCTATAAGTTCACTCACCTATAGACAACTTTCGGGAAACATACCTGAGGTCCCGATACTCAAGCAAATTTTTTACTTCATTCACAACAAAATTTTAAGGACAAGATTTATGTTTACCGGCTATGAAAAATCCTTTATGCCTCGCACTATACGAAGGTGGCATAAAGAAGCAGGCTTCACACAAGTAAAAACATTTCGCTACGAGTTTACTCCGCAGTTGCCACATTTCCCCACTAAGTTAAAACCATTCCTTCAAAGAATTGAAAAATACAGACCATTCTGGACTGCGATCAATGTTGTCGGTCGAAAAGCATAGTACAACTACTACCATCATAATCCGCGCTATATTATAGTAGTAATGGACTCACAAAAAAGATTGATGAATAAACTAAACCCAAAAACAATACTACTTACGTTAATATCTTCAGCTATTCAAATTGGAATTGCTGGCATCGGCCTGGCAATAATAGTTTTTATCTTTTACGCTACTAATTGGTCAAATATTAACTCATTCAACGCTGTAGGAACCGATTCCTTTAGTGCATATACGTATGTAGAGTGGATAAACAAATTTTTCCCTGACGTTCCCTTTTGGTACCCAGTACAGGGTGCCGGAGTTTCTTTTATTGCATCATATCCATTTCTTTCTCACTATCTAGTGGTACTTTTTCACCGAATTACAGATATATCACTAATTCGATCATTTAATATTCTAGAATTTTCCTCGTTCTTAATCACAGCAATCGGAATATTTATTTATTGTTGGACGAGGCTTGAATATCCTAAGAATAAAGTGTCAAGGCAGGCAATCGGAATAGTTGCTGCAATTTTGTATTTAATTGCACCTCTTACCTATGTATATGCAACTCCATGGGGGTTTTATGCAGAAACGGTCTCATACATGTTTACAGCACCGACGCTTATTCTTCTTGATTATTTTATAGATAAGCACTTTAAAGAGCAGCACGATTGGAAAAAACGTCTTGCCTTGTTAGTCGGCATACTATTCTATACGCTCACTTTTCTTACTCATTTCTCAACTGGAGTTGGGTTAACCAATGTCTTTTTAATTCTCATTTTAGGAAGAGTAGTATCCAGTGTGTCCCTTATAGGTATAAAAAAATCGTTCATCACGGGAATAACTGTTGGAGTCTGTATCTATATCAGTCTTACCGGTTTATTCGCATGGAGATTCGCCAACTTTCAAGACTATAGTGCAGAGGTTGCAAAAGGCGGCTTTTCAGGATACACCAATTCTTCAATAAAACTAAGTGATATAGATGAAAAAAGGACCCTACATCTGAAACAAGTATTAGGACTCGAATATTATAATAACTCTGATCCACGCCGATCGTTAAACGATTGGGCTTTGCAACCATTTATTTGGATACTGGCAGCAATTGGCGGAACCCTTGGGGGATTACGCTCAAGAAAAATGTATATTTTTGGAATCATGGCTACCTACGGATTACTTACGTTATCGCTTCCGATAATATTGTTCATTCTCAATAAAATTGGTATATTTGCTGAACTTCTCAATGCACGTTCCGTCTGGACGATATATCGAATGATAGTTCCAATACTCGCAGCATATGGCTTGTATATTCTTTGCGAATTACCTTTTACGATTGTTGATAAGCTAATCAAAAAAACACCTTCGTTAATACAATTCAATTGGAATACTATCTGCAAGCCATTAATAATAATAATTTTAATGGGAAGTTTAACAGTATACCTGGCTTTTATTATCAATTACGCGAAAGTAGAAAAAGGTCGCGATAATTCAAGAATTCAAAGAATTGGAACTGGAAAAATAAGCACTACAAATTTATGGAAGCAGGTACCTGCTAATTATAAAGTGACCATTTATGATCCCTCCCAGGATAAAGAGAAAGAAATAAACGTTGATTCTTCCTATACTCCAGAGGAACTTTATTATATTTGTAAAGAAAATCCAGGCAAAATTTCCTTAATAAACGAGATGTGTGAAAAAGCGCTTAACAAAGAAACTAATCGAATTATATTGCTCTCCCAAGCCGATATTCAAAAAACCACAAATTATTGTATTAATAAAAACGAAAAAGTGTCAGAGTATACATTTAGATTCTGTAATACCCTTAATGTGTTACCCCTCTCCTATCAGCTGAATCCAGGGAACTGGCCTCCACTGGATGTAACAAAAGCAGATTTTTCAGACATAAATAAAGAAAAAGAGTTCTTCTCTCTTATTCGGGATAAGCCACTAGATACTCGATACGACTTATCAGGACTTACAGGCAGCATCATAATGCGAGCGCCGCTCCTAACCAATGTTTCACAGACACAAGTCTATATCAATAATCTAAGTTTATTCAGTGCGTTGTGGAATTACCAATCTTCAGTAATGTATTCTGATCAGCCAATAAACCAGAAGCCGGGGGTAATTACCGAGTTAGCTCAGTACTTTGGATATGAGTATATTTATCAGGCAACAAACTCTCAAACCGCGGCTGCCCTTTTTGATAACGATGAGAACTGGGAAAAAACCGAAAAACCAAACTGGCGACATTTCAAGAAACCTACAACTTTAACAACCTGGACGAACAAACCTGCAGTATTATTTGTAGGCAATGAGAACACTTTTTTATATGACCAATTTTTCAAAATAGCTAATTTGGGTATTATTCCGTACGATAAAGCCACAATGTTTGCAGGAAGTCGGTACATAGATGATTATTCTCTCGAAGAACTCTCTCTGTTTAATGTATTGTTTTTAGAAGGATACAATTATCACAATCAATCAACCGCGTTTACACTGCTAGATTCGTATATCAAAAACGGTGGTAATCTCTTTATTGATACTGGTTGGAGATACGAGGCACCTGATTGGGAATTATCTGCAGCGCCTCCATTTTTTCCAACTAATAATCTCAAATGGAAAGAAGCCTCCCCCAGGTCACGTATGATTTTGGACAAAGCATCAGCGATAGGAATGGAAGGCGGGCAAACAGATATTGGCTTCTTAACAAATTACGAAAGTGCCTGGGGTATATCTGTGCCTCAAGATATTAGGGACGGTGCCGAAGTTATTTTACAAAGCAATAATACTCCCCTACTTATAGCAAAAAGTCATGGTAAGGGAAGAGTGATCTGGTCAGGTATGAATATTATTCCGCATATTGAAGGTGGAAAGAACGAGAATGAAAAAGAAATCGAAGTACTTAAGCATTCCTTACAATGGTTAATAAATAATACTACAAACACAAATACCGATTATCAAGTCTCAGTATCACGCCCTTCTCCAGACAAGGTTCAATTTGTATTTAATGAAAAAACAGATACGACGACAACATTGTATTGGAGAGAAAGCTTTCATCCTAAATGGCACGCTTACTTAAAGAAGGAAAATAAAACCCAAGAAATAGAAACTTACAGAGCAGGTCCGCGTTTAACGGGGATGAGGTTACCTCCAATAGAAAAGCACCAAACCATAACCTTCAAAGTAGAGAGTACCCCAAAAGAGATTATTTTAAATATTTTAGGCATCACTACCCTTACCTATTTAATACTTTATACTTTTGGAATCACATCTGCTCTTGATCGAACAGTCAGTTACTATCTGTGGAGAACTAAAAATAAAGTCCAGTCAGTAAAAACAGAAAATGCTACTTTTAAGGTACACGACAATCCGAGTGACGAAGAATAAGAACTATAGAAATGAAAAAAATAGCAAAATACACATTTAATATTTTCAGTATCACAACAAACACACTGCTCCAGGCAAGTATTTGTGTTATTGCAACAGCTCTTTTAGCATTTCTAGCATTTATCATTGATCCCACGTTTGCACAGAATAATACCGGCACTGACATGTTAAGTGCATACGGGTATGTGCAATGGATGAATCGCTTCTTTCCTCAAATACCGTTCTGGTACCCATTGCAAGGTGCGGGCGTTTCATTTATGGCTGGATATCAATGGTTAGCGTTTATGATAGTGCTGGCTATTCACAACATTACTAAGATTCCGATTTTTCCTATATTTAATACGTTAAGATTTATCTCATTTCCGATAACAGCAATCGGAATTTTTCTATTTTGTTGGACGCGACTCCAATACCCACGCCAGGCGTATATTAGGCAAATTATTGGTATTATCGCTGGAATTTTTTATCTAATTGTTCCTACTACGTGGTACTGGTCCTATAAGTGGGGATTTTATGCTGAAAGTGTCTCAATAATGTTTATTCCTCCGGCCCTGATATGTATCGATTGGTTTATTGACCTCAGCTTTAAAAAAGACAACTCAATTAAAAAAAGAATCGCTCTAGCGGGAGGTTTACTATTTTATATTCTCGCTTTCCTTGCTCATTTTGGCGCTGGATTCAGTTTAACCCATATTATTCCATTAATGATTATTTCACGCGGCTTATATGAAATCAGAAGACAAAGAGTAGAAGCACTAAAAAATACAATAGTAGTAGGTTTAATATTTTTTAGTTTATTTGCGGCAACTTTTGCATGGCGATTAATCCCGTATCTCGACTATACACATCAATCAAAAGTCGGTGGATATGCCGGAGATCTATTCGTCAAAGAAGTCTCAACTGAACCAAACCGTCCAACTCTTAAACAACTAGCTCAATTAGAATATTTGTATCAACCTGATTACCGGTTTATTTTTAATGAATTCTCTATTCCACTTGCTATTTGGATTCTTGCTGCGTTTGGAGTAATTTTTGGGCCACTAAGAACACAAAAATTATTTTATTTGGGGATATGTTCTACCTTTGGATTCTTCGCATACACGTATTTTCAGGATCTGAGTTTCGTATATCTTCGATCGTTATGGACGTTATTTAGAATAACAATCCCTATTATTGCAGCTTACGGCGCATTCATGATGGGCGACAGTCTTCTTTTTATTCTCGATGTAATATTTAAACGAACCATACACGGAATCCACTTCACCTGGATCCATCTTGTGCGACCTCTTCCGGCGATTGCTCTAACACTGTTTTTCACCGTTGCAGTAATCTATCAGATCGAAGTCAAAAATGACGCAATTCTATTTAAATTACCTAAAAGAGATACTATGGTCATCATAAATAAACCGGGAGATGCTCCCATATTCAGAATTGCCAATAACCGACGCACCGATCTTCGCGACATTTGGGACCAGCCCAAACCCATACCTGATCAGTCCGAAAAAAATGAAGCACGCCGTGCAACGTTTAACTCTTATAACCCAGGGCAATTGGAGAAGACATGCAATGCGAATACAAAAGACGATCAAAATTTAAATAGTATTTGTGATGAATTCATTCAAAAAAGTGGAATCATTTCCAAAAACACCATTGCGAGAACTCTAAAAACATGCGAAATGATGTCCCGAAAAGAAATGGCCGCAGCAAATCATTGGTGTCTTAACTTTTATATGCCACTAGAATACCAGCTGACCCGTTCTAACTGGCCTGATATCAAATTTATCGAGCCAAAAGCATCTCTACTCAGCGCCGAAAGTAATACCTTCTTCTCGCATATTCCTCAAAAACCGCTTGAAACTCGCTTCGATTTATCTGCAAAAACCGGCAGCATGATCATGCAATCCCCTTTGCTAACCGACGTTTCTCAAACACAAGTATACGTCCATGAGTTAAATCTTTTTGCGGCGCTCTGGAATTATCAATCCTCAGTAATGTACGCAGACCAACCTATTAATCAGAAACCAGGAGTTATTTCAGAAATAGCAAAATACTTCGGCTACGAGTACATCTTAGCAATTACCAACACTGAAACAGCCTTAAATCAGTATAAGAACGACCCTAACTGGGAGAATATCATATTAAACGAAGGATCTATAGATAAAGAAAACAAAGACTGGTGGCGATTTAAAAACCCAACCTCAATTACATCGTGGACAAATAAACCGGCAATATTATTTATAACTGATCAGAAACATTACTTGTATGATCAAGCCTTCAAAATAGCAAATCTTGGCGTAATTCCCTATGATAAAGCGATAGTATTTAGCGGAACAGAATTCCTTGATGACTATTCTCTCGATGAATTACAGAAGTTTAATATGTTGTATCTTGAAGGGTATAAATATCATAATGAAGCCAAAGCCAGAAATATTTTAGATAAGTATGTAAAGTCCGGTGGAAGACTTTTCATTGATACCGGCTGGCAATTTAATAATCCCGACTGGCAGTTAAAAGATGCGACCGCATTTTTCCCATCAAACGCGTACCAGTGGAAAGAAGTTGGCACGAGCGCACGAATGTTAGTTGACGATACTGCTTTTATGAATTATTCCCCGCCCAATAAGGATATTGGATTATTAACATTACCTCCTTCTGCCTTATGGGGCGTCTCGACTCCCACTGATATTCGTAGCGGCAGTCATGTTATTTTACAGACCAACAATAATCCCCTTCTGGTAGCTAAAGAATACGAAAAAGGAAGAGTTGTCTGGTCAGGTATGAATAGTATTATGCATATAGAAGGTGGAAAAAATGAAAATAAAGAAGAAATAGATCTATTGGCACATACTATAGATTGGGCATTGCAAGGCTCTACATCAAACACTCAGGACTTAAAAGTAAATGTTTCCCGGGGGAACCCCGATGAAGTCAATTTTACTTTTGAAGAATCAACAGATAAGGAAACCACTCTCTATTTCCGTGAAAGCTATTACCCACTATGGGCAGCATCGCTTAAATCCAGTGCAAAGGGAAATAAGACATTGGAGGTATTCACTGCAGGCCCACGCTTTATGGGAATAAGGATTCCACCGGTACAAAAGGGTAATGTCGCTACACTATATATAAAAACGTCATTAAAATACTCTTCATTCAACGCACTCGCCCTTACGACTGCCATATTTCTATTATTGTATGTAATCGGGATAATTAAGCCACACAAATTTATCCCGACTTTTATTAGTACCCGACAGAAAGCCAAGGAATTACGCAAAGATCTGACGATGAAAGTACATGAAGATCCGAACGAAGAAACTCCTGATGAACCTGAAAAAACGATATGAAAAAAATTGTAATATTCCATACTGAATTTTTTTTCTCCGGCGGAGCAGAACACACATTATTGGAAACAATAGATTTTTTACAAAAAGAAGGCTTTGAAGTCGAATGTTACGCTCCGTATATAAATAAGGAATCCTGCTTTCCCGATATAATTAATAAATACCCGGTTTATCCGCTACTTCCTCTATGGTTTTTTCGTCTAAATTTGCCAAGAGAAATATATATTGTAATAGCCGCGTCCTTGGCACCTTTTTTAGTCTTTACGATAAAAAATTCTGATTTTTTTTACGGAGCCAACCAGGCCGGTCCATATTTTGCATATATTGCATCTCTAATACATAAAAAACCATATCTTGTATACATGCCGTATCCTCAAGGATTTTTATTCCCTCGCAAAATCGATAAGGAATTTGGACTAAAAGAAGATATGAGCATTATCGCTAGAATAATTATGAGGCTTGGCAAAAAAATATTCAGATGGATAGATAAGAAAATTATTGCTAATGCCCAAAGCGTGATCACAGAAGGTACCTACTCCCAAAAACTTTTTAAAGATATCTACAAGCGGGAAATCATAAATTGCCCTCCCGGTGCAGAACCAATCTCGGATTCTGAAATGGCGAATACCAATCGCTTCAGCGGCGAATTGAGACTAAAAAATAACATAATCTCTAAACCATATATTCTTGTTACCAACCGACATATGCCGAAAAAAAAGTTCAAGTATGCAATTAATATGATGGCAAAATTAAGAACTAAGTATACTACCAATACCAAAATGGTAATTACCGGAGCAGCAACATCCTATACATTGGAATTACAAAAATTAACTGAAGAATTAGGGTTGCTTGATCTAATAAAGTTCGTTGGGTACACATCAGAAGCTGAAACACTCCTCCTATATAAGAATGCGTTAGTATATATATATCCCGCTCCAGAAGAAGATTTTGGTAAAGGGATTATTCAATCCATGGCATGCGGTGTACCTGTAGTAGCGTGGAATAATGCTGGACCTTCAGGAATAATAAATAATGGACATACGGGCTTTCTAATCTCTCCTTTTGATGAAGTCGAGCTAGCTGAAAAAACGTATCTGTTACTTCAGAATAAAACCCTAAACCAAAAAATGGGAATACAAGCAAGGAATGATGTCACTGAAAACTTTTCTAGCCAGAGACACAATAAAATAATCCGAGAGAAGATAGTACTAGCAGTTTAAACATTCTCTAGTCCGCTACCTCTTCTTCATATTCATCATCCTCAGTAAGAAAAGCATAAATGTCACTAAAACAGACGGTTAGAGCAAGAAGCGACTGTTCAATTATAACGGTATCACGATTCCAGTTAAAGGCAGATTCATCGGACATGCTTTCAAGCAGAAAAGTCTGTAAATAGATTTCTGAAGGAATAGTATTATAGACATCTTCTACTCGAACTTCCGTTAATTGATCCTCATCCAACCCTAAATCATATTTCTCTGCAAAGGATTCGAGAGTGAGCGCAAAAACCATCTTCGCAAAGGACGAATACGCTTTCTGTTTGAAATACTCTCGGGTGAGTGCCCCGACCTGCTCCAGGCTTTTTCGCTCGTACTCTGTTACCAGGTCATCATCCTCAATTTCAGAAAATGAGGCGAAAATATCCATTACACGATTCAAACCACCATCCTGGTTCAGCTTTTTATACTCAATATCCAGGTCAAGTGGATCAAGCATCTGTAAAATAGCTGTCTTATGTAAGTTAGCATCGTGCGTAGTGGTGAAAATACGAAGATAATCGCGAAATTCGTGTAATTCCATAAACATAAAATATACCAGAAAATGAGGTATCCGTATATACCAAATAATGATAAAAAAAGATCCCCTCTAGGGGATCTTTAAGATAAGACCATATCAATAGCATAAACTAGATTCTACACCAGGCATCGCCTGCTTGATCTAAAATACCAGCAACTGAAGTATCGATAAAGGAAGTCGTCATATTTGCAGTAAGTGTTCTATCCAAGCCAAAGAATGGGCTGCTTCCGAACATCAGATTTACAGTTCGAACGGAAATCAATTTAACTTGAATTGAAACAGTCGGAGGCGTATTCTGTAAACTTAAAACATTCCATGTCCCGCGCTTTAGCGTAATCGCGTTTACTTTATCAGTTCGCACTTGTGTAGAATTATTAATCAGCGCGGCCGTACACGATGTTCTACGAAAAACTGAGAACGCGGGAAGCACTTCGCCTATTGGGCTAGGAGTAGGCTGGACAGTAGGAGCGACTGTAGGCTGAACTGTCGGACTCGTTGTCGGAGAACTGGTAGGGGTTGAGGTCGGAGTTGCCGTAACTGTAGGCGAAGGAGTAGGTGTTAAAGTAGGTGTAGGACTGGGAGTCAGTATCGGTGTAGCGGTTGGTAAAATCGTTGGCGTAGGAGTCATTGTTGGCGTCGCAGTAGGAGTAGGTGTTTGTGTCGGTGAACTGGTTGGAGTCGTAGTAGCGGTGGGAGTTGGAGTGACCGAAGGTGTTGGGCTTGGTGTTGCAGTCACAGTAGCCGTAGGAGTCGGAGATACACTTGGTGTCGGGGACGTGGTTGGAGTAACACTCGGCGTTGCAGTTGCGGTAGCAGTTGGTGTAGGACTCAATGTTGGGGTCGCAGTGAGGGTCGGCTCTACACTTGGAGTGGTAAGTGAGCCAAAGACAACAAGTGAACCGGATACTGATGCTTGCTGATCTAAACGGTAAATATAACTACCCTCTTCATTAAACTTTCGCGATAAAGTCCTTCCTGCTGTAGATGTCGAAACTTTCGGCAGAAGATCATTTCCCGCAACAAAAGAACTATCACTAGCATTAAGAATATCCAGTCTATGGCCAACGGTATCGTTATTTGTCCAAATAACCGTATCGCCTGCTTGTGCACTAAGAATCATTGGAGTGTATGAATTATCTAAAATAGATACTGACTTAGTGGCAGCCTGCGATATCCCGCCTGAACCGGCAAACACTACAAAGAAAAACAGTCCAATACTGCTGCCTATAAGAAGATTTTTGAGTTGCATTGTGTACTCCTTCTAAAATTAAGTTTAATAACTCTACTGTAGATGGAGTAAAAGACCACTGTCAAGTATGTCTGAATGAGAAAAAAAGCAACACCAGGAAGAAGATGAAAGCAACAATAAGGATTTTCCAGTACGTTAAGACACTTGCGAGGTAGTAAAAGATAATTTGAATGAATACATTAAAAAGACCTGGTAGGTAAAATATAAAAAGAATAATTATCGACGAAATAACAAAGGTACCGATAAACAGCGTTAATACATTATCCCGTATAATCTCACGCTTTAAATTAATAGACTCGGGGTCAGATTGCGAGACAACATCCGGATCGGACAAGTCTCGAATGTATTGCATCGTACTTCTATCTAGTTTAAACATATCTTGCAGTGAGTATAATCAAAGATGTAACAGAGGTAAAGAAGGTTAAAGTTTTCGAACAATCTCAGGCAGTTCTTCTGGCTTACTAATTAGATAGTCAGGCGATAATTTCTCGAGAGCTTCAACCGCATTAAATCCCCAATCGACAGAAATAATTTTTATCCCTGCTTTCTTAGCTGCTTCAATATCTCGGGTTTCATCTCCAACATACACTACATAATTAGGGTCAAATTCCTTACGCTTCATCAAGTTTTTCAGGACTCGCGCCTTACCAAATAAGTTTTTTTCAACATAAATAAAATCGAATTGATCGATTTTATTCTTTTTAACAAATTCTTCTACCGTTTCAAGATTATTGGATGACAAGATTCCAATCACATATCCCTCACTCTTAAGCTGAGAAAGCATTTCCGGTATTCCTTCAAAAGGTAGTAACTCTCCTATTTTCTTTCCTAAAGCATCTTTAACGACAAAAAGCAGCTTGGGAATCCGCCAGATCGGGACTCTAAAAATCTTAATAATATCCTGAGCTCTTTTATGCCGCAAAGCGGAGATTAGCTCAATGCCAAGCGGTTCGTATCCATATTCCTTGGACATTCCGTTCACTATCTCGATAACAGTTGAGAATGTATCAGCAAGTGTTCCGTCAAAATCAAATATGATGACTTTATTTTTTGTCAACGTACTTGCTCCTTATTCTAAAAAACTAACTCCTTAATACCGTTAATCTCGATGCCATAAATTTTTCCATAAATATCCCTCGCATCAAGTTCTACAGCATCTTTTAGATCGAGGCCAAGTAACGACACTACTTTATCAATAGCTGCTCGATCAGTCGATTCAATCTCAACATAAGGAGGAATGCGTGGCCAAAAATCTATATCAATCGTAACTGGAACGCCATCCATTTCAACGGAATAGGATTTACGTCGTTTTTGTTGATGACGGATGTCCTCGCTGGAAATAACTTTCTTTAAAAATTTTAAAGCAGTATTAGAATCCGAAACTTCGAATTCAAGCTCCAAGTTCCCCTCACCAGTTCCACGAGTTGTCTCTTTGTATGCCACCTGATGAACATCTCCTGAAGTGCGTAGTCTGACCCTACCACGGAATTCTTTCCATTCAGGCCTCCAGAAAAGCCATTCCTCAAGCGAATCATCTCGAACGAATTTTGCACCGATCATTTTCAATTTCTCTTCAAACGAAGGAACATCAATATTAAGAAATTTCAATTCAATTTCATTCATTGTTAAAAAACCAGCTCCTTTATTTCATCAACATTAATTCCGTAAACATCCTTATAGATATAGAAATTATCCAGTCCACTCGCTTGTGCCGGATCAAACCCTAATTGTCGTGCCAATGCTTCGACTTTCTCACGAGTCTCGCCTTCAATTTCAAGATATGGTGGAATTAATGGCCAGAAATCTATATCAACCTGTATATCGCCTACTCTATAATGAATTCGTTTTTTCTGCTGATGCCGACTCAACGGAATATCCATCTTTTCTACAAATAATACCGCTTCTGAAACACGAGCAACCTTAAATTCAATTTCTAAATTGCCATCCGCTACATCCTGTGTAAATTCCTTATAGGCAATTTCACATTCTTCACTCTGCATGTTTTTTCTACGGATTCGTAATCTTCCATTTTTCCCTTTCCATTCAGGCTTTTTAAAGATCCACTCTTCCAATATTTCTTCGCTTACCCGCTCTGCTCCAATTTCGTACAACTTTTTTTCAAGCGCTTCAACATTTACGTTAAGAAAATGCATCTCAATTTCATTCATTTATTCCTTCTTTCCCTGCATTGAATATAGTACTTTTATCTCTTCAACACTTGTGGCATCTTCTGCATTTTTATCCGCATCACGGAATGAAACAAGACGGGGAAATCGCAACGCATATCCGGGTTCAGCAGCTGTTTTTCCTGCGGTATGTGATGGGGACCTGGTAATTTCATCAGCAAGAACCTCTATCACTACTTGAGGTTCAACCCATACTGAAGGAACGATATCGGATTCAGTTCTTGCCGGTTTATCTTTCGAAACAAAAGTATCGCAACGTTCACGTACAGCGACCCACTCTGCATCGCTGAGCCCCGTTCCAATTTTAGAGACAGACACAAACACATCCCGTTCTTTATCATACAAACCGACCAATAGAGCACCTACTCCAAACGCCACTCGTTTGCCGCGACCAAAAATATAGCCAAGTACAACACAATCAACAGTATCCTTTAGTTGTTCTGAAGCAGTATGTTTTAACTTTACCCAGTTAAAATTTCGTCCACCTGCCTCGTACGGGGAATCAACCTTTTTGATGACTACACCTTCCAAGCCCTTAGTAAGAGCTTCCTCAAGCATCAATCCGAGTGGTTTTGCCTCAGAGATTATTCGGGATTCAGACACAATCAGAGTATCGACCCGATCCTGATCAACATTTTTCTTTACGGTAGCATCAAGAATTTTAAGACGCTCAGTCACAGGTAAATGAACAAGTGATTCACCATTTTTAAATAAAATATCAAAAATAAATGCGCGCAGTGGCAACGCCTCAGCCATCGCTTCAATACCATGTTTACGTCGCCTCTTCGTTGTCTCTTGAAAAGGAAAGAATTCTTCCGAATCAGGATGATACGCCAACGCTTCCGAATCAAGAATGACCGAATCAGCATCAATTTGATCCATCAATCCTTTAATAAGCTCAGGAAATGAATGAGTAGTTTCTTCTAAATTACGTGAGAATAAACGGACAGTTCCAGTCTTCCGGTCTAAATGCATCTGCGTCCGAAACCCATCATATTTGAATTGTGAAACTACTTCACCCATTTTCTCTATAGTTTTTTCAGCATTAGGTAAACGCTCACACAATTCAGATCGTAGCGGCCGACCAACAGATACAGTCATTGTCTTTATAACGGCAAGCGCTTTTTCTCCTTCGTAGTTCCATAACACCTCGGCAAGTAGCCCCAAGTCGCTTACTTCATTATACGCACGTTCAAGCTCTTTCCGGTATTTTCTGTCACCTAGTCGTGCATAAGACAATGCCTCAAGTACGGTTGGATCACCAATTCCCAAGCGTAATCGTCCGGAAACAATTCGTACAGCGAATTTCGCGGCATTCGGATCACAATGTTTTAGGATATCTGAGAGCAAACTTACTTTGCCCTCCACAGAACCTTCTCCACTGGTTTTGGTAATGGTTTGAAGAAGGGCAAACAAGGCATCAATCGATAAACCATTAGGGCGATGGCCAGTCTTTTCGGCCATCTCTTCTGCAACCAAGCCTAAGTCCCCCAATTTGCCATTCAGAGCATGCACTTTTTCAATTTCCCCTTCGTAAGCAAGAGTAATTGCACGCTCAATGAGGCGGTCTCCCATACCAAACTCAAGCGGTTCATAAAACGCAGCCACGCGCCCTTGAATAAGATAGGTAATTTTTTTACCTTCCTCCGAGGTTTCTATCGCAGTAAACAGCTCTGATAATATTTCAATAAGCTCAAGTCGCTTGGTCGTCGACTCAAGTCGCAGGAAAAATCGTGCCAACTCTTTAAAAGTCATATGAACAATTGTACTACAACATCAAAACCAGTACAGAATTTCTCCATTCTTCAAAGGTCCGGAAAAAATATAACCGGTTACCCGAGGGAATCCTTTCGCAACTGCGCCGACCTCATGAAAGTTCTTGATGTTAAAAGAAAGCAGGTCTCCAGGTTTTAATACAATTTCGACTTTTTCAGCATTTTGCGCATTTACGTAGTAGCTGGGTTTTATCTTCAGTCGTTGCAGTTTCTTTTGATCGTGATACAAAGTCTGTGATTCATGATATTCCTTAAATGTCGGCGCGTAATTATAAATTCGCGTAAATCCTCCCGCCTCACCGTTCGCAAAGCAGAAAACAAATGAAGTCATGGTTGTTAAATCTTTTAACTCAAGTGTTCGAGCTCCTTTTCCAAACCAGTAGTCACAGTGCATTAAACCAGTTAGCCCATTTTCATTGCCAATCCATCGCTGAAGATTCCCATGTGAAGCATAAAGACCATTGTGACGAAGAGGCCTAAACACACGACCCTATGCAGCATAATGATTCTTAATAAGTGATATTAATTTTTCCATTGGATTTTCAAATCCATCATAAACACTATAAAACATCTCTTGATTTTCAGCAGCGTTTTCAAAATAGCTTTTGTAATCTTTTCTACGAAGGAGAATCGGACCTTTAGTTTGTAAATGCTCTTTTATCACTTTGTTATTACCAGTTTCCTGAAACCGCTGAGGATGCTTGATAAACCTATCGACTACACTATCACATAGTTCTTGTGAAAAGAAATTATGCGTAATGTATCCAGCCCACTTATTGGCAATGACGTTATCTAAATAATCAGGATGAAAATCAGTATCACTTTCCATAACAGGCCACGAAGTTGTATTATTGGTCATAAGAAAAAATATCCTATACTGAAGGTAAAAATATACCAAAATAATAGTGGTAACTAAATTAATTGTAAATAGCCAAAGAAAAACAAAAACGTATGTGTGGAATTGTTGCAATGTTTAATCCTCAAGATCAAATTAGTGAAAGCAATTTACAAAAAGTAACCTTAAGATTAAATCATCGTGGACCTGATGCACATGGTTACAAAATTTACGCAAATGGACGACTCGGAATTGGTCATACTCGTCTCAGTCTTGTCGATCTCTCGTCGAAAGCGGATCAGCCTTTAGAAATAGATAACTACGCAATCTCTTTCAACGGTGAAATATATAATTACAAACTGCTTCAAAAAGAATTACTTGACGCAGGATTTACATTTATCACCACTTCCGACACAGAAGTAATCATTCGCTCTGTTCAACACTGGGGAATTGATCTTGCGCTTACAAAATTTAACGGCTGTTTCACATTCATTCTATACGATAAAACAAGAAAAACCCTGTATGTAGTCCGCGATCCGCTCGGTGAGAAACAAATCGTTTATACACAAACTGCTCACGGTGAGTGGATATTCGCTTCAGAAGTAAAAGCTCTCCTCACACATCCTGATGTAAAAAAAGAACCCGATTTAGATCGTTTTACTGAGCAGTTAATGTTTAATATGTATGCCGATCCAGATAAAACATTTTTTAAAAATATTCAATATATTCCCGCAGGAAATTATTTTATATTTAACATTTTGGAAGATACTCCACCAAAAATAATAAAGTATTGGGATCTTGATCAAAAGATAGTAAAATCATATTCGGAAAAAAATCTGGAAGAAATTAGTGATGAATTACGGTCTTTGCTGGCGGATGCCGTACAATTACGCATGCAGGCTGATTGTGAGGTCGGTGCTATATTATCAGGAGGACTCGACAGTAGTTTTATTACGGTACTAGCGGCATCTCAGCACTCACTGCAGGCCTTTACGGCATACTATAATCAAAAGCAAAATAGGGATTTAAAGAATGCCAGAATCGTTGTAAAAAATAATCCCGAAATAAGCCTAAATGAAATATTAAGTAATCATGATAGTAATTATTCGGATTTATTAAATATTACCGCAATACTTGAGGAACCGCTTTATGACAAAGTAGGTATCGCAATGGAAAGGTTGTATCGCGAAGTAAAAAACCATAAACTCAAAACGGTACTGAATGGACAAGGATCTGACGAACAGTGGTTAGGGTATCTTTTTGTTGATCCGATTTTTAGCTTACAATATAATATGTATAGGAAGAAAAACTTTGGAGAATACTGGTACGATTCGTCTTATTTCAGTGACTATATTCTCGATCCATCCCAGATACTCAAAACAAAAAATATCATAGACACAACTCTGAAAAAATGTTTCTTTCAGTACGAATGTGACAATCATTTCGATACACTTGTTCGCTTCGGATTAAAAACTCATTTAGCTTCAATTTTTCGCATGGAAGATAAGTTCTCTATGAATAATAGCGTGGAAGTCAGACTACCATATACAGATCTTAGATTAGTATCACTTGCCCTGTCACTTAAAGCGAAACTAAAAATGCACGATAAACGAGAGAAATATAATCTAAGAAGAGCCGCTAAAGACATTCTCCCATCTGAAATAATTAAACGGAAAAAACAAGGTTTCCCACATCCCCCCGCCACGTACGATCGAATTATTGAGAAGAATTTAAATCCAAGCAAAAAAGGAAGATTTAAAATAGTTGAGGAAATTTTTAAGAATACTAATCGGTATAAGTTTGAACAAAATCTGCCAATCAAAGAGCGGTGGATTTTAAAATCGATAGATATAATGGAAGAAGTCTATTTTGAATAAAAAAATACTCTACAAGAAGTAGAGTATTTTAATTCTTTTTAACAACGAATTTATATTGCTGCTGAACTTTTTCTCTTTCCAGCTTTCTTAACTGTCTTTTTCTTTGCTACTTTCTTTACTGTTTTTTTAGCTTTTTTCTTTGCGGCCATGCTTGAATTCACCTCCTCTAAATACAACTAACGAATAATTTATATAAACGCTGCGCTTTTTCTCTTACCTGCTTTTTTAACGGTCTTTTTCTTTGCAGTTTTTTTCGCTGCTTTTTTCTTTGCGGCCATGATATTTGCTCCTATCACTAATAGTAATATTATTTAGCGTAGTAGTAACTATACCTATAGTCAAGAGTATATTTATAGTTTAGGTTCATTATTATGTAAATGAAAATAAGTATAAAGTGTATAAAAAAATATACACAGAAAACCAATACTTCCTAAGTACCACGCAAAAGAAATATACAAATCATTCAGATACAAAAACAATGTTAAATCGATGTTGAATAATTTCATATTAAATAAAAGAATTCTTACGTATAATTTTTTTAATTATAAGCAAAATTACTCCAATACTAGTGCAAATAGAAAGTATAAAAGCGACGAGAAACTTAAAAAAACTAAGAGTTTCTCCTCCTATTATCGACACCCACATGCTTTGAAAACTGAAGGTTATGAAAATTAATCCTCGCGGCACCGAAAACAACAAAAGATTTAACGAAGCAATAAGGAGTCCAACAATCAGTAAACAACTATAAATAACAAGCGGTCGACGATCAAGTAAAGTGAAAGAGCGAAGATCATCTGAGGATTTAATTACATCTTCGGTATAAAAAACACGCAAAAGACCACGTTTAACAGTTTTAGGTAATTGCATATGTTTAATTTTCAAACCTATGTATTTTATGGAGTTTATATACAAATTTTCCTGCCCAAAAAAGTCACTAAAGAAATTATATATATCAGTCTGAAGATAAATATTAAACTGCCAGATTACTCCAATAATCTGTATCAAAATTACAGAACTGAGAAAATTTCTTAATAGACCAAGATCATAATTATGAGCATCTGCCATATTAAAAATCCAAAAAATAAGTGCAATCACCATAAAGTCACAAAACATCCCAGCTAAGTAGACAAAATAACGTAACTGGCGAGGCACGAGTTCTAAATGGTAATTAAAAGTCTCAAATACAAAATCAAAAAATCGATTACCAAACAGCTGAATACGACCTTCTCCTCCCACTGCTTTAGTGAAAATGAAATGGAACCATTCATGAAATAGGGTCAAAACAAGAGTCGAAAAAAATGTGGCAACAACTACAATAAAAATATCCGGATGCCAGATAAAATCACTGAAGCGAGGAATATACTCTGGGTGAATATAACCAAGCATCAATCCGGACATTAAAAAGACAAATTGAACCGCAAGAAGCGGCTTCCATAATACCCATGTAAACCATTTACGATTTACATTAAGAAGCCAGGGCCGAATCTTTTCATAACCATCAAATAATTCAATATCATCGACTTTAAATAAATATCCTGATTTAGAAATAGTGTTAAGTAGTGATACTACAAGATCTAGATCAAATCCGGTTAGATGAAGCACTTCACCAACCGATTTACCTTCAAGTAGTAGTTTAATAATTTGGAGTTGTTCGGGATAAATAAGTAGACTTTCATCTGTATCGAGTCGAACAATTCCATACTGGAGATAATCATTCGGTACTCCACTCCACTTAAGTCGATGAAATAAAATATGAGAATGAGAGTAGATGGGAACACGTTGTCGAAGATACAATCCTTCTCGTTTTGTTACAACCGCTGAAATGAAATGCATAATAGTAGAACTATAGCATGAGCATACCAAACGTTAAACAAAGATTAATCCAAGGTCTTCATAACATCACTACTCCCTGAAGCGGTTTTTAAAATATCACACTCCCGTTGAGTAAACGAAAAAGTTCCATCACTTAATACACATGAAATCATTTCTGCTTCAGGATCAGGAGCAGCATCAATTGCCATTATCTCATCACACGACGATTGCGTAAGCATATAAGTTCCGAAACTTAATACACAACTAACCGGAATATCAGATTCTAGCTGTGCTGATTGAGTAGAATCTCCTGAAACAAGAGGACTTAAGGATTCTGGTACTGAAGGATTATAAAGTGCGGTATTCTGCTTAGTGATTCCAAAATAAGAATATAAAAGAAAAAAGCCAGATATTAGCACAATTGGAATAAAAACGAAGATAAATACTTTCACATCACTGAGTATAACATACAAAACTTGACAGTCCTTTACGATAAAGAGAATAATTATACTTGCATTGCATGCACTATAGATGAGAAAAAAAAATATTCTTCACCAGAGTTCTAATAAACTAAAAACAGTAATAACTTTCTGCCTATCTTTGTGTGTAACTATTATAATCGGAATTACACTATTAACATATTCGCAACTCGAGAATAAATCTGTAGATCCAGGTTTGGCACAATCATCATGTACCACTGCATTACAATCACTTATAAATGCAGCAAACGCCAATACAACAATCAATGTTCCTCCATGTATTTACCGGGAAACTATAACAATTAATAAACCGCTTACTGTAAATGGTCAGGGAAAAGCAGAAATACGAGGAAGCACCATTTGGACCGGCTGGACAAAAAGTGGCGCCTATTGGACTAAAGGAGTCGTTCCTGCATTTTTCACCAACGACCACACTTGTGGAAGAATCGATAATAGCCGCTATTCAGGAGACTCACGCAAAACCGATCAATGTAACTGGCAAGAGCAGGTCTTCATAGACGGGAAGGAACTGGAACAAGTAAATGCAAATCCGAGAGTCGGTGAGTTTATGATTAATAGTGCTCGTCAAATACTATTGGTCGACGATCCCACTAATCATACCGTTGAAGTAACAACCAGACAACGTTGGGTAAATATCACGGCAAGTAATGTAAAAATTACAGGATTCATAATGAAACATTCAGCAAACCCTTCCCAATACGACGCACTTCACGCCAGTAGTGTAAATAATATTAGTATTGAAAATTCGAATTTAACCTATGCGCATGGTCCTATTCTCGGATTGCATCTCGGTTCAGGTAACATAATTCGAAACAATGAAATTGCATATAGTGGACACCTTGGGATTGCAGGAAATAGAACAACAGGAGAATTAATCCAGGGAAATAATATTCATAACAATAATACGCAACTTGTGTCATGCGAGTTTGAATGTGGTGGAGTAAAAGTTGCGAGAGCAACGGGAATTATAATTGAAAATAATGAGTCGTATCAGAATTATGGATACGGCTTATGGTGTGATATCGACTGCAACAATGTGACCATTCGAAACAACCGGGTACACGACAACGATAATAAAGGTATCGTACAGGAAATAAGTTATAGTGCAATAATCTATGGTAATGCGGTATGGAATAATGGGTTTCAATATAAAATTTGGGGATGGGGTGCGGGAATTCTGGCTCAAAACAGCAAAGGGGTGGAGATTTATAATAATACTATAGCCTGGAACGCTGACGGTACAGGTATTATTGGTCAGGATCGAGGCATCCACAGTGACGTCAGTAATAACTATATTCACGATAATACAATTATTGCAAACGAGGGGTATTCTATATTTTATCTCGGAGATTTTCTCGGATCCAATAATAGAGCTTCTGGAAATAAATACTACAACGAAGGTAATGCATCAAATGAATGGACAGGAATTGGAAATATACTGCTAACCAAAGCACAAGTGGATCTGGCGCTTAAGACAGCCGGCATTCCCCTTTCGCCAGGTATCGTAATAACACCAAGACCAAGCATCACACCAACACCAACAGCAACGCCTTCACCGATTACAAGCCCTTCTCCAACACCTACAGCCTTGCCAACTCCAAGTCCATCACGCACACCATCTCCAAGCCCAAGTATATCTCCAACGCTAACTCCTACTCCAATTGCCGATTACCTGTGCCAGCTGACTTCCGGCCCATTTACTATCAATAGCCCTGTCGGATACAGCTTTACCAAGTCCTGTATGGAAACAACCGCCACTATGTATTCAGACGATACCCGGTTTACTTTCTTCCATTTGCCCCAATCGGTAAATCACCACTATTATATTAAAACCGGTAATATTCGAGAAAAAGAAGATCCCTTATTAAATTGGTCAATCAACTTGACGAAACAAGCAACCGTTTACGTTCTCTATAGAAAGATACCCGGACAACAGACAAAACCAGCATGGTTACGAAACAATTATCAGTTAGTCACCAATGATAACTATTCAGATCTGCAGCAATATGTATTAAGAAAAAATGATCTGGGACTCATTGGATTATATGATATATATCAAAGCACAACACCAAAAATCGGAATAGTTAATTTTGGCCCGGCAAGCGAGGCAGGAATAACTGCATATTCTATGTATCTAGTAGGAATAAAACCGATACTATAATTTAAACTAATTTATACCGCGAAGCTTTAGTAGTTCCTTCTTTTTTTACTAACCTTTTTTTGATCAAATCTTGCATATCGCGTAAAACTGTATCGTCTGAAACACCGGTAAGTAACGTTCGCCACTCTTTATTCGAAATCCCACCATAATCCTCCATATATTCAACTAGTGCCATCTGTCGTTCGTTCAAAGTTATTTGACCCACCCTATTCTGCAGTTTCAAGTCTACGGAAAGCTTCTTAACCTTTTCTTTCACTCGCGCCAATTCAACTGCCAATCCCTCAGAAAAGTATTCAAGCCATTCTGTTAAATCTCGCTCATTATTGTCTATGACCAGTTGGTTGGAAGTATTCTGCAAAGTTTGAAAGTATCGCGCAGAATCACGGTCAAAATATTCTTCAATCGAAAAAAACCGTTTAACATCATAGCCACCTTTAAAAAGCACCAGGATCGCCATAGCACGAGAGACACGTCCATTGCCATCAACAAAAGGATGAATTCTGACGAGTTCATAATGTGTGATCCCTGCACGTAAAACAGGATGCAATTCGTCAAATTCGGCGCTATTCAACCACTCAAGAAAAAAATTAACAAGTGCAGGTACATTATAATGTGTGGGAGGTCGAAAACTCGTCATTCCGGTACGGGAACTCTTTAATACGACATCAACATCACGTATAGCAGCCAGACGCTCGGGTGGAAGGATATTATTCATCACAATCTCATGCATCTTAAGCAATGTACCGGAATCAATCGGCTTTTCTGCCTCACTCTCCGTTCGCGACCATTTATCAATATACCGTAACACATTACGATAATTAAGTACTTCCTGCACATCACGTTCCCGCGCCGGAACATCCCTACCCTCTAATGCGCCTTTTACCTCACCCAAGGTCATCTGATTCCCTTCAACATGTGTACCATGGTGAACAGAACGCAACATCGCCTCTTCACGAAATTTAACTTCCCACTGCGGTACAAGGGGAGAATTTTCAATAATCTCTTTCGCCACTTCAATTTGAGAAATGTATTTTAGAATCTTTTGGTTAACTACAAATTTAGGTTGAAACATAGTATAAGCAAACCGTTGAAGCGGTTTGAGGCCTATTTACTTTGCCACAATTATGCGGGAATTGCAAGAAAAAAATCTCCCCGTTGATATTAAAAAAAAATCACCCTACAATTAAATCAAAGCATACTTATGGAACATACTGAAGAAAAAAAATCATCAAAATATATTTTGTTTAGCGTACTGTTCGTACTAATCGGACTTATAGGTTTCGGGGTATATCGAAACTTTCAATTAGCAACCCAAACAGAAAAAATTGGAGCACAACAACCAATCACCTATCCGGTAACTCCAACACCAATCGCCACGCGATGTCTCCAAAATACCATTTATACTATAATTCAGCCAGCAAAATATAAGTTTACAAAGAATTGCCTTCACATTCCTAATCAAATTTATTCAGATGATACGCGTTTTACCTTTTTTAACTTACCTCCATACCTCCGCAATATTTCGTATGTTCGAACAGGAAACATACTTGAGAAAGAAGATAAACAGCTTCAATGGTCAGTAGTGCTCCCGCAACGGGCCGATGTTTACATTTTGTATAGAAAAATCCCAGGACAAACTCCGCCACTTTGGATTCGCAACAGCTATGAAAAAGTAACACCAAATAATTTCATTGAGCTTATTACGTACGCCCTACGAAAAAATGACCTCGGATTAATTGGCGTATATGATATTTACAAATACCGGGGATTAATTGGAGTACCAAAACCAGCACACTTACCAATCCCCAATGGAGTAGTGGGAACAGTCCAATTTGGACCGGCAACAGACACATCTGTTACCGCATACTCAATGTACATTGTCGCAATAAAAGGACATTAGGTAAGGAATATAATGTTGCGAAAGCATATCACCATAACCATCATAATGGGTATACTATTGACGCTGAATCCACAAATCAGCACAAATACTCACGCCGCAGCGTGTAGTAAACCGGCAACCATGATGATAACTTTAGATATATCCGATAGCATGAAACATAATGATTTTCCTCCATACATCGATCGCCAGGATGCAGCCAAAAAAATTACGACCACTTTTGTTAACAAAATAGATTTTAATCAGGACAAAATTGGTTTAATGTTCTTTGCAGAAAATCCAACTCTCGCCGCACCGATAGGATCAACCAAAGCAACTATTATTAGTAAGATTCAGGGTTACGATAATCAAGATGGCACTCGCATTTACGCAGCACTTACTGCTGCATATGCAGCGTTACCCAGTAGTAGCGCAACAACAAGATATATAATTATGCCGACAGACGGAAAGCATTACGATAATCCACCAGAAACTGATGATGAAAGAGATGCAAAAACGATAGCCGCAGCAACTACTATTAAAAAGGCTGGAGTCATAATTGTAACGCTAGGTATTGCGGATGGGGATAGCGACCTCCTGGATAAGGTAGCTACGCCAGGTTATTCATTTTTTGCCACAAGCGCCAGTCAAATGGAAACCTTCTTTGACACAATTGCTGATCGGGTAATTTGTACTGTTTCCACATCTACGCCTAACCCATCAAAATCACCATCTCCCAGCCCAACTCCCCCATTAAGTGCATGTGAGAAGACGGGAAACTGCTCTCAAAAACAAATTGGCGACTACGCACTTAATGTTTTCTCAAACAAACCAACATTAATCCCAGGTAGCACAAATTGGATAAAACTGTTAGTAGAAGGTAGAAATGACTACAACGACGGAACTTTAATTGTTCACGAGAAAGTAAACCCTTACTATTTCGAATTAGTGTCACCTAAATCAAACATAAAAATATATACTCGAACAGGTTCTTCAAGTCTAAAGCACATAACTGATTCTGTATGTGCTGCAGGTAGTTGTGTCGCTAATGTAACCACCGATACGATGGATATCAGCATTCCCAATATAAAAGCAAGCGATGAAATACTAATCTATTTTCCGGTAAAGACAATCGCCACATCAGATACAAATATCGACGTCGACAACAGTTCCAGCGAATTAAGATATCCTCAGCTTTCAACCCCGATACCATTAGATAATACTCAGGTTAAGATCCCAAACGCCTTTTCCTATTTTCAAACTTTCGGGGGAGATATCTATTCCGATGCTGACACCACTAACTCAATAAAATCAGCACTTCCAAAAGACAAATTCTTTACTGGAAATGCAGATCAAATTGTTTTATATAAAGGCGATAGCGCGAATTTCGGCAATGGCGAGGTTAATAACAAAAATTGGCAACAAGGCAATTACACCATTGCACCTGGAATTGATTATAATTCTCTCTATAACGAATTTAAGAGCCACATAATTGGAGTCAACATAGCAGGTACTGATAGTTTTATGAATATATCAGACGATACTATATATATCGAACATACGAGTCTAGGGAATAAAAACCTAGTCGTCGGGGGTAACGGATGGGATAACAAGACTATAAAAGGCAAAAACATAGTCATATTTGTACCAGGTGACCTATTTATTACTAGAAGTGGCGGAACGAGTTATATCGTTTCGAGCGACGGACAAAGTTCAATTTCATTTATAGTAGCTGGCCGTATTGGAATCGATCCTGGTGTATCAAAAATTGAAGGCATCTTTATTGCTGACGGTGTAATCGATACAGCATGCACTATTCCGGCAGATACAATCTGTAGCCCTTCAATCACAACCTCCACTCCTAATTCAACACTTAATCTCGAAGGATATTTCATTTCCTCAGATGCTAAGAATCAGGGTGGGTTTAACTTAGATCGAAAAGGTATACCAAACACGATGCCTGGGGAAGATTTCAAGGCAAGACCAGATTTCTATCTGGCAACAATGCAAGGATTAGGCAAAGTACAGTTATATTGGAAGGAAACAATTTAATACCATTCTTATGGTATAATTTATAAATGTTTAATTTAAATTCTATTCAGATTGATGTTTCTCTGTGGCTAAGAATTATCATCATACTTTTGGGTTCATATGTCTTAAATGTTATTCTAAGGAGAGTTTTTGATAAAGTCTTCAATCAAACCTCAACACCCAAAACCCGCACCGTGCTTCACCTTCTACAAAACGCAGTTTCAGTCGTTATCGTTATTATTGCAATACTAACAATTCTCTCAGCACTAAACATTAATATTTTGCCGCTGCTCGCTTCAGCAGGTATCGTTGGATTCACTATCGGCTTTGGTAGCCAGGCAGTAGTAAAAGACCTGGTAACGGGACTTTTCTTACTTACAGGAGACATTTTTTACGAAGGAGATATTATTAAAGTAGGTGAAGTCGAAGGTAAAGTCGAAAAAGTTGGGATAAGAGCGATTACGGTGAGAGATCTTAACGGTGTAGTCCACACTATCCCTAACGGAACAGTTGGCGCAATAGCTAACTTAACAAAAGAATGGTCGCGTGCAAATATAGATATAGGGGTATCTACAGAGCATCCTATTGATGAGGTATTAAAAATATTTAACGAGGAAGCACTAATCTTAAAAAACGATCCCAATCTTGGAACATGGATCATTGGTGCTCCAAAAATTGATGGCATAGTAGAAATGACAGGAACAAAAATAACAATTAAAACATTGATAAAAACAAACCAAGCTAAAAAATGGGAATTGGAAAGAGAATTTAAGTATCGAATAAAAAAACGCTTTGAGGCAGAAAATTTAAAGTTTGCATAGTGAAAGGACAAAATATGGTTCAAGCAGATATGAATTTAGTTGCAGTTCTCATTGCAGCAATTGTTCAAATGATAGTGGGAGCAGTGTGGTACTCTCCTGCCCTATTTGCAAAACAATGGATGGCGCTTATCGGTAAATCTGCTGAGGATTTAAAAAACAGTAGCTCTTCAACCGGATATGCAATCGCATCTTTCGCCAGCATTGTAACCGCATACATTCTTGCTAAGTTTATTGGATTTGCACAGGCAAAAACCGCTATGGACGGATTACAGATAGGTTTGTGGGCTTGGATCGGCTTTACTGCTACCTCCACAATCACGACTAATGCTTTTTCAGGAAATTCATGGAAGCTGTGGGTAATAAATTACGGATACTTCCTTGTCACATTTAGTTTAATGGGAATGATTCTAGCGCTTTGGCAATAAATATATTATCCATTTACCACTGTTCCGCCATTTGGATGGATTATCTGTCCAGTAATGTATGAGGAATCATCAGAGGCCAAAACAGATAACTCGGTGCAACCTCTTCCGGCTGGCCAGCACGTTTCATAGGCACGTCCTCTCCGAAGGAAGCTACTTTCTCTTCATCAAAAGTTGAGGGGATTAAGGGCGTCCAGATCGGACCGGGAGCGACACCGTTGACACGAATTTTTGTTTCAACCAATGATAACGCTAGAGATCGGGTAAACGCAACAATTGCACCTTTGGTCGAGGAATAATCCAATAATTGTGGACTTCCTTTATATGCTGAATGTAGATTCCAGTCCCTGAGCAACTGCAATGCTTTACCCGCAAGCATAGATTTAGTACTATTTCCGTATGCTTATTCGAGAATTATTTATAAACGAACGGGAACGGTATAATCAAGTTGTAAAACACATAGTGCAATCGTGGGAATGGGGTGAGGCCAAGGAAGCTACGGGGAAAAAAGTTTTTAAATACGGTTTCTTTGATAACACTAACATGTTAGATGGATTCGAACTATCTCTTCATCCGCTACCGGCACCCTTAAATATGTGGAACATTGGTTATCTTCCAAAATGTACGCTTCCGACAGATGAAATGTTACAGTCTCTTCAGACTTTTGGTCAAAAGCATAATTGTATCTATATAAAAATCGAACCCAATGTATACGGGCCCTCTAAAGATCCCGCCGTGCAGGACTATCTTAAATCCACTCGGGAACAATTACTTGGCACAACTAATGTCTCGTTGATTCAGGGGAAAGAGTTATTTACTAAATACAACTTTCTTCTCGATATAACAAAATCTGATGAGGAATTATTAGCAAACATGCACGATAAGACCCGCTACAATATTGGTCTGGCTCAACGAAAAGGAGTCCAAATCCAGGAGCGAACCGATGAAGAAGGATTTAAAATATTTCTCAAGCTATATTTCGAAACTACTAAAAGACAGGGCTACTACGGTCATGACGAGTTCTACCATCGCAAAATATGGGAAACCCTTCGGGCAAAAGATATGGTTCGTCTTCTGATATCTTCCTATGAAGATATTCCAACATCAGCATGGTTACTAACAAATTTTCATGATACTTTATATTATCAATATGGTGGGTCGACAACAAAATTTAGAAACGTAATGTCCTCTAATTTAATAGCGTGGAGTGCAATTCAGTTAGGAAAGCGTATGGGACTCACCACTCTCGATCTTTGGGGAGCAATGTCTACAACTCCTGATCCAACAGACCCGTGGTATGGTTTTCATAGATTTAAAGAGGGATATGGTCCAACGCATATTGAGTATATTGGATCTTTCGACATGATAATAAATCCGTCAATGTATCAGGTTTATAATAAGCTGGATAAGTACAGAACTAAATGGCTCTCGTTTAAAGCAAGATTCAGATAAACATAAATTCAATATTGACAAATGCCTTTTAATTACAGAATAATAGGTACATGGCAAAATCAAAAAATCAATCTGCAAATCTTATTCGTTCAGATAAAAATCTATTAGCAATCGGGTTATTCGGCGCCGCTTTGTTAATTGCGGTCCTGGTATTTTTTGATACTCGACCAATCAATAAATCAACTCAGAGTGCAGAAATCGAAAGTGAACGCACGTATCGAGTTGAAACAGCACCGGCTTCGATCATTAATGATGAGCAAGATGACACACTCTATTTAGAAGACGAAGCCACTATTCCGGAAGATATTTCTGCACTTGAGGCAGACTATCAGTAATCAATTTCTCTTCTTCCTTAAACATCGATTGCAACTTACCCTCGACAACGTGGTATTTAATTGAAGCATCATCAAAGGCATTCCGTGCATTGCTTAAATGTTTCATACCTAATCCGAATGTTTCGGAGAAGCGCTTAAATTCAAGTTGTAGCCCCCTAAAGTTCCGCATCAATTCTAAAGCCTGTTCTTCAACTTTTCGACCTTCAAGAGATAGTAGAATAACTTGTAAATAAGCATAAAATACTGAAGGGCTAACAATAATCACTTGCTTACCTTGCGCATATTCAAGCAGTTCGTGTTGCTGGCAAATCACCTCATAATATATGGATTCTGAAGGAACGTACATAATAGCATAATCGAGCGAGCGTTCCTCTGGAACAATATATTTCATTGCGATTGCATCGATATGCCGCCTGACATCGCGTATAAAATCTCTCCGTGCCTTATCCTTTTCTACCTCATTTTCTAATTCGTACATCTTTCTGAAATTTTCCAGCGGAAATTTAGAATCAATACATAAAATACCTTGATCAGTCCGGATAATAGCATCTGCTATATAACCACTCTTAAAAGCATACTGCATCGCGAAGCTTGCTTTGGGTAAATACTGTGATAATAAATCACGTAGCACGTACTCACCTATATTTCCGCGAAGTTTAGGAGATTTCAACAGATCTCCCAGATCTCTCATACTCCGACCTATTTCGCTCATCTCCCCTACACGTTGTCCCACCACATTTAACATATCACTGGTTTTGTCGAGTCGTGATCCAATAGTATCGTTAGTAGCCCGCATGCTTCGTTCCAGCACGTCTGCATTACGATCAAGACGCAATTGCATCTGCTCCATCCACTTGCTCATTACAGCCATTGAGGCATCCCCAGCTGCATTCTTTTGTATTTTCTGATACAACAGAAAAAGAAATATACAAATTGTAAGTAATAAGACAAAGAGAAAAAAAATAAGTATACTGTCCATAAATGTATGAAAAAGAAAAAAATAATAAAAGTAATTGTCGCTACAATAAGCATCATTGCATGGAGCATATTCACTTATTATTACAAAGCACCGTCAAAATTCTCAATGGAAAACGCCATACCTATAGTAATATTCACTTTCTTCATGTTCACCGCAACCTTTAGCGTAGCACAATTATTTACTTCACAAAAAAATTCGCTAATGATTTCCCTTACGCTGGTAAGCACCCTTTTCATTAAGCATTACCGTATAATACCCATAATAACATATGCAATATGTATCCCGCTGTTATATATGAGTAATAGAAACGCAGAAGATTCAATAGAAGAATTATAAGTAAGGGAGAAAAGACTATATGGATCCAAGTGGCATATCATTCGAACAAAACTGCAGAATACAGAATTACAATTATCCGGGTTGTGAAAAATTTCAGCAGGAAAATATTTTCTATAGCTATTTGTCTTTGATAATTGGCTTTAGTATTCTTAGTCTATGTATAATAGTACTAGTTCATCTAGTCTTTAAATTCTACAGGAAAAAATATACAAAACAGATTTGAGAATATAGTAAAAAGGCCTCTCTTGCCAGCATAGCTAAAAAAAGATATACTGAGCCTAATGATTACCAAATATGTAGCAACCGTCATGTACATGCGACACCAAGCCTCAAACCCTGGTGAGACCGTGCATGTGTAAGTCTAAATAAAATTAAAAACAAGCACGAAACCCTCCACCAGGAGGGTTTTTTCGTAGAAAGGAGAACAGTTAATTGGGATGTCAGTTTTTATGCCGCGAGGACACTCCGCCCTGCTGACGACCAACTAACAGACAATATTATGAAAACCCCCATCATAACCCTCACCTGTGACTTTGGCGATCAATTCGCCGCAGGCCAAATCGAATCAGTAATTTACGGCATTAATCCGAGAGCAAAATTTATTCTTGCCAGCAAGGAAGTAACACCCTATTCAATCATCGAAGGAGCCTTCATAATTCAGAAATTTGTACCATTTACACTTGAAAACAGCATTCATATCGGTGTCGTTGATCCCGGAGTCGGATCAGACAGAATAGGCATTATAATCAAATCTAAAAACCACTGGTTCGTCGGGCCAAATAACGGATTGCTCTATCCTGGAGCAAATCAGGATGAAATCGAAAAAGCATATAAAATTGACGAAGAAAAAATCGGGTCTCTCTCGAATACCTTCCATGGAAGAGATATTTTTGCCAAAGTAGCAGCATATCTCAGTCTAAGCAAACCAATCGTGGAATATGCATCAGAAATAAATCGCGATCAATTGATTCTCCTACAATATAGCCAGAATCAAGTCCTACACATCGATCCATACGGGAATATAAAGCTTAATAATAATGCACTATATACGACCAGAGATAAACTGGAGCTTAAAATAAATGAAAAATCATATATAATACCCTTTGTAAAGACATTTGCAGAAGTTTCAGTTGGTGAACCGCTTGCATACAAAGGAAGTCATGACACACTCGAAATTGCCGTTAATCAAATAAATGCAGCGCAGCATTTTGGCTTAAAAATAGAACAGCAGATACAAGTACAAAAAGTAGGAGAACAACAATGAATAAGAAATTTTATATAACCGTATCAATTCCATACGTAAACTCAACCCCACATATTGGATATGCACTGGAATGCCTTCAGGCCGACACTTTCTCGAGATATTACCGCAGCTTAGGATACGACACATACTTTTTATCCGGATCAGACGATAACGCCCTTAAGAACGTACAATCCGCCGAAAAAGCAGGAATACCGACAAAAGAATTCGTAGATAAAAACGCAACTGAGTTTGCAAAACTTAAAGATTTATTAAATCTTTCAACCGACCAATTTTTTCAAACATCTACAGAAAAACATTTTAAAGGAGCTCAAAAACTCTGGTCTGCATTCAAAAAAGAGGACTTATATAAAAAAACATATAAAGGGCTATACTGCGTTGGTTGCGAGCAATTTTATACCGATGAAGAATTAATTGAGGGGAAGACATGTCCTATCCACAAAAAGCCGGTAGATGAAGTCGAAGAAGAAAATTGGTTTTTTAAGCTCTCCAATTATCAAGGTAAATTCGAACAATTATTTGAGACAAATGAACTCCATGTGCTACCTGAATTCCGTAAAAATGAAGCCCTTGCCTTAATTAAATCAGGATTACAGGACTTCTCTATTTCCAGATCCGTAGAACGCTCCAAAGGGTGGGGTGTTCCGGTTCCAGGCGACCAATCACAGATAATGTATGTGTGGGTCGATGCCCTCTCTAATTACATCACCGCGCTCGGCTATGGCGAGGACGATGGTACCCTCTTTGAAACATATTGGCCCGCAGATATTCAGGTTATTGGAAAGGATATTAATCGTTTTCATACCATTTATTGGCCTGCCATGCTCTTATCTGCGAATCTACCTGTTCAAAAACAAGTATTTATCCACGGCTTCATAACAGTAAATGGTGAAAAAATGAGTAAATCAATCGGAAATGTACTCTCACCCTACGATATTATTGAAAAATACGGACTTGAACCTACACGTTATTATCTTCTGAAAGAAATTCCAACATTCTCAGACGGAGATTTTTCAGACTCGCGCATGCTAGAACTATATAACGCCGACCTCGCTAACGGGCTTGGCAACCTTGTGTCGAGGACCATCTCAATGATACAGAAATATAATGAATCTAGAGTGCCACCACTTCCGGTAGGAAGTTTAAAAGAAAAATCTACCGATACCATCGATGAAGCAATTCGCCAGTTGGCACTGACGTGCATCGAAAATGACCCCACGATATCTGAATATGCAAAATTGATGCAACAACGCGAACTAAGCAAAGCATTGGAGCATCTCTGGAGTAAAATTCGCGAATGCGATCAGCTCATAAATATAGCTGAACCATGGAAACTGTATAAACTGGGCGACACAGATCGGGTAAACCAGGTACTGTATTGGCTCGCACAGGCAATTCATAACATTGCATGGGAAATTCAACCCTTTTTACCTCAGACTGCACAAAAAATTGCCAAAGCAATGAACATACAAAAATTACTCTTAGAAAATCCGAATATGTTCCACGGTATGCACGAGTGGGAAGAAGAAGTAACGATTAACGACGTCGAACCTTTGTTTCCACGACTTTCTTAATATTGATTGAGCCGCATAGTTGCACCTGATTTGACTTCCTCTTTTTTGAGCAAAACTACACCTCGAATATGCTGTCCATCCCTGGCAAAATTCCATTCAGGTTCATTACGAGCAGGAACGGAAAGCTCTAATCGGTGAAATACCTGATCCATTTCAGAATTATTTGCTATCATCACGACAGGCTTACAAAGTTGTTCCATTCTTAATGGAAATAATTCTCTCCACTCACCCAGAAAGGATTGATACAGTGCAGGCAATCCTTCAATTGGCCGTGATAGCGCCGATACATCAAGCCTCACACCAACTTCAGAGCTCTGAATAAAATAATCCTGCTTGTGGGGCGATAAAAACACCGTATCTCCTCTACTGTTATGATATCGGGAAGTCTCTCTTTTGGGAGCAAGTCTCCTTCGTTTTTTACGAGCTGCTTCTCTATTAACCACGTAATGCCAAGAGCGGTCACCAACCTCTGAATATTTATTAACAATTTCTGGAGCTGCATGATAGGAGGGCTCTATTGATATAAAGACAGCACCAGGTGATGTAAGTGTTTGCGGCAGTTCACTATGATGAAAACTAGGAGATAAAAACACCGTAAGCGCACCCGTATATATAGTTTCTATTGGACGAAGCGCCGGCACTTCAATAAAATGAGCCTTACTAAGCTCATACAAATAAGTAAACTTAATGTCTACCGCTCTCGCTAAGTTTTCTTCAGCATTCTTCAAGTCATGCGGAGTGACACCTTCAGGCTTGGGTATCAACTGTGCCATCATGCTCATTAACCCTGTTACCGTCTCGGCAACGTTTCGGTCCTGAATCCCAGCCATGGTACGATCAAAATATTTTTTAGATTCCATAAAGAAATATTATAGCAATACTATCAATATTCCGTAAAGAATTCAATAATCCCCACCAAAACTGATAACAGCGTAGATATAATAAAATCTTGCCCTATCCTCCTATTAGTGGTATAATCCCGCCATGGATTTAAATAAATTAAAGCAAATGAGCCTGGTGCTCGTTACAGCCTATAAAAACCCGGATTTGGACGGCTATGCCTCAGCATTTGCCTATGCTCAATATTTGAGCTCAAATGGCGTAAAAGCTCAAGCAGCTATTACGGGCAGTGCCGATGCAGAAACTGAATCTTTGATCAAAAAGTACAAAATCAAGCCTGTAGCCAATGCTAAGAAGCTCATCGAGAAAGCTGATGCCATCATTCTGGTCGACGCCAGCGATACTTTCGGAATCGACGAGACGATTAAACCGTCCAAAGTAATACAAGTAATCGACCATCGTGCGCATAATGATATCGAAAGCTTCAAAAAAGCCGTCATTGAGATCGAAACGATTGGCGCTACCTCCACCTTAATTGCAGAGAAATTCATTGAAACCAATACAGATTTATCTATTGAGTCAGCAATACTACTCTACGGAGGAATAATCTCGAATACAATTAACTTCAAAAACAAGCTCACTTCCAATCGAGATAAGCGTACGGCTACCTGGTTAACCACCAAGTTCAATGTGCCGGCAGATTTCACAGATAAAATGTTTAAAGCTAAATCAGCCTTTAAAGATAAAACCGTCTACCAGATTGTAGATGAACAAATGGCCGTATTTAAGTTCCACCGAGCTCGAATTGCTATCGCTCAAATAGAGATTCTCGAAGCAGAAAAATTTGTAACAAAAAACCTTGACGACATACTCAAAGCAATGCGCAGACTAGGTTCCAAGTATGAAGCCCACCATATTTTCATCAAGGTTATCGACGTAATGCAGGGAAGGAATATATTTATAGCTGAAGAGCTTGAAACCCAGAAATTGTTAATAAAAAACTTTCAGCTTGAATTCGCAGCAAACATAGCACATACACACCATGTCCTTGTGAGGAAAGAAATCGTACCTATCTTGAAAAGTTACTTTGAAGGCAGTGAATTCGATATTGCAGCAATTCGACCTAAGGATTTTAACCATTTCGTACGTCATCATGAGGAAGAGGAAGAAGAGTTCTCAGAGCCTGCTATCGCTTAAAAGCCCTCACCATCACCCACTTTAAGGATATTCCTGCAATACTGACATTCACCAATTGGCTCACGGCAGCGGAAATTAAGTGACTGCAATTCCTGCCACATCTCTTTTATCTGCCCTTTAACCACTTCAAGATCACTATCAGTTACATTTACTTCAACAGTAGTAAAATTGCCATCTTTACCCGGCTCGACAAACTCAACTATCCCGCGTTCCATTACAAACCCGAATCGTCTGGACATTTTGGTCAGTAGTTTATAAAACACAATCTGTCTCCATATATCTTCATCATACGCAACACGTTTCGCCGCCTTTGCGGCATCTCCTGTTTTGAAATCATAAACGACGCACTGCCTCGAGACCTGTTCAGTAAATTCAATCATATCGATTTTGCCAGTCAGACGAATATCTTCCAGACAAATTCCGTGATAACTAAAATCAGTTTCAATCTTTATTTTTGCCGGCAAATTATTAGCTCGATATGCATAATATTTTGGCAAAAATAATCTTCCTCGTTCCAACGCATCAGTATATTTAGACCCAGTCAGAAAACTTCGTTCAAGCATTTTTTCATATATCGCAACCATTTCATCTGCACTAATCACCGCACCATGCAGATTACTTTCAAACAATGCTTCAACCGCTTTGTGAGCCGCTGTACCAACCACAAGCGCACTATCCGGAACAATCGGTGCACGGATAAAATACTGGTAATAAAACATTCGTGGACACTTACGATATGCATTTAAATGCGAAGCACTGACAGAATAATCAGCAAGCCGTTCACGTAAGAAGCTTTGAGTTTCTTCCTCATACGACTCAGGTCGCTTCAATCCAATTAATCTCATCAACAATGTTTCTTTTTGCGCAGGTGAACTGAGAATTATAACTTCCCGCTGTATGCCCTCTTCACCCAGCTCAGAGATAAATTGTGTCGGAAGTTGTTTTTTACCATCTTTATCCGAGTTTGAATAAGAAATAACCAGGTCATGTTTCGCTCTCGTCACCGCAACATAAAAAAGCCGTCTTGCTTCTTCTTCCTGTTGTCGTGCGGCAACACCAAGATCATTTTCAAATAAATTCAAAGGAAGTGGGAGTCGATCTCCACGGCCGCCTTTTTCCCACTTTCTCTCTAAGGCATTCATAATAAATACATGTCCGTACTCAAGCCCTTTAGATTTATGTACAGTCGTCAAAGAAATGCGTCCTAACGCTGAACCACGATCTCCAAGAGTTAAGGGCAAATTATGCTCAAGCATATCTATAGAGAGTTGCACAAGATCATCAAAGGTAGAGGTCCTTTTAGATTGAATTTCCCGTCCAAATTCAGAAACTAAGGCTCCCAGTGCACGCAGGTTATCCAGTTCATTTTCGCCACTATTAGAACATTGGTCTAAAATACCGCTTGTCGAAACAATGTCACTAATAACCTCCATCGGTGTCATCGATCCTATAAACTCTCTCCATCGGATAACATTCTGGAATAATGCATTGCAGGAAATGGTATCGATTACACCGGCTTCCTGAAGTAACGAAGTGTTTCCTATAAAATCAAAATACTGAATACCACTTCTTGGATGAGAAAGTACATATCTATTTATTCGCAGGAACTCCAGAGCTGGAATTCCACCAATCGCTGACTCCAGTAAAAAGAAAAAATTCTGGTTATCATAAGGGTTTCGTATCGCCAGAATTAATCTGAGGAACTGGTTAACAATCACATTTTCAAACGCATTCTCATTACGGGACAGCGAATAGGGAATTTCGTACTTTTTAATAAAAGGCACTAGATCAACGAGATCAGTATTAGTTTTCCCCAGTACTGCAATTTCGTGCGGCTCGGCCCCATGATCAAGCAGCTCTCTAATTTCCCGTGCAATCCAGTACTGCTCGGAATTAGTATCTGAAAACGTTAGAACCCGCACTGCTTTTGGTTCGAGAATCAATCCAGGCATAAGTGATTTAACTACGTTAGGGATTGCAACTGCTGCCCTAAACTGATTATTCTGAATGAGCAAATCTGCTACGCTGAGAATCACGGGCTGTGACCGATAGTTATGAGTCAACGAAATAACTTTAGCCGTGTCTCCGTAATGTTGGGCAAAACCGACAACATTTTCCAGTGAAGCGCCTTGAAAACGAAAAATAGACTGGTCATCATCTCCAACGACAAAAATATTTGGCGATTCAACATCATGGCCAAAAACATCGACTAAACTATTTTGTGCAGTATTAGTATCCTGATATTCATCAACCAGCACGTATTGGTACCGCTCCTGAAAATCTCTTCGCATATTCTCTTCAAGTGTTAAAATCCCCAAAACATTATTAATCATATCTTCAAAATCATATCGTCCATTTTCTTCCAGTACACTAAGATATGATCGGTAAATATCATTTAACGCTTTTTGGTGTTCAATTTTTCCGGAAACTTGAAGATAAAAACGCTTCATGTCTTCTTTTAACTTCGCATAGCTGATTTTTCCTGTCTTCGTCGGATTTAGCGACGCAAGCTCACGAGCACGGATTAATAATATTCCAGCACTCCGGTATAAATAATCACTGCCATCAATTGTTTTACCAAGCTCAACAAGTCCATCAGCTATCTCATCAAGCAATGTTTCCGTGTACTGACCAGCATGTGTACCTATCATTGATTCAAATAAATCTTTTGTTCGAGTTGCAAACAATTGTTGTTCATGAATAAAATGATCCAGTCTTTCTGGATTAACGCCTTCGCGTTTAAGCTCACTAATTCGCGACGAAATGTCATTTAAATAAAGCACAGGATTGTTGACATGTTTTAACGGATTTCCATATGGCAACCCTTCAAGTATCTGAGTAAGAAACCGCACTCTTTCAAGTTCACTTATCGGCAATAACTCAGCAGTTTTAATAAATTTTTCGGGATACTCCGACATTACTTCATTGGAGAACGAGTGAAATGTTGCGACTTTTGCACCATGCCCTTCACTACCCAATATTCTGATCAATCGTTCACGCATGGCTGCAACACCGGCTTCGGTAAAAGTCAAACACAGAATGTTATTTATCCCAACACCTGTTGTGCGCATTAAATTCGCAATACGCATCGCCAGTACTTGAGTTTTGCCAGTACCAGCGCCAGCCAATACCATCATCGGACCATCAATATGATCAACAGCCAGACGTTGATTATCATTCAGCTTTTTATAGAGATCGTCGTAGAAAGTCATCTGAAAATTATACTACCATAGAACCGAAGAATACGCGAATGGGCCAATCATTGAACAGCTAACCTTCTCGCACCAGTAATGTTTTCTGCTCTTTAAACCCGAGTTTCTTATATAATTTCATCGCTTTTTGATTAGCGAAATCACAACTTAATTCGATATACAAAATTCCCTGACCACGTAGATAAGTACACAAAGCTTCAAGTAATTGTGTTCCAATACCTCTACCTCGGAACTCGTCGCGAACAAAGATATTATCAACCTTACCTATTCGTTCAACGGCAAGTTGCGGGTTCCGCATAATTACATATCCACTCACAAAACCCGTTACCCTTCCATCAACTTCTGCCACAAAAAAGATACAACTTCTCCGTATTAAATCCTTAACATGCTCAATAAGCAATGCTTCTGTATCTCGTTTAACTTCATAGTATTTGGCAAAAGGCTCATGATGAAGGCTCAACTGATACCACAGCTGACCAATAGTATTCACATCACGGTCTTCCATTCGTCGTATTAAAACATCGGCCATATCAGATCTAGTCTACCAAAAAAATACGATTCATTCTATACTAATTCCATGGATCTCCTGCCTCTATTAGAACCCAAAACTATTGCTGTCGTAGGAGCATCGCGCGATCCTGGCAAAATCGGTGCCCAGATTATATCCAATCTCATAAAAAGTAACTTCAAGGGAACCCTTATTCCGGTCAATCCCAAGGGTGAAGTAATCCAAGGTATTCAATCCATAAAAAACATTACTGAGTATCCCGGAACAATCGATCTGGTTATCATTGCTATTCCACAACAATTCGTCGAGCAATTAGTCGACGAAAGTATTGAAAAGAAGGTTGGATCGCTTGTTATCATTACCGCGGGCTTTAAAGAAGTTGGCGACGAAGGTAAAGTAAGCGAACAACGAATAAAAGAAAAATTACTAAAAGCAAATATTCCAGCCCTTGGTCCTAATTGCCTCGGTATAATCTCGCCTGGACACAACATGAATGCATCCTTTGCCGCTGAAATGCCGGAAAACGGCAACATAATGTTTATCTCGCAGTCCGGGGCATTTGGCACAGCCGCCATCGACTGGGCTTCAAATCATCACATTGGCTTCACCTATTTTATATCACTCGGAAATAAAGCGGTAATCAATGAAAATGATTTTCTACAAAAAGTTAACGAAAATATTAAAGTAATTGCTCTGTATCTTGAAGAAATATCCGACGGTAAAAGTTTTATGTCCTTATCACAGAGTATTATTCAAAAAGTACCAATATTACTGCTCAAACCAGGGAAAAGCGAAAAAGCTGCTCTTGCGGTAAAATCTCACACCGGCTCTTTAACAGGATCAGATAAAGTCATTACTGTAGCATCAAAACAATCCGGAATACTACGCGTAGATACGACAGAACAATTATTTAATCTTACTAAAGCATTTTCCAACCTCCCTGAACTAAAAGGAAACCGTGTCGCGGTAATTACAAATGCTGGTGGACCAGGCATTATCACAACGGATGCACTCGAAACCTCCGGATTAGAGTTGGCACCTATTTCTAAAGCTACACAGGATGAATTAAGCAAACACCTTCCTCGTGAAGCAAATATCCACGATCCGATCGACTTAATTGGAGACGCAAAAGCGGACAGATACAATCACGCCCTCAAAGCAGTAATGAATGAACAGACAGTCGATGCATGTATTGTCATCCTTACACCACAGTCATCAACAGAAATAGAGTTAACAGCAGAAAGTATAATGGCTCACGTTAAACTAACCAGTAAGCCTATCCTAGCTGCTTTCTTAGGCGGCACACTTGTTGAAGAAGCAACAGCGACCTTAACAAAAAATAATATTCCCTGCTATACGTATCCCGAACAAGCGGTATATGTTCTCTCCAGAATGTGGGAACACACACAAAACAAAGAAAAAATCCGCAATCTTCCTCCGATCCAAAACATTACTCACATTGGTGAAGCACCTCAGCAGGCAGTGATAAAGAAAGTCCAAAACGCAGGGAGAAGCATATTACTCCAAGATGAAGTCGAACAATTTTTTAAGGGCACTACAGTGAATTTCCCTCTCCGTATCGAAGTAACTTCAAGCCAGGAAGCGTATCAGAAAGCCTTGGAAATCGGTACTCCAGTCGTGATGAAAGTATCATCAGATAAAATAGTGCACAAAACAGAACAACACGCAGTATATTTAAATTTACGCGATGAAGCACAAATTAAGGAAAGTTTCACACAGCTCGCAGCTCTGCTCAAAAAAAATCCATCTAAAGATGGAAGCATTTACATCCAAAAACAAATGCCAGTTGGAGTCGAGGTTCTTCTCGGCATGAAACGCGACCCGACTTTTGGCCCGGTGATCGTTATCGGTACAGGTGGAACTCATACTGAACTGTATCAAGATGTCGCATCACGTATTGCCCCATTAACCAAAACCCAGGCACAGGAAATGCTTGAAGAAACAAAGATTTATCAAATTCTAAAAGGCTATCGTGGCAAGGACGGATTCGACACAGGACCTATTATCCATGCCATACTAAGTCTCGCAAACATTAGTCTAACCTATCCTGAGATTCAGGAAATAGATATTAATCCACTATCAGTTACGGATCAGGGAATTATCGCGCTCGATGCGCGGATTCTATTGTAAAGAAATAGTGGTATACACCGTTAAAGGATTAAGGTCATTCCAGAGTAATGCTGGAGTTGCAGCAATACTACCTTCTTTTCTAAGAACTCTGTTTAAGGCTGGTTTCTTTGCATCGTCGACAACATAGGCAAAATAGTGATCAATAACTTTTAGTGCAGGAACAGTCAATGTAATTCGTTCACGATATTGATTCTTATCTGCAACATCATAGCCAGTAACATATCTATTCGTATTAATGAATTCTCCTTCAAAGAATATCTCATTCTCGGGATACGGAAAGATTCCCGCAGTATGTCCATCAGCACCCATCCCTATTATTGAAATAACTTTTCCATCTCCCATATGAACTTGATCCATCACGGCACGTACCCATTCGTTATACCAGTAAGCACAGGCAGTTAACGTTTTGCCATGTGTAAGTACATCAATAAACTGCACTCCCAATTCTTCAAAACCTTTATAACAGTCTAAAGTCTGAAGAGCACGAAAATTACTTGCTGTTACATCAAATCGCTCATCATTCGGTGCAAACCAGATTTTACTTTCCATAGAACCTATGCTCTTGATCCAATCAAACAGTTTTGGAAAGACCTGTAAACCCGATCCTCCTGCATAAAATAAGAGAAGAGGTTTATCGCGGTTATCAATCAAAAGGCTACATAGGTCATCAACTAAAGCACCTTGGACTTTTGCAACGCTATCACGAAAAACAACCTGCATAAAAAGCTCCTTAAATCTTTCCTGCCCTCGCTTTATTTGTCACACGAAACTTCATATACTGCCCAAGCATTAATCTGGTTTGTGCATCAAGCGCAGGAATAGTACCAAAAGTTAAAATGATAATTGGCACAAGCAACCACTGAGCAAAGGAAAATATACGGCTATACCAGGGCATTCCTTTTGGCCGCGGCGGTACAATTTTTTCATGCATATAAATAGTCATAAACAAACTAATAAACGTGAACGTCAGAATATAAGAAGAAAAAATTGGAAGATTCTGTGAAGCAGTCGTTTTATCAAAAGTCGGATTAAATATCGGAATTACCATACCACCAAAAGATACGAGCAATGCCAGAGTAGCCCATGATCCATAGGACCACAGCACAAAAATTAGTTTCCCAGTTTTATCAATAAACGGAACGTTTTTATTTTGAAAATAACTAGTGATAATATACGGAATATGCTCAACACCATATGCCCATCGACGATACTGTAAATACTGATTCTGCAGTGTCTTCACAAAAGTCACGTCCTGGACAGCATCAGCAGAAAGCGGTAAAAAGTGCGGTACAACGCGATAATCACCATCAAAATGGTAGTAAGCTTTCCAATAAAATCCGGAATCATCATTTACTTTATCAGACATCCACAGTCCAAGATTCCACAAGGATTCGAAATTCATCGTCAGCGATGCGAAGTTAACGTATTTATCGCTATACGCCATCTCCGAGAGTTGCCAGAATGCTGTTGAAACAGCCATCACACGCATTGGCGCTGGTGTTGTCCAGTAATTATTGTTGTACAAAAAGGCACCGGTAAATGAACGCTTGTCGCGCTCTCCCACAGGTTGCGAAAGATAGCAGTGCGTCGCCCCTCCTACAAACTCAGGATGAATAACAAAGTCAGCATCAAGCGTTGTAACAAGAACATCACGAAGCCCAATCGCCCGCTTCTCCATTTCCAATTTCGCATTCCGTAATGCACAATTTCTGTTTGTAGCAGGCCCCTGCAGCTCACCTTCCTGTAATCTGTTTACAGAAGTAAAAATACCCCCAATAGACCCGCTATACTTTTCTATCAAGTAAGCAGCATTTTTGGGACCAATTTCAGTGTCCTTCTCTTCAAGCCCAAGCGCAATAAATAACTTATCCTTAGGGTAATTAGAGTTAACAATTGCTTTAAACAAAGGTTCGAGTACTTCCAGACTCTCTTTATATGTCGGCACCGCAAAAACATGATAAATACGCTGCAAATCCTGTGGATATTCCGTTTGGAGTTTCTCCAGCCAGTTAATACTCTCGGCCTTTCGCATTTTTCGATATCCAATAATGACAAATATCGCAATTCGCATCGCCTTAAAAAACCAGTACACATCAGCAATGATAACGAGGTAAATAAGCACCAATGGTAGCCGTAAAGCCAACAGAATCGGTGACAAAAGTACTAGATATGTTAGCAATCCAGGTAAAATTTCAAGCCCTCTATTAATCTGTTTCTTATACCGCGACGCCGTTGATAACTCACGATCCTGCGAGAGTAAAAACCCTTTATACAAAATATGGTGCGTAACTATTCCTGCTCCAAGACCATAAATAAACATGTACAAACCGCGCGAAATCACCAGTCCACTCGTAAAAGATAAAATATGCAATACCGCACCAAGGAACACAAATATTAAGCCTGTATAGGTATAATTGTATTCCCGAATTCGTTCGTGCAATTTTTGAAATAAGCGACGAACAAACGTATCAGTCACAAAAAACCCGACCATGAAAGAGATAAACAAAACGGAGATTGTATACATAAAATCAGTGTAATTATAACAGGATCAAAACAAAAGCGCCAAATTAACAAATTAACCCATAGTATTTACATTTAAGTCTCAATATGCTATAATTCCACATCCGTTTAAATGGCTAAAACAATTGAGTTTGAGTTCAGATAACCGGAATATGTGTTCATTAACATACCGCACAATATAACAATTTTAACTTTACCTAGCACAAAGCGGGATACATGGACTGCCATTAACAGCAGCTCATCTACCCCGTTTTGTGCAAAATCTGATGATCTGGTGAATTCAAAGCGGAAATGCACCACTTTATGAAAAAAGAAATTAATCTGGTAGAGGTAGCGAAGCTACCTTCTTTGAGAATATTTTCTCATACGGTGTCAAGTAACCTAAACATTTTCTCGGAG
>JALYQM010000010.1 GCA_030855825.1 bacterium
AATCTCCTTATGCTGTCGATAAAAGAATTTTGATAATATCCCATGCCGAAGTATCTCGCGCAATCCGATTTCTCTATATACTTTCAAAAGATGCGGGACATTTACTTAATGAATCTAAAATAACAGAGCATGAGGTGCGCTTCTCTTTTTCAGATGATGGAGTTTTCATAAAAATCCCTCATGGTATATTTAGAATTGACGAACAAATGAATCTTTTGAGTGATATTTTTTAAGTTATTGATTGAGTTTCCATATTATCGGCTGTCGTTTAGGTTATTAGTTTGAACAGATCATAATTCTCATATTTATTTCCGATAACTTCTTCATTACTACTTTTAAAACCAATCGGCAACCCCCCCATGCAGAAAGCTCCTTTTACATAGATCTCAGTTGGCTTTCATCTTCTTTCATAGGCATTTTAGGTAATAACTTGCTTGCTACCTTAAAAGAGGCGAAGTTGAGTATTTAAATAGCGAAATTAAGGTATAATAAATGGTATAAATGACAAAAAGTACAGGAGCTTTAAACTTCTTTATATCCGCTTCTACTACTGTGGCAAGGCAAAAGAGTATACGTCCAAATAATAGATGCTTACGAACTGATGGAACTTTTAGTTATGATAAAATGCTTTTCGATTTAAGAGAAATGTCAAAAAGCTTTATACTTCCACGAGTTTGCTAAGTGGCACTGACTTCTGAAAAGCTCAGAAGTGTTTTGCATTTTATATCTAATTAATCTCCTGATGTGTAGTAAGTTCGCTAATTACTTGTCCGGTTTTCGTCCAGGCATCACTCGCAATTGCCTTAAAATTCACTTCAGTATTAATTTTATTGTTATATGTTATTGATTCGTAAACACGGCCTGTAACTTGATATCCGGTGTAAACAATGATCATAAGTAGCGAGAGCATTATTAGAAGAGGTTTGTATCGCATACGAAGGCTTTCGACCCAACTGACGCCTTCTTTGATCATCGACATGGTATCAGTTAACAACGCCGTAAGAAAGACGATATAAAGCATAAGAGCTCCATAGAGTGCGAAAAAGAGATTTCCTTGAGCATTGCTTCGTCCAATTTTGAAACTAAAGATCCAACATGCAGCCAATGATATGCCGATGAGAATGAAATAGGGTATGTGTGCTTGTATCGCAAACGGTCGATTATTCCCTTGATCTAACCCTTTTTGGGTAATCATATAAGGTTTTTGTACCTTTAGGATAACTTGTATTAAGGCAGAGAACACAATTGGCCAGCGGGCGATGTGTAAAACTATGCCTCGCCAACTCAACATTAAACCGTGCGGTTGAAACCATTTTCGGCTCCAATACCACATTATAAATATCGCAAAGTTCATTGGGGCTAAATGCAGCATGAAGTCGAGGAATTCAATATTGGTAATGTTGGTGTTAATTGAGAGTGCGAGGATGGGTAAACTGAAAAGGATGAGCATGGTTGTACACCATAACGTATACCAAGTTTGCGCAAACAAAAATTGGAGTGCCTGTTTGGGGGTATAGTGTTTAATCATGTGTGGAGTGTATTGGAATAATACTTGAATCATGCTGTATGCCCATGCAAATTGTTGTGCCAAATAGGTTTCAAACGTCTCAGGACCATCCCCTACTGCAATCACTTCGTTTACAAAGACACCTTTGTAGCCACGAGCGGCGAGGAATACGGTATCCAGATGATCCTCAGCGCGAGTAGGTTGAAACCCGCCAATTTCTTTAATGGCAGACATCCGGTAAGTACAATGAGACCCAATAATAAAAGGTGTGTCGGAGAAGCCATAAAATCCTGATTGTAGCGGTCCTTGGAGTACGAGCTCCTGTTCTGATGATCCACGCGCAGTCCAAATATCTAAATTGTCATAAACTGAAGGCGCTTGTACCCACGCTACTTTAGGATCCCGGAAATATCCTAATGTGTAATGTAAATAATCGGGTATTGGCCGATGATCGATATCAAATTGTACAAAAACTTCATAATTATCGCCAAAAGAATCTAACCAAGCATTTACATTTCCTGCTTTTGTTTTAGCTTTGAATGGAGGATTGGGATCATTCCATTTTTGTATTTGTGCTTCTCCCCAAGTACTAACGTCGTGTCGGCAAAAATATTTAAGACCATGTTTTTCGGCTAATACTTTGATCTCGGGACTATGGCATTTATCTACTAATATCCAGTTATCGTGATGATATTTTACTTGACTCATCGCTACGAATTGACGTTCTAGGATATTTATGCTTTCGCTTCCTGGTACAGTGAGGGTAATAAGAGCAACCTTCTTATCTTTTTCCGGTGCTTTGTAATTCGGGACTTTCATCATTCCCACAAAAAAGGTATATACGCCTGGCAAGAGGGTCGCATAATAGAAAAATGGAATGCTGATTAAGGCAAAGAGAAATGAGTTTCCAATGTGTTCAGGTTGGAACCACCATGACCAAAAGAAGATATTTGCCGCAAATACTCCTACCAGAATAGTAAAATATTCCTTACGCTCGCTTGAGCTCATTGCTGAATGCTTGTCATTCGTGCTAAATGTCCATGATTGTAGAGTATCTCTCATAATTAATCCTAATCAAGAGATTATAGCATAAATAGTACTATATGTAAAGCTATAGGCCATATTTATTTTCATATTTACCATTAGTTTTGTTGTAAGAAATTACTTATGCGAGCGATTACAGAGGATAGTGAAGATATTCATGACCTTTGAATATATCCGACTTAGTAAATTTATATAGTTCATCTACCGTTTTTGAATCAAAGAATTCAGTCAGAAAATTAAAAACTTCTCGACCGTGAAGATATATTTCAGCTAGCGAAGTTAGGGCATGTGTCTGACCAGCTTCGGAATAGCTTCTTCTAATTGAAGCATATACAAATAATTTCTTAATCAACAATGGGTTGTCCGGGTCTAATTTAAAACCCCTTTCCAGGAGTTTTGCTTGATCAGTTAGAAAAATATCTGTGATCGTTTGTTCGTCATAATTTCTAAGTAAGTGATTAGCTTTATCAAAAATATTTTCGTGTATATTACTATACCCTCCAATAATTTGATCTATCTTGGCGAAATATGGGCTATTTTCTCCGCTTGTATCAACACAACGTAGGTGAGATGCTCTCAAACAAGTTATAGCATGAGTTAACTCATGTGCGATAACATGTAAGCCTAGACCTGGATTAGACGGTGTAATATGTCGATAATCAATACCTACTGTATTGGGTCGATTCAAAACTGGCAAGTACCTACTTTTTAAGACAGTAAGTCTCTCTCTTTTTATACGGTGTCATCTTGAGAACTGAGTGAACACGTTTATGATTGTAATAATATATCTGCTGATAGATGTATTCAACAAGCTCT
>JALYQM010000011.1 GCA_030855825.1 bacterium
GATTTAATTTTACCAATAATTTCTTCCTTGAATTCTTTTGTGTATATTTTTCCTGGCATAGTTAGTCTCCTTGGTAATTATTTAATTATGCGAGACTTACTGTCTAGTTTACCAGGTACCTGTCATACGAGTCAGTATTGCTTTGAACGTTAACAAGAAGCGTGTGCAACGGGTGATGAAAAAGTATCATATTAAGCCTCCACGACGTAAAAGTAAACGATTTTGTACTAAGTCAACTTCTTACCATAGATACACCAATCTCATCAAAGACTGGTGTCCAGTACGACCAAGCGATCTGTGGTGTTCAGATGTAAGCTTCATTCCGTTTCAAGGCAAGTGGTGGTACTTGGCAACGATTGTAGATATTGTTACGAGGCAAATTATTGCCTGCCAAGTCGGTAAACATCACGACAGCAAACTCATTCTCACAACCATTGAACAAGCTATCTCTAAAACAAAAACAATACCAGTAATCTTTCACACTGATCAAGGCACCGAATTTATGGCACACCTTTGTACCAATTTTCTAGAAAATCTCGGTACAACTATCTCTACCTCAGACAAAGCCTCTCCCTGGCAAAATGGTTACCAGGAATCGTTCTTTGGAAGATTTAAAGATGAGTTTGGTGACTTTTCTCGATTTGAAACGATCGGTGAACTGAGCGAGGAAATCTACTCACAGATCCATTATTACAACACTCAAAGAATTCACCGATCCCTTAAAATGTCCCCTCTAGCTTATGCTAAAATTCTCTCAGAAAACTCTCCCCCTGTTTAGGGTACTTGACAATTAGATTTAATGGTCTGTTATAATGAATTAATTATGGAAGAAAATAGCCATACACCAAAGGAAGAAGTAGAAAAGGCCAGTCAACGCAAGGATGATCTCGATAAAGCACCTACAGTATCTGGTACTGTGGAAAATCCTTTAAGTAAGGAAACAGAAAATTCTACATACTATCAATTGCTAAAAGGTTTGGTCGATACAGGTGTATTAGATATTAAATTAGTGCTTTCTCCGCCTAGAGCTGGGTCAACGTTAATGGAAACATCATTTTCAAAAAACCCAGCAATTGATGCACAAATTCATGAGCCATTTATTGCACTTCGTAAAGGCAAAGCAGAAGACGCATATAAAATGATCTATGAGGGAGTTAAACCTACGATTGACGCAGCCGATTCTTCAAAACAAACACATGTAGTTATAAAAGAGATGAGTCACTGGCTAGAAACTAATAACGAACATAAGCGTTTTTTTCCGTTGGTGGAAAGTCCGCCAATCTTTCTTATCAGAAATCCATTATTAAATACTGAATCTCGAGTTAAAAAAATCCTTCAAACTCTTGATCTACGTGAAAAAGCCCCAGTACAAGAAACACTTTTAAATTATTATGCAAAGACAAAAGGTGTAGAAAGTTGGGCAGCTATGCTTGCTAGCTATGCAGAAGTCCCAGATCATACTGTTGACGACGAAGCTGTAAGGTTATATAGAAACAACCAACGATTAGCAGATTTACCTGAAGACCCAGATATTCAACCTTTTCCATTGCAACGATGGTTGCTTGATTATTATGCAATATCAAATGGTCATGATCGATGGAAAGTTATGCTAAAAAATGAATTTGATAATCGTAACTATAAAGCATTCGGAGACATTTTACGAGACGAACGGATTTATGGAGTTGAGGGGGCAGGATGGAGAGCCACTGCGGATAACATGAAATACCTTGAAGACCAAGGAAAGCACCCAATTACTGTTGATAGCACAGATTACCGCATAAATCCTGAAGTAATTGTGCCATCTTTATGTGAGAAATGGGATATCCCATATACTGAAGATATGATTAACTGGGGAGACAGTAATACGGCTGTTAATACAGGACAAACAAAACCACATCAGAGTATATGGTATGACCGTTTACAGAAAAGTAAAGGCATTGAGCCTCCTATAGAAATTTCTCCTATACTTGAAGATTTCCCAGACTTTATTGCTGAACATTTAGCAGATGTTGATTTGCCAGCATATGTCGCAATGTTTAATCGTCCTACAAGATTAAAGTCAGAAAAAAATATAGTGCAAGAAAAGTTAGCTGTTCCAGTCAAGAGAGAAGTATATAAACGGCTAAGAGATATGGGTATACTGCGATTTGATATGGATATACAAGGCAATGATGAGAGCGATCAGGCTATATTTGAAATTTTATCTCAGAAGGGATTGCTAAATTATTCCCATGAAGAGGCAGATTCTTTACAGGATGCATATAAAAAAAGAATAGCGACTATAGATTTACCATTGCAAGATATTGATCCAGTTTTTGCATATTTATCAAATCCTGAATTGCTTGATGATGAGGCTTTTAGACAAAAAAATCATCGTTACTTGCCCACACTTGAAAGAATTAAGAAAGTACAGATTGGAAATTAAGCAACTTGGATATCTTTTTCTATAATCTCGTTGTTTTTTCCATAGTTATATTTTGCAAAGATTATTCCTTTTTGTGGATCAATTAATAAATCTAGAATTGATGCGATTGAGTCAGCTACCTTTTCTTTTTTTATTTCTTCAACGGATAACCACATCAATTCCCCCTCGTCGGTAGTGCCTACAGTAGTTCCCTCGTATTCGCCAATAAATTGGAATATTTGCCAGTTCGTTTGATATGTCTTATCTTCTTTACTTTTGTTTTCGGTAACAATTGCTTTTAAGCGTAAGTTCTTAACTTCGATTTGCGCTTCTTCCATAAGTTCTCTTTTTACACAGGTAAGAGGATCTTCGTCTAAATGCACCTTCCCTCCAATAGGCTGTACGTAGCCTGGAAGATAGGTTTTTGCAAGAGATCTGCGCAACATAAGTAAACTACTACCTCTTTTAACAAACACATTGGCACAGATTACTAATTTATGAATATTGGGTTCCGAATTTACTGACATAGAAATATTTATCCAAAAGCTACTAATTTTATTCTTTTACTAGTATAATGGTCATACTGTTTCCAACGTATCAAGTATAACTGAATAAGGATTATGAATAAAGATACAAAAAATTTAACTGAATTAGTAAATTTTCCTCAATATTTAACCTTTGATGATGTATTACTATTACCGGGGTACTCAAACTTTTCTCTTAATGATATCAGTATAGAAACAAGTTTGACTAAGAAGCTCGTAATCAAACTTCCGATAATTGCTGCTCCGATGGATAATGTTTGTGATTCAAAGTTGGCTATTTCCTTAGGTAAGCTTGGCGGATTTGGTATTATTCACAGAAATCAATCTATTGAACAACAATCTGAACATGTACAACTAGTTGTCAACGAAGGTATTGATGTGGGAGCTTCAATTGGAGTAGGTTTTGACTCTGAAGATCGCTTAAAAGCTCTAATTCATGCAGGTATAAAGGTAATTTGCTTCGATTCAGGTCGAGGGCATTCAGAAGAGGTTATAAGATCAATAAAAACAATTAAAGAAAGATATATTATACAAGTTATCGCAGGAAATATTGCTACATATGAGGGTGCAATTGCTCTTTTACAAGCAGGTGCAGACGCATTAAGAGTTGGAAAAGGCGCAGGTTCAATTTGTAAAACGCGCATTATGTCTGGGGTGGGTGTACCTCAGTTTACAGCTATTCAAGAGACTGTACGAGCAGCAAAAGAGTTCGGTAAATATGTTATAGCCGATGGGGGAATTAGAACTAGTGGTGATATTGTAAAAGCTTTAGCAGCAGGTGCATCAAGCGTTATGCTGGGTTCACTTTTAGCAGGTACAGATGAAGCCCCAGGTGATGTAATAGAAATCGATAAAAAATTATATAAAAGTTATAGGGGGATGGGTTCTGTAAATGCCATGAAGAGTGGAAGCGCAGATAGATATGGTCAAGAGGAGTCACTTAACAATGCAATTAACTTAGTTCCTGAAGGAGTGGAGGGATTAGTTTCTTATAAAGGAAATCTAAAAGATCATTTACACCAATTGATAGGAGGATTAACATCGGGAATGTTGAGTATAGGAGCACGAAATATTGAGGAATTACATCAAAAATCAAAATTTATTAGAATAACTAGTGCTGGAATTATTGAATCTCATCCTCACAATATATACAAATATGAATAAATGATGTTTATTGTTTATTTTCCCCTGTAAAACATTTACGAGCCATTACTTTATTGGCATGATTGGTACCCCGTATAGTAAGAGAAGTTTCTGAGAGAATAATATACACTCAGGGCAAAGTAAGCGGGGTGATTGAGTATGCAACGGAAAATATTCTCCAAGGAGATAAAGGAGGAAATCCTAGTAAAAGTTCGAGGTGGGGAAAAAGTAGCAGCACTTGCCAGTCAGTATGGAGTAAGTGACAAAAGCATCTACGGATGGATCAGACAAGACACTGGAGAAGAAGTCATCTCCCTTGTTAAATACAGTAAGCTCAAACGCGAGAATGAAGAACTCAAGCGAATCATCGGCGAATTAACACTCGAAACAGGGTGGAAAAAAAAGAGCTGAGATTGTTAAAACGTCTATTTGCAAAGAAGCGGTGGCAAAAGCAGTTGGCATCAGTGCCAAGAATATACGTCGTGAAGGCAAGCAAGAGGAAAAAGATCGAAAGTTATGTGATCAGATTATTGCACTACACAAAACACATCCTGCCTACGGTCACATACTGGCAAGTACCTACTTTTTAAGACAGTAAGTCTCTCTCTTTTTATACGGTGTCATCTTGAGAACTGAGTGAACACGTTTATGATTGTAATAATATATCTGCTGATAGATGTATTCAACAAGCTCT
>JALYQM010000025.1 GCA_030855825.1 bacterium
GATTTAATTTTACCAATAATTTCTTCCTTGAATTCTTTTGTGTATATTTTTCCTGGCATAGTTAGTCTCCTTGGTAATTATTTAATTATGCGAGACTTACTGTCTAGTTTACCAGGTACCTGTCAACAGTCTTCATATATGACAGGGAGTCAAATAGTAGTAGACGGAGGAGTTCTATTATCCTAAGTGTATTGCAGAAGGTCAGAATTAAGAACTAATTAGTGTCGTGACATTTATCACGGTTAAATCACACATAACAAGATAGTGTAAGTATACACAGTAAGAGAGGGGGTGAAAAATATGAATACATTTGGCAAGATCATTCTTTTTGCAGCTGTAATATTTGTAGCCTATGAACTTTTTACAAATAATTTGCAAGTTCTGGGAACTGGTCTATTTCTCTTCATACCACTATTACTTTGCGGAGCTATGATGCTTTTTATGCATCATGGCGGACACGAAAACCATGAGGACAAGAGCATAAAACCCGTCAATCATCATTAGTCTAAACTATAGAGTCACGAGAGTAAGGGTGAAAGTATTGGATAAAAGCAAAAATTCTTACAATTGCCCTTACTATGCCTAAATGGCTAAGTTCGTTTACCGTAGATTCACTTTATAATTACCGGGCAAAGGAGCAGAAATAAGTATATGGAACCTGTAATCTCTAGTATTGAATCAGCTCAAAAAAGTACAGTTGATCAAATACCGAGAAGCGTTGCAATTCTTGTCATAAAGCTCGTACTAACTCTTTTTGCTGTTTGAAGCGATATATTCTTTACTCTATTACTTTTTAAACATCGGCTTTACTCTACCATTTGATTGGCATCATCATATCTCTGTTGGACTTCTTATCATCAACCTTGGTAAGGTGTTATTCCAAACCTATCTTGTTATCTGGTTGGTTTTTTCGTGGGCTAGCAATCTCTACTTTCTATCAGGGAAGCATCATACTAAACAGATGGGGATCATGTCTGCCAAAGAAGAAGTAGTCCTTGTTGATAATATTCGGTCAATTTCTGTAACACAGTCTTTTTTGGGAAAGCTTTTAAACTATGGCGATATTACCTTAAGAACCAGCGTCTCAGGTGGAGATCAGGGAGATGTGATTTTAAGGCAAATTGATAGTCCAAGTAAGTACGAAGAGATCATTAAAAAATTGTTTTAATTTTATCTCGTGACAAATATCACGGCAGTCTCTACGAATAACCACTAGTATAAAGTTATATTAAACGAAAGAGGTGAATTATATGTTTGCAGAAGATATTAAGAAATTAACAAAAGAAAATACAAACTTCAGGAAAGTATTACAAACAGGGCAGCAGAGTCAAATAGTTGCAATGAGCCTTCCAATTGGTACAGATATTGGTGAAGAAGTGCACACAAATACAGATCAAATCTTATTCTTTGTCGACGGTGAAGCAGAAGCCATATTAAATGGTGAGACGAGAAAAGTTGAAAAACATGACGTTGTCTTTGTTCCAGCAGGTACAAAGCATAATTTTAAGAATGTCGGGGATGAAGATTTGAAGCTTTTTACGGTTTATTCTCCACCTGCTCATCCGGATGGAACAGTTAACGCAACAAAAGTAGACGCAGAAAAGGAAGAGAGTCATGAGGTGAATAAAATATGAAACAAAGAGAACCTATATTATATGGAATAATTGGTCTACTGATCGGTGGTGTTATTGTCTGGTTACTTACATCAAATGCAGTTAATAACAATAACACCGGTATGATGCAAATGATGGGGATTCACCAAACGAATAGTCAAAATACCACGAATATGATGGGTAACATTGACCGCCATTTTATTGAGCAAATGATTCCTCATCATGAAGATGCCATAACCATGGCAAAACTCGCACAAACGAAGGCCAAGCGATCGGAAGTGAAGCAGTTAGCTGAAAATATTATTGATTCACAAGGAAAAGAAATTAGTCAGATGACAGCTTGGTATAAAGACTGGTTTGGGGAAGATGTTCCAAAAGATACCCCGGTAATGGGTCAGCATGGTATGACGCAAAAAGGTGGAATGCATATGGGGATGATGGGTGATGGTTCAGACATGACAAAACTTGAGCAAGCCGGAGATTTTGATAAAGCATTTGTTGAGGAAATGATCCCTCATCATCAAATGGCAGTGATGATGGCAACTATGCTTAAAAATGGTACAAGAAGACCAGAGATGACAAAGCTTGCAGAAGACATAATTTCTGCTCAAAACAAAGAGATTGAGCAGATGAGAACTTGGTTAAAAGAATGGGGTAACTAAACCATATGAGCAAAGAAGTACGACATTATGAAAATAATACATTCATTGCGGCTCCTCCCGAGAAGGTTTTTGATTATGCAGATGATCACAAAAATTTCTCTTCACATATGAATCAATCGAGTTGGATGATGGGAGGCGGACGGATGGAAACTCAAGTAGATGAAGGTCTTGGTCAAAAAGTCGGCTCTCATATTCGGATGAGTGGAAAAGTTTTTGGAGTAGAAGTGTCGCTTGATGAAGTCGTTATTAAACACGAGCCTCCATATTTGAAAGCTTGGGAGACTGTTGGATCACCTAAGCTTCTAGTTATTGGAAATTACCAAATGGTGTTAGAAATTAAGCCTGAGAATAGTAACTCGAACCTTAAGGTATCTATCGATTATGAGATACCTGAATCTCCAAAAACACGATGGCTCGGAGATCTTTTTGGAGGAGTCTATGCCAAGTGGTGTGTCAGTCAGATGATAAATGGGGTGAAAACACATTTTGGGTGAAATTTTATGAGGGAAAATGTCTGGATATTATTCATTATAATAGATACTTTCACCAATAGTCTGTCGTGACAAATATCACGGCAGTATAAATTTAAGTCTATAGAATGAAGTTATTATGAATAAACAAATTAAATTAATTACAGTGCTTAGTTTTGGGATTATTGCGTTTCTCCTTATTTATGAGCACCGTGTCCATATTTTTGGCAACGCAACCTATGTTCTCTTTGCAGTATTTATAGGATTACATCTCCTGATGCATTTAGGCCATGGAGGACACGGCAATCACGGAGAACAAAAAAAGAAAGGAGAGCATAATCATGAATAATAGTCCAGCGTATGGTTTATGGCCTCTTGTTATCATAAATTCAGCAGTTTTTATTATCTTTGCATTTAGTTTTACGAAACCGAAGTCCTCTCGTGATTGGCGTTCTTTTGGAGCGTTTTCTGCATTTATTGTCGCTCTCTTTACTGAAATGTATGGTTTCCCATTAACTATTTATTTGCTTTCAGGTTGGCTTTCCAGTAAGTTTCCGGGAATGAACTTATATTCACACGACATGGGTCATTTATGGCAAAGTGTTTTTGGCTTTAAGGGTGATCCACACTTTAATTTTATACATATCTTAAGTAACGTCTTAATAGTTGCAGGATTCATGATGCTTTCATCTGCATGGAATGTTTTATATAAAGCACAAAAACAACATCAACTTGCAACTACCGGGCTTTATGCCCGAATCCGCCACCCCCAATATATCGGATTTGTCACTATTATGCTTGGCTTTCTTATCCAATGGCCAACAATTCTAACTCTTATCATGTTCCCTATCTTAGTCTTCGTCTATTCCAGGCTCGCAAAGGTTGAAGAAAAGGAAATGGAGAAAGAATTTGAGAAAGTATGGGATGATTATGCGAATAAGACCCCGAGTTTCGTACCCAAATGGAAATCAGAGGCGGCAAATACTTTTTAGTTTCAGCAAAATTATGAAAAAAATACTTTATATCATTCCAGTTGTAGTTTTAGGAGTTTTGATTGTATGGTTTATATTCGCAAATAAATCCCAGGAACCAACGCTTTCTCAAAATCAAATCGGGGAAAAAGTCTATGTTGCCGTGGAAGGGACGGGTGAAGTGGTTGCGATAAATACAAAAACGAGAAAAGAAATCAGCCGGATAAATTTAACGGAAGAAGTAAACGGCAAAAAGATAAATTATATGCCACATAACTTGCAGGTAGCTCCGGACAACAAAAGCGTTTGGGTGACCGCTAATGCTATGAAAGATATGGAAAAGATGTCTTTCCAAATTATACGAAGGGCGTATGCCGACGAAGGGCATGGCGAAGCCGAAGTGACGGAGAGCGACCAAGTGATAATCATTAACCCGTTAACAGACAAAATTATAAGAAGAATTGAGATGGGGCAAGGATTGCATCTTTCTCATGTCGCTTTGACCACTGATAGCGCATATGCCATCGTGGCAGCGCAAGAAAAAGGGGTAATTTATAAAATTAACACCAGCTCATACGAGGTAGAGAAACAGGTTGAAACGAAAAAAGGTGCTGGCCCACACGGCTTAAGAATTTCTCCCGACGGAAAAACGGCTTTCATAGCAATGCTGAGTGGGAAAAGCCTCGGCGTTCTTGATATTAAGAGCATGGAATTAAGCGATATTCCACTCAAAGGGGTGGTAGTGCAAACTGGAGTTACGGCAGATGGCAAATACGCGCTCGCTTCAGTTTATGATTCCAAAAGTTTGGCAGTTTACAATATTGTGGCTAAAAAATTAAGCTATATTGATTTGCCACCTGAAGCTAAAGGCCCTGTTCAACTGTACCCAATGCCCGACTCGCGTTTTGTATATGTCGCCGATCAAGGACATTACTTCAATCAGCCGACTGGCGATGTAGTGTACAAAGTTGATTTAACAGAAATGAAAGTCGTCAAAACGATTAAGGCCGGTAAAGCTCCGCATGGTGTGGCTGTTTCCAAAGACGGAAAATTCGTCTATGTGACGAATTTATTGAGCGCAGACGTTTCGGTGATTGATACTGAGACAGATAAAGAAGTCGCAAAAATAAAAATCGGCACAGAGCCGAACGGTGTAAGTGTGTGGTATGGAGACAATGTATCTATTTCTGAAAATAAAACTGGCTCGTTAATCTCCGAAGAAACTTCCTTTGATTTTGGGGTAGTCTCAATGGCTAAGGGAAAAGTCCAACACTCGTTTAAGATAAAAAATCCCGATACTAATTCCGTGAAGATAACGAAAATCTACACTTCCTGTATGTGCACAGAAGCAACACTTGTTATTGGCAAATCTAGCAAGGGGCCGTTTGGAATGCCTGGGCATGACGGAATCTCAGTCAGAATGAACGAAACAATTAGTCCAGGTCAAGAGATGGTCATTGATGTGGAAGTGGATCCGTCAGCTCATGGTCCGCAAGGAACAGGACCGGCAAAGAAGATTGTCTATATTGAAACTGATTCGGTCACTACGCCGAAGCTGGAATTAGCCTTGGATATCAATGTAACTCAATAAAAAACTATGCTCTCAAACACCTCAAAACCAATCCTGTATGGAATACTAGCAAGCTCGTTTTTGCTTGTAGTTTATTTTGTAGTGCTTACTCTAGTTTCTGGCTGGAGTTTTACTCTCAATCAGTTCTCTGATTTTTGGTACTTCATTGTGAGTCTATCTGCAGGTTTTGGAATTCAGATCGGCCTGTATATACATCTAAGAGGTCTCATTAAGGGAATGAATGGTGGAGGCAAGATTTTAGGGGTAACAGGTACCACATCCACTGCATCGATGATTTCTTGCTGTACCCACTATCTCGTCAACTTACTTCCAATTCTCGGCGTAACGGGGGTATTGACATTTGTAACGCACTATCAAGTACAATTATTTTGGGTAGGTCTTTTATTCAACCTCGGAGGCATTCTTTATATGGTTAGCATAATTAAGAAATTCAAAAAACAATCATGAAATCAAAAACTATTTCCATTGTAGTTCTCGCAATAGTCCTCATTGGTGTTGGTTTTATGTTTGTGACACGAGAGCGTCCATTATCCGAAGCACCTAAAACCTCAGTGACTTCCAGCGACACAAATACTAAAAAATGGGAGACAAAGATCGATACACAAGCAAGCGTAACAGTGGCAGTAACACCTCTCGATCTTTCACCACAATCAATAGAGTGGAAATTTAGTATTGTCATGGACACTCATTCAGTTGAATTGGATAATGACATGACAAAAGTGGTGATATTGGTTGATGGTCAGGGTAAAGAATATAAACCACTTAATTGGGATGGGTCGGTTGGCGGTCATCACCGAGATGGAGTGCTTACATTCAGCCAAATAACGCCGACTCCAAAATCCGTCGAGCTAAAGATTGTCGGCGTAGGAGATATTGTTAGAAGTTTTTCTTGGCAATTTTAAATACAAATTTATGAAATACAATCTACAATACAAAAAAAATATACCAGAGCATGATTTTCAGGCATTAACTTCATCTTAAACATTCCGATGGCGAGTAAAATATTCCCCACAAAATTTTAAAGTGACAAATATCACGGTGATGTATTAGATATTTTCTTATACTCTTCTTATGACTAACAAAGATTTCTATTCTACCCTAGGTATTTCAAAAAGCGCAAATGCTGATGAAATAAAAAAGGCATATAGAAAGTTAGCCCTTCAGTATCATCCTGACCAAAATAAGTCTAAGGAAGCACTGGAGAAGTTCAAAGAAATATCCCATGCATATGAAGTATTATCTGATCGAGAGAAAAGGCATGCATATGATCAACTGGGAGATAGAGCATTTGAGCCAGATGGCACACCACACAATCAACAGCATCCGACTGAGAATGATGCTCCGTTTACATATTCATATCAAACACAAAATGGAGGTGGTTTTCAGGATCCCCAAGATATTTTTGATCAATTCTTTGGCGGAAACTCTCCATTCTCAACCCACCAACCACGGCAGACATATACATTAACTCTCGATTTTGCTGAAGCAGTAACCGGAGAACAAAAACGTTTTGTTCTAAACGGAAAACAACAAACTATTAAAATACCACCAGGAGTAGATACCGGTACCAAAATCCGCTACGGTGAGTTTGACATTATTATGGAAGTTATTCCGGATCCACATTTTAAGAGGGATGGAGCAGATATTCTGACAGAAGAAGAGATTTCATTTAAACAAGCGGCACTCGGAGATACCATACAAATAAGAACGCTTGATGGACTACTTAAATTGAAAATATCGCCAGGAACTCAGCCTGGAACAATTATCAGGCTCAGTGGGCGGGGAATACAGCGATTAAAGAAAAAAGATAAGGGTAACCTATATGTAAAGGTAAGAGTAACTATTCCCCGAACACTTACTATTAAGCAAAAAGAACTGCTAGAAAAATTTTAATCTAATCTCCCTCGCGGGTGATATTTGTCACTGCTATATCACAGGTGATCGAATAGTATGATTATAGACAGTATGTGAGGGGGTGAAGTAATTCTGAAAATATCTAAAATGTTACATGTTTTAAGTATTGTGGGAGGTGCGACAGGAATTGTCACATTCATAGCTGCGTGTACTATAGGAGCGAATGATACATGGCTTAGCTATACAAGAGAGCATCTATTGCTTTCTGCGGTAGCTTTCTTCGTCTTGGCTATCTGGTTGCAGGTTGCCACCATGCATCATATGATGCTTGAAAAGAAAGGCGAGATTATTTAGTAGTTGAGAAGTGAAACTGATGTGACTTTTGTCACTGAAGGATAGAATAGATAAGGCTAAAATAGACTGATATGAAAATAGAACACGATAAACAAACAACTAAATATAGTTGCCCTATGCATCCGGAAATTCAACAAAATGAGCCTGGTAGTTGTCCGAAGTGCGGAATGAAACTCGTTGAGAAAAAAGTAGAAATGGATCAGAGTAGTATGAAGCACGGTGAACACGCTGCGCATACAATGAAGCCTATTTCAGAAATGTCATTTTGGGAAAAGCTGAAAATGAGTATGACCATGAGTATGGGAATGGAACATGGCGGACTAGCTGGGCGGGAAATGGCAAAGCTCATGGAGCTAGATATACGAAATAAATTCTTTTTCTCTTTACTTTTCACAATTCCGATTATTCTCTATTCACCCCTTGGTGAAAAGATATTTGGGGTTAATCTACCAAGTCCTATCCCTGTTGCATGGCTCTTATTTATTCTGACAACCCCAGTCTATTTTTATGGGGGATGGATATTTTTATATTCAACATATAAAGCACTTCAAGCAAAAGTTCTGAATATGGCAGTCCTTATTGCAGTAGGTATTACAGCGGCCTATACCTTTAGTGTTGTTTTAACACTTTTAGGAAGTTCAGACTCATTCTATGAAGCTGCTGCAATGCTTATCACCTTTGTTTTATTTGGACATTGGATGGAGATGAAATCAAGGCGAGGAACAACAGACGCATTGCAAGCACTTTTTGCCTTAGTTCCACCTCAAGCACGAGTATTGAGAAACGGGAAAGAAGAACTTATTCCAACAGCTGAAGTAAAACTTGGCGATATACTTATTTTAAAACCTGGTGATAAAGTCCCCGTTGACGGAGAAATCATCGAAGGGGAAACAGCCATTGATGAGTCTCTTGTGACGGGAGAATCACTCCCAGTAGCTAAAAAAATTGGAGACTCAGTCATAGGTGGATCTATTAATACTTCAGGATCTATCAGATTTAAAGCAACAAAAGTTGGTGGAGATACGGCTTTGGCTCAAATTGTAAAAATGGTCGAATCTGCACAGAACTCAAAAGCACCTGGACAAAGACTTGCAGATAGATTTGCCAAGTACTTAGTTATTGTGGCTGTTGGTGGTGGTTTACTTACCTTTGTAGTCTGGTTTTTCATTCTTGGACAGCCACTCCTCTTTGCACTTACTTTTGCTATTTCTACCGTTGTTATTGCCTGTCCTGATGCATTAGGTTTGGCAACGCCGACTGCTGTAGCTGTTGGCACGGGTTTAGGTGCAAAACACAATATCCTTATTAAGGATGCTGCCACACTTGAACAGATGTCAAAAATTCAGGCCATTGTTATGGATAAAACAGGCACATTAACTGAAGGGAAACCAAAGGTTACAGCTATTGCGACAGTCAAAGACTTTAATGAAAATGAAGCATTACAATTGATCGGTGCTGCAGAAGCAAAATCATCGCACCCACTTGCCAATACAATACTTGAAGAACTGAAGAGAAGAAACCTTTCATTGCCTGAAAAAGTAGAGAACTTTGAAAACTTGGCTGGACTAGGAGTAAAAGCAAAAGTAAACGGAAGAAGTGTGTTAGTAGGTACCGTGAAGTTAATGAATGAAAACAATGTAGATATTTCCTCATTACAAAAGAATATTGAAGAATTCCAGGCAAATGGGAATACGATTATGCTCCTTGCAGTTGATAAAAAAATCACAGCAATTGTGGGAGCGGCAGATCCTATTAAGGAGAATTCAAAAAGAGCGATTGAAAAGCTCAATGAACTGGGTATTGAGACAGCCATGATTACTGGTGATAACCAAAAAACTGCTGAAATTGTTGCAACAAAAATAGGCATCAAACGAGTTTTTGCAGATGTTATGCCTGAAGATAAGGCAAAATATGTTAAGAGGCTGCAGGACGAAGGAAAATTTGTTGCAATGGTTGGTGACGGAGTAAATGATGCACCAGCGCTAGCAACTGCAAATATCGGTATTGCCATAGGAGCAGGAACAGATGTTGCTATAGAAACTGCGAAAGTGGTGCTCATGAAGTCAGATCCAGCAGATATTTTACGGGCAATACGTTTGTCGAAAGCAACTGTGCGCAAGATGAAACAAAACTTATTCTGGGCATCAATTTACAATGTACTTGCCATACCTGTTGCAGCGGGCATTTTATATCCTACGTTTGGAATAGAGCTTCGTCCTGAATTTGCCGCACTTCTTATGAGTATTTCATCAATTATTGTTGCAGTTAATGCTGTATCACTTAAAGGTGCAGAGAAAGATCTGGTGTCGGTATGAATCAAGAAAATCATTTAAATAATAAAAAAATCAGGGTACTCGTTAATGGGTATGGTGTTATTGGAAAGCGAGTAGCTGATGCAGTAGTTTTGCAGGATGATATGGAGCTTGTAGGTGTTTCGGATATATCCCTAGACTACCGGATTAAAATAGCTCAGACCCAGAATTATAAGATATTTAGTTCTACTCAAGAATCAATGGATACTATGCGCGCTGCCGGAGTAGTAGTGGACGGGTTGCTTGATGATGCTTTAAAAATCTCGGATATCGTAGTGGACGCAACACCGAAAGGTATCGGTGCAAAGAATAAGGTTATTTACGATGCTGCCGGAGTCAAATCAATTTTCCAGGGAGGAGAGTCGCATGATTTTACTGGGGTATCCTTTGTAGCTCAGGCAAATTATCAGGACGCTTTAAAAAAAGACTCGGTCAGATGTGTATCGTGTAACACAACCGGTCTTGTCAGAGTAGTTAATGCTTTGCATAGTAAAGGGCTTGTTAAAAAAGTGCGGGCAACGCTTTTACGCCGGGGTACTGATCCCTGGGAATCACACAAGAATGGACTAATTAATACAGTGGAACCTGAAAAAAGCATACCTTCTCATCAGGGGCCAGATGTAATGACAATAATTCCAAATTTAGATATCTCAACTATTGCAGTTGCCGGACCATTTAATTTAAGTCATCTGCATACTGTGTTCATTGAGCTAACCAAAGAAGTTAGTAAGCAGGAAATAATCAAAATTTACAAAGACACTCCGCGCATTGCATTGATAAAAAAATCTGAAGGTGTAGAGGCACTTAATTCTACTATCGAGATAATGCGTGATATCAAAAGGCCACGAAATGACATGTGGGAAGTTGCTTTGTGGGAGGATATTTTAGAAGTTTCCGGTACCGAATTAATGTTGGTTTATCAAGTCCATAATGAAGCCATTGTTATACCGGAAAATATAGATGCGATACGGGCATTAAGTGGAACACAAAAGGAAGCAGAAAAGTCTATACAAAAGACCGACGAGTCTCTAGGCATAAAAAAATATTTTTACTAAAAAATGGAATCAAAATAAAATTTGTCAATAGGTTTCTAATATGCAATATATCTGGTTAATGGGTTTGCGACTTTGTATTTTCGACCCGATCTTAAGACAAAGATGATAACAAGCGCATTCTGATGAATATTCAAAGAACAAAATGCAATCTTATAAGATAAGACGATCAAAACTCAGATCTCCCAAAGAGGATTCTACCTTTGAGCGCTATAATATAGACACTACCCAACTTTCGTGAAAACACTTTTAGCTGATCTTAGAGAAATCTACAAAAGATCAAATCAAAGTTAGTTCAAAGTGCTTCTGGGTTCAATCTTCCCCTCAGGACTTGTTTGGAACTATAACTGCACATTGAAACCGAGATAAACCTTTTATATAAGGAAATCATGAATATTCACAATAACCACTTTACATCTTGAGCGTGAGACGCAAATTGTTTCGAACTCTATCTTATTGAATATTTATCATTCTTTAATAATCTATTGATAGTTTATTCTTCATGACTTTCAAAGGTAGACATAGCTCGGGTGAATAGTAGCTCCGATTGTTCTGAACTAGTATTCACTGAAAACTGGATAGATGGGTTAGTTTCAGTTTGAATCATATTATAGAGTCAGCCTTACAATCCGTTCCGTTTCTGTCCATAACGTTAAGGCTAATTCCTTATCATGTGAAGTTTGAGAAGTCACTTTCTCTTTTAAATTATAAAAACATTTTCCTGTTATTGATTCTACTTCTGGAGAAGTAGCAAGATATATTGGAGTACTTGTCGCAACTTCAGGTGTTCTCATAAACCAAGTCATGATATGTGACATAACATACGCTACACCAGTAAAGTTCCGGGTAAAGTTTGTTTTGACTAGTCCTGGTTCATAACAGTTCGCAGTTATAAAGTCACCAGGATGTCGTGAAGCTAACTCATACGTGAAGAGTAACAAAGCTAGCTTGGAATTATAGTAAGTTTTCTCTGCACCGTATAGTTTCTCTGATTGCAAATTATCAAATTCAATTTTTCCCCATTTTTCAACCATTGATGTAGTCATAATAATTCTGCGTTTTCGAAGCGGCATATGAGACCATTCCTGAATCAGCAGGTTAGTAAGCAAAAAAGGAGCAAAATAGTTTACAGCAACAACCATTTCCAGCCCTTCTTGTGTAAGAGTTCGATGCATTAGTTCAAGACCAGCATTATGGATGAGCACGTCCATTTCAGGATATCGTTGCCATAAACGTGGAGCCAACTCTCGTATCTCATGTAACAACAGGCACGCTTACTCAAGGAAAACCAAAGGTTACAAGTATAGCAACTGTAAATGGATTTGATGAGACTTATGCACTACAGTTGATTGCCTCAGCAGAAGCGAAATCATCTCACCCATTGGCTAACGCTATGATGGAAGAAATAAAAAAAAGAAACCTGGCGTTTTTAGATAAGGTTGAAAAATTCCAGAATCTTTCAGGTTTAGGAGTTAAAGCAATAGTTGAAGGTAAACAAGTATTGGTAGTACAAGAAAGTTAATGAATGATAATAAAATCGACACTTCCTCACTCGAGAGACAGATTGCTTCATTTCAAGAGAATGGCGAAACAATAATGTTGCTTGCTGTTGACGGTAAGTTATCAACAATTGTTGGCGCTATTGATCCGATAAAAGAAAATTCTAAAAAAACGGTCGACCGGTTAAATGAGATGGGGATAGAAGTAGCAATGATAACTGGTGATAATGAAAAAACAGCGCAAATTGTAGCAAATAAAATCGGTATTAAGCGTGTATTCGCAGACGTTATGCCCGAAGATAAAGCAAAATATGTAAAGAAATTACAAGACGAAGGTAAGTTTGTAGCAATGGTGGGCGATGGTGTTAATGATGCTCCCGCTCTTGCAACTGCGGATATAGGGATAGCTATTGGAGCGGGAACTGACGTTGCTATTGAGACAGCTAAGATTGTACTTATGAAGTCAGATCCAGCAGATATACTCAGAGCAATAAGATTATCCAAAGCAACTGTTCGAAAAATGAAACAGAATTTATTTTGGGCATCAATATACAACTTGTTGGCAATCCCTATAGCTGCAGGAGTTTTATATCCAAAATACGGTATTGATCTGAGACCAGAATTTGCAGCTTTATTAATGAGTATATCTTCTATAATTGTCGCATCAAATGCCGTGTTACTAAAAAGGGCAGAAAAGGAATTAATTACGATATAGCCAATTATCTAAAATATTTTATTTATTCTGCCTAACAACCTTCATAATCTCTTCTATAGTTTCTTTAGACTTACCTTGTTTAATATGGTCAATAACACAACTATTAAGGTGTTTTTCAAGCACAACATGATCGACCTCTTTTAAGGCCTTTTGAACTGCCTGCGATTGATGAATAACATCAATACAATATGCATCTTTTTCAACCATATCGATTACTTTATTTAAATGACCGCGTGTAATCTTCAGGCGATGCAGAGCTCGTTCTTTATCTGTCATTGATTTTTGTGCCATAATTTACCTCTGTTAGTCTTTCAGATTAACTAAGTTAAGCCTGAGCGCATTCATAACAACACTAACAGAGCTTAACGCCATCGCTACTGAAGCCAATACTGGGCTTAAAAGTATTCCAAAGAAGGGGTAGAGTATACCCACAGCAACTGGGATAAGAATAACGTTGTACCCAAAAGCCCAGAATAAATTCTGCATAATATTTGACATAGTTTTTTTAGATAATTTAATAGCCTGAGGTAACTTTTTAAGATCTCCTCCCAGTAAAGTAATATCTGAAGACTCGATGGCTACATCAGTACCACTTCCCATAGCAATACCGACATCAGATGCTGCAATTGCAGGAGCATCATTTATTCCATCACCAACCATTGCAACTATTTTACCTTGACTTTGCATTTTTCGTACCTCTTTTTCTTTGTCTTGAGGTAATACATTGGCAAGAAATATTTTCATTCCAGCTTGTTTAGCAATTGCTTCTGCGGTTTTTTCATTATCACCCGTGATCATTACAGTTTCGATACCCATACTATTAAGCTTAGCAATTGTCTCTTTCGCACTTTCTTTAATCGGATCAGCAATACCAATAACAGCAACAAGTCTATTATTAATAGCAACAGGTATAACCGTTTTCGCTTGAGATTGAAGGTTCCCGATCATACTTTGAACTGAGTTGAGATCAATCTGTCTGTCTTGTAATAATTTAATACCTACCGCAATAACTTTACCGTTTACAGTTCCTTCAACTCCTTTTCCAGTGACTGAGTTAAAGTTTTCTACCTTTTCGAGTGACGCACTGTGCTGCTTCGCGTAATTAACAACGGCATCGGCAAGTGGGTGAGTAGAGGAATTCTCAATCGATGCTACATATCGTAAAATTTCATTTTCAGATAATTGTTTATCAATCGCAACAAAGTCTACGACTTCGGGTCGACCTTTTGTAATAGTTCCTGTTTTATCAAAGATGACTGTATTCAGACGATGAGCAGTTTCTAATTTCTCAGCATTTTTAATCAAAATACCGTTTTGAGCACCTTTACCTGTACCGACCATAATCGAAGTAGGGGTAGCAAGGCCAAGAGCACAAGGGCAGGCGATAACCAATACACCAACTGCATTAAGTAGCGCAAAACTTAGTCGTGGTTCAGGTCCAAAAAGATACCACACAACAAAAGTCATTGTCGCAATTATAATAACGATTGGCACAAAAATGGCCGAAATTTTATCAGCAAGTTTTTGTATTGGTGCTTTTGAAGACTGAGCTTCTTCAACTAATTTAATAATCTGCGCGAGTAAAGTATCGCTTCCGACCCTAGTTGTTTTAAAGACAAAAGAGCCATTCTTATTTATTGTACCCCCAACGACAGTATCTCCAGCCTTTTTATCAACTGGTATAGATTCTCCAGTAACCATTGACTCATCTACATTTGAAAAACCTTCAACAATTTCACCATCAATAGGGATTTTATCTCCGGGTCTAACAATAACGAGGTCACTTATAACAACTTGATCAATTGGAATATCAATTTCTTTACCATCTCGTCGTACACGCGCAGTCTTCGCTTGTAAGTTTAGTAGTTTTTTAATCGCCGCTCCTGTTTGTCCTTTAGCATTTGCTTGAAAGTAATCACCGAGTAGAACGAGCGTGATAACAAGTGCTGATACATCAAAATAGTGTCCGTTGACGCCGAGTTGTTCCATGAAACTAGGGAAGAGAGTCATTACAGCCGAAAAAAGAAACGCAGCTGTAGTACCAAAAGCAATTAATGTATCCATATTTGTTGTATGGTTTTTAATAGAGCCATAGGTACTTCTGTAAAATTGCCACCCAATAGCAAACTGAACTGGTATCGCGAGAGCAAGCAGTGCGAATGGATCTTGAAGAAACGCCGGAGAAAAAGGAAAAATCTGCGGAAAGCTTCCAATTAAGATTAGTGCTGTCAAAATAATACTAACAATCAACTTCATCTTAAGTGTTTGTAATTGGTTCGCGCGGGCTATTTCTTCTGCAGTTTGAACGTCTACAGTAGAATCCTTAACGATTGCTTTATAGCCTAATTCATTTACTGTAGTAGCAATAATCTCAGGTGTGCATTGTGATTCATCATAATCCACTAATGCTTTTTCGCTAGCATAATTGACAGAGGCATCCTGCATACCAGGTACCTTCTTTAATTTACGCTCAATATTTACAGCGCAAGCTGCACAGTGCATACCAATAATGGGGATAGTTCGTTTTTTCATAGTTCTTTCCATTGTTAATATTTACATGCTATTCCACAATAATTTTTCCATGAAACATATTCATACCACACGCAAATTCATACATTCCAATATTTTTAGGCTCAATCTCAATAGATGTAGTTTGATTTAATGGTAAAAAAGCTTTTTTCCCAAAATCAGGAATAACCACTTCCTCAAGACATGAACTTGGATCTTTACGTTCAAAATTAAGAGTTATTTTTTGGTCCTTTTTAACTCTAACTATCTGGGGTTTGTATCCTCCATCAACTACAATATTCACAACATTTCCTGCGATATTCACAATATTCTCCTTATACATTAAGAAATACCAATAAATAAATACGCTGAAACCTACCCCGCCAATAGCAACAAGTATCTTATCAATTTCCATACCAGCTCTCTTTCCATTGGTTCATCTGATCAATTTCTTTACTTTGAGCAATAATGATTTCGCTAGCTAAGTTTATAATTTCTGGCCTATCACTGTTCAGTTGAGCTTGTTTTGCCATATCTATTGCACCTTCGTGATGTGCAATCATTTCATTTATAAAGCGCAAATCAAATTCCTCATCTTTGGATCCTAACTCTGAAGTCATCTTATTCCCATTAGCATTATGTGTTATTGGTTGCGAACCAACTTTAAATGGTTCTGCATTTCTTCCGATTGCAAAACCAAGCCCTGAACCAACTACTAGACTCATAGCTATCGCAACGATACTATTTTTAGACATATAGACCTCCATAGGTAGATAACTTCTAATCCCCATAGGGGGGATATAAATATCTTACCCTCGAAGCGCTACTACGTCAAGTAGTAGAATAATTTATGAAATAATTTTACTGAATAGGTAACCGAACTAAGATTGCCAATACAGAACTTCTAGTACTACTTTCCAGCAAATTGTTTACCGAGTAAATCTTCCAGCACTTTTATTGTATTTGCATCGTCTCCTGCATATAAAACCATCAGTCGATCTTTTCTGAACCAGTGTGGACCACCCACCCAAAGAATTTTAGATGTTATAGGATCACCTGAAGCATCGATCTCTGCGGCATCTGATTCAGCAGCCTTTAAACCATCTGTCTTAAGATCAGCATCGTCATAATTATAAGCCTGTATCTCTGATGAATCACTAAGCGCATTTCCTTTTAAAATAAGCTGTGATCCTTTAGCTTGCAAAAAAGGCTGCTCAACAGGGTCACCAAAAGTCACCTCTATACCTTTCTCACGAAGATTATCAATAAAACTAACTTGATCTTTTACTTCTCCTCCGTGACTTACGGGTACAGTACTACGAGTAGGAGCTGCAGATGGTTGAGTTTGATTAGTTGTACAAGCAGTAAGTGCAAGAATTGGCAATAAAGTAACTATTAAAGAAATATTTCTATACATAAGTAACTCTCCTTTTTTATAGTGATAATTTTTAAAAGTAGTTATTTTAGCGAAACCAGTGCAGGATAATTTCAACGCTTTATTAAACTAACAATTTTTCCACTTTGAGAATCTACAGTGACAGCTAATTCGCATTCAGTTGTAATCGCTGAAGGTAATTTCATATTGCAGGCTTTATCCATGTAGGAAACGACCCAGTTAGGCGACTGGAAAATAACTTCTGCCTCAGGCGATGCAGGACTCGTATTAGGAACATTTGAATGGCTAGTGATCCACGCGCTTATTCTTTTATCTCTAGAGATTATAGCGAGTGCTTCTTCTCTTGTTTTTACGGAACCACCGATAAGTTCTACAATTATATTTTCATACGGTGACTCATTGCGAAACTCTTGCCTTGCACTACTATAGTTTTGCGCGGAGACATATAATGCAGAACCTCTTAAATCATGCTGGTAAAATATAACCTTTCCATTGGTGTCGGTTTCCTTTTTAAGAACAAATCCCGTTGGACAAGGATAGCCAACCGCAGTAAGACAAACGACATCTTCTCGCACTTCTACCTGTGCTTTTTCTATTGGCTTTTTCGTTACTGTATCTATTACAGAAACAGTGAGGTCGTTGATTGCTGGAGTAATCGTTTCCTGGTTCTTACTCGTCGACTGTACCAAAAAGAATGTGATCGCGGATGAGAGCGCAGCAACTACCAGGAGGCTAATAATAAAAACGACAATATTCTCTGGAAAAATTGATATCTTTGATGTATCCGCAGCTTGTGAAGTAAATGGTAACTGAGAATTATTATTGTTATCCATACGGTAATTTAACCAAATTCTTTATTCTTATGCAATGGAGCATCCGTGATTCTTAAACAAAACCTTTATCCGCTCCGGGGCAGTCTGGGACAATAGAAATAGCGGCAGAGGATCATTTAAGGTGGTGAAGAAATTTTTACTTCAATATCAAACTTGTAATTAACCTGTCAAGGTCAGGTTGGAGTTCATACTGTAATGTTTCTGCATTTTTTGTAACAGAGCCATTTATAGTATACCTGAGAATATATTTGCGCCCGTTCTTAACCATTGTATATTCTTCAATATACAATGACTTGTCACGTTTTAATGTTTGGAACCCTACTGCTTCACTTCCATTCATAACTTTGCGCAACATCACTGTTATAACTGATTTGTCAGAGGGATCGGCTTGAGAAATATAGTCATTTTCTATTTCTTGTATTTCTTTGTCTGCCTTTGTTACCGTGATTGTAAAAGCAGCCACTGGTTGATCATTTTTATTGAGCGAATCCTGTTGAGTAATACGAACATAATCAATGGCATTATTGTTAAATGGTGAAGATATTTTCCATAATTCACTATAATTAAAAGAAACGTATTTATCGTCATAGACAAAAAGCGGATTGCTAGTTACAGCTGATTCTTGAGCCGATTTTACTCCCTTAAAATATCCAGCTATACCAACAAAAGTAATAATTAGAAAAATTCCAATAATCAATGCCAACCAAAGCCAGTGGAATTGTAGCGACTTTGGTTTATCGATTTGTTGTTTATTTAATTGTATTTGGTTACTTGTATCCATTTGTTTTAGGATTTCATAATTAATATGGCATTGTCAAGGGTGCTGTACTACGCTTTAGCACATTTTATTAAGTTGATGGAGTCATATCAATAGAAGAAGAGGCACGTTCTTGATTTAATTAAAAAGTCATTTCTTATGTGATATTTTTCTTAGCTTATCGTGGCAAGGCATTTTTAGTCTTCCATGCCTGATGAAAAACCACCTTGAATCAGAGGTTTCGGGTATGATGTGTATTTACTGTCGAATCATGTAGTGTTATTGTAACTTATTAGATTAATTTATCATATTAAAATAATACATCAATAGTAACAACATCTTATATTTTTAAATCTCTTTAAAAAATGTGACCAGATTTTTTAAAGTGAAAGGAGGATAGTTATTGTATGAATATATTCTATTATTATTATAGTTAGGAGAGTGAACTCTATGAAAAAATATTTACTTGCCCCTTTATTAACAATTACGATTTTTGGATTTACAGTGACTGCCGCACTTGCAGCCCCTGGAGCTCAAGTCTTTAATGTTTTTGACAACACCTACGATGGACTTCAAGTCGGTACCGATCCTACAACAGGGAAAGTTGAAGCCAACGCCAACCCTGGAGGAAAAAATAGATTAATTATTAATCTTCATCTCCAAAAAGCAGCTCCTAACTGTACATTATCAGTACAGCTTGTACGAGATTCTGCTGCTACTAACGGTGGTTTAAGTACTACTGGACACACAGGGAGTATTCAAACTTTAGGAACATTAACGACAAATGGAGCAGGTAACGGTAATGCACATTTTGATATCGAACCTTCTGCTGATGGAACACCTGATACAGATATTTACGGTCATCTTGATTTTGAAGATTTAAGTTCAACATGTACCGAATCAGATGGTACTACAGTTGCAAATAACGAATATGGTGCAGCACCTGATCCACTGGCAAATACACCTTTTACTTGGAAAGAATAAAATAGTACCAGAGAACTCAAGGGGAGAACAGGATACAAGTTGATTGTTCTTCCCTTACTATTCTAACTATTTTTTAATGCCACATCATCTAGCATAGGCGGTGGGGAATCACCAAGAGTAGAGCTTTTGGAAAACACACTGGTAACATTGTTAAAGGATATTCAATCACTTTCTACTGAAGTCATCCTATCTAGTGAGGAGGACGAGTTTTATTTTGAACCACACCTGGCATATTTTATCAAACTGATGGAATCATATCAAAATGAAGAAGATGCAACTGCAAATAAACTTGTCAACTCTTGTCATGATATACTTTAGGTGTGAAAGCTCAAAAAATTAAGGACTTACACCAGCTGTTTCTTCAAAATGGTATAGAAATATGGCTTGATGGAGGGTGGGGCGTAGATGCATTACTCGGGAAACAAACACGTTTGCATGGAGATGTAGACATAGTAATACAAGAAATTGATATTCAAAAACTACAACTACTTTTATCTGACCAAGGTTATGCTGAAATGATTCGTGATGATAGTAGTACTTGGAATTTTGTAATGGGTGATTTAGAGGGAAATTTGATCGATGTGCATGTAATAAACTTTGATGCTGAAGGTAATGGTGATTATGGACCAATTGAAAAAGGAGTAGAGTATCCTGCTTATGCATTTAAAGGTACCGGGTTCATTGAAGACTACCCAGTCAAATGTCTCTCAGCAGAATATCAAGTTGAGTCGCATACCGGATATCAAATAGATGAAAATGACATTAAAGATGTAACCGCGCTTTGTGAAAAATTTGGAATTAAATACCCTCGAGAATACCTAACCAATATATAAAAGCACGGAAAATATAATTGAACCTACTATTAGGCATCAGAGTCGATTAAACTTAAGTTACATACTGCAAATGTCTCTCTAGTGCGGAGGAGAGGACTTGAACCTCCAAGGATTACTCCATACGCACCTCAAGCGTACGCGTCTGCCAATTCCGCCACCCCCGCAAAACAAACTTATCAGATTATATCCTAACTCAGGAATATCATCAATATAGTATAATTTGCGCAATATGGAGATAAAACCTGGATCCAAAAAATTATGGATCGTAGCAGATGACTTTGGATCACATGCGGAAATTGACGAGGGAATTAGAATTGCAGCTGAAAACGGAGCACTGACCTGTGCTGATATTATGGTCTCTACAGGACAGACCCAAACAAGTCTTCGAAAAATGGCTGAATGGCAAGTTATTCCCCAGCTGGGAATCCATATTGAACAAAGCACTGATAATGACTATCTAGATCGTTTACGCGCGACCATTCGCCGCAGAACAGCTTCTACAGTTTTTCGTGCAGCTCTGTGTACTACAACGATCAGGCAAATTGAGACATTTAGAGAAATTACAGGTCAAAACCCGGCTCATGTAAGCGTACATCATAATCTTCATATGAAAGATGAAAATAATTCATGGAGTTGGTTCGACGAATGCCTTAAAGAGCTAAATCTACCTGATAATACCGCTATTAGAGGGCAAACAACGTATCCCATACGACACAATAGAGCATGGTATCGAATAGTAGGAAGAGAACCATATACACCTATCCAATTTGCATTAGTTTTAGCACAAGCAGAAGCGAAAACCAGTAAGACTCTGGAATTGATAGTACATCCAGCCATACGATTGGACGAAAAACCTGATTGGGGAGGATTATTCCCTGTAAGTTTCAGAGAGAAAGATCTTTCGTCGCTACTTGCAATAATTAAGAGCAATGTAATTACAGCGAAAAGCTACTCAATTGAACCTTCACAACAGTAAGCAGTAAATTACTTGTGCCGCGGGGGAGACTTGAACTCCCACGACTTATTTAAGGTCATACGCTTCTGAGACGTACGCGTCTGCCAGTTCCGCCACCACGGCAACACAAACAGAGTATACCATGGTAAAACATACGTTGCAGTAGCACTCAAAGATTGTTACTATGTATACATGCGAAAATTTATTGTCGTAAGTGCGTTCTTAATAAGCACCCCACTGGTCATATTACTACTTTTCATCAGCATTTCGTACGGCGTTTCAGGCAACAAAAAAGAACCATTGGCCTTTCTTTCCTCCTCCTCCGCATACAGGCTCTTCAAATCAATTCCATCCTTTGGATCCGATGAAGTAGTAGTCGGTACTAAAACGAGCAAAGATGCACGCGCAGCCTTAGTACGGAGGTTTTTTAAGGGATACAACTCACCACTTGAAAAACTAAGTGACTATATAGTCTTTCAAGCAGATACCTACGCTATTGATTACCGTTTGATCCCTGCTATTTCAATGCAGGAGTCAACAGGATGCAAATTCATTCCAGAAAATTCGTATAATTGTTGGGGATACGGGATCTACGGGGATAAAGTTCTCAGATTCGTAAGTTACGAAGAAGGTATTGAAAGAGTGAGTAGAGGACTACGCAAGGATTATTATGATAAAGGTTTGAACACCCCGATTCAAATAATGGCTAAATATACTCCACCAAGTATCGCACTCGGTGGCCCCTGGGCACATGGCATTTATTATTTTTTTAATGAAATTGAGAATCCTGATTAAGCTCGTCACCGATGTCCTTTATTTTGACATTCAAGCTTAGATATGCTATAATCCCCCAACTATAGCACAACTATAGTCCCGTAGGCTAATAGCCTATATTATGCAAAAAACCATCTTTCGAGTGTCAACAGCGGTCCTGATAGCCGTAACTGCCTCCGTAGGGGTTCAAAAACAGCCTGTTCCTCCTTCCGTCGTGCTTTCAGCTCAAATAGAGGCTATTCCTTCTTCCGAAGTAACTAAAGAGGCCACTAGTTCTCAAGCACAATCCCTTGCGGTTGTGGCTATACAGGCTCCAAGCCCGATAGCAGAAGAAACACCTATTCCCGAGGCACAGCTCATATCTGAAGAAGAGAAGCAAAATGAGAAAAATACTAAGGTATTAAAGCTTCAAAAATTCTTAAGCAGCTACAACTCACCTATGGCTGGAAATGCGCAGGATTTCGTTGAAGCAGCCGAGCAATATAACCTTGATTGGAAGCTGGTACCTGCAATAGCAGGGGTAGAATCAACCTTCGGTAAACACCTCATTCCAGGCTCACATAACGCCTATGGCTGGGGCGGTGGAAAGATTCGCTTTGAATCCTGGAGAGAAGGAATTTATACTATATCCAAAGGTTTAGCAGAAAAATATGCCGCTCGCGGACTTATAACACCACATCAGATCCAACCTGTATATGCACCTCCATCACTTACCTGGGGAAATAAAGTTACTTTCTTTATGAATAAACTAGATCAAACACTTCTCGAAGAACCTGAACCAATTGCAACAGAAGACAAATAAACCTATTTCAGTATAATGATACATATGATGAAGCGGCTTGCAGCGATATGGACCGGAAAAATTATTTTACTTCTCACTAAATTTCTACAGACAGGCGGAGGCACTGCTGCTCCCGGATTGTTGGCGCTTAAAATCGATTCTAACCTTGTAGAATATTTCGCACAGCAATGTACAAAAGGTTCGGTGGTAATTACTGGAACAAACGGAAAAACCACAACATCGCGGCTCATTTCACACTACTTTTCACAAAACAATATTGCTTATATACACAACCGTGCAGGTTCTAATCTTGAACGGGGCATTGCTTCAGCAGGAATAAATGACTGCAATTGGGCAGGCCAAGTTCGGGCGGAATATGGAATTTGGGAAATTGACGAAGCCGCGTTTACCAAAGTAGTAAAAAAAATTAATCCTCAGCACATTATCTTATTGAATTTGTTTCGAGATCAACTTGATCGATATGGTGAAGTAGACGCGACAAAAAATAAATGGTTCGCAGCGTTAAATGAACTCAGTACGAAAACTATGATCATATATAATAGCGATGATGCGCAGTTAGTTCATTTAGTTCACTTATTAAGCCAAAGTAATAGCAATCTTGTATTTACGGCGTTTTCTATTAAATCGCAGTGTGAAAAGGAGAGTGAAAATGATATTTTATCTCCTGTCGAACTTATTCTTTGCCCGCAATGCAAAAAAAGGTTAAGTCTGAAGCAAACAATTGTCGGGCTTGGAGAATTTAAATGTGCTAATTGTAAACTTCAAAATCCAGTACCAGAAGTGTCCATAAAAAGATGGGATGTTCGTGCAAACGCATCAAGCGGAATGATTTCATTAGGTCAAGCAGAAATTCCTTTTGAAATATCCCTTCCAGGATTATTTAACATTTACAACTTCACCGCAGCTGCAACTTATTTATATGAAGCTAAACTAAACATTGATCAGTTTATTCACCTATCGTCAACGTATAAAGCCGCTTTCGCTCGTATGGAAAGTATTACATATAATAATTGTGAATATATTCTAACACTTATAAAAAATCCTACTGGATTCACTGAATCGCTTAAAACAATTTTTAATAGCGATTCTCACTATACAGAAGCAATATTCATATTGAATGACAATTATGCAGATGGCCGAGACGTATCCTGGATTTGGGATGTGAATTTAAATAAATATCTTCCGGACACTCTAATTTCGGTCACGGTCAGTGGTACCCGGGTTTATGATATGGCCTTACGTTTAAAATACGCGGAGACAACCACAAAGAATATTACCATATGCGAAAAACTGGAGACCATTTTTGATGTTCCTGCAACTTCTAAAATAATTCCAATTTTCGCCACATATACCGCATCGCTGGAATTACAGAATTATTTTGAGAAAAACGGTGTGAAAAGTAAGTACTGGAAAGAATAGTATGAATAAAAAAATAACTATCGGGTATCTATACCCGGAATATATGAATATTTATGGCGATACAGGAAATATCATTACCCTGATCTACCGTGCTAAGAAAAGAGGGTTAGATTTAGAGATTCAGGAAATCTCAATCGACACGCAGCTTAAACCTAATACCATTGATATCTATTTTTTCGGCGGAGGACAAGATGAACAGCAGGTTCATGTAGCATCTGATCTTCAGAGATTAAGTCAAACAATTAATGAAGATATTAGTAACGGCGCAGTCGCGCTGACCATTTGCGGAGGATACCAACTATTCGGAAAATTCTATCGTCCTTTTTCACAAAAAGATCTAAAAGGGATAGACATTTTTCCGGTAGAAACTCACGCTAGTAATGTACGTATGATCGGCGATATCGCAATAGAGTTGAACCCTGAATTAGCAGATGAGTTCTGTAACATATACGATTCACCTCACAAAGTCCCGACAACCCTAGTTGGATTTGAAAACCATAGTGGCCAGACACTAGTTAACTCGGACAAGCAACAATCGCTAGGGAAAACTCTATATGGATACGGTAACGATGAAACAAAGCAATCCGAAGGCTGCTGGTTTAAAAATGCTTTTGGTACGTATCTTCACGGATCTATCTTACCCAAAAACCCCCATTTTGCTGATTATTTACTATATAAGGCGCTTGAACATCGCTACCAACAAAAAATTAAACTTTCAGTACTAGATGACACACTTGAGTACAAAGCTCACGAGGCTGTACTTAAAAGATTTAAATTGATAAAATAACAAAGCTAATCCCTGCCGGGGTGGCGAAATTGGCAGACGCGTACGCCTTAGGAGCGTATGGAGCAATCCTTGGAGGTTCAAGTCCTCTCCTCGGCACTACTACGCTCAAATATCCCATATAATAGACATAGATAGACCTATAGTATTTACTTATGAGACATTAAGTGGTATACTTATAAATGCGGTGAATTCAAAGCGGAAATGCACCACTTTATGAAAAAAGAAATTAATCTGGTAGAGGTAGCGAAGCTACCTTCTTTGAGAATATTTTCTCATACGGTGTCAAGTAACCTAAACATTTTCTCGGA
>JALYQM010000009.1 GCA_030855825.1 bacterium
TAAAACTACTTGTAATTTCTCCTTCGGGGAGAATTGTCTTCGTTTCCCTACATCATCCATTTTCTATTCCTCCTGATTATCTTGTAATATACCTTATTGTATTGTTCAAGATATCAGGTACCAGACAGCTCTTACAAGTTTATTAAGCTATTATAATAATTAACTTACTATTTTTTATTACAATAGATGTATGAATAATAAAGGATTTGTGAAGATTAAATTTTTGTTGTGGCCATCAATTATTATCTCTATCCTACTAACAATTTTTCTTAATCTTATTTTTTAATAATTCCTTTACTTGTGCTTTTTTTACTGTTAATATAAATATATGTTATATCATTATTATAATATTATTTATACAAAATTGGAGCTACCTTATGCAAGTAAAAGCTAATAGTCTTAAAGGCCGAAATATAATTGCTAAACAGGTAGGTAAAGAGGTAAGTAAGGTTGAGGATATTTTATACAATTCAACAGAAAATATTGTTGATGCTTTGCTAATTTCCTCCGGAGGCTTATTTTCAAGTACGGCACAGGTTCTGAAGCTTCATGATGTGACTGCTTTTGGTGATGATGCAGTCATGATTGAATCTATTTCGGTTATCCGGGAGGTTTCAGGTGATTCCATTAAGCAATTTAAGGCAAAGGATATACTTGTTGGTAAAAAAATAGTGACTGAAGAAGGAAGTCAACTTGGAACGATTACCGATTTCTTTTTCAACTCAGACTCAGGAAAGGTTGAAAAATTTGAAATATCTGAAGGAATGATACAGGATTTAAAAGGAGGCCGAAAAGAAATTGATGCTTCCGGCATAAGCACGATTGGCGAAGATACTATTTTAGTTAACCAGTCAGTGAAACAGGAAGTCAAAGCACAACCAGAAACCGGTGGAGCAACTGCATTATTTAATAAAGCTAAAGCAAAAACGCAGGAAACTTACACTCAAGTTAAAGAAAAAGTTGATGAGAAGAAGCAAGAATTGGATCAACGGGAAACTACTCAGCAACTCGGACCAACTATTGGGATGAATGATATGTCCCGCTATGCTACGCCCATGAATAGTGCGGCATATCCTCCGGTTAGAGGTGCTTCTTCTGATACCAGTGCTGTTCGTCAAAATATTGATGAGATGACTCAACAGGCTAGTGATGCTGCAGAGCGAATTAAACATGAAGCTCAGATTATGAAAGATTATGTGACAGGAACGGCGGAAGAGCTAAAAGGAAAGTTGGAGGATTAGAGATTGGCAAACTGAGTGGTATAATCGCGTTATGCTAAAAAATATACATATTATTATAAACCCTGCGTCGGGGCAGGATGAGCCGATACTTTCACAGATAAACAGAGCATTTGATGGGACTGAGATTAAATGGGATGTTTCAGTAACTAAAGAGGCAGGCGACGCGTTTAAGTTTGCAAAGGAAGCACTCACTAAAGATTTTGATGCCATAGGTGTCTATGGTGGCGATGGATCGGTTGTTGAGGTTGCTGAAGCGTTATTTGGGCATACCACTCCGCTTGTCATTTTGCCCGGGGGAACAGCAAATGTACTTGCAAAAGAATTCAAAGTTCCTATGGCGACTGAAGAGGCTTTAAAGTTTCTCAATGGAAGTTTTGTTACAAAAACTATAGATATGGCACGCTGCAATGGAAAGTTGTTTATTGTCCGCATTAATACGGGCTTTGTTGCGGATATGGTTGCGAACACCGATCGTGAACTTAAAGATAAAATTGGCCAGCTCGCTTACGGCGTAACAGCCGTTAAAGCAATGGCAGAATCAACCCCTTACACTTACGCAATTACTATTGACGGCAAACAAGTATTATCCGAGGGTGTCGCGCTTGTTATTACCAACTGCGGAAATATTGGAGTCACCGGTATGTCTTACGTTCCTGATATTGATATGTCTGATGGGCTTTTAGATGTGCTTGTGATCAAAAGGGCGACTGTTGGCTCGATGGTGGCGATGGCTGGGAATGCGCTACTTCAGAAGAAACCAGAGAATGAGGTAGATCAATGGAAAGCAAAAAAGATTTCAGTTACTATACCTGAAGGGCAAACTGTACTGTGTGATGATGTAGAGATTCAGGCTAAACGGCTTGATATTGAAATTCTACCTCAGGCTATTAGGGTTCTTGTTCCAAGTATATGACGAAACCAAATTTTGTATTAAGTTTTTACTTAAAATGCGTTATACAAATCCAACGGGTCATTGACCATGCATGGAATCGTTTATTTGGTCTGCCACAGGCAAAGCGAAGTATGATAACACCGCAGCTTTATCTGGGTGGACAGTATGCACTTCGCGGAATTAATGATATGAAGAAACTTGGGATTACTTCTATTGTTAGTATGCGTATGACATCACCCCGTGCTGATAATTTAACCGGGTTTAAAGTGTTACATTTACCTACCGTAGATATGACTCCGCCAGCACTTGAAGATTTGCATAAAGGTGTAGTGTTTATTAAAAATGAGATAGATAATAAAGGTAAGGTATATATTCATTGCCACCATGGTGAAGGCAGGGGACCGAGTATGGTTATCGCTTATTTAATTTCTACGGGTTTGACCTACGATGATGCTCATATGCTCGTTAAAAAAGTCCGCACTTTTATTAATCTTAACTTACCACAGGTTGCGCGATTACAAGAGTTTGAACAGAGCCTCTGATGCTCAATGCGTTAGTATTTTCCCCTATTCTTTGGATTTACAAACTTAACTCTCATGTGGTTATATTACATTGTTAGCGCGCTACCACTTCCCTATTTTTATTTTCTTCCGAGACTGCATGATGAGTGTAGTAACGGAAGAGAGAGGAGTGTGTGTATGTCGAGCGAGTTAGTTCCTTCAAGTGCCTGGTCTTTCCCTTTAATGCGATTTTCCTCTCTAATGGATGATGACAGTTGGCTAAAGCAAAGTAGTGTTCCTTCCGGATTGTCTATTACCGAAGATGAAGAATATGTGTATATTGATGCGGCGTTACCCGGTGTAAAAACTGATGACATAGATATTTCGTATCATAATGGCATATTACGGGTTATCGGCGAAGTTAAGGATGAGGACAAGCAGAGCCGTAAGAGCTACCATAAAATGACTTCAGCATTTTCGTACCAGATTGCTGTTCCCGGTGAAGTTGATTTAAATGCAGATCCTGAAGCATCCTGCGCCGATGGTGTCTTAACTGTGGCTTTTCCTAAAACAAAAGCGTCTACTCCGAAAAAGATTATGATTAAAACGAAAATAGGTGGAGGAAAGTCCAAGGCATCAGCAAAAACGACTGGAAAAAGCGAGTCTGAAATTGTTCCTAATGACGGATCGAGTATGACCGATGAAAGCGGCCCTGTAAATTCGGTTATTAGTGATAGCGTCGTGCCTGAGACGGTTGATGAGGTAAAAGATGAAGAAACTGTAGAAGAGAAGTAAGTATTTATAATTAGATTACCGGTATGTGGAGAGATTCATGTGCCGGTATTTTATTGTGTTATGATAATACTCCTTATATTATTTTATTCAGTATAGTTTTATCGATATATTTATTATAAACAGCATCGTTAGGAAGAAACTTAAAATAATTAGATAATACTTGAACATTTGTCTGAAACATTTTTTTTGTAGTTTCAAAATAAAGCGTGTTTTTTACTTTTTCAATTCGTACGTTGACATCATTACAATACCCTTGAATTACTTCATCGGACATCTGATTATTAAGGTTTGCAAGTCGCAAGTACTCCCACCTAGCAATTCCAATATATTCAAGCTTATCTGCATCGTAAATGAGTTTTGCCTCAATGCTGATTTCTGAATTTTCTCCGAATGAGTGATTGTTTATAATTTCAAGAACTTTATCATTAAATTCCTGTGGAGTTTTTTCTGCTATTAGTTGATCGCGCAACAACTGGTGAGCTTTGGTATCCCGGTCAATGTCGTGCCACCAGCAAGCGACATACAATGGTTCAAGTTGAATATTGCTCAGAATATTTTCCTGAGATGCAATGCTTAGAACATTTTCCCAAACTTTGTAGTGATGATTAATTTCGTGGGCAAGATCATAAGGTGCGTTATACAAGAGATATCGGGCTTTTTGGATTAGATTGAATGTATATGTGTTCATTAGTATCTCCACCCTAAAATCCAGAAAGAATAAACAAGAAAAGCTAGGGCAAAGTATACTCCTGTTTTTTTAATTTTCAAACCGTACCGACTTATTGCGAAAATAATGCTAAGAATTAAACTCACTAGCGTAAAAAAGATAATATTAGAGGCCATAGCAGGAACATCAATAATTCTATAAAAGACACTTCCGTCCTGAAACGTCTTATTCATAAGATCTATCCTTACTAATGGAAATTCTATTGTAGCTTCTTTTGATGCCACACCAGCAAAGGACGTGGGCAGGCCGCGATGAACATAGTAATGGATTACATTACCTTCATTTTTTTCCACCGTAATATTATTCTTAAAAACTCCGGTGATATTAGTCAATACTATCCCGCAATAAAGAGCTATCCCGGCTCCCAGCAGGAATTGCTGTGCAGTAATAGACTTAATCTTTGGAATTATTTCAGGTGTTAATCCAAGAATTATTCCTAGTAATAAATATGGCAAGATAAGGAGAGGTAAGGCAAATAGTGTAAGATAATCCATTTCCCCGCGCATTCTTATTAACGACATAATCAGCTCTGCGACAATGCTTATTACTATCCAAATAGCTAATTTCTTTTTTTCTAATTTCTTATGAGCATATAACATACCTGCGATTATGCTACTTATTGGAAGATTGAATATTGCTAGGGGAAGAAAAGCGAGCGCGATTAGTTCGCTTAAACCGTTTGTGGGAGTGAAAAAAGTAAAAGCAATCAAAGTTGCTGGAATACGCGTAAGATAAGTAATCGCGATAATAATCGGTACGATAAAATAGAAAGTTTCTTTTGCCTTTAACATAACCCGATTATATCATTTTGCTTTTTCAGCTATGGCGCCTTCATCTTGGGCTTCGGAGAGTGCGATGGCGATGGCTTGTTTGAATTCTTCCAGGACATCTTCCACTTTGTCCTGTGCTTTTTTGCTGTATTTAGGCATATATTTTCTCCTATTTGGCACTACTTTAGAAAATAGTATCGTATCTTTCATCGGTTTCTTCGTGATTATGGAAATAATCATCGACGTGGTTTTCGGCTTTTGCACGCGTCCAGCCATAAGTTTGCTGCAGTTTACCGACAAGCTTATCCTTATTGCCGGCGATTTGCTCCATATCGCTGTCTGTTAGTTTTCCCCAATGAATACGAGCATCAGCTTTGACCTCGTTCCATTTTCCTTGAATGATATCCCAGTTGAGTGACATACAACCCTCCTACACATTCATAGTATATATATTTATTATACTATTATTGTATATTAATTTCAATTATGTAATGGAGACATCTAAGCTTCGGAGTAATGAGAGGGCCTCCGGTATAGTGAACTTGGCTTTGGTGATTCTATTTGTTTTGAAATCAATGCCGTAATTTTTTGCATATGAGAAATCTGCTTTTACGAGGTTGGTATTATGGAAAGTACTATTTTCTAAGTCTGTATGCTGAAAGTTTGCCTCGTGAAGATCGGCATCGGTAAAATCTGAATCTTTAATGCTACTGTTGGTACCACTGAATTTAGTCAGCTTACAGCCGAAGAAGCTACAATATATTGCAGTTGAATTATCCAGCGTCAAGTAGTCTAAAGACTCCGCATCTGAAAAAGTTATGCCTGTTATTTTACAACTCTTAAAGGTTGTATCGCGAAACGAAGTGTTTGGAATTTTCGCATTGAGCAACTGGCAATTGGTGAATGTGCAGGTGTCTATCCGGCAATGATGAAGAATAGTTTCATTAAAAATGCATTTATCAAATGTGCAGTTCTCAAAAGAAATTTTTTGGTAAGAGTCGATTCCAATTGTAAGATCTTTAAATACAAAATTGTAATAATCGGCTTTATCGAAAGCTATCATAAATTGTCTTTTAGTTCACTTGCTATTTTACCATTTCGTGTATAGATGCGATTTTGCGGCTCAGCAATTTCTTTCTCAAAACCAACAAAAAGTATTTTTTCGCCTTCAATGGACTGCTGTACCCCCGTAATTTCTTTAGTGAAATAATATTTGCCTATCTGGCTCGTAAAGATGAGACCATTTTGATCTGGAGTATGGTCAACAATCGCGTCGTTTTGAAAGATGGTCGGATCGATGCGGGCATACCAGGCGTAAAATATGTACGATGGTGCCTGTGAACTGGATACAATGATTTTGTCGTAGTGCGCTTCGCGTTTTGATACAAAGTTCACCGTTTCCCTCATTCCGTCATTCCATTTATGTGCGACAAGTCGCGGTGTCACCAGAAAATATTGCTTGAAAATATATGCTGTGTTGATGAGATATATAACTATGGCAATTGGAATTAGTAGCGTTGGGATGTTGATGGTTTTAAATCTGTTATTTAAGTAGCTAAATGAATAAACTGCTCCGACGGCGGCAATAATTACCAACGGGACGATCATATTTTGGGACCTGGACAGGCTCGGTGTAAAAATAGTAAACGCCGAAGCAATCGGACTTATAAGGAGCCATGCAAACATTACCCAACTCAGCCTTGAACGGGTTTTCGCGAGTACATATATTCCTGCAACTATAAATGGCAGCGCCAGCAGTGGAAGAAACCCCGTTCCCGGAATGTAGAAGATTTCGAAAGTATCTCCTGTTGTGAATAAAAAATTGAAATCAAAATGAGCTAAATATCTCTTTGCGTAATCCATAGCATAGAAAACAGGCTTATTATGTAATAGCTGTGTCATTTTTACCGGTTGCCCTGAATCAGAACGAATGGCGTCGAAAAGCCTCGCTTCAACACCTTTATCGTAAAATATGCTTATGTATTTTGCTCTCTGGCTTACTTCCGGAGAGCTAAGTGATCCGATGATAGGTATACTCAGGATAAAAATAATCGAGGCTATGCCTGCAAATGAAAGGATATTTCTCTTTACTTTTAGATGGGCTTGTACACTTTTCCAAAAAATGCATATTAAACTTACACCAAAGAGTGGTACGAAAACTCTGGCGGAGTTATACGCATAAACTGATATGATAAATAATACTGCCGATAGCAGATACAGGAAGTTGGTGCTTCGGGTTTGCCTTAGCGCCCGTAAGAAAGCAATTGTTGCGGTTGTAATAAAAAATAAGGCTGGAGTAAGCTCCCAAGTACCCCGCGATACGAAAATGTGAGCAGGAGATATTGCGATGAACGCCGCTGCGACTAGGGCTACAATTTCATTCTTTTTATTTGTAAATAATTCTTTTACTAAAAAAAACACGGATACTATTGTTCCAATTCCATACAGAGCACCGGGTAAACGCGCTGCCCATTCAGAAGATCCAAAGATAGCGAATGAAGCTACGATTGAGTACAGCATAACCGGAAGTTTATAATCGCCAAACGCCTCTGTGGTAATAGGGAGAAAAACCCCATGTTCATCTCTGCCGGTTTTTAATATGGAATAAGCGTTGTAGGCGTAGCTTGCTTCATCGGTATAAAAACCAGGTGGATTTGAATCCAGCTGATATACCCTCAGAAAAAAAGATAGTACGATAATTAGCGTAAGAATAATTTTATATTTCATCTGGTGCAATTATACATTTTTTGCTCACTTTTACGGTATACTGTGAAGTATGAAAGCACATTCCCGATATTATCTTGTGTTCCTTGTACTTGTTCTTTTCCTTGTTATCGGCTTTTTTCTTAGATCGTATATGTTCCTTTCGGGAGATTTTTACTTCTTACCCGATCAAGGCAGGGACATGCTGCTGGTACGAGATATTATTGAGACCAAGCATATTCCACTCATCGGCGGTCACGCTGGATTTGGCGGATTATTTCATGGACCTTTATGGTTATTTCTGATTGTTCCCTTTTATCTTATTTCCTCCGGAAGCCCTTTTTATAGTTTGGTTCCTTTATACCTTGGAATTAGTTTCAGTATGATTATTGTGGGATTTATTGTTACCTGGCGACTATACGGCTTGCGGGCAGGGATTCTCGCTGCGTTTCTCTTTACTTTTTCAAATGAATTTATTTCAACTCTCGCTTTTACATCGAATGCACAAGTAATGCCGCTACTTTTTCTTACCTATTTTTATTTCATTGTCCGGTATCTCCGCGGATGGAAATGGGGTCTTGTACTCGCTGCGTTAAGTACAGGAATTGGCCTTCACTTTGAAGCGGCTTTTGCTGTCTTTCTTGTTCCGTTGACTGTCATCACTATTCTTGTGTGGAAACGGATTCCAAGTATCCGCATTGCATTAGGGAGTCTTGGTGCATTGTGCTTAGCTGTGTCGAATTTTATTATCTTTGACCTTCGTCATCAGTTTTTACTTTCTCAATCTCTGATGAAATTGTTGAGTGGTACTGTTCAAGGACCGGAATATGCCAAAAAATATGAAATATTGAGTTACCGTCTAGTTGACCGACTGGACTGGTTGTGGAGATCTTTTAGAATTATTCTGTGGGATTATGATTCACGCTTATTGCAGGGAATTTTGATCGGTGCTTTTTTACTGGCAGGCTTCTATATTTATTCACACTGGAGGCTAGCTGGAACTATCTCAAGACAGGCGAAAGAAATTGGATATTTCCTTATTTTTCTGGTTATCCTGATGGCGATGTATGTTATTTATAAAGGTGAGCTGCATGCACATTATGTCCAATCACTTTCGGCTCTGACGATAATTTTATTTGCCTGGTGTCTCGCAATATTGACGCTACGCCGAGCGGGAATGCTACTTGTCGCAAGTTTTCTCTTTGTCGAATTGTATGGAGGATTGCACTATATTCAGGCCACCTATATCCCTATGAAGCCGTATTTAACTGACAGCAATGGATCGTATAAAAATCTGGTCAGGCTTGCCGATTGGATATATATGGATGCGCCGAAAGAAGATTTTGGATATTTTGTTTATGATCCCCCTGTCGTGACGTATGGTATGGACTATATCATGTCATGGAGAGGTAAAACTACCTACTCGCGGGTAGCGAAAAATGAGAAGCTTCCCATCACTTATTTAATTATGAATCAGCCCCCTACAGGAGATTTGAACGCGCATACGTTCTGGATAGATACAGTACTTCATACTCCAGCGTCTACAATACTGGCTGAAAAGGAGTTTGTTGGAAAAACGATAGTCCATAAAATACGGCCAGCCCAGAACGAGGCTCCTGTTGATCCGAACTACTTCATTAATCTTACCTTCAGATAATTAGAGTACTGGTAATACATTTGAATCTACGTTTGACTCGTTTTTTCCTGTAATTATTTTTTCCAATTGCAATGATCCCGCAAAGTTCCACTTTTTCACTGCTATTTCTTCAGTTCTAATGACTTTCTTTTTAAAATACTCAGCCTGCGGATCGGAGGCTGATGGCTCAAGAACCAGATAGATGGTTTGCTGCTTATGATCGAGCGGGTAATTTTGTAAGGTTTGAGAGGCCTGCCATTGAAATAAATACCGGTAGACGTAATCGTAAACTGGTGGAGTAAGGACATATACAGAATACGGATCTTTCTGAGTCTCCCTGAGGATGGTCGCGACAACTGCACGTTGTGTAGAAAGGGTTTGAGTACCTTGACCGATTGTACCGTTTTTCCAGGTAGGGAAATATTGCAACGGATTATATGTAACGAGCATGACAAGAATAATTAGGCCTAAAATGATGTTACTTTTATTTGGGATTACTGCTGGAATCTTTCCCACTATGAATGCCGCGAGCAAGGTAAAAAGCGCAGGATTGCCGATCCAATAATACCCCCACACGGCATATTTTAATGTTAAGAAAAGAAAAAAAGGAATGACTACTGTTGCAACTACGAGCAATATGAATTTAAATTCTTCTTTTTGATCGCTCCTTTTTCTAAGCTTTAAAACTATGAATACCAGTATGATCATAATTGTACCGTTGAGATACAAAGAGGGTGAGAGTGACATTGCGGTATAGGAGTATAGATCGTCCAGTCGGAGCAGTACCCGCTCAAATGGTGCAGTGGCTTTATCTGCTGCAGCGTGAGAGAGATTAGCTCCTCCTGTAGAAATGGTTTGTAAAATGACTGTAGAGATTTGGAAGTTATGCCTAAGATCGAATAAAATGTATGGAGATACAGGGATAAGGAAGAGGAAGAGTGAAAATGCCAGAATTTTCCATTGTTTTAGATATTTACAAGTTAACAGAATCAAGGTCGGGATCAGGGTTAGTCCGTAAACTACTTCGAAATGAATCATTAGACTCGTGAGAAAAGCGGCAAGAGGAAGCGCATACTGTTTTTTATTTACCGCTGAGTGTAATGCATAAAAATATAACGGCATGATCCATACTATTGGATAGGGGTTCCAAATAAAGCGTGATGTTGCAATTGAGAATCCCGCAAAAGAGTAGATTACCGTTCCTATTAGCGCAGCTCCGTTGTTTGCGATCTTTTTAAGAATGAAGTACGTAAGAAGTATCGATGCTGTCGAGCAAACAGCCATAAAAAGTGTTAAGGCCGCTGGATTTCCATTGCCAATAATGAACGGTATGGCTAGGATATAGTACCATAGCACGCCGTGATAAAATCCCTGGAGCCCCCCGCTTGATGGGCCTATCAACATCAAGTTATGGTCGACCACGAGCTTTTTTACATATAGCATGTCTCTGGCTCCGTCGAAAAGAAACAGAACATTGTTCGAGAGGATTCCGGGTGTTCTAACGATAAGACCGGCGATGAGGCATAACAGAACGAATGTAAAAATAAATATGGATCTATTCTTAAAGAACCTACTCATTATTCTTCCATTCTCCTACTTTAAATCCAATTGAGCTATTTAACATTTTTAATTCGGTCACATTCTTTAACTGCTCGGGTGTGCCTTTCCAACCATTGATAGCGACAATATCTCCGTCCTGTGGTCTGACTTGAGAAAGGTCTGTTGTAAGGTAATATCTGGAAATATCTGTGGTCCTGTTTCGCGAAGCATTAAAAAATTTAATATAAATAATACTCTCAGGATCTGTCTCAATGAGAATTTTATTAGCGTCCGGATAACTCGTCACCAATGCCTGAGCCACGAGCGATTTGTTCTCGTTCCAATCCCATGAGGTCTTGTATACGTAATGATTGTAATACACATGAACATAAGTGAAAAGTGAATACGCAAAGATAATTGACACGATTGGCATAAAGATATAACGAGCGCGTGGCATAAAAAATGCCCTGCTATGTTCAAGGCCTAGTGCAGTAATGATTGTCAGCGGAGGTAGCATAAGCAGCGCACGCAGTGCATGAGGGACCGGAGTCGCTATCGCGGCTGGAATTGGACTGAGCACCAGCCAGATAAGGAGAAGTATTAATTCCTTTGTACGACTACGGCATACGAGGAATAGTCCAACCAGTAAAAAAGGCAATTGTGGCAGGTATAATTCACCTAATTCTCGAACCGAATGCCGAGCAAAGAGATCGCCGCTAAAAAAAAGAAAATCCGGAGAAAAATTGACAAAATATTTTTGTATTACTCCCAGGAAAGGTCCTAATACATATTGCTTGTTTTCGAAGTCCATAACCTGTTGGACACGAGTCGATTCTGATCCGATAAGTGAGCTAGTCAATGCAGTTACTATTACTACGACTATAGTCAGGATAAAGATTACGGATTGATTCCTCTTAGCCTGCTCAAATATGTTTTTTCTGAATAGTATTATCAGACTTAGAAGGAGTAGCGGTAAAAAAATACGCTCGGCATTGTAGGTATATAATGCAAGGATATATAAAATTCCAGAATAAATTAAATATTGAGCCGATTTATTTCTGTTGGTATAGATTAGGAAAAAATAGGTGCCAAAAATAATAAGAGTAAGTCCGAGATTGGCTTCAAAGCCTCCTCTGGAGAGATGGATACTCCACGGTGATAGGGCGAACAATGCCGCAGCTATAAGTGAAGTTGCTTTTCTACGGCTGATCTCGATTGTGAGTAAGTATATCCCGTATACTGCTATTATTCCGGCGAGTGCACTTACTAACCTGACCGAGATTCCATTTAGCCCGAATATGGCTATAAAAGGAATGCTGCTGTAAATATATACCGGCAGTTTATATTCTCCAAATGCCTGAAACGTCAGCGGATATGCTTTATGATGCTCATCTTTTCCTGAATGGAGAATAGACCAGGCATTATAGCCAATTGAGGCTTCGTCAACATATATTCCGCGCGGTAGTTCACCTAAGGAATACAACCGCAATAGTGCTCCTATGAGTATTATGCTTAAAAGAGCTATTGTTGTTTTCATTGAGGATATTATAACAGGAAAAGAATTATCTATTGTGGAAAATAGCGTGGTGTTGGCGTCGCTATTAAATATGATGGTATTTTATATGTTATACAATCGAATCCACTCTTGTGGGTCGTATCGATACTATCCGGTTCGTACATAGGTGGTACATCCTTGCCCGTTTCGGCTGACTCAGCTTCAAACGTTGCGCAGAGATCATAGCTGATCGTGCTTAATTTCTTATATGTAAAATTCTGTTTAGTCGCAGGAGGTGTGCGGCCGGTAGTGGTTGCCTTTTCTAATTGCTCAAGACTATCCGGAACCTGCTTATTGGTTTGGTGATAATTTTCGATTCTTAGTTTTATTTGCGAAAAAGCACTTAGTATTTCCTGATCGCGTGCCTGTCGCTGCCGCTCAAATGGATTACCTGATGTTGAGAACACCGCAATAACTAACGCGACTACTACTGCACCGATTAAGAGGAAAACGAGATCTACTTGTTTCATAGGCTTTTTAGTGAGCTTCGATCCTCACGTACTTCCATAAAGTAGTACGCAAAGATAACCGCAGCAATCCCCACTGTTACAATTAAGTGAAGAAGGAAGTTAATAGTTATGTTACCATTCAACAAGGTATATACCGTTGTTATTGCTTTGTATATAAGGATAACGAAAGTACTAATTAAAGTTAAATAAATGAGTATTTTGCGAACCTTCCCACGCCGCAGGACTGGATTTTTCTGAGTCCTGATTGCGATTTTACGGAACAGGAAATAGAGAATTGGGAATGAGACGATAAGGGCTGAGGCATATCCTGTCACAGCCGTATCCTGCCAGTTACCTTGATACGAATCATACGAACCGTACATTTCATATGTTGTGGCAGGAAGGTACTTATCTATAAAGTAATGAATCATGAGACCAAGCGAAATGCTAAACACGTACAAGCTTATGAATAATATTACATGCTCGAAGACGTCCCAGAGATTTGTTTTAGATTCTTCAAGGGGAGTATTTCCTACTTGAGCAGGGCGTGGAACATCATCTTCACCTGCAAATTCCTGCGCTACTTGTAATTCATTCCAGCCTACGGACAGGAGCTTACTTTTTATTTCGGCGTCAGTTAGTCCCTGACTGCGTTTGTTTTGGATATATGCGTGCATTTTTTCGTCTGACATATAATGATATTGCCTTTTTATTTGTTACCCGTCAAGTATTTCCTTATTATATTAACCATTCGCGAAGATTTTAAGGATTTCTGTATCTTGAAGTTTTATCTTCGATGCAAACATATTTTTCTTCACCTTTAGCTGTTCCTTTACTTTTATTGCTTCGATTAACCCCTTAATGAAAACTAAGTTATTGTTCTTTATCTCAATTACTATGTTTTTCGGGAGGGTTTGCAGGTGCTGCCGGAAAAGGCTGGCGTCAGTGATGTTTTTCCAGTTAAAGATGAACTGATTACGATAACTGATCGTTTTTATGCGTTTTTCGTCATAGTTGCTTTTAATGGCACCTGTTTTGTGAATGTGTTCGACGTGAGAGTTACTCTCAAAATACATTTTATATCCAGATTTCCAAGCCCGATAGCCGTAATCTACGTCTTCAAAATAAAAAGGATCTAGTAACTCGTCCAAACCTCCCAATTCTTCCCAGATTTTTTTAGAGAAGAGTCCTGAACCACACGAAACCCAACCGGTTATACCAGACTGGAGATTGGTGTCATCTTGTGAGAAACGTTCGTGTAAAATAAAGCCTCTGTGAAATATGAATTTACCCCGGCCGTGTGTTTTTTTATCATCCGAAAAATCCTGCATGCCTACCGCTGCAGTTTCTGAATCGTTAAAATACGGCATAAGCGGGTCTAGGAAATTTTCAGTTGGGATTACGTCACTGTTTAATAGACAGACGAGTTCTGACTGGGCATTTTTTACTCCGAGGTTGACTGTAGATGAAAAACCCTGATTAATGTCTTTTTCGATTAATTTTAACTCAGGAAAATCCCGTTTTAACATCTCTACTGAATTGTCTGTGGATTTATCGTCAACGATGATTATTGGGGCGCTGTATTTTTGGGCAATTTTGATTGTAGAAGGGAGATTCTGGGAGAGAATCTCTACACCGTTGTAGTTTGGAATGATGATTGTGATGGATTTATTCATAAGTAAATGGCCCATTGATTAGCTTTTACTTTTTCCTGAATTAGCTAGTAACATCAATATGGTTAAGCCGGCCCCGATGGACGACAACATTAATCCATACCTGAAGCTATCCGGGGCGTACCACATCCTTATCTCGTGAGTGCCGGGAGTTAATTGAATCCCCCGGAAGGCAAAATTGGTCCGGATAATTGGGGTAAGGTTCCCGTCGATGGACGCTTTCCAGCCTTCATCGAAAGTATCCGCAATATACAGTAGCCCCGGAAGGTCTGTAACAGTTGCCGTGAGCGTAATTTCGGTTGGTGTGTATTTACCAGGCGTAATATTATTGGTTTTACTCCCTAACTGAACGTAATAGCCATTATCCGGGATATTGAAGTCCGCGCCCGGTTTCATGATAAATAGGGCCTCTGAAGATGGATCATATCCTGAGGAGAAGATGTAATCAGCCATTTGCTGATCTGTTTCAAATCCGCGCATAGCAGAGAAGATCAACATATGCGGAAGAGTTGAATCAATTTTAAATAGTTTCGTCATTCCATACTCGTCAAGCTTTTCGTATTTTGTATAGTCACCAAAAGATAAGAGATGGCTTGCTCCAGAGATATTGGCGATAATGCTTTTTGGTTTATGCGGTGTGATAATCCGGTTAGCTTTGTACGGGGTCAGATCTGCTTTATTGCGATCCCACATACCAATCAGTTGACCATATTTTTCGTAATAAAGCGGATCGTATCCTTCGACAGTATAGATGTCGTACGGGATGTTCATATTAGGCGGCAGAATACGACTGTCTTCTGTCTGGTAGCGCTTGTTCGGGTCGCCTTTTAATATATCCAGTAGCTGGGATTTAGGATACAGGTGTTCCGGCTTTGAGAATGATTCAAACTTGTACCAGTATCGCGCCAGATCAAGGAAGGTGACTGCCAGGACTATTATTAGAATAGCATTTAATTTCTTAGGTGAATTTATCTCTTCAGATTCGGTTGCGTATACTTTTTCAGCACTTTTAAAATATGTTCTCAATAAAGTGAACGCCGCGATAATAAGGGCTGTTGGTAGGATGAGATTGGAACGCGCAATTTTAAACACATCGATGTCGGGAATTTTATCCAGGACCCCTAGGAATACAGGCAACTTAAGAATTGTTATTAGCCAAAGTGTTCCTATTCCTATTATACTGAGTAAATATGCGTAGTTGATGTTTGTTTTGATTCCTATAAATACCGATGGAGGCTTTTTACGGTCTGTGATTACTTTAATTATCTGATTGCAGCCTACTGCAGCTAATACGACAAGAGCAAAATCGACGATCGCGATACCTCGAGATGGCTGTGTTCCGGCTAGAAACGGAATATTGAATGCATAAAAACTCTCGGTTAATGGATTACGTGTGATCAGGACGAGGTTGATGAAAAGACAAAACAAGAAGAACCCTGTACCGGTATTTTCCTGCAAAATATCCAGGGTTTCGTCCAGATTCTGATGATGATTGAGATTTAACGAATGACTGCGCACGAGTTTCTTGTATTTATCGAAAAGAAACTGAATGATCACAGACAGCGCAAAAATTAACGGTACAATTCCTACGTATCCTGCGAACTCACCATAATTCCAAACACCCCAGTAATTGTATGTGGTTGGATTGCCGAAATAATCCGGGGAGAGGAAAGTAATAAAATGCTCGAATGGATAGAACCAGTCTTTTCGCTGCCACCCTGAAGGATCTAAATTTCTCGCACTTTTCTGTAGAAACTCGTAGGTGGGAAGTGCCTGAACAGCTATTAATAATATAAATAAAACGCCAATTTGAGCTAATTGAGTCCAATAATACATTCTTCTGTGCGTAAACTCCGCCTTTATTTTCCACCCAACAAGGTGAATAAGCGGAATTTTATATAGTATGTAAAATAACGTATTGATGAGAACAAGAATGTGCGTCTGCAGATGGCCCGCGGTAAAGCTGGCAAATAAGGCAAACAACAAAATTAATCTATTTCTATCGATGGTAAACAATGTTCCAAGAATTGATTTTCTATATGCTACTGCTTCGACAACTTCGACGGGGTCCTTTTCAATAATAGATTCGATACAATATAAAATGAGCGGGAACCAGAGTAATGTATGAACGAGATTTCCCCACTCCCACCATCCAACGCTGAAACCTGAAAAAGCAAAAACGATACCTCCGAATAGAGCAGCTCGCCAATCTAATCCTATTTTTTTCAAATAAAGATAGAGAAAAAATACGGAAAGAGCAATCTGCGCATAAATGTACCAGGACCACTGAATTGCAAACCAATTGAGGTCGTCAAAGTTCAATCCAGGATTTGGTATGAAAAACAGCACATTACCTGGATAGAATGCTCCTGTTTGGAAGTTGGCAAGAAGGGGGGTTCCAGAGAAATTGTACGGATTCCACAAAGGCCAGTGTCCTTGTTTGATCTCCTTCATGGCAAGATATTTCCAGGCGAATTGCTGTCTGACGGGATCGGTGATCAGCGGGTTCTTAACTGGAACACCATTTGGATCCCCAAAATTGGTGTCTTTCATTGGCCAATAAAGCCCAGGAATCGTATCCGTTGGTATGGGTAGTTTATATAGGAATGGAAGGGCGATGAAAAGAATTACTAAAATTAGTGGAAGTAGATATTTTTGTTTCACAAGGACATTATACCTAAAGCAGGTTAGTTTTGGCTAATTTACTTATTGTGTAACGTATATGAGTTCCATTTTGACCCTTATCTTCGATATCGATGATGTTATAAATGTTTGTTTCTCTTGCATTTCTCTGTCCTTGATACTTTATATTATTTATTTCTTTCTTGTAAGAATTTAGCGAGTCTATAGAAATTGTAATAGTATCTTCGTTTTCTTCTATTTCGACCCATTCTTTAGGATAATACTTTATGTTAATGAGGTGTTCTTTGAGCAGCTTTCCTCCATAAAGCATTAAAATTAATACCGTAATCATACCAATAACAAATATTTCAATAAAATACGATGAAAATCCTCCGAACTGAGTATATGGAATAAGTCTGTCTCTAGTTGCAAAAAATAGAACCGTAAGGAAGGCAATCGAAGTAGGTAGCATATTTGAGACCGTCGTGGGAATTCGCTGATCAATTACGACATAATTCAGGCTTACTGCTACGGTTATATTTCGTGTATTAAATACTAGATTACGATTTATAGCTTGTTGGGAAGGAAGTATTTCACCTGTAATAATGTATTCGAGTTTTTCAAGTGGGTATGTTTTATGAACTATTGTCTCAATTTTCTTCATTACAGTAGAACTTCGTAGAGCTTTTTTCTAAATGTTTTTTTGTCAAAATCGAAGGACTTTTTACGGGCTGCAATGGCCATACGCTCACGCCGATGATCATCATTCACGAGTATCATTGTTTTATGTTTTAACTCTTCGACCGACTCCCACAAGAACCCGTTATGTCCATCCCATACTATTTCAGGCTGCCCCCCGGCGTGTACTACCACTGGAACAGCACCTGAAGCCATTGCTTCGACGGTGGTGATTCCAAAGTGCTCAGCGCGTTCCGGAAGCTTCTGCAGATCTTCTTCAAAACCGGTGGCGTGCCAGTATATTTTTGCCTTGGAATAGTTTTCAATAAGGGTTTCAAAATCTGAATTGGCGATCACCTCTATTGGATAACCTTTTGCTTCTGTTACTACCTGCTGGTAATATTCGTGGTCATCCTGGGATAATCCACCCATCATGATAAATTTCCATCCTTTTAATAAACCTTCATCGACCATATCCTTGTAGGCACGAATCATTCGTAACTGTTTTTTATCGTGTGGTCTTTTTGAAAATCTGCCGACGGCAATAACTACGTTTTCTTTATGACCATGTGTATATGCGCCAGGATCGATGGCCGGTGGTAGTACTTGAGCTTCAAATCCATGCTTATACTCGAGCCAATGCTGTACATAATGGGAATAACATAATTTCACCTGCCACCTGGATAGTTTTATCCGATCCATTATTTTACTTAGACTTAGAGTATCTGGTGATTGGATAATGACTGCATTTCGCTTGGCTCTAGACCAAAAAAAACTTCCATCTGTCACATAGAAGAAAAGGTCATATTGCTTGGTGAAATTTGCACGATCACGCCAGCTTGAATGATGATCGAACGGCCCACGGATTAGGTGGACTTTCTTGAGATCGACGTCTGCGAAGCGACGATGAACGCGATCTTTTTGGCTTTCAAACTCAACTTTACCGGGAGGTACGATTACTTCAACATGATGATCGTAACTGAGTACTTCTGCTATCGTGAGCATGTATTTTTCTCCTCCACCGAGGATATTGAAGTATGGAGAGTAGAGGCCGACTTTCATAATAATTCGAGTTCACGTTATACTAGTGATTTGATTGTACACTAGATTGTTCGTCGTGAGAACAGAGAAAAAAGCAACCCTGCGATTATTGCAATAACAATCACTTGGGAAAAGCCGGTAATTGCGATAATACCGAACAAAGCTAATGTCCATAACACCAGCAGAACGCCTGCGATCTGTCTTAGTGGCGTCGGAAGCACTGCTATTGCCCAACATACAACTAGAAAAATCAACAAATCCCATAGGCTTACTGGGCGTGCATTGAATTGAAATAACTGGAAATCTGGAATAGGAAAAGATTCAATTCTAATGTATCCAAGGAACCAGAGAACAATAAGTATTAATGCGATAAGGCCTATCATATTTGTCCCTCCAAAGTATATATATATTATTATACTTATACTATAAATAAACCGCAATTGTCTTTTATTTGTCTTAATTTCCTGGATTGATGTGCTAGAATACGCGTATGAGGGATAAAGCAAACTCTCCTGAAGAAATCCTTGATCTGGTCGATCGTAATGACACGGTTATAGGAGAAGTTGTACGCCTTCAATCCGACTCAAATCCCTATTTTACTGTCCGGCAAGCTTCTGTTCTGATTTATGATTCAGATAACCGGCTATTGCTTCATCAAAGAAGTGCTATGAAAAAAACTAGCCCACTTTCCTGGTCAGTCACGGCTGTTGGTCATGTCCTTAAGGGTAATTCCCCGGAACAAGCTGCGCATAAGGAGCTTAAGGAAGAAGCAGGCTTTGATGTTAAGCTTGCATTCGTTGAAAAAGAATATATTAGGTATAAATATACTTCATATTTTGCGTACCGATACATTGGCGAATATGATGGTCAGCCAATAATAATGAATTCAGAAGAAATTGTGGACATACGATTTGTTGATAGAGAGGAGTATTCACTTATGATGGAACTTCAGATGCCCATTACTACAGGCTCGCGTAAATTTATTGAGAACTTCTGGGACCATAAATTCGATTCTCTCAAGCCTAAAATCTGAAATCACTAGCAAAGATAAGAAGTAATAATAGATTGCCCGGTCTTTTAATCATAGATTTATAGTAATATAAGGAGTATATGTCACAACAATTAATACAAAACGTTAAGGGTACACGAGATTTTTACCCTGAAGATAAAGCGTTTCAAAACTGGCTTTACTCAAAAATGCGTCTAGTGAGTGAACGATTTGGATACCAGGAATTTGATGGGCCAGAAATTGAATATCTCGACCTCTATGCCGGAAAAACCAGTGAAGAGATTTTGAAAGAACAGGCCTTTACAATGATGGATCGGGATGATCGTGCTCTTATGCTGCGGCCTGAATTAACCCCAACTATGGCAAGAATGGTTGCTCAAAAGGCACGACAACTGATTATGCCTGTTCGGTGGTGGATGTTTGGACGTGCTTGGCGGTACGAAAAACCTCAACGAGGTCGCGGGCGGGAATTCTTTCAGTGGGAAGTGAATATTTTAGGTCCGGAATCGCCTCAAGCTGATGCTGAAATTCTTGCGATGATTGGAATGTTTTTTAAGGAACTCGGATTCACTCCTGATGAAATTGTTGTACGTGTTAATGACCGATCTTACTTTGAGCAAGTGATCCGGGAAAATGGTATTGCTCCAGATAAATTTATGCCTCTTTTGAGAATTGTTGACCGGAAGGAAAAGATATCCGGTGAAGAGTTTAATGCCCTGCTTTCAGAAGAAGGTTTATCTGCAGACCAAATAACTGCACTTAACACATTTTTTAATGATCGTGACTATACTAAATCTCCGTGGCTTTCTCAGGTTTTTGGTGCGTTGAAAAAATATGGCGATGTGTTTGATTATGTTTCTTATGACCCAACAATTGCGCGGGGGCTGGATTATTATACCCGTACTGTATTTGAGGCATGGGATAAAACTGGAAACCTACGACGCGCTGTATTTGGAGGTGGTCGTTTTGATAATCTGACAGCGACTATCGGTGGAGACCGAGTTCCCGGTGTTGGTTTTGCGGTAGGAGATATGGGTATTGGTGAAGTGATAGAACAGTTTGGAAAGAAACCCGTGTTGACAGCCGCAAAGGCGAAAGTACTCGTGACGGTTTTTAAGCCTGACATGATTGATACTTCTATCGAAATCTCTTCCCTGCTCCGCTCAAACGGTATTTCAGCAGAATGCTGGACCGATGGTGAGACAAAACTAGAAAAACAACTCAAATACGCTGACCAAAAAGGGATTGGATATGTAGTTATAGTTGGTCCTGAGGAATCCGCGCAGAATAAAATCATATTAAAGGACTTAAACAATAGAACTCAGGAACTATTAACTGCAGATGAAATTATCGCGAAACTAACCTGATATAATACGAATATGAAGAAATTACTAGCGCTTATTCAAGTCTTGGATAATTTGTGCCGTATGCCGCGTAGTGGCGGGCTACTGTTTGCTGGAATCGACCCTAATCGGTGTGATTCAATTGCGGATCACAACTTTAAAGTTGTGTCGGTCGTACTTCTTTTAGGAGAACTGTTTAAGAAAAATAATGTCCCGATTAATTTTGAGCATTTATTGAAAATGGCCATTACACATGATTGGACTGATAGTATTCTCTTAGATATTCCGTCTAGTAGCCCGAGCTATAGCTCTTACTTTACGGATGTTGATATACGGAAAATATCTAAAAATGCTGAGGCCGTGGCGAATGCCGTAATAGCCGAATATATCGCTACAATAATTCCTTTGGAATTAAATGAAGGTGTCTTAAGTAAAGAAGAGAAAGATATTATCAGCATTGCAGATATTACCGTTCTACTGACTGAGGCACTTGAATGGAAATATCAGGGATTGCGCTATGAATGGATTGATTATCTATGGAGTAATACGATGAAACGACTTGAAAGCGTTGCGGCTGAATATTCATTTCTAAATGAATTTATTAATGAGCTTCAAACAGCGCATGATTCTGGTATTAAACCAGCGAATCCTTTCCTGACGAAGCCTGAATTTCAAGGCCTGAAGAAATAATTATATTACTTTTTGTTCATGCTCAATAGTAGACATGCTGCAGAATTCCTGCGTCCACAAGCATTTGTTTATCGTCTAATGCGTATTCTAATTGATCCAGATATTGTTTTTCAAACCAGGAGGCGTTTATTACTTCTTTTAGCTTGGCGTTTGGTGTGTGGACTTTAAATGTTAAAGGGATACAGAAGGCGTTTGGATGACGATTGGGATCGTCGTAATAGTGCCCGGTAAACTCTATTGATAAGATATCTACTATATTTACTTTATCTTTAAGAATTCTTCTGACTGCTTCTTCTAGCCGTTCTCCTGATTTGACATGGCCGCCAACTAACTCCCATTTTCCGTTGTCCGGATCTTTTTCCCGTTTTCGTAACAATACATCTCCATCTTCGTTGAGACAGATCATGGTAACGGCAAGGGGACTGGCGGTATCTGAAGATATTTTATACGAAGTAATACTTTTATTTTGAAAAATAAATTCGGCAGTTATGTTTTTATTTGCTAGTACTTCAGGAAGCCAGTAAGTATCGTCTGGCCACATGTTAGAGTAGGGGATGTCTTTAATATTAAACCACTGAGGCTTCATTTCTTCAGACTCTGATGGCTCACCTTCCCATTTGCTACAGAAAAAAACATGTACTTCCCACGATTCAGTATTTTGTTCATTAATATAGTAGAAGGTAATAGTGGCTCGATGATCAAGTATTGTTGGCGTGATATGAATTTCTTCTTCAGTTTCTCTAATGGCCGCCTGTATGATACTCTCGTTGAAGTTTACTTTACCTCCAACCCCATTCCATTTACCTTCGCCGAATCCCCGCTTTTTCATAGCGAGCAATAACTCGTCATTCTTAGTTAGAAAACATAATGTGCTTACTTTATCTGGTGCTTTTTTTGGGTTCATTATTGTCATTATACAAAAAAGTCCCTCTAAAAGAGGGACTTAAATGTTTTATTTAAATTCAATTTACTTTGACTTTGAGTTAACCTGTTTCTTGAAATCTTTACCAGCGGTGAAGCCAGGAAGGTTTCGGCCGGCGATTGTGATGCCCTGTTTTGTCTGAGGATTTACACCTTTGCGCGACTTACGCTTGCGAACTGTGAATGTTCCAAAACCAGTTAATACAACTTTATCTCCGCTAGAAAGAGTCTTTTTTACTGTTTCAAGAATGTATTCTACTACTTCGCGTGATGTCTTCTTTGTTAAGCCAACATTTTCTGCTACGTTATCTATTAAATCGTTTTTTGTCATATTGACGTGCCTCCTATAGGCAGAGATTAGTAATTAAAAAATTGTAATAAGATCTTTTACAAAGCGGATTGCAAATATAATATGTATTACTATATTTGTCAAATCTTCATTTCTTTATTTTTATTATCAGTAACGATATATCTCCACTATACTAATCAAAATGAAAGATAATTGCAAGGGTTAAATTGACCATGGTCAACATATAGGTGTTTTTGTGTTTTTTATTATCTCTTTTCAGTTATAGATAACGTTATAATGTTGCATTATGTTTATATTAGCCCGTAATACTGGTCATTGTGTTTTGCCCTTTAATACGTTATTATGGAGTGGCTATTTTAGTGAAACGCGTTAAGTTTAAGAGGATATGAACGTTATCCTCACAGCCTTTTCAAGAATCCCACGATAGCTCTCGATCATCAGGGAAGTATTTAATGTAACGTAAGAAGGTGATATCTTACACTTTTTGTTTAAAGGAGCCTTACATGGCTACTAAGTTATTCGTAGGCGGACTGCCATATGCAATGCAGAACGCACAATTACAAGAGCTTTTCGCTCAGGCTGGAAACGTAGTTTCCGCTACTATTATTGTTGATAAATTTACAGGCCGGAGCAAAGGTTTTGGTTTCGTTGAAATGGGCACAGAAGAAGAAGCACAGGCTGCTTTATCTCTTAACGGCACAGATGTAGACGGTAGATCTATCATAGTTAATGAAGCACGACCTCAAGAAGATCGCGGACCACGTACTGGTGGCGGTGGATACGGTGGCGGTGGTGGTTCACGTGGTGGCTTCGGTGGCGGATCACGCGGTGGAGACCGTGGTGGGTCACGCGGAGGCGGAGACCGTGGTGGATACGGCGGCGGCGGATCACGCGGCGGTCGAGACTACTAAGTTTCACTAGTGAAATACGTTCAAAAAAGAGAGTCGAAAGACTCTCTTTTTTTATGGTTAAAAACTTTGTATAGTTTATACTTATATATATGATTTCAGTAACTGAACTAGAACAACACATTATCGATGAAGTACCCAACTTAAAGAAAATAGAAGCATATAGTTATCTTCAAGCTTTGTTGAGAGTTATAGGAATAGGTATATCTGATGTTCAAATACAAAATATTGTATTAGAAATATTGTATAAGGAAACTTCCCCCCAATTTTTCACTATTACTGCAACAAAATCAGGGTCCATCACGAACTCCTTTCTCGGTCAAAATCCAGGAAGTGAAATATACCATGTGCTCAATATGTGTTCACGATTAAACCGCCTGTTACAAATAGAACTAATATTGAATGTTGAAGTAAAAACTGGAGTGATGCTTGTTAGAAAGATTCATTTTGAAGAAGCACTGGCTGCAACAGTCTTACATGATTTTAGAAAATGTGGTGGAGTTTCTGATTTCGATGATAGTAAATCAGACCCTTACCATGGACAAAAAGGTGCAGAGATATTTACTAAATACGCAAAGAAAACTACCTTAGAAGATTCAAGAATCCAAAGAATTGCCTCAATTATTCGTTATCATGATGGTCGATTTTCTCCTCTTCTAAGAGATAAATACTCTCATTCTGCTCTTTCTTTGCAAGAAATACTACATGAGGAAACACAAGACCCTCTTGCAACATTACTTAGTTATCAAGTTCATTCTTTAGATATGTTAACTTCTAATGGATTAACACCATCGCCAAGTGAACCTGAAAGAAAATTGTTTCTTCAATATTTAATGTTAACGAATGAATATCTCAACTGCGCGGATTAGTTTATATTATATGTATGATTGATACTATTTTTCGCTACACCGAAGAAATTGATACTAAAATTAAAACTACTGTCGAGCAAATTTTAAAGTCACAGGTAGTTTCTTCTTCAAAAATTACCCAAGGTGAGGTTAATCATGTATATACAGTAACTACGGAAAATTCTGTTGTTATTGCTCGTGTTTTCCGCCGCCCGCACTGGCCTGAAGATGGTAAATTGCCATGGATAGAAGAACATTTAACGAAAAATGGTATTCCTCATGCACAGACACTTTATTATTCTCGAGATGATACTTATTTTCCGTATGGCCTCATGATTTCTGATTTTGTAGCGGGGAAGAATGGGATTGATGCGATTTGTGATGGAGATGTTTCGTTTGAGACATTTCATGAAAAATTGGCCAAATTATTAAAGCAGGTTCATAGTATTGAAATCAAGAAATTTGGACAGATAAATAACGGTGCAGGTCAGTACGATAATTATATTGATTACCGGGTTAATAAGTTGCCTACTCGATTAAACCAAATTACTGACGATTCTGATTTTGATCCCTTGATGGTGCAAAAGATAGAAACTGTAGTGAGAAAGAATCTAGAATCGCTTGAGAATAAATTTAAACCGGTGTTGGTGCATGGCGACCCGACGCCAGATAATACCATCTATACTTCGGACGGTCAAATAATTTTAATTGACTGGGACGGCGCTTTATCGGATATCTGGCTGTGGGATTATGCGTGGATGACGTATTGGGGATCTCACTTGAGTAAATTTGGTGATATTGAAGAACGCCGTCAGAAAACGCGCGAGTCGTTTATTCACGGATATGGTGATAGTATGTTTATGCTTGATGAGATTGACTCGATTGAGCATACATTGCATATTCTTCAAGCTGTGGATTTATTGCCGTATTACTACTCCGATCATAAGAACCGAGAAGCTTATGATAAGACTAAGAAGAAACTATACTCTCTTCTCGCGCTATATTCATAATTAGCTTTTTGGCACTATATACCCTAAAACATCAAAGTCTGGATGCCAGACTTCGAGCATATCATCTCTAAAACTACGTATAAAAGGTGACGAATTGAGATATTTGGCTTTAAATTCGTTGAAGTTTTCAATTTCGTAATCTCCACAACCGACATGAAGCCGATAAGGGTCAACAATCCTGACGCCAAGATATTTTAGCTGATGATCTGAAATCTTTTTATTAACTGTAGCGTAAAAACTCGTGTCTGAATTAAATGATGCTTGAGTGCCTTGGAGTGAAATGTATGAGTGTAGATAATCATACTCGTCGAAATAGTGCGGGAATATCTTAAGCGTTGTAATTGTAAGAGTTTGCTTAAAAACCTGATTAGATAATCTATCAAGCTCTTTGACGAGATATTCCCACACTTTTTCAAGCCTCTCTTCATTCTCAATTGGGCTAAAACGATATGGTCGTATCATGGTTTCCTATTTCTTCCACACAGCCTTCAGCTCCTCTTCAAACTTTTCCCATACTTCACCGTCGTATTCGCCGCGGTCGAGTTCATCCCAGCGGTGCATGGCAGCGCGATAAGCGATATCTACAACTTTGTCTAAATTCTGTTCACTTTCCATGAATTTTTTCTTTAGTTTCTCTTTGATGAGTTCTTCGTATGCTTCTTCTGCAAGGAGTGCGTATTTTTCTCCTTGAGTATCTTCTTCATCCCAACCACAGAGGCATTCTTCGTTTGGACAGGCGCATCCTTCTTTGCAACATTCGCAATCGCCGTTTTCGCAGGCGCAATCATCTGTAGGGGGTGTTGAGGGTTGATCAACTACTTTATTTTCGGAATCTGACATTTTACGCTCCTTTTATTTTTTCTTTATACTGGAGGGATTATATCATGATTTTTCACCAATTTGATTAAGAAGTGAGGTAATAATACTGAGGAGGAGAGCAGCGATAAGTGCAGTTAAAAAACCGTCGATATTAAAGCCGTCGGTTAACCTTGCTGCAAGCATCAGCATTAGGGCATTAATGATCCAGGAAAACAGGCCTAAGGTAAGAATCGTGATAGGGAAAGTTAAGAGCTTTAAGATTGGCTTTATAGTTATATTGATAAGTCCAATAACCAGAACAGCAATGACTGCATTTTGCCACTGTGTGATTTCAAAACCAGGAAGAAATCGTGCCAGAAGTAACAGAGTAATGACGTTTACTATAAACCATTTGAGCATAAAATTAGTATATACAATATTTTAGAATATTGCTAATTTCGTGTATACCTATTTATAATGCTTGTCAGGTAGTGTACTTTTATTCTGTTATGGATCAGCATATTAACTACGAAGAGCCACTTCTGGTTGAAAAATCTACTTTTCAACTGATATTTGTTGTACTTGTTCTGATATTAATGTTTCTACCCTTTGTTACGACGTTTAATGAAATTCTGACAAAGATTGTTGAAAGAGCAGGGTGGTATGCGGGAATACGAGATACAGTTGTGCCCTATTTAGTCCGGATGGTCGCAGTAGTACTCAATCAATTTGGAGTAATAACAAGTCAATCGCAGCAAACCCTTACGGTGCAGAAAGATGCGATGACTGCTGGCGGGACGATTGTCTATATCTCCTGGAACTGTATCGGCTGGCAATCTTTTCTGCTTTTTATTCTTACGTTATTTACCGGACTACAGGGTAATTATACCCTTAAGTCTAAGATTATTACTGTTGTATTCGGCTTATTGGGTACTTTTTGGATTAATGTTTTTAGAATAAGTTTTATTGTTCTGGTGGCTCACTGGTGGGGGAGACTGCCTGCTGTTCTTTTCCATGATTATGGCAGTACGATTTTGATTGTTATCTGGTTATTTATATTCTGGTCAGTAAGTTATAATCATTTGCTGGAGAAATAATTAGTTTTCAGGGACTTTTAAACCGTTTTGTGAAACAGTATATGTTGCCTCTCCATATTCGCGTGATCCGTTGTACAGTTCGTACATTTTTATTATCTGTTGTTTTTCCGTCTGTTCGGCGTGTATTCTCCCATCCCAGTGATGATCATAAAGGTAGTTTAGTACTACAGTAGCCCACTTGGCCGATACAACGGGATCATTCGCTTCCTTAGCAGTAATCCTTAAAGCCCCTGGCTCCTTGAACCATCTTTCATTTATCTGAAAAGGACCGTAATCCCTGGTAGGGCTTACCGGAAAAGTATCTTTTAAGGCTTTTTCATATTCTTTTTTACTTGTACCCCGATGTTCCCAGCGTGCAACGGCTGCGATGTATTTAGCGTCGAGTCCCTGCCCTTCGTGCTTCGATTTATAGTTTTCTGCAGCTTCATAAATTGACTTCGAGAATGCAAAAGGGAGGTCAAAAGCTTCTTCTAATTCTTTTATATTTTTAACTTTTTCCTTAGCAATATCTTCGTCCTCCGGATAGATTGGCCGAGCCTGTGCTTCTTCGACGTTTAAGGCTGTTACTATAGCTGAAGTTGCAGCAGCCAACGTAAGACGTAAAAAAACCCTCCTGTTTATTCCCGCTGTATCTAAATCTGCGGAAGATGGTGGAAGACCCTTTTGATCGAGCTGGGTCTGCCAGTATGATTTAAGACTATCGTACATTCCGAGACAGCTTGAAACAAAGATTCCTGCTAAATTCCGGTCCTGATCAATTACTACTTCGGTCTTGCCTGGTGCTTCAATAGAGAGTTCTGTAACGTCCTCAACAGGAGTATGAGAAATTTGTTCTGACATGTGCCTAGTGTACCAGAAATTTAAATGACAACGACTTCAGAATTGTTTATACTGAGCTCTATGCCCGATAGATTCAAGCATATCCTCTTTACGTTTATTGATAGTCGCTATTTTCCTTATCTACTGCTGATAGTACTGCCTTTAATTATTTTTCGACCCACTCTACTTGGTACTAATGTTTTTGCATTGGGAGACTTTTCGGGTTCTGATCTCCTCGAGCTTCATTTGCCTTTTAAAGCTATCCTACATGATGCGTATACACAGGGTCAATTTCCATTATGGACGCCTTACTTATCGAATGGATTCCCGATACTTGCAGAAGGGCAGAGTGGGCCACTTTATCCTCCAAACATACTTTTTGCATTTCTATCACCTGTTTTAAGCCTCAATTATAGTATTATATTAGTTTTCATGATTGCCGGATGTGGAATGTATACTTTCTCGAGGAAGATTCCTGGAATGGGGAAGACGGGTGCACTATGTTGTGCGATAGTTTTTGTTTTTGGATCATTTTTTGTAGCTCGCTTAAAACATATTAATATGATTTCTGTTGCTGCTTATTTACCGTGGTGCTTGTGGGGTATCCGATCCTATTTTGTACGATTGGAGCTTAAATGGCTTGTACTGGTCGGTTTTATTTGGGCTCTCCAGATTCTGGCCGGGCATCCTCATATGTTCTATTTTTCGGTTATTATGTGTTTATGGCAAATTGCCGGTGAATTATTTTTTGTTCAGTATTCCGTATCTAAAAAAGATACCTCGACCACTACTTTTATTATCTTAAAAACACTTACCGGTTTGTTTATTGCGGGTGTCCTGGCGCTGTGTCTTGCTGCTGCGCAATTACTTCCCACACTTGAGCTTACACGATTATCTTCACGTCAGGATTTTTCTTATGATGTAGCTACTGCGTACCCGCTGCGTCCAAAATTTTTAGCGACGCTTTTTGCTCCTTTTTTCCTAGGTAATCCGGCGACAGGGAACTACCGGGGAAATATTCAGACAGATGGTATTTGGTGGGAGAATGTTATATATATAGGCTTATTTCCACTTGCTCTGATTGTGGTACTGCTCTTTTTTCAGATTAAGAGATTGTTGTTTAAAGTTGCAACTAAGCGCGTTATATCTGATTATGCTTATTACTATTGGTTTTATACTGTAACAGCGATTTTATTTTTTATTCTTTCAATGGGAAGTTATTCTATTCTTTTCTCACTCATATACTACAACCTACCCGGAATGAGTTTATTTCGTTTTCCTACCCGCTTTAATTTGATGACTCTCCTTGCGCTGAGTATAATGGCCGGCTGGGCTTTTCAAAAATTACTGTCACGATTGGAGAAGAGTAGGGTTGAGGGTTCTGCAAAGAAAGATGATTCTTCAGATTATGTTTTTTCCTGGCCTTTTTCGTCTGCTACTACTACTGTTTTGCTGTTTTGTGTGATTATTGTTGACTTTGGCGTATTTGCCGATCAATATATTGCATACTATCCAGTTCAGAAATATTTTTCAATACCTGAATCGGTTACGCAGTTACGTAAAGATCCGTACCTTTACCGCATTTACCCTATGACCCAATACTCACAGAATCCTTTTGGAGTATTAGGCTGGAAAAAAGGGGAGAAGGCAATTACTTCATTACAAAAAGCGATACCGGGAAACTTTTCTGCCGTGTACCGGTTATTTTCATTTACTGATCGTGGATGGTTTGAAGGAGGACTTGGGTTAAAGGAGAGAGCTTTTATTGAGAACTATATTACCAAGAATGAACTAACTGGTGGTGCCATAAGCAGAATACTTGGGTTGTGGAATGTGAAGTATGTGCTTAGTTTCAATGAACTTCCTCAACCTTATTTTACTGCTGAAAAAAGTTATGATCTAGATTCCTCATTTAACACTGACCTCTTCGTTCATAAGAATGAATCTGTACTGCCTCGTGCGTTTTTTGTGCGTGAAGTTATGAGAGTTGCGAGTGCTGATGAAGGGCTCAAACGACTTCTTATTACAACCAATGCACCAGAAGAATTTGCGTACAGTGAGTCGGAGGGGAAGAGTAGTACAGAGGCGAGTGCTTCGGGGATATTTAATAGCGCTACGTTCAATAAGGAGCATAGCGTTTCGATTGTTGACTATCGTTCGACGGTCGTATCGATGAAAACTGATAGTTTAACTGATGCTTACCTTGTATTCTCCGATAGTTACTACCCCGGATGGAAAGCATCGATCGATGGCAAAGATACCACTATTATTAAGGTTAACTCTGCTATGAGGGCAGTTAAGGTTCCAAAGGGCGACCATACAATTATTTGGTCATACCAGCCTATAGCTTTTTATGTCGGATGTGGAATTAGTTTTGCGACATTGGTAACGTTAGTATCATATTTAGGAATAGAACATTTGAAAAAGGGGAGAGACAGTAGGGGAAAAGTACTACACCCGCTTAACTAATTTTTTTAATGTATTGTAGCGATATTCTATTTACATTATCTTCTTTTAATTCTTAGAACTTAACTTATACGTTGACACAGGATAAGCCCTCTCTAGCACAACCTCAGGTTACTGCTATTGTGCAGAGTATATCATTGCAAACTGTATCACTTTTCTGATTTGCAAAGTTATCCACAGCCTCATAGCACTCTAATATGAGTAGCTTTTATCCTCTTGGCCTCTGTTTAAATTAGCACTCGCCTTTTCACGCTGTGGAAACTTGGATTAGCATTACCCTGCTTGCTCTGATAATTTTGAGTGTGACTTCCCTATTCTAAATTTATAATTGAGCTTGCAAGGTAGTTGTTATTAACAATTTCTATTTTATACCCGCCTTACTCTGATCCTCATGTTCTCATTGCGTTTTAAATTGTGCGACATAGCAATAATAAAACTGTGAAAAGGTTATTTAGCCTCATTATTTAACGAGACTCTGTAGTTCGTTTTAACGGCTTTGTTTTTTTTAGACTGGTACTTGTTCAACTTTCTTTTGTAATTGGTGGCCTCCTCTCTGCATGAAGACATCTGCTAGCATTAGACAAAGATATAGTCCAACTGCCGCAAGCGACACATACGTTCCGACGAGGAAGCTGCTTGGCTTATATTCCAGCTGGACGTCGTATGCTCCTTTGCCCGGTATAGATAATCCCTGGAATGCGTGACTGACACGTAATACTTCAGTTTTATTTTTATTTACCGTTGCAGTCCATCCAGGATAATATGATTGACGAATTAATACGACTGCAGGCCCGGTTGATTGTACCTTTGCTGAAATTAATTGCGGAGTGATTGCAGTGTATGAAATATTTTCTGGAATATTATTTGTGCTATGTATAATTTGTTCGCGATGGTTATCTGATACTATGATATCTGTTTCAGGACTGAAATTTTCGTCGTTTATGGCTTGAAATGTATTTTTATCTTCAACGTATTTAATGTTTAATGGAGTCTGCATAAATGGTAGAGGATTTTTTATCTGATATACACCAACCTGATCCTGCCCTGTCGAAAAGTTTGTTTTTCCTATTATAATAGTATTTTCTGATAACAGATTATTATTGTGGAAGAAATATCTGGTGCCAACAAGCCGGACAAATTTCCAATAGTGATCGGGATAATTGACTTGATTATCTCCTATTTTTGTGGCAGGTGTGAAAAATAGTTTTCCTTCGATTTCGGAATACCATTTTACTTTTAACCCTGCCGAGTTAATTGCGTTATCTAATAAGGGTACATCGTATGTGAGCATATCGAAGGCAGGTAGAATGGCCCGATTATTTTTAAAGAGCTGGGGTTGCATATTATCCCATAGTGCAGGGTTTTGCTCGAGATATTGTTTGTGCATCTGAACGTTATAATCCTGACCAAGGACCCGCATTTCTAGTGGTTTATTAAGTTTGTTAATTTGGCTTTTTTTTACCTGATCCTCGTATATGCGCACCGTATCTGGTTTTTCGAACCACCACTCCCCTTTTTGTATTGGGTAGAGCTTGTATAATTTCGTTCCAGTGTCCAGTGAAGATATAATTATTATGATCCCGAGAGTTAGCGCTACCTTTTTAAAGGGATATTGATTTGATTTTTTTACAAAAATTCGATCACTTAACTCTTTAAGGCTGACTGTTGCTAATATTGCAAATACCATTTGAGCAAGTGGCGTAAATTTAACCGGAATGCGGAATAAATTTAACGGTGGAAATTTTAATAGTATGCCTATTGGGGATTGATTACCTAACGATAGTAGTAAAAAGAAAACGCATAGGAAGAATAGAATTAGTGATTGCCTTTTTTTGAAGATAAAAGGGATCGATGCTAACGCTAATATTAATGGAATTATTCCAATATAGCTATAACGCTCATCGAATGGCCAGCCTACCTGTCCTAACTGAGCTAACGATCGCGGTTCGTATGTAAAGTTATAGAACGGTGAAATAAAGGTCGGCAGATCCTGAATCCGAAGAGATAAGAAGTTAATTGCCTCCTCATCAAGTCCCGCTTGACGAGTCGAATTGACCGTGAATTCCAGTGTTGGGAAAAGTTGGACTGCACCTAGTAATAAGCCTAATAATAAGGCAAAACCTACAGTAACCCCATTTAAAATGAATTCTTTGAGTCTACTCTCGGATTTAACTAATAGCTGATTAAGTAGCCAATACAGCGCAATAAACATCAAACAATATGATGTGATCTGCGGATGCCCTGCCAGTATCTGAAGGCCGACAGGTAGAGATAAGAGTGCAATTGATTTTATCCGCGAATCTTTACCATTGAGCATTCGCTCAATTATCCATAATTGCCAGGGTAACCATGAAAAGATATTTAAGACATTTAAATGTGCTGTGTGGTTGTAATGCACCCCTGTTTGCGACCAGATGATCGCGCCACACATTGCAAATAGTCGTATTTTATTGATTTTATGCTCAGTTTTCCCGGTAAGAAATTCGATCAGGAAGAGGTACATGTTTATGCCTGAGAGTATGATAGCGGCGATAATGCTGAGACTTAGTGAATAGTACGCGGGAACCGGAAGTAGCGCAAAAAAGATATTTAATGGGTACAGAGCGCCGATTTGACCTTCGGCAAAAAGTGGAAACCCAGCCGAGATTCGCTGCTCCCATAATGGAAGAGTTCGTTGCTTTAAATTTTCCTGCAAAACCTGCCTAAATGGGACCTGTAAATCAACGTTATCATTTGTCCCCACATTTGGTGTTATTCCTACATATCCCATTAGATACGGTAAAAATATAATACAGACAACTGTAGATATGACGAGAAACGGTAAAAGGTTTTTAAATGGTTGCATGATACTTATTTGGCACAGTCCTGCATGTTTTGTTTTACCTGCGGTAATTTAGTAAAAATGTCTCTTTGTAAATGGACCATGTTATTATAGCTTGCTGCAGCTAATTTGCATTCCCCTTTTTGTATATACCAATCCCCTAAATTTTTCCATGATTGCAACTCAAAATTAATCATATGTTGAATGAACGGCACTCGATTTATTCCACCCGGCTTCGTTGAATCTTTTAAGGACATTAGCGGACGTTCCTGCTTTTTGTAATATTCGAGGTCATGATAATGTAAATCCCAATATTTCGTATCTAATTTTTGAATGCACTCGATGCAATTTAACGGTACAACCTTATACATAGCAGCCGCAGGAATTAATTGAAACTGTGAGCTATCCAGTATAAACAAATTCTTGGACATTACATATACTGATCTATTATGGATATTAGCTGCAATCAGTTTATTATAGTATTGATCGGCTACTTCAACATCACTATTTTCTAATTCCCGGGGTAGAATTAGTGTTGGATAGCGTTTCTTAATTTCATCACGTCCTTCGCTGTATGTTAACTCTTCCGCCTCAATGTTTTTAAACGCAATTACATCTTTTCTGTATTCCCGTACAGCCTGTAAATATAACACCGTTGAAGACTCTTGATCCCCGGTCATGATGATTAAGCTATTTTTATCCAATTTTCGCAATATGTTTTCTCCAAAGTCCTGAGCATAATAATATTCCCTCCGATTTAGCTCGTTAAGATTCTCTCTCCAGTGATTAATTGTAAAGATCGAGAAATAACCGATTAGGAGTATAGCAGGAATATATAGATAGTAAGGCTTTTTTTGCTCAATGAGTGTGTGAGTTCCATCAATAGTATTATAGATTGTATACCCGATAAGTATTGCGATCATAAGGTGCGCAGGTATAAGCCAGGAGTTGTACTCGGTAGTCTGTTTGTAAAAGACTGCGAAGATGATATGAAAGATTACTATTGTGCCTGTGATGATGGCACTATATGTATCTTTTTTGAAGGCGGTATACAAGCCAATTAAGGCCAAGATAAGCCCGGCGATTCCGAATTCCCAGGCGAACTCATTTAAAGCAGCATAGTAACGAGAAAGATCCGTAAAGACAAAGCTTCCCTCAGTGGTTAAATATGTTTTACCTGAAACATGCTGGATGAATCGTGCTAATGTATCCGGATTTCCCCAGTTTAGATCTGGATTAGTATTAGCGATCACTGGTAAATATATGTAAGTACTTAAAGCTGCTGCAGTAAAAAGCAATGCTGACAAAGTCAAAAGTTTGGTATGGTAGAAAATATTTTTTTGAAAAATGGCGAGTAACATAAAAAGCGGTGCAAGAACTATTGTCATGGGATGGTTACCAAACATAAATCCTAATATTAATGCTGTTACTATAATTTTATTCCTTGTTTCTGAGTCAATTTGTTTTTCTATCTTACCTTTTATTCCTATCTTTATAATTAAATAAACTACACAGCTTAACAAGAACACGTGCAGCGTGTATACTTCGGCATTGATTGCCTGCCCCCAAATATTATAATTGAGCCCAACTAACATACTTACAGCAAAAGAGACAACCCCGGTGACGATGCTGTTTTGACTAAATGGAATAGGAACAGGTTTGTGTTCTGTCCCGCTATAGTGAGTATTTTTATGTTCTTGTAACTGTGTTTTCTTTATGAAAAGAGTATTTTTATTTTTAAGTACCATATGCGTAATTAAATAACACATTGAGGCCGAAGCGGCTCCAAACAACGCAGAAAAACCGTGTACTTTAGTAGTGAAATCTCCGATGGGTACAATCTTTGTCCATATTGTTGCCAGAATCATATACAATGGAAATCCTGGTGGGTACACATTCCCCTCAACCTTAATGCCCGTTAAATAGATTCCGGCATCCTGCCAATATACTGTTGGAGGCATAGTGTACAGGTATAGCAAAAATAATGTAATAAAGATTAATAGTGGCGGGTACTTTGATGCATACTTCATAGGATGCATCTTTGCAAATTATGACGTACTTTGCAATACTATTAATATATGGATTCAGAACAGAGTCTTTCCCCAGGACATCATTCGTTTACCTTGCAGGATGGTATTCGGATAGTCGACCGAATATTGCTGATATTCTCCTTAGTCCTGCTTGTATTCATTTTATGGGACTTTTTTATTGATAAGACATTTGTGCTGATTACCCAAATACTCTACGTGACCTTATGGTTGACCTTTATGCTAGAGTTCATCTTGAGGGTTTTAGCTGCTGATAATAAGTGGCAGTATATTAGGGGAAACCTATTTGTTCTGTTTATTATCTTATTTCCATTTTTACGACCGTTCAGACTCTTTCCCCTTTCACGATTCGGATTGCTGGTAATTGCTGAACAAGTAAATGAACGCTTCCCTGGATTCAGGAGATTCCGTATCCTCGAGATTTTACTCGTAAGTGTTGTGCTGGTAATACTGTCTGCAGATTTATTCTTACTTTTTGAAAAGACTCCTGACTCTTTATTTAAAACATTTAATGATGCGCTGTGGTTCTCTGTAGTAACAGTCGCTACAGTGGGATATGGTGATGTATATCCTAAGACGCCACAAGGCCGAGTGTTGGCTGTGATACTTATAGTATTTGGCGTTTCTATTTTTGGAATTGTTACGGCGAGTATTTCTTCATATCTGGTCGAGCAGGATATTAAAGATGAACGTAAAATTGAAGAGAACAAAATACAAGAGCTGGTTGAAGAAGAAAAAGCGATTGAGAGTAAGTTAGATCAGATGTACGAAAAAGAAAGTTTCATTGAGAGTAAATTGGCTGAGATCAGTAAAAGATTCGATCAGAGCTAAGTGCGTTGGGTCAACCATCCGTATGCTATTTGATGGATAGGCCCATAGATTTTCCCATAATCATGCCATGAATGTTTGTATTCTATATCCCCCTTGTTCGTTACATACAAGTCCCCTGAGAGATTATTATATCTTTTTACGAGGTCGGGTATTTGACTAACCCTAAATTCTTTGACTCCTGAGATATCGTCTGCGGGGGTGAGTGTCTCTGTATCCTTTAGGATAAGATGATACATATAGGTAATGAGTTGAAACTTTTGTTCCGGTGTACTCGCATTTATCTCTACCTCTGCCATTGGATACAGCCTTGATTGATCGATGTGCAGTCCAAGTTCTTCGCCGATTTCTCTAACACCTGCCTGCACTGGTGTTTCTTCTTCATTTACACCTCCGCCAATAAAACGATATATTCCTTCCGGGTAGGAGTGCTTCTTTTCGCCGATGTAGATGTTCCCTACTGCATTCTCAGGTACTATAAGTACGTGTCTTTTCCTTAATAGATTACCTACCGGGCCGGTAAGATTTAATTTTAGCGTGTAGTGATCCATGTTAGTTGAATTTCTTCCACTCTCCTTCGGAGATTATAGTGATTTCTGAATCGATGACTTGTATTGCCGTTTGATCATCTATTGCATAAAAGGTGTCTGAAAGTTCTTTTGCTATCTCAGCTAGGTACGGAAGGGTTACTTTTGGAAAGTATTCTGAATTGAGGTGAGGTCGAGTTTGAAAATTAACATACCCCAGAGCTTTATTGTCTTTTATTTCTCCTGTTTCTTCATGATACAACAGCGCTGCTGAGCTCAATGATTCTTTAAATGCTGTAATCATGCTGCCTGCACTAATACCAACATATACTCTTGTTTTGAGTAGTCCCGGTAATGCTTCTTCTAATCCGGAGCTTTTAACGGTCTTCAATAAATGATCAGTATTCCCTCCTCCAAACAGTAATACATCGGCATATTCAAGCCTGGATAACCACATTTCTCTGGGGATAGCAGAAAAATCTACGATATCTACTTGTTTAAAGTTACATTTTTGACAATTAACCAGATCGCTGATTAACCAATCTTTATCCCCTTTTTCAATGTTTGCTGCTGTCGGGATGTATGCCAAGTTTGTTTCCTCAAATGGTTTTTTGATTAGACCGGCTAAAGCTTTTTTTATTGATTCATTGGTTATACCCGCTGAAGTGAGAAGTAGTTTCATATTATTCGATAGTGTTTCTTAAATTCGATAAAAGCTTTTAATTCTTGGACGACATTGGGATTAGTGATGTACGGCAGCGCATCCTGAGGAGTGACCCATTTGTATTCCGATTGCTCTTCCATGTCCAATGTAACATCGCCGTTTAGGTATTTGGCCCAGAAATTTACACCCACATGTTCGGCCTTCTCTGTACCTCGGTAAAAGTGGAATGTATTAAATGGACAGATTAAATCTATTTCCAGTCCGACTTCTTCCATAACTTCCCTGATCGCTGCTTCCTCGCATCGTTCCCCTCGATCTACCCTCCCCGTAATACCTGCTTCCCATTCATTAGGAGCATGGTCACGCTTTGGCGATCTTCTAGTTATGAGAATTTTGTCGTCTTTCTCGATAACTACTGCGACTGCTACATTAAACGTCCCTACCTTATTCATATGGAGATTATATCATTTTTGTATTATCTTTTGGCTGGTCAGTTTATTAATTAATAGATACAGACTTATTGTTGCGACGATGCTCCACCCTAGAATTACAATAATTAGGGAACTTTTCCAGTGAGTTGGTTTGAATGATACTTTAACGATGTGCTGACCTGCAGGTACAGCGATGGCTTTAAAGGCATAATTGGCTTTCAGGACTTCGCCTTGTTGATCGTCGACGATTGCTTCCCAACCCGGATAATATGTATCTGCGAAAGATAGATATCCCGGTGCATTGGATTCGGTTTGAACAACAATATTTTGAGGATCGTATGAAAGTATGGTGTACTTGGATTTGAATGGTTCTGCCGCGGAGGTACCTGATGGTTTTATGGCACTTTCAATAACGGTTTGCTTAGTAGGATCAAAATCCGGATCGAGTACTTTTTTCAAGATATTGTCCGCAGTTTTACTGTCAGGCTCCTGGTAAATTGCATTGCTTTGAGGGGTGAGAGTGATACGCGGGAAATATGTTTTGTTTTCGTATAAATATGCCTTGTCTGTTTCAACATACTTTGTATCTGTTGTATTGGCTAGAAATAGAACATGCTTGACCTTGGACGAAAAATGATGAGTCTTTACCAGTGTTAAGTCAGGATGATTAATAACCAGGTCCGAGAGCAGATAACGGGTAGCCTGGATATCGAGCGATTTTTTCATTTCCGGTGGTAGTGTCAGAGTTGCGGACTCAAAATCTATCTTAGTATTGTATTTGTTTAATAAGGTCTGACGTTGAAGGAACAAGACAGCCCACTCCCTGTTCATCGATATGTTGTGAATCATGTTGAAATCAATATGAAGGATGTTTTGCAAATCTTTCTGGAGTGGAAAGTCGAAGATACGCGTGTAATCGATATTGTTCGTGCCATGGGAGTAGGAACGCCAGTTCTGGAATTTCGGTGCGGGTTCCTGATCAGCTACACTGCCTGGATACCTATTTGAGTTCTCATCGCAATGGCAATCACTATTTTGGCTATTAATGTATTGCGCGAATTCCGGCGTTTTTAACCAGTCACTGGCAGGGATTGTCGGCTGCGTAGGCCGATTAAATATCCACAGATCAGCGAATGAGATCATGATTATCACTAATGCTACTATGTCTGCTGCTAAAATATTTCCCGCATTTTTCCCTATTGGGTCTTTTCTGACTATGCCATGACTGTTGATATTTCTTACTACTATCTCTTGATTTTGAGTATTTTTTGTTGTTATGTTTTTTGTCTTATTTAAAACGTATTCGTATATTTTTTGTAATCCAACGCTTGCCAAAACTGCTATGCAAAATTCAATAATATAAATAGCCTTTATCGGGAATCGGAAGAATTTCATCCCTGGGATTATTTCCCAGATAACAGAGAAGAGTTGTGTTGACCTGCCAACAGCATAGAGATATGTAAAGATGAGGAAGGTAAGGAATGTAAGGGTCCATGTATTTAAAGGTCTCTTCCACTTTAGGGAAATTATTGCAATGACTACAAGCATAAGAGGGAGAATGCCTACGTATGGATAGAGTGCTCCAATATTTACCGTCTCGGCTTTATTGGGACTGTACCCTGGTTCGTCCCGATATACGTCAAATGCTTTAGGATTAACGAAGAGTATTAATGTTTCAAGTGGCCACAGGGTCCCGGTCGTATTCTCATATGAAATCCCTGTTTCGCGTTGAGAGAAGTTTACTAATTCATATGTAGCATATAATTGAGGCCACGCCAGCATCACGACTATGCTTATTGCTACAAATCCCGCCCCTACTTTTTTGAGCCAGGCTTCTCGGATGCTCGGATCAAAGAAGAATCGAATAGCAGCATATATTCCCGTGAAGAGTAGATTATAGTAGACCATTTCGATGTGACCGGCCGTCATTTGAAGATAGACTGTAAGAGTTAAAATGAGCGTGAGTACTATTATTTTAGATTTTTTCGTCTCTTTATTTATTTTTAAGATTGAGTCTGCTAATAACAAATTGAGGGGAAAATAGGTTAACTCAAGGATTATGTTTACCTGATGTAAATGAGTAAGCATATAGCCAGAGAAAGTGAATACAAGGGCTCCTAGTATTGATACTGTTTGAGATAGTTTGATTGATATTTTTATATAAAGATATGTAAAGATACCAGCTAATAGATAATGAAGCATTAAGTTTGCATTAAATATAAAAATTGTCGGGAGTGGAATCAGATACAGTAATAGATGTAGAGGATAGAATTCACCCATCTGCCCTTCGGCAAATATTGGATAGCCGTTGCCGATGAGATCGGTCCAGAGAGGGATTCCATGGCCTCGCAGGAGATCTTTATGCATTAGGCTTTTTAAGGGGTAATTAAACAAGTACAGGTCTGTTGAAATAATGCCAGATGAGATAAAGGTGTGCCCTGAAAAAAAAATTGTTGGGAAGAAGATAATCACAGCGAGAGTAATGAGAAGGTATGGTAGGGTGCGTTTCATAGCGCCTCGTAAGCTACTGAAAGTTGAAAGTCTGTATACGTTGATGTTGTACCTGGAATGGTATATTCCATCTCGGCCCCCGGTGCAAGGTGTTGGTCGACCTGTGTTACCGCCCCAATTTTGGTATCGATCACTTCCCCATTGCTATCTTTAAATCCTGCTTTAATTTTTACCCAGCGTAATGTTTGAGGAGTTGTATTCTTAAACATTCCATTAATGATTTTTTCCTTCCCATTTGGGACTTCATTGCTGGTGAGGATCATGTCCTTTTGTGGCGCTATATAGTTTTCGATTCCGCTCTGCGGTGATGGTGTTGGCTCGATTGGTGTCGCTGATGAGGAAGGTTGTGTTTTAGCACCTAGAACGTCTACCGCTGTTAGTTTTGTGGCTATTTCTTCAGCACCTTTTTTTACTTTCTGCTCTTCTTTTAGCAGTGTTGCCATCTGTTCTGCTTTCTCCTCTTCGGTTAGTGTCCTAGTGGCGGTATGAATGGTGCCTGACTTCTTCCCGTAATGGGCTGCTTCAAATTTTAGAACATTTACCCCTGCAGTAAGATTTACTATCTGTGAAAAAGTTCCATCCCCATTTGCCACGACGGTCTGACCGTTTACGGTTACCAGGCTCTCTTGAGGAGAGACTTTGCCTTGAACGAGAACTTTACTATCTGTTACTTGTATTTCTGCCTTTGGTGAGGTGATGTAGATGGTTGGACGTGGTGAATTTACGTATCCACCAAATAGTCTTAGTGAGACGACGGTGGTTACCAGAATTAGTGATGATCCGAGCATGGCACGAGCGACCCGTGTATCTACGAGAGAATATAGAACCATCATCAAATAGCCGCGAATGTCATCGAGCATAGTAGTAATTAGTGTAGAGGTTTTTTAGGATGGGAGTCAAGTTAAAGACTTGAAGAGTTAGTGAAATATCCCTATTATCTGGCGCGCGTGTTGTTTTGTGTTTGTGCTGCATTGCTGCGGCTCAAGCAAAACGCGACGCGCGGTAGACAATAGGATTATTTCACTAGCGGGTACGGTTCATACTTTTAATCTGGGCGATGGAGCAGTTTGCGTAATACCTGTGGTGGCTTGATTGGCCAAAGATTCCTCCGACCTCAACATCGAAATCTGCGTAGCCGCGAGTGCCAACCATCGTCAGCGTTACGATCTGCCCGGTTTTGTTTTCCACCTCTACGCCTTTGCCCGAAGGCAAGGCGGTGCAATCCAGTGTTATCAGGGGTATCCGGTAGGCGGCTTGGACTGATGCGCTCGAAAATACGAAGGCGGCAGCGAGTGCGACGACGAGGTTGCAGATTTTGGTGATGTTCATTGCCTTTTCCTTTTTTGTTTTGTTTTTATCAACCGACAGTCTACAAAACTTGCGCCTTACAGGATGCGCTATAGGCATCTCTTTCCGATCTTTCTTTACATGTAGTTCCTTTCTTCTTTCTTGGGACGATTTAGATAACAACTGAGCTTGTTATTACCTCAATTGTCCCAATAAGTTAAAAGATTTGTTTCCTATTGTCTACTTTAGATAGTAGGGATTTTAAAGAACTTTGATGAGTTCGACTTGAGCTCATATTCAGTAAAGCTAATTACTCTTAAATCAGAGCAGCAGGTTTATGAATAGCTGTATTTTAAGCTATAGGCTATATATTATCTTGAACTTTACTTGAAAAGGGTCAAGATAAGTTCAAGATATTTACGTACGATTACCCTATAATCCTATAGTGTTCAGTAATGGGCACCATATTGCCGTTTATATTGAGGTAAATTAGCTTCAATTATAGATACCAATATATTTTATTCGCACTTTATAAACTTAAGATAGAAGTGTTGTGTGCTTACTGTGGGCCACATTAGAGAAGTGAATGGAGATTCGTTTTTCTGGTGTGACCCAAATGTGGCACATGAATGTCGGGTAAGCCGAGAAGGAACTCAAATGCAGATCAAATGGTGGAAGATTATCCGCGCAATGTTGATTGGTTTGTTACTTGTAGGTCTCGCTCTGTGCGCAGCGCAACGGCGTGAAGCCCGAGGAGAAGAGGCTTATGGTTTTCATCAATATGTTCCTTTGATGCAGAATGGTCTCGGAGGATCGGCTACCGGTCAAATTACGCCAACGGCAAGTAATCTGCCTACTTGCACGCCGACTTCGACCCCGCGGATTAGTATTACTGTCATTCCAACATTGACAACCAATCCAACGGCTGACACGCCCCCTACATCCACTCCAACCGATGTTCCGTCTATTGATCCGACAGCGATTCCACCAACGATTGCACCAGCTGGTACGAAAACAGTAACTCCCGAGATCACGCCGATCTGGCCGTAGGTTCTAGCCTCCCATACACTTCTATCGAATCTACCTAATCAGGTGGAAGTGTATGGGTGCGGATTGCGCTTGGTCGGTGATGATTGCCAGATGTGAATTCCTTCGGGAACTTCAATTAATACATCAGCAATTCATTCACCGGCCAGCGCACTTCCTAAAATATTAATCGTATAGTAAATATCCTCTTTTGCGAACCGTTTGGAGGCATCGTTCAGGAATATTATTTTCTCTGAAAGATTTACGGATTTTTTCGATAATCTTAGCAATTGAATAGAGAGAAAATTTATCTGGTGAATCTTTACCCCAATAGACATCGCCTACTTCTTCGAAGCTAATGATCTCGCCTCTTTTATCTATTAATTTTTTGAGAATATCTATTTCTTTATTTTCAAGTCCTTTGAGTGGTTCTTTATTAAAATGTATTGAGTTTTCTGTATAGGAAAAACTTCCCGGCAAAGGATATCCCAGCTTGCGTAGATAGGCAGCACTTTCCTCCGCCAAATCCCCTTTATACTCTTCGATAAACTGCATCACTCCACTGAGTTTGGTGTCTTCAGATAATAAATCTTTTAGTTTGGTGTGGAACATGATAAAATCACTGATACTTTTTCTGGCAATCCAATTGTTTAACTGCTTGTCGTCGTACGTTTGTTCTATCTGAATAAGAATTGAGACGATACTATTAATGATTACGTCGTAGCCTTTATCTAAACGGCAGGTTACTCCAATGTGATGTTTTCCTTCGGAGTCGGTTTCGCGAAAATATGATGAACCCGTACCAAATTTTGTTGGAATAATGCTGAGGGATTTTACTTGGTGGAAATTTCTAAATATTTGAGTAAGTGCCGTTTCTAGTTTAGGTTCAATTTTTTCAAAATTAGCTTTTACTTTTTGTATTTCTTTTTCAGTGGGATAGAGATCGAATTTCTCTTCAATGAGACTTATAAGTAACTGATCACTCACTTCGAGATTTGTCCCATCCCCTAGCGCTTCCAGTCGCCTGGAGAACTCTTTATTCTCAAACAAACTGTAGTCAGGAAAATACCAGGCTTGGGGATGATTATATGGCAGTATCATAGCGCGTATGTTCTGGTAGAATCCGTACTGAATTCTTCGTGCTACACGCAGGTAGTAATATATTTGATATTTCTTATCTATTAACCACTTAACTTCCATGGTATGAGTATATAATTATTCTGGAATTAGCACTATCTTCTATTGTGCTAGGTTACTCGAGTCTGATGCTTCTGTGGTTTGAGCTGAGTTTGTTGCCTCAGATTGTTTTTTCTCTTGCTCTTGCATTTTTTTATTGTATTCCTCTTCATACTTTTTGGCGTCAGCCTGGATTTGTTTTATGGCATCCTGTACCGCAACTATCTGTTCTACGGAGCTACCGTCAGTTGTTTGTAAATAGCGATTAAGATACTGGATTGCTAACTCCGGATCTTTTTTGTCGTAATCATCGGTAAAATAATATATTGTTCCTAGTGCTTTATAGGCATCGGCTAAGTCTGGATCGATAGTAAGCGCGCGTTGAAACTGGACAATTGCGTCCTCGTATCGATGAACAGTATTGAAAATTGCGCCGAGGTTATAGAAATGGCGAGAGTAATAAAATACGAGTGGTGACTCAAGCTGATATTTTTTATTTTTCAACTGAGCAAATTCTTTTAAATTGAGTGAGTCATATAATTTATCATTCTCTTCGAGATACGGTTCCAGCTTATACTCTTTTTCTTTTGCTTCAACTTTTAATAATAAATTCTTAGGCCATAGTACATACTTCTTCTGTATCTCCGGATCGATATCTACGAAGTCGGTGACAATATAGATGGGCTGTTTGCCAAAATTAGCATCAATGACTTGCGATGGTGAGGTAAACTCCTTCCCCGGAAGTGGTCCTGGGATTTTAAGATCAGGATATCTTGTTCGCAATTGTTTTTGAAACCAATCTAAGTGGAATTGGCCAGGAGAAAATATTATTCTATTCTTTTTTTGTCCTTCGACAGCCTGCATATATTGCATTGTCATGTTCGGAATGTCTCCAGTAATAAGAATCAGGGCGTTATCCTCGGTGTTTTCAATACTGGTTTTAGCAAACTCATAGGTTAGATTGTCAAAAATTGGCTTGTTGTTATAACTGCTTTGTATAGTTATGAGAGCCAGTATTACCACTAAGAAAATTGTCCCGATCCTTTTATAATTCAGTCCCCCTTCGGCCGTAGCTTCTAATTTTTCGATCTGTTGGTATCCGATGGATATGGTTGCATATACTAATAGCATTAGTGCTATTTCAGGCAACATATAGAAACGAATAACTGTCGCTTTAGAAAAGTCTCCTTCGAGAGAGAAATTTGCATACATAAGGAATAATGGTCCGGTGATGATAAAAAACGAAACTAGGATGAGCCAAAGACGTCGATTAACTCGGTACAGAACAACTGTGCCTGCTACCGCCAGTATTAAGATCATCAGCGAAAAATCAGTGAGAAGATGTTGAGCAAAAAATGGGATTTGATCAGCGGCTACAGTCGGGCTCTTAATATTAGTAAGATATGCACCAATCGAGCCATAATCGGCACGGATAAGGGCTCGCACTAACCCAATTGGATTGCTAATCTCTCCCCAATTGATCAATGGATATCGTTGAGCAAGCATCCAAAGAGTCAGAAAAAATGGACTTATTGCGAAGATGAAACAGAATAGGTATGGAAACGACTTGTTGAACTTGCGATCAAAGGGGTAGCCGGTCCATCTGCTAACTATTTTTGGTACCGTGGTCCCTTCCAACTCCACTTTTTTGAATAAATATATTAGCAGGAGAATCGGAAATATGAGTATTACTGTCTGATGATGGCTGAAGGCAAACCCAAGTAGAAGAAAGTATCTTGCCTTAATTTTTCCTTTTTTATCGTGGTTATACCACCGAAAACAATAGTACAAAAGCATCGTCGCAAATAAATTATTTAATCCGAATACTTCGGGCTTCGTGGCATATAACCAAGTTGTTTCGGAAAATGAATATGCGCAGGTTATTATCGCAGCCAGTATAATTAGCGGTACTCCTACTCTTTCTCTTTTACTTAAGATTCTTTCAATTTCGATGATGGTTAGAAACAGAAAGTATGCTGCCAATGCCTGATACAATGCTGATGCAACACCAGATCGATATATTAAGATACTATTAGCAATATTTTGATGTATTGGATAGGCCGAGATAATACTCGTAGGAAATTTTTCAGCTAAGTATGGTATGGGAAGTTTGGTAATGAGGTGAGTTATAACTACATATACGGGATAGCTTGGCTGGTGAGGTACCCCTAACGAGATAGACGCAGCAGCCATCTCGGCGCTATCACCCGCCTGCAGGTACGGTGAGGTGGTGAGTGAATAAATAGCGAAAATAAATAATGCGACTAGCACTGCGATGTATTTCATATGCGATCTGTTATCTGTGTATAGCAGATTTAGCCTTAGTAAGCTAAACCATTAAATTAATTATTATAGGCTTTAGTATTTCTTAATAATTTGTTATATGCCTTATGTATGGCAATTACACTCCTGTGGATAACTGTTTGTGTATATCTTTTCGTCTTCTAAATATGTGTTTTCTCTTTTTATGCATATAGACCATACCTGGTAATAATGGAATGAGTACTGCGAGTAGCGCTGAGCGCTCCGGGACTATCAGTCCAACATCGAGGCGTGTGTCTGCGACTCCAGCTGAGCCATTATATTGTATTTGCATGCTTCCTGCAGTTTGGGTTAACTTCATTACCAATCTTCGATTGGTAAGTGATGTTTCGCCACTTGGAGGTAGGTTTGAGAATACGGTAGACTTCTGGCCATTGGTACCATCGCCTGTATATGTTGAAGCTGCACTGGTGTAGCTCATTGTTTCACCATCGTTTTCTGAGGCACCTACCTGAACTGATATTGAGTTTGATGAGCTTGGGCTTCCGGTAACATAATAATATGCAGTCCAGCTTGTTGTGCTCATGCTGTAGTTTCGTGTGTTATATGATTGTCCATAAATTGATGATGCTGGTGTGCCGTCGCGTGTATCTGTCCAGGCGATTTGAACTGGTACATCTGTTGCGGTATCGGTGAATACGCTCTTTGCAACGGCTGGTTTTGTTTGAACCGTTGTGTTCAAGCTACCACGAGTGGTGTCTATACGCACATCTCTAACGTTATATGTTCCGTTCTCATTTAATCCATTTGGCCAGACCGGATTACCATTACCATCAGTTTTCTGCATGTAAATATTTTCTTCATTAATAGTATCTGATGGCGAGGTCAACCTATTATCTGTCCAGGCAACATACGTATATCCACTTGCTGTGTCAGCTGATATTACCGGATATGTTTGTTGCGTATTTGAACTATCACTTTCAGTTGAGATTTGTTTTTCTGAAAGTTCCGGTGTGAATAATTCCGAGGAGGAGTAGTTTGTAGTGCCATCATATCCGCCTGGTATGAGAATCTTGCCTGTTTTAAGCGCGATTAAGTTGGAACTGCGTATATTTTTGGATAGACTTCCGGTAGTTGTCCAGGTATTCGCCATTGGATCGTAGAGATAGGCACCACTTTGTGCAGATACGTTACTTCTTACGGAAAGAACTTTGCCGCTCGTTAGAACGACACTCGACCCTATGATTCCTGTTCCTGCTAAGACAGAGCCCGGTGATGAGGTTGCGGCTGTCCAGGTTTGGGTCGTTGGATCAAATATTTCTGCAGACGAAATTGAAGATGCGGAGACATTATTTCCTCCGTGCACTAAGACCTTTCCATTATTTAACACATTTGCATTAAATCGATACCTGGCGGTACTTAAGCTGCCTACTAAACTCCATGTTCCCGTGCTTGGATCATACAGCTCCGCATTAGAGACTATTGAAGTTGCGTCACACACTGTATCTAATAAGCATCCGCCAACTGCAAGCAGTTTACCATCATTTAACTTCACCATTGAGCCGTTCTTGTGGCCTCGCTGCATATTTCCAGTACTAAACGTCCATGTATTGGTTGTTGGATTATATATTTCTGATGTTGTAACGACTGTTCCAGCTCCATTGACTCCACTACCAATCATGATCGTGCCATTATTTAGAGCAGACGTTACGAACTCAGATCTCCCCGTGGTTAAATTAGGCCCAGCGATCCAGGTATTAGAGGTTGGATCGTATATCTCTGCGGCGCTAGATGACGTTCCGCTACCGGCAGCAACAATTACTTTACCATTCTTAAGTAGGTATGATGCGTGGTTGCTATGAGCTTTTGCCATATTATTTGCGGTTGCTGTCCAAGTACCTGATTGTGGATCGAATATTTCAGCGTCAGATACGCTCACGGTTGTGAACCCGCCCGAAGCCAGTACTTTACCTGAAGGAAGTAAGACGGTACTTATATTACGTTTTCCTGTGGATAAATTTCCGGTAGCAGCCCATGCACTTGTTGTGCCAGTTGGATACTGCTTGGTGATACTGCCGGATGATGGATTATTAATTTCCTGTGTCATGACTTTCCAAGAGCCTCCACTTGTACCAGGAGATAATCCTTCTGATCGCCATGCCTGCCATACAGCTTGAATGTTTCCTAAACTATCCTTTACCAAGTCTGGATTTTGCGAGTTAGTTGAGTTTGCAGTTGATATTTGTTGATCAATGGTTAGGATTTCTGCATTTGAATAGGCAGTCGTACCATTCCAACCATCGACTGTCATGAGTTTACCGTTTGCGAGTGAGATGGTGTCGTGATCTTTTCTACCGGTTTGTGCAACGCTGCCAGCAGTGAATGTACCTGTTAATGGATCATAGATTTCAGATGTGGATAAGAATGTTGTTCCATCTGTTGTACCACCGTGAATTACTACTTTACCTGATGGTAAAAGACTTGCCGAATGTTCTGAGCGAACACCGAGAACTAATGAACCTGCAGTGCTTGTCCAAGAGTTCTTTAATGGATCGAATATTTCTGCTGTTGAAGTTCTGTTTGCTGAGCCAGCGGTACAGTTACCTGCAATACATCCACCGACTGCGAGTATCTTGCCATTTGGCAGCAACGTTAAGCTAAACATGCTACGTTTCTGTACCATAATGCTTGCGCTTGACCATGTTCCCGTGGCATCATCATAAATTTCGGCACTTGATAATGGTCCAGTGCCATTCGTTCCGCCTGAAATAACGACATTTCCGTTTGGTAACAATGTCGCTCGATGCCCATATCTCACCCCAGCCGTAAGATTATTTGTTGTTGCAGTAAAGACGTTTGCAGCAGTTACCGTCGTTGGATCAAACAGTTCTGCTGTTGAGGTTGCTGTTGTTGATGTTCTTCCACCCGCGAGAAGTACCTTACCATTTCTCAATAAGACTGATGTCTGATCTGACCTTGAAATTTTCATATTTCCTGCTGTAGCTGCAAATGCCCCGGATGTGGAACTTGGAGTAAATAAGTTTGCTGTTGAACTGGAAGTTGTACTGGTAGTTCCTCCTCCTGTAATTAATACTCTTCCATTACTCAGCAGTGATGCGGCATGATTTATTTTATTAACGGTCATATTATTTGTAGTTGCTACGCTTGTGAGTGTATCTGGGTTATGTACTTCAGCTGAAGACAATACTGCAGCATTTCGACCACCTGCCAAGAGTACTGTGCCATTTGGAAGTAGTGTTGAGGTTTGTGTTCGCCTGTTTGTTATCATACCCCCACTTGGCGCCGACCATCCTCCCGACCAAACTGCATTACCATTAGCATCAAGTTTCTGCGCGTATATTTTTCTTGTTTTGGTATCCGGCTTCGGATTACTACCAATATCTGTTGTACTTCCTGAGTCTGAGTCGTAGATGATGGCAGTGCTTGTGCCATCACTGATAATATTTACATTTTGTGCATTTCTTAGAGTGGCTACGCCTACATTGTCTGGGTTGTTAGCGTTATATGTGTTCTGATTATTTCCCCACTGACGCTCACCTGATGTTGTACCGGCATCTCCGCATGCAGCTTGATTACATATTTTTTGTGCTGCAATTTGGACAGATGGTGAAAGAATAGCCGGTATTGCCGCGCAACCAGTACCATTTTGACAATTTCCGACCACCGATGGATCTCTTCCGTAATCAAAGCGGGCGTTTGCATCATAGTTATGTCTTACTCCTTGAAACTGTGATTTCGTATCCTTATCTTCCTGCCAGGCGATAACGACATCGCCAGTTGTATCTATCGCTACTTTAGGTTTTTTGTGCGTTAACGGATTTAGACTTCCCTGAGAAGCTCCCTTAAGTATGATGTTCCCTTTGTAATCAAATTGACTCACCTGCATGTCTGTGGCGGGCGTATATACTTCAGCACTTGATGCTGTGGCATCTGTTGAAGCTCCTCCATATACCAACACTTTTTGCGATTTGGGAATGTATGTTGCATTTGCCTGTCTCCTTATTACACTCATATTAGGACCAACGCTCCACGTATTTGATGCAGGGTCAAATAATTCCGAGCTTGAGTAATCTGATACATCTGCGCCCCCAGCGAGTAACACTTTCCCGTTTGGTAGGACCGTCGCAGCGTCATGAACACGATCAATTGCTTTTGTATTCCAGCCTGCGTCTATGAAATCATCGGTAGCAGGATCGTATATCTCTGATATGCTTCTTGAGCTGGTAGAACCAATATGCAGAATTTTTCCGTTATTAAGCACTACAGCAGTTGATCTGCCCTTACTTGCATTACGTGCTGCAGAGATTACTACGGTATTTGTTACTGGATCATAAATTTCAGGAACAGTAGGAGCAGCGCCCGTTGCTATTCCACCAATAATTATAACTTTGCCATTTGGCAATAGTGCCTGATTATGAAGCCTTCGATTATAGTTCAATACCGGACCTAAAGAGAATGTATTTCCAATTGGATCATAAATTTCTGAAACCGACTGACCGGCTCCCGGATCGAGATTAGTACCGGTAATAAATACTTTGCCGTTTTTTAATAAGGTAGCCTGTGGTGCGCTTCTTACATGAATATTTCCACCGGTTGTGGTAGCGTAGGTGCCGGTTACCGGATCATATAATTGCGCTGTGGTGCTCGTTAGGTTTCCTGTATTACCGCCTACCACCAGGATTTTACCATTGAGTAGCGGAACTGTGGTTGCATTTGATCTTAATATTGCGGTGTTTGGACCGGCTGAGAAGGTATTGGTGGTCGGATTAAATATATCTGAGGTAGTTCTTGATGCTGTTAACTCAGATCCTACGATAAATAATCTTCCGTCCGGTAAGACAGCAGTCGTTGCGGAAGAATTGTCTCCTCCTCGAATATTGTTGAGATTATTAGTAGTTGCAGTAAATGCATTTTTTGTACCACTCGGCCATAGTTTGATACCATCTGATGATTGTAGTTTCTGTGACCAAATGGTTGGGGAGAATATACTTTCGCGTTGTTCTTCCCATGCTACTATTGCATTTCCAGAACTATCTAATGCAACTGATGGGTTTAAATGGTTATAGTTTGGTGGACCTGCGGTTGAAACTCGGTTACCGTCATCGGAGTTTACCCGGATATCTGTTCCTGAATTCCAGAGTTTCGCTCCCGTTTTATCGTATTTTTGTCCGTATATGTCATACGTTACGGGAGTGTATGTATACCCAGAATTAGAGACGCCATTTGCTCCATCAATGCCTCCCAATACTAATACTTTTCCGTTATAGAGCGGTACGGTTATACCAAGTCCGCGTTGTGCTGTGGTTCCACTAGTAGTGCTGGTCCATGTATTTGTTAATGGGTCAAATAGTTCTGCCACGGTGGAGGAGTTGTTTGACGGAGGCACATACAATTTTCCATTTCCTAATACTACTCCAGTTACGCCATTGGAGTTATTATATGATGCTGCAACAGCTGAAGGTACATTTCCCAGGCTAGACCAGGTTCCACTAGCTGGGTCAAATATTTCTGTTGAGCTTACTCCTGTTCCTCCTGTTGTTGTTCCTCCACCTATAACTATTCGACCGTCGAGTAACTTAGCCATAAATGGTAGGCGACGTGGAGTGGATAAAGATGCAGATCCTCTAAAGGTATTAGTAACCGGATTATATATTTCAACATTGGATACATAGGTGCTACTGGTATATCCTCCAGCAATCATGACTTCGCCGGTTTCCATCAGTACTGACCCGACCTCGCCACGAGCAAGAGACATTGATCCGGTAGTAGCAGTCCAGGTATTAAGGAGTGGATCAAAGAGCTCTGCGGTAGATACTGTTCCTCCACAGGTCCCATTTGTGCATCCACCCAAAGCAAGAACCTTACCGGTATTCAGTTTAACCATTATGAAGCCAGCTCTTCCAGTCGTCATATTCGCAGTGGTTGCAAACGTATTAGTGTTTGGATCATAGATTTCACTATTGGAAAGTGCATTGCCATAGTCCTGGGTTCCACCTGAAATTAGTACTCGACCGTCATTTAGAGTCACTATGCTGTGGGCCATTCTCCGTGTTACTAGACTCGTAGCGAGAGCACTAAATGTATTTGTTACCGGATCATAAATTTCAGCTGAGGACTGTGTTGAATCGCTTGAATTATTCCCAGCTGTTACTAATATTCTTCCATCAAGCAAGGCAGTAGCTGTTGCATATTTACGTCCAGTTGCGGCCAGTGAGCCTGTTGCAGTATGTTTATTTTGCGTTGAGTCAGTCGTTCTCGAGTCTTCCCATACTGCGGTGGTGTTTCCTGTCGAGTCGGTTGCAATTGATACGTTTCTGCGCTCTCCAGTCGTATTGGTGTCATTTATTTCTGTATCGTTTGTCCAACGCTTGTTTAAGTTATCTGTGATCATGTAGAGGGTTTGGTTGGTTGTAGAGATGGTCTGTGTTGTTGTTGATGCACCGATGGTTGTGCTCCCTTGTAACCGTTTATCTGTTGCCGCATCTGTAAGGTTATCTGCGGTTGTTGTCTTCATATAATATGTATCCGGATTGGCGAATACCTGCGGAACCGAGGTCTGAACAATATTTGCAGCAACAGTGATACACATCAGCACAACGATACTCACATGAATTAATCTTTTTCGTAATGGTGAGCGTCCTGACTGAATCCGGAAATTATTAAAATCATTGCCGGCAGTTGCGTATGCAAGGTATGGTGATACTTCTGATGAATTTCTTCTTGTAATATTGCCGATGATCTCTACTGCCGGTTTAATCCATGGAATGTATTTGCTGAGGGTGTCGCGTTTGCGCTGAGTAACTCGTTTTACATTATCTGTAATATGTCCGGACTTCGGTGTTCTGAACCATGGCCCTTCTTCTTTCTCCATAAATCCCTTCAGTGCTGCAAATCCAATGAATGGTGCGAGGAGATAACAGAGGGTGATGAAGGAGAAGATACCGAGATAATCCCGCTCCTCGCCCTCTTCC
>JALYQM010000001.1 GCA_030855825.1 bacterium
AGTCATGTTGGACTGAATTGGGAAGACTATGTTGTTACTAATAAAAATCTCTTGCGTCCTACAGAAATTAAAGAACTTAAAGGAGATTATTCTCTTGCAAAAAAAGAGTTGGGCTGGGAACCTAAGATAAGTTTTGAAGATTTAATAAAATTAATGGTAGATGCTGATTTAGATAGGTTTAGATAAGATCTCGGCTCGATAACGAGATTTATTTAAGTCCCGTGTGATGCTTTTATAGTCATCTTGCAAAGTAAGAACATCATGCTTATGAAGTGGCACCATTTTCGCGCATTAGCAATGCACCTATCAGGTACTCAACACCCTTGATAGTATCGATATTTGGGGTTAAAGTAATTGACCTTATATTCATTCCCATCTCGTCAAGTGAAAAATCTTCGATAACAAACGACGCGCCGATATGAACTGGCCAAACATTTTGGATATCTCGGTATTGTTCCGAAGGTGTAACCGTTTCCCGAATAAGGTTCAAGGTTCGTAAACGATTTTTTGGAATACTACGCAATCTTTGTTCCAAACGCTCGTAGTGCGTAATAAGATGGTCAATGTATTGAATGTCATTGTTATCTTTTACAGCACTGGAAAGGTCATCTTTCCATTTTATGAGTTGTCCATAAGTTGGCCGTATACCTAAAACAAACGTCACAAATGAACTTGCTTCAAGTTCGGTAAAGCCAAAATGTAACGCTTCTTGCTGAATCGCGGCTTCTGCAACATTACGATGGAGTGAATCCACGTTATGTTTATGGTAACCTGCATAATGTTTACTGATTCGTTGATAAAATGATTCAAATGCACCAGCAATCTCAATTAAAGAGGAAAATATGCTTGCAAAATCAACTGGCTTGTCGAACTGTAGTCTGTAACCATCGCAGTAGGCACTCGTACCTTGCTCACCTAAATACAAGTCAGAGAACGCCTCCGAAGTTACTCCTGTAGTGGGCAAAGTTGCACTAGTAATAGCACAGAGAATACGAGTGACTGGCACATTGAGAATGCGGTGCGCCAGTGAATTCCATGGGCCATAGTGATTAAGCTTTTCGCGTGGTAGGAGATTTTGTGTGAGTTTTAGAGGCTGCTCTTTCATATTGATATCAAGAATATGCAGATGACCTTGTCTGTTGCTCGGACCTCCCCGACTCTGCCCAAAATGGGCTCGTTCCTCAGGAGTAGCATGTCCCCAAGAACTTTGGATAACAGGTCGGCGTCCAGATACCTTTTGAATAATACGGGATGCTCTTAAGACTTGATGCTCTATAACCTTACTAAAATTGTGACGTTCATACTGCGGCATTGCTGCAAGCCGCAGTATATCGGCTCGTCCTTCATCATCCCCTTCGATACGTCGCCACCATAAAACGAAATGCGCTGGTAATTCTGAAAGCGTTGCTGTTCCTTCTGGCAACTGCACCTTTTTTCTTAGAAAAAATTCAGAAGCGGCGAGTAATTCAGCCTTTGGAATGCGTGATAGTATATAAGGGGAAGCGGCTATCGTAATACATGCCTGGGCGTCTCCGTATGTTACTAAGCCATTAAAAGATTCACCTTCATCAAAAACACTTGGCCCATCGGTTCGGGGTATAAGGCATGGTATTACCGAGACAGCAATACCGTCCTTATGCTCACTTTCTTTACGAACTACGTCATTTAACAATTCGTAGTAGTGTGATCGATACTTTTCTCCTAACATCATTATATAAGAAGGTCTTTTGGCGCCCCAAATTTAGATGGGACAACTCATCAAACAAAGAGCGGTGTTAGAACCTAATCCAAGCCAAGCTTTTTAAGTGCCAATAATCCACCGACAAGAGATACAGCAGTTTTTATTTCGTTGTTATCAATCATCTCACGTAATTCAGTTGGAGTTTTGAGTACTACATTAATTTGTTCATCTTCTTCGTCCAGCGCGACACCATCTGGTGTTACGCCTTCGATGAGATACACGTCTTCAAGGTCGGTCATCTTATGCGCAAAGGGTGAAACACTCGTAAGATGGGTAAGTTTACCGCCGACATAGCCTGTTTCTTCTTCTAGTTCACGGCGGGCTGCATCCTCAGAGCTTTCACTCTTTTTAGCACCACCAGCAGGAAACTGATAGATAATTGTGGATATACCATGACGATATTGCTGACAAAGTATAAACTTACCGTCTTTGGTAACTGGCACAACCGTAACAATATGGGGTGTTATCCAAACAAAAAAGTCATTGATAATCTTGCCTGAAGGTAATTTTACTGTATCTTTTCGTACTGGAAACCACTTCTCATCCAGAGCCATTACCGATGAAAGTGTTTCCCATGGCTCAATTGTTTTATCGGTCGGTACTTTTGGTATTTTATTCGATTTCATGTTTTGATATTACTAATAGCAGCATATTTTGTAAATGAGCTATTTTTATACATAGTTGTATATTTTTGATATGTTGTGTAACATGCAAAGCATAATTGGAGGAGTAAGAGTTGAAAGAAATACATGCTGATGTAACTATCGTGGGCACTGGACTCGCTGGGCTATGGACTGCCAAAGAACTCTTGGATAACGGTTATACTGTTAATTTGGTTGAGAAAGGCAAGCGGCTAGCCGGTGGGGCTACAACTCATAATGAAGGCTGGCTTCATGCCGGTGGTTACCATGCTGCTATTATCGACGATGAGGATACGGCAGGTAGAATTACGGAAAAAGTACAATATGGACATAGAGCAATAGTGCAGTTTGCACCCGAAAGTATACACCATTGCGAAACATACGCTCTTCTTGGACAAGGCTCAATGGCTCTGAGGGCAATTGGTCGTTGGGAAAATATGGGTGTACACTTCCAAAAAGTACTAAACGCGAGTGACTTACGCGTGGCAGAAGGTATTGATACTCGCCGAGAAGTAGGAGTTTATTATGTTGAGGATAGAAGTGTCAATACAAAGGTTCTCTGCGAAAAATTGGCAAGCTACATTATTGAGAGGGGAGGAAGGATTTTTACACTAGCTCAAATTGAGCCGACAGCTACAAGGAGGGCAAATTTGATAATTAACGGCAAAAGAGAACTCACACTTCAATCTGATCAGTTTGTAATCACTGCAGGGAGCGGTATTAAGGACTTGTCAAAGCAGGTGAAGGGTGAAAGTATAAATATGCGCTTTTTTAAAGCACATTTGCTTATCTTTCCTCGTGTTACACAGCATAATTATTTTTCACTTGATAGTTATGGAGTTAACTTCATGAATCATGGTGATGCGAGTATTGGCGGCCTCAACCTTGATTCCACAGAAGTATCTGAACCAAATTGCGACGTTGTAATCGGTAAAGAAAAGCAGATGTACGACGCTGTTTCACAGCTTGCACCGCGCGTTCGAGCTTTTGAGTATAGTATTCGAGCTCTCGCGTGTATCAAGCCTGGGGTTCAAAGAGACGGAACTCCAAATAGACCAGGCGTCGACGGAGAGATATTTGAAATTTCAGATGGTTATGTCTGCGCTTTACCAGGAAAAATGACTGAAGCTCCACATCTTGCAAAAAATATTGTAGCTTATATTGGGTTACATACTAGAAGAGTTTTAAGTTCGTTAAGGACAGCTAATCGTACAGAAAATTTACATATACCGGAGATAAACTCACGACCAATAGACATTTGGCTGGAACAATGGAATCGTAACGAAAAAAAACCTCATAGTGTGAGTAATAATTAAAAAAACGAGCGATACTTCCAATCCTGTGATTGTGAGTCTCTCAGGTGGGGCGGACACAACAACTACAACGGCAATCTTGCTCGAAGAATTTGGTTTGGATATTTATCCATTTTTTCTCAGAAGGTTGCAAAGCTCTCAGGGTGCCGAAGAAGAAAGTATAGATTATTTCGTCAATTACTTCAAAGAAAAGTATCCTAAACAATTTCACGATCCAGTAAAGATGAAGAGGCTGAGGTTATTGATAAGACTGATTACATAGATAAAAGAAGTTCATCAGAACTATTAGAGGAGAAGAATAAACATGAGCAAAACAATAACATTCATCACGGGTAATAAATATAAAGCAGAGTCAATGAAGCATGGTTTGTCCGAATTCGATATTAACCTCGAGGTTGAGAATTTGGATACTCTTGAAATTCAGGCTTTAACAAGTAGTCAAGTAGCTGCATATAGCGCAAAATGGGCCGCAGAAAAATTAAATCGTCCGGTAATAAAAACAGACTCTGGGTTATTCATAAATTGTCTTAACGGGCTACCTGGAGTATATACAAGTCAATTTCAAAAGCAGCTTGGTCCGAAAAAAATTATGCAACTTATGCAAGATGAACCAGATCGATCAGCTTATATACGTTATGCGCTTGCCTATTGTGAACCTGGAAAAGAAGCTACTGTCTTCGAAACCGGAACAACCGGCACGATTGCACAAGGAATAAGAGGTGAAGATGGCATGCTCATCGATTATATATTTATTCCTGATGAGCAAAAATTGACTATGGGAGAACTGAGAGAGAGTCAGCCTGAAAAAAGGGAGAAAGCTTGGGGAGATGCAGAAAAGCAATTTGCACGCTGGTTTTTGCAAAATGGATAACTTCATAATTCGATGTATCGAATGCCAGAACATCGAGAAGAATAGTCTCATTAAATGCTCAAAATGTGCAGGTCCACAAGTTTTTGATGAGAAACATACCATCTTCGAAAGATATCTTCACTTTTTTGGTGTTCCTAAATCAAATCTACTTAAAAAGTACCCAAACACAAATACTCCAATAATTATAATTGAAAATACTAACTCTAAAGCGAAGTTGGAGTACTATTCGTTTAGTTATAGAAGTCCGAAGAGAAATCAGTCACCCACAACTATCGGGTGAAATAGGTTATAATGGAAATAAGGAAAAGTATTAATGAAGGAGATTAAAAATGAACTACACTTTAGATGATTTGCGAAAAAGTTTAGATAACATAGATAATGCATTGATTTTTTTGCTTACCGAACGATTTCGTGTAACTCACAAAGTGGGTGTATTTAAAAGCAAGAACGGATTGCCGCCAGTAGATAATACCAGGGAAGCAGCTCAATTTGAAAGAATAGAGAAAATTGCTAGTGACGCAGGTCTTAGTCCTGAATTTGCCCGTAAAATGCTCCGTCTAATAATTGACGAGGTTGTAGTAAACCATAAAGTCATGCAACAATCTAAAGAATAGTGCTGGAAACATCATATCCTGCCAGGATTAACTCATTAGTGGCTTTATCGAGGATTTCTTTCGACGTTGTAGCGTCAATTCCTATTTCAAACCTGACATAATCACCATCTTTGTGAGAATCGATTGCTGTCAAATTGATTTTATTATTTGCAAAAGGAACCAATAATTTTATAAGCAATCCCGGAGAGTCGTGATCCGAGACAATAACGATCGATCGAATCGATAAATTTGTCAATCGATCTAAAGCAATTATTGTCTTCTCATTCATAAGCAGAGCAAAATTATCATTATTTAGTCTTAAAGTAGTTTCTTTAAACGATTCGAGCAAGGATTCTTCATTTCTGTTGTTTAACATTTCTAGTAGAGAATTTTGAAAATTATCTAATATTCGCTTAGCTTCGTTCGATTCTGATAACGAAGCTATTATTTTTGCTGAAATTTTTGGATCTTGGACTACTGTTCTGAACATACTAAGCATAAAGAGTTGGAAGTTGGCTGGAGCGATCTTTGAAAGCTTTATGATATCTATATTACTCAAATCAAACATGCGCGCGGTAGTACGCATGATTAAATGAGGAATAAGCTGAACTATAACCATGAATTTGTCATGCTCCTCAAATTCGATGTATTCACATTTCATTCCGACTGATTCGTATAATTTTTGTGCCATATCCGTTGCTCGTAAGCTGTTTTTACCGAATGGTAAAAGTAAAACCGTTTGTCCGCGGAAAGATTGATCGTGTTTAACTAGCGGGTGTGACGAGCAAACAGAAACACCTGTTGCATCTAGTTGGGAATACATTTTTAAAAGTGGGTTTTTAATGGACGCATTATCAATAATGATATGTTCAGAAGTAATATTCTGTTTATAATCTTCCAGTATATTCGCAATTATCTCTATCGGGAAAACGGAGAAATAAAGAATTCGAGCTTGCTGAATCGCTTCTTTACATGAAACATTAGTAATTAAAGTAGGATCAATAATGAGAACATCGTATCCTGCTTTTTGGAACAGGGAAACAGCTATCTTCCCCATATGCCCGTTTCCCCCAAAAACTACAACCTTTGAATTTTTATTGACTTCCATATGCAATTCTCCTCGTACTGGCTACCTGCTGTTGTATTGTTTTTTTATTAATCCTATTGAGTATGTCGGGAGTAACTACAGCTCCATGCGGAACGTAAATATCTACCATGGATTTTACCACATCACTGAAACCTAAGCTTAAATCTGCTTCTTCAAAAATCTCTTTATCATTTTCTCCGTCACCCATTCCAATAACAAATATACTATCACGGGCGATATCCTGTAAGGAGAGATAGTATTGAAAAGCTGTTCGTTTATTTATATCTTTATGTTGAATAGTAACTGATACCCTGGAGTTAACAACTCTCATAGAGGGGACTGATATTAATGAATTAATATTCTCTTCTAACCACTCCTGACAATGTGGCATAGTAAGACCTTCGTCATCCTGCAAACGGGTTATCAACATTGTCCGTCCACGCTTAAAAACTAGTTTGAGTCCTGAGGGTATACCGATCAGCTTATCAGTAAGTTCATGTTGAATCTCTTCCAATAAACCTAATTCATGGTGATGTACTAAGTCCAAATACTCCAAAGTACCATGTCTTTGAGATACTAATATTCCGCCATTCTCTGCTATAACGGGGACATCGGTAGGTATTAGACCGCTTTCCCATAATAAAGGAATAGTGGGATTATCTGCTCTTCTGCCTGTGGCCGCAATTAGGTGATGCGGGCGGACAGCAGCAATTAATTCAGGGTCTATTTTAGGCAAGTGATCGTTGGTAGCGGGATTAAAACCATAACTGGAAAATAAAGTGTAGTCTAAGTCTGTAAGAATAATCCTCCTTTTATTTACAGTAGATAGTTTCGCCTCAATGGCACTAAGGACATGCTCAAGAACGACAGGCGCAAATTCTTGTTGTTCTAATCTCATATATATACAGATCCCTTTCAAATAACTATAAGAAAACCTCTCACTTGGAGAGGTTTTCTTGACTATTTTTTGCTAAATAAGAATCAAGCAACCTCCTTTACAAAGTAATAGTAAAAGTAAAAATAATACTGAAATGTAAATGTGTATATCTTGGTAAGTATTAACATATGGTTTTCAAAATAAAAAAACCTCCTAAAGTAAGGAGGTTTCTGTAGTTTTGTTATCTTTTAAGATGCGCCTCAGAAACCCCCGCTTGTAAAGGAGGTATAATAAAAATATTGATAATATGCATTTAGCTGAGACATAAGTAACTCTATCCCTATTTTATAAGAGATGATGATATTTTGCAATCATTTGTGATATTGCGGTATACTTACCATTGTAATTTAACTTGATGCTTGGAATTTTAAAAGATTTATATGGTTAAAGTTGCTTATTTGGGTATCTCTGGATCATTTAGCTATGTTGCTGCCACTGCATCTTTTCGTCAGGATGATGAATACATGGGGGCGAATTCATTTAGGGACGTTTTTGATCTAATAACTGAAAGCAAGGTCAAATATGGGGTGGTTCCGATTGAGAACAGTTTAGTAGGTTCAATTTATGAAAATTATGATTTACTAGATGCTTATAACTTCCAAATTTTCGGGGAATATTATCTTAAAGTTGAGCATTGTCTCTTGGTGCACAAAAATAATTCAGAACTTATAGACCAGGAGTTGAGTCAAATTAAGAAAATATATTCTCATCCAAAAGCGCTTGAGCAATGTATTACATTTTTTAAAATGCATCCGTGGATAGAAAAATGTCCGTATGCAGATACTGCGAAGGCAGCGCGATTGGTGAGCGAACAAAATGATCCAGCTATTGCTGCAATTGCAGGCAAGCAAACGGCCAACTTATATGAGTTATCTGCAATCAGAGACAATCTAGAAGATAACGCCAACAACTATACTAGATTTCTCGTTGTAACAAATAACACCGAGAAAATTGAAGGAGCGGACAAATGTTCATTGATTGTACGCGTACCTCATGTTCGCGGAACTTTGTATAATGTGTTGGGTATATTGGTTAATAATAACTGTAATTTAACTAAAATTGAATCCAGGCCGATACTTGGTAAACCTTTTGAATATATTTTTTATCTGGATTTTACTTTTAAAAACGAATCTACTAGATTGAATACCATTCTTGATGAAATTAAAGAAAAGGTAACGAGCATAAAAATAATTGGGGTATATAAAAACGCGACAAATCTAATTACTAGTTAACAAAATCTTATTTTATCTGGATAAACTCAACATATGTCAACAAATCAACATCTTTCTCATAGAATAGAAAATATCCACTCCTCAATAATCAAAGAGTTTGTATATTTAGCTGAGGCTGAAAAGAGCAAGGGTAAAGATATTATCTCGCTCGGTATCGGTATTCCGTTTTACCGAATGCCACAAATAATCAGGGAAGAAGTAATTCGCGTACTTCAAGATAAACCTGATATCGATAAATATACACCGTTTCCCGGATTGTCCAAACTGCGTAGTGTTATTGCTGAAGAATCGGAGAAACAGTTGAATCTCTCTACTACTATGGAGGAAATATTGGTTACTCCTGGCAGTATGGCGGCTTTGCTTTACAGCATTTTGGCCGTCATTGATAAAGAAGATGAGATTATTCTACTTTCGCCATACTTTCCGTCCTACGCGGAACAAGTTGCACTTGCAGAAGGTAGGATTGTTGATGTACCGCTTATTAAAGCGAAAGATAAGAAATATCATTTGGATATCGAGAATATCGCTGCACATATTACACAAAGGACACGAGCCATCATCATTAACTCTCCTTCAAATCCCAGCGGTACAGTTTACTCTGAAGAAGAATTGCGTGAATTGGCAAAGGTTCTGGCTGGGAAAAATATCTATATAATAACTGACGAAGTATACGACTATCTTGTATATGAAGAGGGGTATTTTAACATTGCTTCGATTAAAGAATTATGGCCATATGTTATCCGTTGCGGATCATTCTCTAAACGATTTGGCATGACTGGTTGGCGTGTCGGATTTATACACACAAATTTAGAGTTGGTAAAAAAGATCTTGAGCATGCATGATAATACTATTGTGTGTACCCCTCATATCTCACAAGAAGCTGTTCTTGCTGGCTTAACGCATGATATTGATGAAATCGAACAAAATAAACAAGTCTTGGCTAAAAATAGGGAGATTGTTTGTGAACGATTAGATAAACTCAGTGATTTATTTACATATACTATTCCACAGGGAGCTTACTATATTTTCCCCCAATTTAATCTCGATATTTCCAGTCTAGAGTTTGCAAAGAAACTGCTGTATGAAGCAGGGGTCGTTACTATTCCCGGATTTGGTTTTGGTGATTCAGGTGAAAAGCATCTTCGATTGTCGTTCGGCGGATCAGCGGATGAAATTAATACTGCCTTTGATCGTATTGAGAATTGGTGGAAAGAATATAAATTGAGAGTGAGAGTATAGCATTGGTGGCTCGGAGTTCTAAATTAGATGGTCTAGCCGAGACATAAGAGATTTCAAATCTAAATCAGGTTAAAGTTTTACTGAGTTCAATCTTGTTCTCTGGATTGGCTTGCCGCTTCAATGGTACGTTGAACACCGAGATAATCCCATTATATCAAGATATTATGTGTATTGACGACCAACACTTTTCATTCTGAGCGGGGAACGAGATTCGAACTCGCGACCTTCTCCTTGGCAAGGAGACGCTATACCACTAAGCCATCCCCGCGACTTAATAACATATTATACTACATCCAGCTTTCGAAGTAAAAGCTTTTGTGGACGGATATTAGGATCACCGAACAAACCTCTTGTGGAATATCTATCCTTACCAATTTGAATTTCATTGCCAATCCCATCGCCAATTTGAGTCATTAACTCATCAGGGAGGTCATCGGTTAACCGCAATACCGCGTGCCCTGACTCACCATTAGTAGATAAATCTGGTAAGGAAAATACTTCTATCTCTGGTCCAGCATGCATAGATTAGCCTCAAAATTAATAAATAAATCGAGTGCCGAGGACAGGGATCGAACCTGTATTGCCGGTTTTTCAGACCGGTGCGTTGACCAACTCTGCCACCTCGGCTAAAATTTTTCTTCCAATCAGGAGAAAATTTTACTTTCCCCATTTGTGGGCCCTGAGGGACTCGAACCCCCGACATCCTCGGTGTAAACGAGGCGCTCTACCAGCTGAGCTAAGAACCCAGTAAACTAAAACAAATAACTTAAAGCATTCTATCAAGTTCCAGAAAGCTAATCAAGCAGTGGCGTCCAGTCCTACTTGACTGGAAGTTGAACAAATCATTACCATATTGTTAGATATATGGAGAACCAATTACCCGAGATCACAAATAATACGAAGAAACTTCATTTCCTGGCGATAGGGGTAACTTCACTTGTACTAGGATTGTTCGCTTATGGAATTTTCACTAATCTGGAAAATGTTAGACAAACAGATTCATCCAAAGCTCAGGTACCACCAGCAACATATCCAACTACTGCGCCTACTACTGCACCAACTGCGACACCTCGACCAACAGCCTCTCCGACAATCACCCCATCAATCTTGCCTTCACCAACGGTATCATCTAGTGCTTCTCCATCACCAACTCCGGCATCTCAGACTGAAGGCAAAAAAGGAGATGTAACCGGCGACAATAAGATTGATATCAACGATTTAACCCTATTAATAAGAAAATGGAATAGCAATGATTCCAAAACTGATTTGAACAAAAACGGAAAAGTAGATATTTATGATCTCAGTATACTGATGAATAATTGGTAATTCTATGAAAAAATTAAATTATATTATTATATGTAGCCTACTAACTCTCGGAGTTATGGTGACTCCCTTCAGTGCAATTGCGGCAAGTGGAGAAATGTATCTTACATCAACGATAAAAACCATAGCGCAAGAGGGAGCAATAACGCTAAATATCAGGCTTGACAGTGGTGCAGAGAAAGTAAACGCCGTGCAAGTAAACATCAGCTATCCTAATGATCGATTGGAATTACTCGGAATTAATTATGGTGATTCTGCGTTCCCCATCGAAATGCCTCTAGAAAATGCCAACGGAATAATTAAAATAGCGCGAGCTGCTACTGGACAAGGTGTGTCGGGAGACAAATCAATTGCTAATGTTACATTCAAAGCAAAAAACAAAGCTGGTACGGCAACAGTAAGCATAATGGATGGATCTGCCATGGTTAAAGGATCAGATCAAAGTAATCTTCTTAGAAGTAAGAAATCTGCAACATTCACAATTACAAATGCCGTTGCAAGCCCGCAACCAATCGTACTAAGTGAAAGTGCAAAAGGATTACAAATCGAGAATATTAAACTAACACGAACAAGGATCAAGGACGTAACGATAGAGTGGACTACCGCCACTGACTCATCATCTTATATAGAATATGGATTAACTCAGACATATGGACTAGCTACACAATCGGCACAGTTAACTAAGAATCACAAATTAGCACTCGATGCACAATTTCTAAATCCTGCAACAACATATCATTATCGCGTACAAAGCAGAGATGCGGCGTTAAATGAGGCAAAGACAGAGGACAAAACATTCACTACCAATGGATACAAAGTACAAATTACGATACACGACCAAAACAACAAACCCGTTCCCAAGGCCAGGATAGCAATCGTAGATAGATTACAATCCGGGACATCAGATAGCGAGGGGAAAGTGCTTATAGAAGATCTCCCGACAGGGGAGAATATTGTTTCGATAGAAGTAGGTACACAGAATAAACAGGAGCGCAGCATCCAGATAAAGGATCTCGCTTCGAATGGGGAAGACGAAAACTATGTTCAGCCATTTACTCTAAAAGTTGAGGTAAAAAAACTGAACTTACTCCCATGGATGATAATCGGTGGAATAGTAAGCGCATCAATATTAGCCTACTTGTTTTATAAACTGAAATCAGACGCTAAGAGCAAATGAAAAACCGCCTATTAAATCACTCTCTTTTTGTAGCCACAACCTTAGCATTCATTCTTACCGCTTGCGTCGCAATGTTAAAACCAATTTCGCTTGCATTATTAAGTAAAGCGGATTCAACTGAAGCGGTTGAGAGCTGTAATACCTCATTTTTTACAATTAATAATCCTGCCGGGCATACATTTATAAAAAGTTGTCTTCAAAATAACAATACAATCTATTCAACAGACAATCGCTTTTTATTTTTTCTGCCTTCTTCCAAATACAATAATGCAGCGTATATTAAAACTCCAAATAGTGAAATAAAAGAGGATCGCGCTTTAAGATGGTCAGTCGTGTTGAATATAGCATCAACAATATATATTATGCCCCGCCATATTCCCGGTGCAATTCCACCTGCATGGATCCACAACAATTACACTCGATTAACAAACGATAACCTTGCAGACTTGACACAATTTACAAAGCGCAAAAATGAGTTAGGTCTAATCGGGCTTTACGATATTTATTCAAAAACAGTTCCCGCAGGAACAATAAATTTTCAAGGTGCCAGTGATGCTCAAAGTTTAGGATATTCCATGTATCTAATAGCATTAGTTCCAAACAATCCAGCTACTCCACCGCCAACAATTTCTGTTACACCTTCGCCTACCATTAAAGTTACCCCAAGTCCGACGCCGAGTCCTTCTCCTACGAATTCGCCATCACCCACACCATCACCATCTGCACCGCTCGATCCATTCGATGCTCTCATCGAATCGAATCTGCAACATGCTGTTCAACAGTATGAAAGCACTGTGCAAACGGTAGCCAAGACAGCATATCCCGTCCGAACCGATCCAAATGGAGCATGGATAACAACATCGGCATCCAGCTGGACAAGCGGATTTTTTCCGGGCACATTGTGGTATTTATACGATTATACAAAGAATCCGATATGGTCGACACGAGCGCAACAATGGCAATCTGGTATTGAAAGTCAAAAAGTAGATACCTCAACTCACGATTTAGGATTTATGTTATTCAACAGTTATGGAAATGGTTACAAGTTACAGAGTAATGAGTCACATAAACAGGTAGTCCTCACGGCTGCAAATTCATTGAGTCAACGATATAGTCCTGTTGTCGGTGCAATGCGCTCATGGAACAGCTCCAATTTCACCGTAATAATAGACAATATCATGAACATCGAAATGCTTTTTTGGGCAGCCAAGAATGGAGGAGGCCAGCACTTACATACAATGGCCGTAAGTCATGCCTTGAAGACTGCACAGAATCATGTAAGACCCGATGGCGGCACCTATCATGTCGTTGATTACAATCAGACAACCGGGGCTGTCATACGCCAGTATACACACCAGGGGTACAGTGATACCTCTACATGGTCCAGAGGCCAAGCATGGGCTATTTACGGATTCACTATGGCTTATCGGGAAACCCTGGACGAGCGCTTTCTAATCACAGCCAGGAAAGTTGCCGACTATTATCTTATTAGGCTTCCTACGGATTTTGTTCCACCCTGGGACTTTCAGGCACAGGGTGTCATTCCACGCGATTCTTCTGCCGCAGCTATTGCGGCTTCAGGGCTCCTCGAACTATCTAAATTCGAAGTTGACCCGACAAGGAAAACACGATATCAAAACTCTGCCAGATATATGATAACGACATTATCTTCACCAGCGTATTCAACAAAAGGAACCACAAATAAATCGCTATTACTTCATGGAACACAAAATAAACCTACAGGAAATTATGACACAGGTCTCATTTTCGGAGATTATTATTATGTTGAAGCATTACTGAGATACAGAAGTTGGTTCAGTTCGAGAAATTAACCTTCTGTGCGGTTTGACGAAAACGTAAGTTACACGTACAATGCGGTGTATATGGATACACAGTATCGTTTTGGTCATATCTTAGGTGAACTTGAAATTGACGTAATGAATATTATCTGGGAAAGAGGTAACGCTGTTTCTGTTCGTGAAGTTGTAGAAGCGCTTAGTGGAAAACGTAAAATAGCATATACAACTGTTATGACAATTATGGGACGCTTAGTCACTAAAGGCATTCTTAAACAAGAGCCACAAGGAAGAGCTTTCGTTTATAAAGCTGTTTACACAAAAGATTCATTCCTTGCAAAAGCTACCAAGCAAATTGTAAAAAACCTCGCTTCAAATTTCGGCGATATGGCTATTGCTCATTTTGTAAAAGAGGTTGAAAAAATTCCTCTAGAGAAAAGGGAGCGACTACTCGAAATTCTTGACGAAAAGGAGGAATAGTTGCCTACTTCACAAAAAGCTTTTTATTCCTATTTTTTGACATCAATTATTGGCATAGCAATTATACTGGGGCTACTAATAAAACTCGCTCCTCTTACAGTTACGCACGCCCTCTATTATTGTCAAAAAATTATTACACAGTCTAATTTTTCACTACCTCATTCAGCACCAGTCCTGTTAGTAATTGGATTTGTATTAATCCTTGTTAGCGGTACAGCGCTATTTGTAATCAAAGCATACTCCACTCATATATATATGCGTCGGTTATTGCGAAATAAAATTCAAAGTCCTAAGAGAGTAATCGATGTAGGATACCTTCTAAACTTAAACCAAAATATAGATATTATCTATAGCAAAGAACTACTCTCTTTTTCCTACGGTCTCGTAAACCCACGCATTTGTCTAAGCACAGCCACTATTAATGTATTAGACCAAGAGGAACTACATGCAGTATTGCTACATGAGAGCTCGCATCTAAGGAACCATGACCCAATAAAAATTATTTTAACGCAAGTCATATCATCAATGTTTTTCTTTTTACCTATCTTAAAAGATTTTCAACAATTATTTACATTAGCAAAAGAAGTTGATGCAGATAATCTGGTAATAGTAAACAAAGGAACTTCACGCGACTTGAGATCTGCTTTAAAAAAGCTACTCTCGCATGCAACTCCGACTACTATCTCTGTAGCTCCATTTATGCAGAGTACAATGCTTGAGGAGCGAGTACTAATTTTGACAGGTATAACAAAGAAGATACCGCTTAACCTTTCAATAACTAGGTTATCTATTTCTTTAGGAGTTGTTATTATTGCACTACTATTTTTAACAGTTCCATTATATGCGATGGAAACAAATCCAAATGAGCATGCATACTTGGTCTGTCCTGGAGATAAATGCGCTACGTATTGCGTTGAAAAAGCAGAAACGACTAATGATCTATTTCCCGAACCTCATAATATAAGTTCAGTTAATTATCCTACTAATCTTTAATTCATCGGCTCCCCATATTCATTTACTACAATGTGTAGTAATATGATATTGTACCGAAATCGAAAGAAAGGATCTGTGCTGTTTGTTACAATCAGTACAAACCATATATGAGTCTTTGGGCCATTTTTATAACTGGACTTACTATTGGCGGCTTATCATGTGTAGCGGTGCAAGGTGGTCTTCTGGCATCAGTAATTGCAGCTCGTAATGAAGATGATTTAGAAAAGGACACCACGACTAAACACTCTATTTGGCCAATTGTGGCCTTTATAGGCTCTAAGCTTATTGCATACATAATCCTTGGTTTTTTTCTTGGCCTATTTGGCAGTATTTTACAAATAACAGATACAATCAGAATTATTATGCAGATAGTAGCAGCAACATATATGTTTGCTGTAGCTTTGCATCTAATGGATGTTCATCCACTTTTTAGGTACGTAATAATACAACCTCCACGATTTCTAACAAAACGAATTCGCAATCAAGCAAAAAGCAAAGAGTTATTTGCTCCGGCACTGCTTGGATTAATGACAATCTTTATCCCTTGTGGCACAACACTTGCAGTGGAGGTTCTTGCTATAAGTTCAGGAAATCCATTACAAGGGGCAGCAACTATGGGTGTATTTGTTCTAGGGACGTTACCGTTATTCTTTGGGATAGGGTATTTGACAACCAAACTCGGGGATAGCTTACGCAGGTATTTTTTCCAGTTTGCGGCACTAATACTAGTATATCTTAGCATTACAACATTCGACTCTGCTCTTGTATTAGCTGGATCACCTTTCGCATTATCATCTCTACCAAATCCTTTTTCTGCAATAATGAATACATCACCACAAATAGCAATCAGTGCAACAACGGTGCCAACAACCAATGGTATCCAAACCGTTAACATTGAGGCAAGATCCAATGGTTACTTTCCTGGAATAGTACAAGTAAAGCAAGGCGTTCCAGTACGAATGAATTTAACAACACTAAATAACTACTCCTGTAGCTCTATGATAATAATACCTAAACTTGGTATCAGAAAAGAGCTACCGCCAACCGGAACGGAAACGATTGAATTTACTCCTACTGAGAAAGGTCAATTAGTTTGGACCTGCTCTATGGGAATGTATCGAGGAATAATGGAGGTAGTGTAATATGCCGAAAATTACAAAAGATACGTTAAAAATTAATGGTATGCATTGCAGTTCCTGTGCGATGCTAATTGACGGAGACTTAGAAGACCTTGATGGAGTTATATCTGCTAAAACAAACTATCACAAGCAGGAAACTGAGGTAGAATATGACGAAGAAAAGTTAAAAACTGAACAGCTAATTAGCTCCGTGAAGGAATCAGGTTACGAAGCCAAAAAAGGAAAATTATAATCATGAAAAAAATTCTTTTAGCGCTTCTGGGTGTCGTGAGTATCATTGTATTAGGAAGCTATTTTATTTCAAGCAAGATGTCTCAAGGCGAAGAAACTTCTGAACATAACACACATACAGAAAGCAGTAAACCGATAGATCAAAGTCACCGGAGATACGAAATGGAGCTGGTATCGAAAGTAGATAGTGTAAACATTAACCAACCTACAACGATTGTCTATAAAATAAAAAACGATAAAGGAGAATTACTTAAGAACTATCAAGTAGTGCATGAGAAAAATATGCATTTTATAGTTGTTCGTAAAGACTTAGAACAATTTCAACACCTACATCCAGAATTCAATCAACAAACAGGAGAATTTACAGTACCAGTAAATTTCACTGTTGATGGTCCATATCGTTTATTTCCAGATTTTACCCCAGGTGATGATAACCCTCAAAAGTTAGCAGTAACAGTCTATAAAGATATAAATGTAGGGAACGTAAGTGGTTTTCAACCACATGCGCTAGAACCTAACACAAATAATGAAGTAAGTATTCCGGTTGAAAATGGATCAACTGGCTATCAAATAACCTATTCATTCCCTAAGGAACTAAAAGCACAACAGCAAATAGCCTACAGTCTTAATGTTAAGCAAAATGGTCAAGAAGTTAATGATCTACAACAATATTTGGGTGCTATGGGACATGGAGTTATCCTAAAAAAGAATACTTTAGACTTTATCCATACTCATGCTGAAGAAATAAGTGGCGCCGATCATGCAATGGAAGGACATGAATTGACAATCGAGAGTACTCCGAAGAGCAGTAACAAGAAGTCAGAAATCGACTTCGCAGTAACTTTTCCTGAAAGCGGCACTTATAAAATATTCACACAGTTTCAACACAAAGACAAAGTTTTAACTACTGATTATGTAGTACAGGTAAATTAAGTAACAATGAATAAAATATAATAGATAAGGTCGTAACATTAGAAATTTATTTTAAAGTGATACGTAGCAAAAACTATTGTTTTTTTCGATACGTATCTGAAATAATAGCTGTATGGAAAATGTGCTATTTCAATTACACACACCTCAAGAGCTGGTTGAGCTCTCAAATTTTGCTCATTTAGTTGAGGGTGTTCTTTTTGGTATTGTTGCCGTAATCGCATTTATTCAAACGCTTGGATATTTTAACTCTAAAAGACTTCAGTATCTATGGCCTGCGTTTGTATTTATAGCAGGATTTTTCTTGTTCCCTTATATCCTCTTACATCACGGAGTAGATGAGCTTGGTCTGTCTGGTATGGCAAGCAACATGGAATGATCCTCAGCAAAGACAGCATCTGACTATGGCCGCTCTGTTATTGCTTGCAAGTACTGTTGAATTGTTGATTCGTTCAGGACGAGTTAAAGGAATAGTGTGGAGTTTTGTATGGCCAGTAACACTAACAGTTATTGGAATCCTGTTCATCATCCATCCGCAACACGGAACAGGTGAAGCTGTAGAGCAAGCGACTCGCATACATCAATACCTTGGTACGGCTTTAATAACTTCAGGTATTTTGCGAGCACTTAATATACTATTCTCTCGCTATAAGTTATTAGCTTATGGCTGGATTATTATGCTTGCTATTTCCGCTTTTCTTCTAGCTGCATATAAAGAGCCTGAAGGTGCATATGAAATAAATACTCCAGAGGATCACCAAATGCAAATGCAGCATTAAATTGAAGTCGCAATCCTTTCATAAAATAACCACTAAAGACCATATACTGACTATAGACAATATCTACTACATTGTGTAGTATCAACGTTATTGCAGCAAAATGAAAAAGTATAAATAGTAATTATGGCATAAGGAGTTGTATGTTTCTTATTCGTTATTTTTATAAGCACTTTCGAAAAGAACTCTTCTTAATTGGAATTATTTATTCCTCGTTATTTGTTTCAACAGCATATCTAGTCTCGCTTTTCATTGGAAGACCACTTCCATTACCAATTACATCTGTAATTGCGCAAACTACCCATCAAAAACCTAATGCAACTACAAAAGCTTCGCCGACACCTCGTCCAATAGTAGCTCAATTTGAAACAGTTGCTACATCAAGCGCCAACTTGTTAGGTATAGGTAATGCTTCCTGGGCGGGTGAAATAATTTCTAACACTGATCTAGCAGTATATCCTCTACGCGAAGGTGCTATTACTGAGTGGAAGGTAAATATTGGACAAACCGTCAAGGCTGGTCAGGTATTAGGCAAACTATCAGCGCCACCAGTAGATCTCGAAAGTAATGCAACATTGGCAGAAAAACAAGCTGAGCTATCAATCGCACGAAGTAAGCTAGCTGCGTCTCAAATAAATGTCCAAACAGCAAAACGAAAACTACAAGAGAGAATTAAATCAATAACTGATCAACGCGATACAGATTATAAACTACTTGAACGCGAAGGGGACGAGCAAATACGAAAAAACGAAAAAGCTAAAAGTGATGCCGAATGGTCAGAAAAGGTCACAGAAGCAGATGTCGTAAGTGCAGATCTAGATCGTGAATTAACTGAGACACAGGGAGAAGTCCGCGCAGCAGAAGCGGTATACACCGCAGTTACACGAGGAGTAGATAATAATATTTATGCACTAAAAGGTGGCGTAATTTCCGGTGTATTTAAAAATATCGGTGACTATGTAACGCCTGAAACCCGTATCGCTTCAGTTGGTAACCAGATATCAGCCATTAATGATAAAACAGTCAGATTCTCTATACCGAGTAATTATGCGACACCACTTAAGGGCGCGCTAGTAAAAATTACACGGCCTGGATATCCCTTTACTGCAATACCAGCAGAAATTACTGGTGTCGGAACCGCTCTAAATAACAGTGGAACCTATGTTGCTGAAGCAAAATTTAATGAATCTGTTGATTGGCCAGTGCATGCATCCGTCCGAGTTATTAACGAAGGCCAAAGTAACTCACCTGTATTTGTACCAATAGCCGCGCTATGGTGGGATGATCAGGGAACTTCTAAGGTGTGGGTAGTTAAAGACAAGAAAGCAACTGCAACAATAGTTAAGGCAGGAAGAACTGTAGGGGACAGAGTTGAAATTACATCTGGTTTATCTCCAGCTATCCAATATATTGCAAAAGCCGTTCCTGAGATAAAAGAAGGCAGTACAGTTCAGGAATTTGGGGAAGGAGGCGCAGCACGAACAAAAACGAGTGGTGATGGCCATGATCATGAACACTAATTATTAGTTATTATCTATTATTAAAATATTCTTTTACTGTCTATGCAAAATACTATACAAAATAAATCTACTTTTAAGTTTGGAATTATCACCATGTTCTTATTAACAATATTGTTTGTAAGCGCATGTACTTCGAAATCAAGTAAGACGCAGGATGAGAGTCAGCCTCATACAGATGATACCCATGAGGACGGAGCGGAGCATCACGAAGGCGATGAACATTAGCTTTAACTCACACTTTCTGCCCATGAAAGAAGTCTTTTTTGTATGTTTGATCGGATTATTAAACTATCTCTAAAATTTCGTTATGTCGTATTTGCTATAGCAACGCTTATTGTAATCTTTGGTGTACTGAGCTTACTAACCATGAAAGTGGATGTTTTACCAGATATTAACAAACCTACTGTATCAATTTTCACTGAGGGCGAAGGCCTTGCTCCAGAAGAAATTGAGCGACTAATACTGAATCAGGTAGAAGCTGCAGTCGCAGGTGCTCCAGGTGTTGAACGAGTACGGGGTACAGCTTCATTCGGTTTAGCAATTGTAAATGCCGAATTCAGTTGGGGAACAGATATTTATCGTAATCGACAAATTATACAAGAACGTCTTGCGAATCTCGAACTACCAGAAGGTGCAAGGCCTGTATTAGGACCCGTATCTTCTGTTATGGGTGAAATAATGTGGGTTGGACTTACCACCAATAATCCAGATATTGATCCAATGGAATTGAGAACCTTGGCAGATTGGACTATTCGACCTACGCTACTTCGTGTCACAGGTGTATCTGATGTTATCATCATGGGTGGCGATGTTCGGGAGTGGCAAATAAACCTTAACGCGGAGCGAATGAAGCAATATGGTCTCCGTATGCGTGATATTGAAGCCGCCCTAGAAGGAGTACTTGGCAATAAAAGTGGTGGAATTTTAGTGCAGGGAGGCCAGGAATATCCAATTCGTGTGATGATTACCCCTGCGCAAGTTTCTGAACTACAAGAAATCGCAGTTGAAACACCAAACAACGGAAAGATTGTTCTGCTTGGAGATATTGCTCAAATTGTTGAAGGACCTAGTCCTATACGGGGAAGAGCAAGTATTGATGGAATGCCAGGGGTTATAATGCGTGTCGCAAAACAGCCAGAAGCAGAAACATTAAAAGTAACGGAAGCGGTTGATGAGTCACTTAAGTCCTTAAAGGCAAGCTTGCCACAAGATACCGATTTAAAAAATGACTTGTTTAGACAAGAATGGTTTATTGACGCAGGCTTAGGCAACGTAATAGAAGCACTCCGCGATGGAACTATTTTAGTAATCATTATTTTAATTCTCTTCTTAATGAATCTTCGTGTCACCGTCATTACCCTGACAGCAATTCCGCTTAGTATTTTAGTAACCGCAATTATCTTTAAAATGCTTGGTTTTTCAGTTAATGTTATGACCCTTGGAGGAATTGCTGTCGCTATCGGTGAGTTGGTAGATGATGCGATTGTAGATGTAGAAAATGTTCATCATCGGCTACGAGAATGGCGCCGAGATGGAATGAGAGAAAATATATTGCAGGTTGTCTATAAAGCCTCAAGTGAAGTGAGAAACTCGATTGTATACGCAACTGTACTTGTAGCTATTGTTTTTTTGCCAATCTTTTTTCTTCCCGGGGTAGAAGGTCGTCTACTAAGCTCTCTTGGAGCTGCCTATCTGATATCACTGATTGCATCGCTCTTTGTCTCACTTACCGTAACTCCGGCTATGGCTTCAGTTTTGCTCGCTAAAGGAAATGTGAAAGAAGGCCATGATGAGGAAACTCGTCTTGTAAAATTTATTAAGTCGCATATTTCACGACCCATACTGTGGGGGATTCATCATTCAACTATTATCTTTGCAGTAACAATTCTCGCAGTTGCAGGTAGTATCGCTTTGTATTTGATGGCAGGTAGAGAAGGGATCCCACCCTTCAATGAAGGATCAGCAACAATAAACGCTGTAATGCCTGTAGGAACTGACTTGGACACTTCAAACCAGTTTGCATCACGAGTTGAGCAGGAACTTAAAAAAATAAAAAGTGTACAAAGAGTAAGTCATTTAACTGGTCGCGCTGGGGCTGATCCTCATGACAGCGGTGCAAATACGAGTGAAATTCAAGTTACGTTAAAACAAGGTTTAGAAGGAGAGAGTGAGCAGATCTTTGAAGAAATTCAAACTGTCCTCGATAGATTTTCCGGAGCTGACTTCAGCCTAGGTCAGCCGATTACACATCGAGTCGAAGAACTACTATCTGGAGTACGTGCGCCAATTGTAGTGAAGGTATTCGGTGATGATTTACAATCACTGCGTGATACCGCCGAACAAGTAAGAACTGAACTTGCAAAAAATAGTGATATTAAGAATCCGCAAGTACAAAGAGAAGTTATGGTCCCAGAGTTTCGTATCTATTTGAACCGTAACCAACTAGCACAGTCTGGAATTCCAGCAGGTGAAGTAAGTGAAGAACTTGAACAGGGGCTATTAGGAATACGAGTTGGGCAAGTACAAATAGGAGCATCTCGAGTGGACGTAATGGCACGATACGATACCGCATCCCGAGGCAATTCGTACGCACTACGAGATTTGCCTCTACCTTTTGACGGTGTTGAGTCTTTATCAGCGGGAGCAAGCGATCTCCGGCTTGAAGCAGGTCGAAATAAATTTAGTCATGAAGGTGGTAAAAGGACACTCACTGTAACCGCTAACTATCAGGGCTCAGATATTGTTGGTGCAGTTGAAGGAGTAAAAAGCGTGCTAGATTCAAAACGACTTCCAACTGGCATGTCTCTATCATACGAAGGAACGTATAAGAGTCAAAAGGAAAGCAGTAGCAGACTTATAATCTTATTCGGGTTTGGAATCGTTTTTATTTTTGCTATACTCTTCAAAGCATTTGGATCAGTTCCACTCGTTCTACAAATTATGCTTAACATACCTACAGTTATTATAGGAGGTGTAATTGCCGTTTGGTTATCTGGTGGGATAATAAACCTTGCACATATGGTAGGATTTATTTCACTTGCAGGAATTGTATCTAGAAATGGAATTATGCTCGTTGGGAGAGCACTTCAACTTGTAAGAGGCGAAGGTCTACCATTTACTCCTGAAACTATTTTACAGGCTACGCTTGATCGAGTGGTTCCTGTACTTATGACTGCATTAGTTACCGCACTTGCTCTTATTCCACTGATGCTTGCCGGTGGAGAGCCAGGAAAAGAAATGCTTAGTCCTTTAGCTAATGTAATATTCGGTGGGCTGATGTCATCAACAATTATTTCATTATTCCTTACTCCAGCGCTATTTTATCGATTTGGTAAAAAGGCAGCCATGCAACAGGGAACTAAGGCAACAGGATTTTAATATTTAGTTAGAGGAAAAGATGAAATATTTATTATCTATTATAGCTGCACTAGTTTTGGTATTTGGACTACTCTATTGGATTGGAAATAATTCTCCGAGTAAAACAGTATCTAAAGAACTTATTTCAGAAAAAACGATAACTCATGGACATGGATTATCAGTAGATTCAGCAGATCCCAGTAAACTATACATTGCAACTCATCATGGATTACTAGTGCTTTTGAATGAGAAAGATTTATATCGAATAGGGACAGGAAACGATGACTACATGGGTTTCTCTGCTCATCCAACTGAGCCCAAGATATTTTATAGCAGTGGTCATCCTGAGAATGGGGGCAATACTGGCCTTCAGAAATCCGAAGATGGGGGCTTTACCTGGAAGAAAATTTCAGATGGTTTAAACGGTCCTGTAGACTTTCATGCCCTAACCATCAGTGCTGTAAATTCAAATTTAATTTACGGATGGTATCAAGGTTATATTCAAAGAAGCATGGATGGTGGAAAAAGCTGGGTCAAATATGCAACACAGTTTCCTATTGTAACTCTGGTGACCAACGCAACAGATGAAAATATAGTCTATGCAGCATCTCCTCTAGGATTATATATAAGTAAAGACAAAGGGGAGAAGTGGGACAAATTAATTGAGGGTTTTGTATCTACTATAGCCGTGAATCCTAAAGATTCCAAGAAAATGCTTTCTTTTTCCGAAAAATTTTGGCTTGCAAGAAGTAACAATGAAGGAGCAAGCTGGGAAGAAATTGGTCAGAACTTTGATGGAGAAACACCATTGTTTATGTCTTTTGAGAAGCAGAAAGGTGAGTTTATTTATGCTCTCACAGAAAAGAATAGCATTTATAAAAGTAGTGATGCAGGGGAAACGTGGACCAAAATACGGTAAGCAGATTACATATTTTGCCTAACTACCTTCATAATCTCTTCAAAGCACGCATCGCAAAAGATGATAATCCACTCAGTAGACTCGCACTTCAAAATGCAAATGCGGTCCTGTTGCCCAAAAGGTTAGTCTTCAATATCACCCTTTCAGGTATATTAGTATTGACACAAGAATATTCATTTACTACACTACGTAGTAGAATTAATATCACACACAAGGTTATAATCAGCACATATATCCGACTACTATTTACTAAAACGCTTTTGATTACAACTTTTGTAAATAAACTTAACATATTATATCTTCTGAAGTAATGTAAATCTAACAATTTTAATTATGCATAGTATAGATGACAATATTACTAAAAAAATTGATGTGTTCTTTTCTCAATTTACAACAGTTGATTTTGAAAAGAGTGAAATTATTATTCGTCCCAATAAAGATATCCATCATATATTCTTACTAAAAAAAGGCTTAGTAAGAATGTATTCGATAACCGAAGACGGAATCGAAGCAACAATTCATATATTCCGTCCCAATTCATTTTTTCCAATGATGCTAAGGCTGAGTAACATTCCCAACAAGTATTACTTTGAAGCCATGAATGAAGTTGAAGCGGTGAAAGCACCCGAACAACAAGTAATTGCCTACGTAAAGAATGATCCTGAATTGCTTTATGACCTAACGACACGATTTGCAGCTGCATTAAATGGGCTCATGCTGCGAATCGAACAATTAGTATCGCAAAGTGCATATGCAAAAATTATTTCACTACTCCTTTATTTTTCACAGATTTCAGGTGAAAATCGAAAAAATAAGATTATAATAGATCTAAAATATAGCCACGATGATATTGGCGCTTGGGTTGGAGTAGCTCGTGAAACTGTTAGTCGCCAAATGGAAAAATTAGAAAAGAAGGGGCTAATAAGTCAAGAAAATCATTTTATTGTCATTGAAGATATGGAAAAACTAAAACAGGAACTAACATTATAAATAACTTCCCAAATTATTCAGTGTTGGTACATATACATTGAGTAATTAATTCCTCTGTTTGCATAAGATGAAAATGTTCCAACAATAAATAGCCCTGCCAGATACCTTTTTCAAATAATAGCTCTACATGGGTTCCCTCCGTAAATCCATTTTCATTTTTCATCCAATATCTCCGATATTTACCTCGAGTAGGCGCTGTAGAAATTTGTATACTAGGTTGTGTCTCACGATCTAATACATATGTTGTTTCATGTCCATGCATCTCGTTACTTTCTAACGAGAAAATAATTTTTGATGAACAAGTTTTAAATTTTTTGTATGAACCACGGTCAAGAATCTTGATCATATAACGATATCTTAGGTTTAACACGAACTATTATCAGTGACAATTATCACGGAAGAACATGATTTCATTCTGTAATATATAAACATAACAAGTAATTGGAGGTGAATAAAAAAAGTATGAAACAAATATCACAGATAAAGAATGTGTCAGGTATGGCGATTGAAGAGGAAGGGATGGTTATAGACTTAGTATGTGGAATGGATATTGATCCCAAACAAGCTAATTTCAAAAGTACCTACCAGGATAAGCAATATTATTTTTGTTACGATGGGTGCAAAACACATTTTGACAATGACCCTGAAAAGTATGCTGAGGAGTAATCGAATATAGTAAGCAAAGGAGTTTATAAATGGAAATCATGCCACTAAGCAAATTAACTGATTTATCTGGCAAAACAGCCATCGTTACCGGTGCAGTAGGTATTGGATATGGAATTGCGTATCGATTAGCGGAAGCAGGGGCAAATGTAGTTATAGCAAGTCTTATCGAAAGTGAAGCTACAGATACAGTCAAAAAACTAACTGAAAAAGGTTGGAAAGCAATAGCAGTTCAAACAAACGTTTCTAACGAAGACAGTGTAAAGCATATGGTCAAAGAGAGTGTCTCACACTATGGCTCTGTAGATATACTTGTCAATAATGCGGGTATTTATCCATCGAAGCTTGTTAGGGAAATGTCACTCGCAGATTTTGAAAAAGTAATAGCAGTCAATCTCAGTGGAGTTTTTCTCTGCGTAAAATACACATCGGAGCAGATGATTAGCCAAGGAAAAGGTGGAAAAATTATTAACATTACCTCAATTGATGCTCTTCATCCATCATCCATCGGTCTGGCTCATTATGACGCGTCAAAACATGGCGTCTGGGGGTTTACAAAAAATGTAGCCTTAGAGCTTGCTCCGCATAAGATTTGGATCAACGCAATAGCACCAGGAGGTATTACAACTCCCGGTGTACAACAACTACTGCAGTCCATACCAACAAAAATGGTAGATATGAATCAAATGCTGGAAAACTTTCTTGCAAAAATTCCCATGCATCGAATGGGGGAGCCTGATGAAATTGGAAAAGTCGCATTATTCTTGGCTTCTGACATGGCAAGTACCTACTTTTTAAGACAGTAAGTCTCTCTCTTTTTATACGGTGTCATCTTGAGAACTGAGTGAACACGTTTATGATTGTAATAATATATCTGCTGATAGATGTATTCAACAAGCTCTCCTAGTGTTTCAAAACGATTGAGGTCACCAGCTTCTCCTTTAAAATGTCCAAAGAATGATTCCTGGTATCCATTTTGCCACGGCGATCCTTTCTGACTCATAGAAATTAGAATGCCAATTGTTTTAACAAAAAACATAAAATCACTACTGTCATACTCTGATCCCTGGTCAGAATGAACTATGTCTGGAGTACTATGTGCTTGTAATGCATTTTCAAGTGCCCCTATCACTAAAAAGCGGTTATGGAAGCGGGACACGTTTACTCCCACTATTCCACGACTATACACATCTATGATGGTTGCCAGGTAGATAAATTTTCCTTGAAATTTGATGTACGTAAAATCCATACACCATACTTGGTCTGGTCTTGTAATACTATTACTGGTCAGGAGCGGTGCAATTAGATTGGGTATACCGCTATCGACCTTACCACGATCCTTCTTTTTAACTGGTGATTTTGCTCGTCTTCGGTATGGCTTTAAGTCATACTTCTTCATGACTCGTCTGATTCGGTTGTGGCCCATTTTAAGGTGCAGGGCAATACGTTTATGACCATACCCAAGGTGATCAACCATAACCGATTCGATCTGTCGCTTTAATTCTAAATCTAATAGTTCTCTAGTTTTTGTGTAATACAAACTTGAGCGACTGACTCCCATCTCACGAGCTAGATGTGTTTTGTTGATTTGTGTTGTGACTGATTTAATCATATCAATCTTTTTTCCCCCGCTCTTTTTCTATCACAAATGTACCAATCAACTCTTTTAGCTGCTTGTTCTCTCGTTTGAGTCTATTGATCTCCAACGCTTCGCTACTACTACCACAGACACCTTCACTTAACCATCGATAAACATTTTTAACATTAATACCATATCGATTGGCTGCTTCGACTCCGCTAATACCTTCTGATTTAATTTTACCAATAATTTCTTCCTTGAATTCTTTTGTGTATATTTTTCCTGGCATAGTTAGTCTCCTTGGTAATTATTTAATTATGCGAGACTTACTGTCTAGTTTACCAGGTACCTGTCAAAACTGGATCAGGTACTGTAATATATTCAGATAAAAAAGTACTCTTATCCCCTAGTACTATTCTTGTATTATATCCAGCGTAACTTTCACAGAAATTAGGAGCAAGAATTGACAGGTAAGTATCAATTAATTTCAACCTAGCTACATCCCAGCTTCTTGGAGGCTGGTCTGGATCATTTTCAGGATAGTACCATCGAGAAGATCCAGGAAATCTTTTATTTGCTTCATTGTGCACTTGAAACTGAGTTTTTAATTCAATATTGTATTTTTTTTCCAATTCAAGCCTAATTGAATCGTTCTCGGAAGAAGGCAATCTTCGGTAGGCTTCCCCTGTTAAAATAAGTGCGCCTAGTCCTAGCCCCCCCCCCAACACCACCCTTTTGATAGCCGTCCTTCGATCAATATTGGGGATAATGACGCTTCGAATTTGCTCTTTCATAGTAGGATTTGCTGAATTCGGATTTATCCAACGCGCTGCTTTGCTCCGGAACTGCTACCGGTAAACTCTCCTCCATCTTCATGGGCTTTGCCGCGTTTCGGGCTACCTGGAAGTGTAATTTGATTCTTATCATTTTCGCGTTGCTGATATTTTTTGACAGCCGATAGAGTTACATCTGAATACTCTTTCAAAAGTTGCACAACAGACTTTTTCGATTTGATTGCACCTAGCTTTCTTTGTAGATCAACGCTTGGCGAAACCATCGTTGCGATCTCACTTCTCATGAGGTTTTGCTGAATTTCCTGATGATCAGCGGTTATTACCGTCGCTTCGTCTGACACACGGCGTTGATTGCCTTCGTCCTGTGCTATTGCGCGTATTTTATTTAAGATCTCATGGTATTTCATTTCCTGTTGCTGCTGGGCAGGATTTTTAGGAGCTTCCTTCAGTTCATTGAATACGCCGGCTTTCATGACATCGAAGTGTCCTGCAACCGTCGATACCGTTTTATCTGACGTTTTGCCACTCTTATCCAGGCCAGTAAATGGCTGCGCGAGTATATTAAGATGTTGAGATACTTTGTGGAGAGGCTCCTGTGGAGCCTGAGCCGGACCAGGTTGCCAATTCATAATATCGAGATTATTATTTTGCTGAGGAACTACTACGGGCGCAGGATGGGGTACTTCCTGTTGCTGTTGTGCCATCATTGCTGCCATATTCATATCGATTGTTCGGCCTACTTTTGGGATTGCCGGTATAAATCCATATTCGGCACTTGCCGGGTTCGCTGGAGTAGGAACCTCTGTTCGAGCGCGAGCGGCTCGACCTTTTTGCTCCAGACTTGCCTTTGCAGCTAGATCTTCCTGAAGTTTTGCCCAAGGTAACTCGCCAAAAGGATAGCCCAAATCTGCCGTTTGGATCGGGCTATTTTGCTCCACTCGCGCTTGGGCGGTAAAGGGATTTAGTGGTGTACCAGTATTGTTTGTCATAATACGCAAAATTCCCCAATAAATTGGTAGGCACATTATAACCTATAGTGTACGTATTGGTCAATGATGAATTAAGGCTATTTTGCTTGTATTTTAACAACTTCTTTTACTTTTTCAACGATGTGTTTTGCCGAGATCCCATAGCGCTCCAGCAATTCTGCCGGCTTTCCTGAATGCGGTCGCTCGGTAATGGCCATTTTAGTGATATGAGCTGAGCCGTTTGAGAAGACATTCAGTACTGCATCGCCTATTCCGCCTTCGAAATAGTGATCTTCGACTGTGATAACGGTATTATTGGAATCTCTAGCTGCCGAAATGATTCCTTCTGTGTCGATTGGTTTTACCGAGTAACAATCGAGTATTCTGACATTAATCCCTTCTGATTTCAGATCCTCATATGCGGCTAGGGCTTCATGAAGCGTTACACCGGCTGCAATAATGAGGCATTGATCAGTATCTGATGATCGTATCGTTTTAGATTTGCCTATCGGGAACTCATCTTCGGGGTGGTAAATAACTGGCGTTGGTTTACGGGTGGTACGTAAATACGTTATATGCGGGAGCGAAGGAATTTGTTGGAGCAATTTAGCTGTCGAGATTGCATCTGATGGATATAGAATCGTTGAGTTAAAAATTGCGCGCATCATTGCAATGTCTTCAAGACCCATTTGAGATGCGCCATCTTCACCAATTGAAACACCAACATGTGAACCGGTAATTTTAAGGTTTGATTCACTCAGTGAAGATACTCTGATCTGATCATAAGCTCGGGTTAGGAATGCTGCAAAGCTTGATGCAAAAACTGTTTTACCCATTTTCGTCATACCTGTTCCTACCGCAATCATATTCTGTTCGGCAATAAACATATTGAAAAATTGATTAGGTTTTACTTCTGCTGTTAACCCTGAAAAAGTAGAGTCGGAAAGGTCACCATCAAGTACGTACAGATTCTCTGAATTTTTTATTAATTGAGACAATGCGATGCCATACGCTTTACGTGTTGGTACAGGCTCATTCTGTTGTGTCATTGTAGAAATACTCTCAAGCATTGAAAGCGCGTTATAATCTGTGGAATCCTTAATGATAAGGCTGTTGTCTTCCGGGATTCCGACGGGAAAGATCAATTCTTTTTCAGATGAAGAAACATTTAATTCCTGATATGCTTTTTCCGCCTCGTCATCCTTTAAAGCTTTTCCATGTTTATTTAATTTATCCTCAAGAAACGATACACCTTTACCTTTTATCGTTTTAGCGATAATCATGAAAGGCACTTCCTGTTTCTGGGCTACCTCGAAAGCGCTAATTATTTCCTGAATGTTGTGTCCATCTATTACTATTGTTCCCCAGCCAAAGGCGGCTATTCGTTTTTCATACGCATATACATCATGTCCGAATAATGTTTCTCCTGTTTCGGCTAGCCTGTTTACATCTAGAATGCCCACTAAATTATTGGTTTTATAGTGCGCGGCAATTTCAATCGCTTCCCAAATGTTGCCTTCGGCCATTTCTCCATCGCCGAGTAACACGTAATGCTTATTCAAAAGTCCGTCTGATTTATTTGCTATAGCCATTCCTAAGCCGAATGATAAGCCCATTCCAAGTGACCCCGTTGCAACATCAACATAGGGGGTTTCTGGTGTCGGGTGTCCTTGGAGCGGGCTGTACAGAGTTCTATATGTCATTAGCTCTTCTTCACTAATTACTCCTGCGACTTTATATAACGCATATAGAAGCGGTGAAGCATGCCCTTTTGAGAAAATAAGCCGATCATTGTAGCGATTGTTAGGATTCTTGAAATCGTATTTGAGAAAATTAAAATATAATACGGCCATCAGATCAGCTGCCGAAAGCGAAGATGTTGGGTGTCCCGATCCAGCTTTGGTTGACGCCGCAATAATGTAGTACCGAATAATTTTAGAAATTAGTTCAAGTTTTTGTGTATCCATGCTTGTAGTTTACTACTGCTCGATAATCACGGCAAGATTGCTTTTCTCAAGCTGTGTAAGATTATCTGCACTGGATTCTTTTACCACTGATTTTGCTTTTACGCCTGACTTAATTTGTAGATCAAACTTCTCGAATACTTTATTGATTTGTTCATCTGCGGAGAACCAGCGTAGTTTGATCTCATCGGTAACATCCATATTATTTTGTTTGCGTGCTTCCTGTAGTGCTCGGAGTACCTCGCGTAGTTTCCCTTCGAGTTGTAATTCTTCGGTAAGTGTTGTATCGAGAGCAATCTGTATTCCTTTTTCTTCTACAGTCACGTATGAATTATCGATAGTATCTACAAAAGTAACTAGTTTAACATTAAGTTCTTCTTTAATAATGTTAAGGTATTCTTCTGAAAGTTCGTGTTGCCCTTCCAATTTTATCTGAACTGTTTGCAATGGCTGTTTGATTGGTTGTTTGGCCTGTAAACGCGCGGCTTGGCCTAAAGACGCTATTTGACGAGTCGTTGTCATATTTGCAAGCAATTTTAATTGCTCTTCGCTGAGAGTGACAACCTTAGGGTAATCAGTTAAATGAACCGATGTCTCGTTGGTAAGTCCTCTATAAATATTTTCGGTGATAAAAGGAATAATAGGTGCTGCAGCCTTTGAGAATTCGAGCAACACAGAATACAGTGTATGCAACGCAATGGTGTCGGATGCAGCGAATCTATTTCTAGAACGCCGAATATACCAGGTTGAAAGGTCATCTATGAACGGTCGAATAGCTCTGGTTGCTTTCGGTGTATTGTATTGGGCTAAAGCAGAATCTATTTCGTTCACTGTTTGAGCAAGTCGTGCATAAATCCATTTATCGAGAAGGGTTATATTTTCCGGAGTAACTGAATAATTTACATTCTCTGTTGTATTTGCATACATTATGAAATATTTGTATGAATTCCAGAAAATGTTCAACACGGATTTCACTTGGTCGGCAAGATCATTCTCATTGAAGTTCATGTCTTCGCCAATCATCACCGGACTGCCCATAAAATAGAGGCGGAAAGCATCGGCACCATATTTTTCTATAGTCTGACGGGGATCGGGATAATTGCCGTATGATTTACTCATTTTGCGGCCATCGGTACCTGCAAGAACTCCGGTTGAAATTGCATTTTTGAATGCTGTTTCTCCGAAGACCATGGTTGACATACGAAGGAGCATATTAAACCAGGCACGTACCTGCCCAACGTATTCAATGATGAAATCAGCAGTCATCGCTTTTTCAAAGACTTCTTTATTCTCAAATGGATAGTGGTATTCTGCAAACGGTGCTGATCCTGAGTCCATCCAACAATCCAATACCTCAGGAATACGATGGTATTCTGATCCATCTTTTGTTAAAACGATTTTATCGCAGACATCACGATGTAAATCCATTGGTTTATCTTCAAAAAAGTAGAAAGTTTTTCCATCTTCGGTTTTCTTTATTAATTGATTTGTGTACTGAGCCATCTCTTCAAGACTGCCGATAATTATCTGATCTCCTTTGTCGTTTTCCCAAATTGGCATGATTGTAGCCCAATACCGATTTCTGGAAATACACCAGTCAGGTGAGGTATTAATAGTCTGCTCAAATCTTCCGTGTTTAATATTGTCAGGAATCCAATTAATTTTCTCGTTTAACTGAGCCATCTGTTCTTTGATCTTTTGGATATTAATAAAGTACGAATCCTGAGCCATGTATATGAGTGGATTTTTACCACGGTAGAAAGGTAGCCGATGCGTGTAATTTTCGGAGCGTAATAAATTGCCACGATGTTGCAGATCCTCGGCTACGAGAGGGCTAGCATCTCGCAAATAGAGGCCTTCCCAAGGAGATACCAGCATTTTACCTTCGTTATCAATATCCGAAATGCCGCTGAGTCCATGTTTAGCGCCCATAGTAAAGTCGACTTCGCCAAACGCTGGCGCTATATGTAACACGCCGGTTCCTTCAGAGTTGATAACATCACTGGAAAGATACACCTTGAAATCGTTTTGTGTTTTAGTAGCTAGAAAGAAATCATAGATAGGTTTATACGTTAATCCCTCTAGTTCTTTTCCAGAATATTCTTTTATTATTTTAACTACGCTATCTTTTTCAGTTCCGATGTGCGATTCGTCTTCATTAAAAGTATACCCAAGCCTTTCTTTGGATACGATCAGGTTTTGATTGTCATACTCGATCAGTACATAGGTAAATGATTCGTTAACGGCGAGAGCGAAGTTGGCCGGAATGGTCCATGGGGTTGTAGTCCATGCAACCATATATGCTTTGCGCCCTTCGAGCTCTTTTTCAAGTTCAAATTTAGTGAAAATAGATAAATCTTCTACGTCGCGGTAGTTATCGGTATCCATCGAAACTTCGAAACCGGAAACAGGAGTTGAAGTATCTGTTGAAAATAATGAAACGCGTTTACCTTTGTAAATAAGCCCTTTCTCGTAGATTTGTTTAAACGACCAGATTACTGATTCCATAAAGGTCGTATGCATGGTGTAATAGGCATTATCCATATCTACCCAACGACCGATACGTTCGATATACCATCGCCAATCGGAAGAAGCGGATTCCACATATTTTCGGCATTCCTGCACATACTTCTCTACTCCCATTTTTCGTTCTAGTTCAGTTGAGGAACGAATACCGAATAGTTTATTAACTTTTTCTTCGATTGGTAATCCGTGGCAATCCCATCCCCATACGCGTCGTACTCGCTTGCCCTTCATTGTCTGGTAGCGAGGAATAACATCTTTGGCAACTGATGGTAATAAATTCCCGTAATGAGGTGATCCGGTTACAAAAGGTGGTCCATCGACAAAAACGTAGGAGTTTTCTTCAGGACGCATTTCAACTGATTTCTCGAAAGTTTTGCCTACCTTCCACGATTCTATGGTTTCCTCTTCTAGTTGTTGAAGTGTTCTTGTGGGATCGACGGGTTTAAATGACATATGACTAATTTTACTATATTACTCGGTTTGAGCAATAGTTATTAATCTGAAGTATGATATGATAGTAGGATGATTTATCTCGATAATGCCGCTACGACGGCTTTAGACCCTGCTGTCCTGGAAAAAATGATGCCGTATTTTTCAGGAGAATTTGGTAACGCCTCCTCTGTTCATTCTTTGGGGAGGGATGCGCGCATGGCTGTCGAGAGAGCTCGACAGCAAGTTGCTGGTGCTATTGGCGCACAAGCTAAGGATGTCATATTTACATCCAGCGCTACCGAAGCAAATAACCTCGCGATTAAAGGTGTCATTGAAGGGATCCGTAGAAAATTCGGACATGAATTTCTTCCTGAAATAATTGCCTCTCCTATTGAGCACCCTTGTGTGATGGAGGCGTTACGACATGTCGAATCTTTAGGATGGGCTAAAATTGTTTGGTTGCCTGTCGATGAATTTGGAATGGTTTCAATAGATACTATTAAATCGTTTCTTACGAATAATACAGTTTTGATATCGGTGATGTTTGCAAATAACGAGATTGGTACTGTGCAACCGGTTGCTGAGATTGGAGCCTTCGTACGACGTGCTCGACTTTTGCGTTTTAAAAACGCGGATGGAAAAACAATGATTCCTCTTTACTTCCACTGTGATGCGGTCCAGGCCATTCAATATTTTGATTGTGATGTCAATGCGATTGGTATTGATTTGCTCTCTATTACGGGCCATAAAATATATGGGCCTAAGGGCTCGGGCGTTTTATATGCACGAGACGGCATGCCGCTGACTCGACAGATCGATGGCGGAGGCCAAGAGTATTACAAGCGCGCTGGCACTGAAAATGTAGCTGGAATTGTTGGTATTGGAGAAGCATTAAACAATCCTCGACAAAAAGAGGAAGCTAGTCTTCGTTTGAAAATTCTTCAGAAAGAGCTGAGTAATGATATTTTAGAGAGCAACACGAAAGTGCATCTTACCGGGCATGCCGAGCTTAGGGCTCCTCATATAACGAGCTTTCTTTTTGAAAATGTCGATGGTGAAGCTCTTATTACTGCGCTTGATCGTGAAGGTGTTGCTGTTTCCTCGGGATCTGCATGTTCATCTGGTGTAGTGCGTCAATCTCATGTAATTGAAGCGTTATCTCTCACTGGTTTCGATGTACGCAAGTCAGCCGCCCTTCGTGTCTCGACAAGTAAGCATTCAACTTCTGAGGATATTCAAAAACTAATTGCGTTACTCTCGCCAATTGTTTCGAAATTGCGTGAACTGGCCTTGTAACGTATAATCAGGCAATGAAACTATACAATACACTCTCCCGGTCTTTAGAGGAATTTACCCCTCTCGACCCGCTTCTTGTTTCTTTGTATACCTGTGGCCCGACAGTCTATCATTTTGCGCATATTGGTAATCTGCGCGCTTTTATTTTCTACGATTTGTTAAAACGGACGCTTAGTGTTAATGGATATAATGTTAAACATGTAATGAATATTACTGATGTTGGCCATCTCGTCTCAAATCACGATATTGACGACTCGGGCGAAGATAAAATGGAAAAAGGTGCACGCAGAGAAGGGAAAAGTGTCTGGGATGTAGCACAACATTATACCGATGCCTATCATGCAGATGTTTCAGCACTTAATATTATTCCTCCTACTGTTGAACCTAAAGCTACTGATTATATCCAGGAACAGATTGATTTAATTTCCCTACTTGAGCAAAAGGGTTTTACTTATAAAACTTCGGCAGGGATCGTGTATAACACAGCCAAATTTCCCGGCTATGCTAAATTGTCACGTATGAAAATCGAAGAGCTGAAGGAAGGTGCTCGAGTTGAGCCTGATCCTGAAAAACAGAATCTAACTGATTTCTATCTTTGGAAGTTCTCCATTGCTTTCGAGCAACGCCAAATGGAATGGGACTCTCCGTGGGGTAAGGGATTCCCCGGATGGCATATTGAGTGCTCAGCAATGGCTATGAAACTACTGGGAGAGACAATAGATATTCATTGTGGTGGTATTGATCATATTCCTGTTCACCATACTAATGAAATAGCGCAGACTGAAGGAGCTACCGGTAAGTTGTTCTCCCGGTTCTGGATGCATAATAATTTCCTGACTATTGTAGGCGGCGCGAAAATGGCGAAGTCGGGAGATAATTTCTATACGCTAACTAAAGTCAAAGAACTTGGGTTTGATCCTATGGTTTTTCGCTATTTTACTTTAACGGCGCATTATCGTTCAGAGCTCGAGTTTTCCGTTAATACAATGCGAGCAGCGGAAGAAACTATGAATGGCATCAGAAGATTACTTTACGATCACCCTGAAGCACAGATGCTCCAGGATCTTTCATCGGATTTTTACCAGAGGTTTACTGTTGCGATGAATAATGATCTCGATTCACCAAGGGCTTTATCGATACTTCATGAGATGTTATCTTCATCACTAAACGATACCGGAAAACGATCACATCTAATCGCATTCGATAAAATTTTAGGATTAGGCCTTGCAGAACTTACAAAAACCTCACTGTTCCTGTCCGAATCAGAAATCGATACGCTTCACATTGACGGGAAGACAGTCAGGGAGATACTTTTTGAGCGTGAATCTGCACGTAAAGCGCGTGACTGGGAATTATCCGATTTAATTCGTTTAACAGCTCAAAGTTCAGGCTATATAATTGAAGACACCCAGTCAGGACAAAAAGTAAAAAAGAACCGTTGACAACTCTTTGCTTATAATGGTTCAATGTTTCTATGAATCCTAGACAAAACTTCTATTCTTCTGTGTTTGAACAAATCATGAATTATAAGAAAGAGCGTGAGTTTGAAACAAACAGCAATTTTCTTTTTGATCCTGTCGTAGGATTAGGTCTATTTGCTAGCGTTTTATTAATAGGTGTTTTTGGCGGTTATCTTAAACTGCCTAATTTGATTAATAATTCAAACCTGATTGGTAGTTCACCGATCATTAAGATTGAAGAACGAGCTGCGGCTGATATTTTCTCGCCTGATGTGTCAGATGCGTCCGAAAATGTTGTGTCTGACACTTCGAATGCATTGGTACTTATTCCCACCGAAGATGGATATGTTAGTGCCGATGCTCCTCAAAAAACTTATGGTTCCGAAAGCTATTTGAAAGTTGACAGGTCTTCGCAAAAAATGGCGTATTTAAAATTCAAAATTCCCGCGGATAAACCATTTTCAAAAGTATTATTACGTTTATATCCTACTGATTCCAATAATATCGGTGGTGATCTCTCACTTCTTAATGATAATCTCTGGTCTGACAAACTTTTAACCTTTGATTCAAAACCATCCGGGGGCGAAGTTCGCATCGGTCCGATTGGACCTGTGTCTGCACGAATTTTAAAAACGATTGATGTCACTACTTATATTAAGAATGGTTCGACTTATACATTTAAAATCACTAGTGAAGGTACCGAAGGAATTGATTACTCCTCCCGAGAATCATCATCTGAAACCTCACCTGCACTCTTACTCGTTCAATAGTAATATCAACATATAAAAGACCTCAAATGAGGTCTTTTATTGTATTACTGAGATAATTAGCCAAGCTTAATTTCTATACTTGGAGCCATTGTCGCTGATAGGAACGCCTTTTTTATTTTGTTTAGACCAAAATGCTGCACTATTACCTGATAGTTTTCGGAAAGCTGGGTAGCATCATAGGATACCTTGCCGATTGGCAAGTGGACTAAGTAGGGATTAGCTGTTTCGGCTTTGAAATTTACCTGTCCCTTCTTTAAGCTTGTTACCATACCTGCAACATTTGCACCTACTGTGCTATTCTTCGGATTAGGCATCAATCCTTTTGGTCCAAGAACTTTAGCAAGTGGTGCAATAATTGGCATCATCGCAGGTTCTGCTACTACTGCATTGAAATCTTTTCCTGGAACAAATTTACCCTCTTTGATTAATGCAACGAGATCCTGGCTTCCTGCCTGCTCTGCGCCGGCATCTTTAGCTTCTTTAACCTTTGCTTCGCTTACGAATGCGAAAACCTTAATGTTCTTACCTGTTCCATGAGGAAGAGCCAACGTTCCACGTTGCTCTTTATCTGACAGAGTTATATGAAGTTCTACCGTTCCGGGAAAGGAAGAATAGGACGCCTTCTTTAATAGTGCGATTGCTTCGTCGAGTGGATACTTAGTATTTTTGGCGACGAGTGATTTGGCATTAACATGCTTTTTACCATGAACTTTCGGCGCTTTCTTAACCTTCACTTCTGCTGGAGCTTCCTCACCTTCAGGTGCTGAACCTTCGGCTGTTCGTGCTGCAAGCTCTTCCTTTTTAGTGTCTTCTTCTTTTTTTGCTTGAACAGCTTCATCGTCGAAAATATTTTCCGGTTCGCCGATTCGTGCAGATAATTCTTTTAATCGTTTCTGCTTTGGTGAATCTTCTTTTTTTAATTTTGGCATTTTATTTCTCCTTGTGGTACGTACGCCGATTAAGGCTCCCACAGTTATTTATAATAATTATGCAAGTTTAATACCCATGGAACGTGCAGTCCCTTCAACCATTTTCATGGCCTGCTCAATATCTTTTGTGTTAAGGTCAGGAAGTTTCTGATTCGCGATTTCGCGAATTTGATCTTGAGTAAGCGTTCCTGCTGTTTCCCGGCCAGCTTTTCCAGAACCTTTAGCAAGGCCCATCTTTTTCTTAATAAGATCTGACATTGGCGCAACTTTAGTAATAAAAGTGAATGTTCTATCTTCGTACACCGTAATAACCGCTGGAACAATTGAACCTTTTTGGCTTGCAGTTGCAGCGTTATACTGCTTTACGAAGTCCATGATCGGCACACCTTGTTGACCAAGTGCAGGACCGAGTGGTGGTGCCGGGGTTGCTTCTCCGGCAGGGATATTAAGTTTTAATACTGCTTTTACTTTTTTTGCAGCCATAGTTATGAGACTAGATGCCTATCTTACGGGCTACTAGAATCCTCTCAATTACTAATTATAATTTTGCTATCTGTAAGAAATCGAGCTCAACTGGAGTTTCACGACCGAAGATTGAGACCAATACTGTGACTTTACCTTTTTCATCATTAATTTCGGATACTGTACCGACGAAATCTGCGAAAGGGCCGTCCACAATTTTGACTGCTTCACTCTGTTCAAAGCGAACTTTGTATCGCGGTGAGGCAACTTCCATGAATTTCATGATTGTCTGCACTTCCTTTTCGGGGAGAGGGGTAGGTTTATTGCCCATTCCAACGAATGAGGTAACACCTTGAGTAGTACGTACAAGCGACCAGGTATCATCATTCAGTTCCATTTTAACAAGAATATAGCCTGGAAAAATCTTTTCCTTGATTGTAGACTTCTTGCCTTCTTTAATTTGAACCTGATCGTGGGTTGGAACTTTGATATCTACAATCTTCTCCTGAAGATGGTTCATGACGATTCGCTGTTTGAGCGTAGCTTCAACTTTGTTTTCATGACCTGAATACGTATGCACTACGTACCATTTTGCGTTTGGATTATCAAATATTTTAGGAGTTGCTGGTGTTTCGGGAGTTTCAGGAACTACGTTATTTGGGCTTGCCGAGGTGTCCATTAATGGTTTTCCTATTTAGTTTTAAATTCTAATAATTCCTGAACTGCTTGTGTTAGTAGGATATCTAAGCCGCCTATGAACATACCAATAATAAGGCTAACACCTATAACAATGAGGGTTAATCTGATTGTTTTTTCTCTGGTCGGCCAGTCTACTTTTTTCAATTCTAACACAGTCGTTCGAAAAAAATCAAGCGCTGAGGCTTTTTTTGGCACTGTTTGTGTATCTGTCATATGTAGTCGCGAGTATATCATTAATTATATTAACAGACAACAGTATGCCCTTTAATTATGATTCTGAAGATCAATTTGTTATACTTTTATAACTATTAAAGTTCGCATATTTGCAAAAGTAACTAATAAATGATATAATCCTTATTCGTATTGCTATAAGTTTATTAATAAAGGTACATGTATGGCTAAATTAGATTCATCTTTTCCGCTCTTTGAACAATTAATGCGGGCACATAACCTTCCTGAAATTGTGGTTAATAACTTTCACTATTATTATAATCTTGTACTAAATGGTGAAAGAGGGCTTATTAGTGAAGAAGAGATTTCGCCAATTGATAGCGTGGAAGGGCTTGAACAGCTTGAAGGCTATATAGATGCGGGTAAGACTGCTATGTCTAAAGCTGTCATCATTAAACTTAATGGTGGACTTGGTACAAGTATGGGCCTTGATAAGGCAAAATCATTGCTTACTGCACGTAAGGATTTGAATTTCCTGGATATTTCGATTCGTCAGGTGTTGGCTCTACGAGAAAAGTACTCTACTTACATTCCACTTATTTTCATGAATAGCTATAACACTGATTCTGATACACAGGCGGTAATAGATACTTACCCTCATTTTAAAGGGGTAGTCCCCGCAACGATGACACAATATAAAGTTCCGAAGGTTTTACAAGATACGCTAGCTCCGGCTGTCTGGCCTGAGAATACCGATTTAGAATGGTGTCCACCTGGGCATGGAGAAGTATATATTGCCTTGGAAACCACCGGTATCCTTGATAGTTTGCTTGAAAAAGGATATGAGTACGCATTTATTTCTAATATAGATAACCTTGGTGCCACTCTTGACCTCGGTATCTTAGGATACCTAGCTCAGAATAAGATTCCTTTTATGATGGAAGTCGTGAATCGTACCCCTGCTGATAAAAAAGGAGGTCATCTTGCTCGACATAAAGATGGCCATTTGGTTTTGCGTGAAGTTGCGCAATGCCCTGAAAAAGATATAGATAGCTTTCAGGATATTACCAAGTATAAGTATTTCAATTCTAATAATCTTTGGATTAACTTGCGCGCACTTAAAACGTATTTGAATGATCATAACAATGTGCTTGGGCTTCCGCTTATCCGTAATAGTAAGACGGTTGATCCTAAGCAAAAAAATAGCCCAAAAGTTTTTCAGCTGGAGACCGCTATGGGCTCTGCAATTTCTGTTTTTCCTGGGGCTCAAGCGGTTCGGGTTACGAAGGCGCGTTTTTTGCCTATAAAAACCTGTGCCGATTTGCTTGCTTTACGCTCAGATATCTATAAAATGGACGACGAATATAATGTTTATTCTGATTCGAGACGTAAATTAGGTACTATTAAGATTACGCTTGATGATGAATATTATAAGCTTATTAGCGATTTTGAGTCGCGAGTACAAGTTGTTCCTTCGTTGCTGCACTGTCAGAACCTTGATGTCGAAGGTGAGGTTTGCTTCAATAAGCCGATAACGGTCAAGGGTTATGTAACCCTTGTTAATACTAAGCAGCATTCGTGTAATTTGCCGGACTCAGATATTTTCGAGAATGGTACTTTTGTTTGTAGATAAGGGTTTACTTAATTGTTTCTACTTTAATAATGCTTGTTCCGCCCATTTCCCCTGGTTTTTCGCCGGTTACATGAACTACTTTATCCCCTGCTTCGACATATCCTTTTTCCTGGATATGATCAATTATTGTATCAAGACCAGCTTCATTTTTTGACATTTTGTCAACGAAAAATGACTTGACTCCGTATACCATCGCTAACTGGTTATATGTCAGCTCATTGTCGGTAACTGCCGCTACCGTAACTGGTGGTCGATAAGAAGCGATTCTCTGCGCGGTTTTACCGGTTGAAGTAGCGACAACTATCAGTTTAGCTTTTAGTTGATGAGCTAATATGGTTGTTGCGGCAGCGATCGCGGTGGTTTGTTCTCCACTCTCCTCGAGCGTAGTTAGCGCAAAATCTGTCAGGGTTTCCCGGTGATGGCGTTCTACCCTTTTTATAATTCGTTCCATTGTGCTAATTGCTTCGATTGGATAGTCACCGTTTGCGGTTTCTCCTGAAAGCATACACGCGTCTACATGATCCATTACCGCTGAAGCGATATCATTTACTTCGGCACGGGTTGGAACTGGGTTTTTTACCATTGATTCAAGCATTTGTGTCGCAACAATTACCGGAGTATGAGTTGCACGGCAAAGACGGATAATTTCGCGTTGAATAATAGGCACATCTTCCTGGCCTACTTCTGTAGCCATATCTCCGCGGGCTACCATTACGACATCGGTGGCTTCGATAATAGATTTAAGGTTACGGATTGCCTCTTGGCATTCGATTTTTGCGACGATTTTTGGATGATGTGCGTGTTTTGCTATTTCTGCTCGCAAATTATGAATATCATCTTCATCCTGAACAAATGAGAGCGCGACATAATCTACTTTGTTTTTGAGTCCGAATACAAGATCTTCTGCGTCTTTTTCAGTAAACGATACTGGAGGAAGTTTGGTGTCCGGTAAATTGATACCTTTTCTTGAGCCGATATCGCCGCCGACTCTTACGATGCATTCGCAGCTGTCATGATGGGTCTTTTCCACTGAAAGGCGGATTAGACCGTCTTTGATGAGAACCCGGTCGCCTTCTTTCAGGTGAGGGAACATGTCAAAAGAAACGGGAATACGATCGTCTGTTTGCTCTTTACTAAACCAGAGGATTACTTTCTGACCTTTTTCTAACATCTGAGGTTCGTCGGCTAATGCGCCTAACCGAATACGGGGTCCTTGTAAATCCTGCATCACTGCTATTGGTTTATCAAGCTCTTTTGCAACTTTTCGGACCCAATCGTTTCGATTCTGGTGCTCATCGTGTGTACCATGGGAGAAATTAAGTCGAGCAACATCCATTCCATGCTGGGCTAAGTGGCGGATTTGTTCTTCTGAATTTGTGGCTGGTCCGAGTGTTGAAACGATCTTTGTCTTTTTTAATGAATTTATAGATTGGGAATCCATAGTGCAATAAAAAACGGCCTTGTCGCCGCTTGTTCCTTCTAAATGTTGTTTAAATATAACTATTTATGTATACTACCAGACATAGTGCGTATTGCGCAATGGCTGTGCGCGCGTATTTAATGGGCTGTGGTGAAACGGTATCACAGAGGCCTTTGAAGCCTTTATTCCTGGTTCGAATCCAGGCAGCCCAGCAAGTATAAAAACCGAGAGTGACCGCGCTCTCTAAATAGCCCAAAATGGCTTGCTAATCGCCTCATTTTTCTTCAAAATATTCGTACCAAAAAAATAACCTGAAAGGTTGGGATTTGAGTCTACGGTTCGGCAATGCCCAATTATACTAAGCAATTAGGACAAATTAGTAACATTAAGTTATAGTTATATATTCGAATCGTGTTCAGGGAGCATTTTGACCCACAAAGCAGCTTATTTTAACCTCATACCAATTTATTTTTTTACCTCACTTCTTATACTCCTCTGGTATATTGGTGTAGCTTAGTCTAATATAATAGGGTCTAACGTAGCTACTTATGGATGATACAACCCATGAATTACTCAATGTACAACACGCAACGCGCTTTTTAGCCATGAGTGTCAGCACTATTCGTAGTTGGGCACAGCAGAAAAAGCTCAACGGTCTAAAAGTTGGAATACGTGGAGATTGGCGATTTATGAAAGAAGACTTATTAAAAATGACGAAAGGAAATAATGAGAAAGAACGATAGTAAAAGTCCTAATACCAACTTCTCTCTCAGAGAGAGTAAAAACACAGCCTATGAAAAGCCAACATTCTAAAAAAGCGATTACTTCTGCGACTGGTAATTTACGAAAATCTATCAGCACCCAAGCTGATATGGGTAGCACGTCTTTAGTTTCTCAAAAAACAATCATTACTCAGTCAGATGAGTT